>CAVTZU010000010.1:0-117278 GCA_963739305.1 Candidatus Bathyarchaeota archaeon | reverse complement strand
TAAGTCCACGTTTCCGGCAACGAACTGTAAAGTCATGTCACAAGGAAGAAAAGAATGCGTTCAGCCAATCTACTTTCTTATTCCCTTGCGTTGAGATGCTTGTAAAGAAACTCGAGATTGGCGACAAAAAGTTTTCAATACATAGCCAAGTGTCGAATGGTGAGGGGATTGGTTCAAGAGATGCTTGCTCCACATGTTTGCCAACCCTGTTCACGATGGATGCTTTCAAGTGATTGGATATATTGAGACATTACCAAAAGGTCTGTTTATTGACCCACAGGACCATGACCAGAACGAACCCGGTATAATCTAACTTTTCAATCTTAGCCAGTGATTGTTTCCATTGTTCAGGAGAGCCACTTGCGAGGTAAGGATGCATATTGACAAAAAAGCAAATCGCCCATAAACGCAATTTTCTTATTCGTAGGTAAAACAGCAACGTCACTGAATGTGTGACCAGCAAGAGGTAGAAGCTTTATTGTTCTCTCTGTGCCGCGTATTGTGAGCCCATTTTCAAAAGTGATGTTTGGAGTCTCGTCTTCAATTCACAATGCGATTTGCTTACACCCTGCATGTAAGAAATCAATAAAGGAAAACTTCTTGCTGTCTTTTGGCATCTTTCTCAGTATCAAGTTTTGACTCCGCATCCATGATTTCCTTGAGAATTGTCTTTTTTCTTCGATTTGATATTTTCAGGCTCGTTTCGGCACTTGTTCGCACGAAGTCTTCACGGTGCTGACTAGATCCACATGTCCGAACGAAAGACTTGGTTGCCGCGAATATGGTCGTTGTGCTCGCTGACTGTCTATAGGCATATGTGATTTGTTTACTTTGTTCAGCAGCATTCAAAAGATCTCTGGCTGCTTCTGGAGAGAGGAACGTGTCGAAGATGACTGGTTCTGTCACCAATGTCGATGATACCCAGCATTGCAGCTTGCATATCCCTGCTCAGAGGCAACTGCAGCATAGACACTATTCGCTAATCGTTCTATCTGAAAATGTTTCGGACTCTGGCAGTCGAGGTGGCACTGCTGGACACTCCCCTTTCACTCTTCCACGTTGAACAAATAAAAGAATTGCTGCAAAATTAGGCTCTGCTCAGAGCTGTGCCTTCAAACTTAATGCCTTTTCAGTACACCTAATAAATCTAATGTTCCCATCTTCAAGTCAACCAGCAAACTGCAAAAAAGCGCATATTCTGATTTACTAAACCGTCCTTAAAGGAGAGCCATCTTACCATGGAAGCGACGTGGGTCTCTCTGGATTATCTTCACTAAAGCTCGCGCGGCTGCTTCTGGAGTTTTTATAATTCCTTGCTTCTGCATATCACCAAAGACACGGACGTACATTTTCAGCTCCACTGCCCTTTGCTTCCCGAGCGCCCTTCTGGAGATCAGTCTCAACAGCCCCAGGTTGATAAACGAAACAAGTTATCTCTGGGACCTCAGAATTGGTTTGTCGCGAAATGCTCTTCCGTGGCCTTTGATAAGCAGTAAGCTCCAATTCCTTCTATGTTCCTCTCTGCAGCTCCAGACCCGAAGAAAACCGCTAAATCACTCTTCCTTCTGCGCAGCTCAGGATAAGAGAAACGCGCAATCTGGTAAGCAGCTAACACGTTAGATCCCAGACATTCTAAAACACTTTTTCAGCAAGTTCGTACAAGAAAGGACCAGGATGTGCAGTTCCGGCATTGTGAATGAAACCAGTGAATTCGCCAATTCTAATCGCAGCTTTCACCATATTTCGCGCGTTGAAGCCAAAGCAGCATCACCTGTCACGTCAATGCGTGAACACCTTTCCGTCGAACTGCAGACGCTACTTCTTCAAGAAGTTCCCGCTTTCTGGCGTTCAAGACGGTTAATGCCATTTTGAGCCAGTTCTGAAACGAAAGCACGACCGATTCCTCTCGAAGCCCCCGTTACAATGAATGTTTTGTTCTTAGGTCTAGTCCGGTTGCCCCTTTGTCACACGTGCCGGAAGCAGTCTGGACATCACTCATTATTGACACCTCGAAGACAGAGTTGAACAAGTTGATTATTAAAGACTACAGCTTCAGGACACGTGCTTCTCGCATTTCAACTGTAATGCTTTTCATATAGTACAATAAGTCTAATGTTCTCCTCCCCAACGTAACGACAAACTGCAAATAGACAGAAAGAAAAGGCGTGCGCAATATTGGTCGATCAAATGTCGACTTGCTTTCGGACAAAGTCTACCATTTTCTCTGCCCAAAGCTCCAAGTACTCTTCTCCTTTGCCAGCTTCTGCTTTGCGAGAATCACCAAGCACACCGTTCTTCGATACGGCTTTAATGCCTTGACTATACATAAGACCCATCATCTTATCATCGAAACTTCCCACAAAACCTTTTTCAGCATTCTTCATGTCAACCAGGTCTTTGCGTATGGCCAAAACCATTGACGTTTCAGATTCACCTGCGTGAGCCCCTGATTCAGCAGCCGAAACTCCATGTCTAGATGAAAACTCGGCAAGGAATTCAAGAAGACCTTTCAGATCAGTGTAAGACACGACTTTAGTTCCTTCAAGACTTTGGCTGAGCTCATCGGTCACCTCTCGCACAGCATTGAAATTTCCTCCGTGAGATGGAAGTATAACGATGTTCTTGAACCCCTGCTTTGCCAAACTAACGCAATAGTCACGGATCAAACTTTTCAGCGTTTCAGGTCTAAGACTGATGGCTCCGGGGAACACCATGTGAGCATCGGAGCATCCTACGTTTATGGAAGGCGCTTGAAGAGCCCTACCAAGTTTCAAAGTCACTTTATTGGCCAAAACATCACCTTCCAACGTATCCGTACAGGTAGGCAGATGAGGCCCATGCTGTTCATTTGAGCCCACGGCGAATACAACCGTGCTAAAACCTCTGTCCAGGGCTTTCTGGATATCAACCCGAGTCATCTCGGACATGCGAAGCTTGACCATTTGTGTTTCCTCGTCTTGTTGATCAAACGTGCCATACTCAAGCGACCTAGTGTTCACCATTTTGTTTCGGTTCAGGTATAACTTTTCCCCACCGTCAGGTTGGTTGGGGTAAAGTTTTATCCCAAACCCAAACCCCCAAACAGACCAAACTAAAAGGCTTAAGAGAATGAACAGATGATTTTTCATGGGCGTATCAAAGCGCTTGAAGGCGGAAAGAGCTATTCAGACTATACTCAGAATCTTGCGAATGTTATGAATGGAATGTTGTTTTTCGCGGGCTTCACATTCACAGTAGTCGCGATCTTTCACTTCTCTTCCGAATCCAAGGGCTATACAGTCACAGTTCACACTTCTCTTTCTTACTGCGATTTTTTACTTGACCGTCTTTATTGCATTTCTTTTAGATAGAGGTAACTCACCACATTGTAAAAGCTCCGCCACTCACTAGACAAAGAAGGATAGTAAACGTGCTTGTTTTTCTCACCTTTCTCTTGATCTGTCTAGCTTTTCCTCTGCTTTTTCTCCTTTGGGATTTAACTTCGTTGGCTACTATTCAAGTCATGTGGTTGCTTTTTGCTATCTCTATTCTCCTCTTTGTCTTCATGCCATTTCAAAAATGGCGAGCTGATGGAGGTAAATATGACAAAATCTAATAATCATTCTATTATAGCGCGCGCATCACAAGAATTTTCGTTAATTCTTGTGGATTGCACGCGCTATGATCGATCGATTCTTAGATTTTGTCAGATTTACCTTTATCAGCTCGCCATTTTTGAAATGGCATGAAGACGAAGAGAAGAATAGAGATAGCAAAGAGCAACCACATAAGGCTTGAAATAGTAGCCAACGAAGTCAAATCCCAAAGGAGAAAAAGCAGAGGAAAAGCTAGACCAATCAAGAGAAAGGTGAGAAAAACAAGCACGTTTACTATCCTTCTTTGTCTAGTCAGTGGCGGAGCTTTTTCAATGTGGTGAGTTACGTCTATCAAAAAGAAAATTGCAAGAAAGACAGTCAAGTAAAAAATCGCAGTGAGAAAGAGAAGTGTGAACTGTGACTGTATAGATCTTGGATTCGGAAGAGAAGTGAGAAGAATCGCAACTACTGTGAATGTGAAGCCCGCGAAAAACAACATTCCATTCATAACATTCGCAAGATTCTGAGTATAGTCTGAATAACTCTTTCCGCCTTCAAGCACTTTGATACGCCCATGAAAAATCATCTGTTCATTCTCTTAAGCCTTTTAGTTTGGTCTGTTTGGGGGTTTGGGTTTGGGATAAAACTTTACCCCAACCAACCTGACGGTGGGGAAAAGTTATACCTGAACCGAAACAAAATGGTGAACACTAGGTCGCTTGAGTATGGCACGTTTGATCAACAAGACGAGGAGACACAAATGGTTAAGGTTCGCATGTCCGAGATGACGCGGGTTGATATCCAGAAAGCCCTAGACAGAGGTTTTAGCACGGTTGTATTCGCCGTGGGCTCAAATGAACAGCATGGACCTCATCTGCCCACCTGTACGGATACGTTGGAAGGTGATGTTTTGGCCAATAAAGTGACTTTGAAACTTGGTAGGGCTCTTCAAGCGCCTTCTATAAACGTAGGATGCTCCGATGCTCACATGGTGTTCCCCGGAGCCATCAGTCTTAGACCTGAAACGCTGAAAAATCTGATCCGTGACTATTGCGTTAGTCTGGCAAAGCAGGGGTTCAAGAACATCGTTATACTTCCATCTCACGGCGGAAATTTCAATGCTGTACGAGAGGTGACCGATGAGCTCAGCAAAAGTCTTGAAGGAACTAAAGTCGTGTCTTACACTGATCTGAAAGGTCTTTTTGAAGTCCTTGCCGAGTTTTCATCTAGACATGGAGTTTCGGCTGCTGAATCAGGGGCTCACGCAGGTGAATCTGAAACGTCAATGGTTTTAGCCATACGCAAAGACCTGGTTGACATGAAGAATGCTGAAAAAGGTTTTGTGGGAAGTTTCGATGATGAGATGATGGGTCTTATGTATAGTCAAGGCATTACAGCCGTATCGAAGAACGGTGTGCTTGGTGATTCTCGCAAAGGAGAAGCTGGCAAAGGAGAAGAGTACTTGGAGCTTTGGGCAGAGAAAATGGTAGACTTTGTCCGAAAGCAGGTCGACATCTGATCGACCAATATTGCGCACGCCTTTTCTTTCTGTCTATTTGCAGTTTGTCGTTACGTTGGGGAGGAGAACATTAGACTTATTGTACTATATGAAAAGCATTACAGTTGAAATGCGAGAAGCACGTGTCCTGAAGCTGTAGTCTTTAATAATCAACTTGTTCAACTCTGTCTTCGAGGTGTCAATAATGAGTGATGTCCAGACTGCTTCCGGCACGTGTGACAAAGGGGCAACCGGACTAGACCTAAGAAGCAAAACATTCATTGTAACGGGGGCTTCGAGAGGAATCGGTCGTGCTTTGGCTTCAGAACTGGCTCAAAATGGCGTTAACCTTGTCTTGAACGCCAGAAGCGGGGAACTTCTTGAAGAAGTAGCGTCTGCAGTTCGACGGAAAGGTGTTCACGCATTGACCGTGACAGGTGATGCTGCTTTGGCTTCCAACGCGCGAAATATGGTGAAAGCTGCGATTAGAATTGGCGAATTTACTGGTTTCATTCACAATGCCGGAACTGCACATCCTGGTCCTTTCTTGTACGAACTTCCTGAAAAAGTGTTTGAGAATGTCTGGGGATCTAACGTGTTAGCTGCTTACCAGATTGCGCGTTTCTCTTATCCTGAGCTGCGCAGAAGGAAGAGTGGTTTAGCGGTTTTCTTCGGGTCTGGAGCTGCAGAGAGGAACATAGAAGGAATTGGAGCTTACTGCTTATCAAAGGCCGCGGAAGAGCATTTGGCGAGACAACTCGCTGCTGAGGTCCCAGAGATAACTTGTTTCGTTTATCGACCTGGGGCTGTTGAGACTGATCTGCAGAAGGGCGCTCGGGAAGCAAAGGGCAGTGGAGCTGAAATGCTACATCGTGTCTTTGGGGACATGCAGAAGCAAGGAATTATCATAACTCCAGAAGCAGCCGCGCGAGCTTTAGTGAAGATAATCCAGAGAGACCCACGTCGCTTCCATGGTAAGATGGCTACCTTTAAGGACGGTTTATGAAATCAGAATATGCGCTTTTTTGCAGTTTGTCGTTAGCTTGAAGATGGGAACATTAGATTTATTAGTGGTACTGAAAAGGCGTTAAGGTTGAAGGCACAGCTCTGAGCAGAGCCTAATTTTGCAGCAATTCTTTTATTTGTTCAACGTGGAAGAGTGAAAGGGGAGTGTCCAGCAGTGCCACCTCGACTGCCAGAGTCGAAACATTTTCAGATAGAACGATTAGCGAATAGTGTCTATGCTGCAGTTGCCTCTGAGCAGGGATATGCAAGCTGCAATGCTGGTATCATCGACATTGGTGACAGAACCATCATCTTCGACACGTTCCTCTCTCCAGAAGCAGCCAGAGATCTTTTGAATGCTGCTGAACAACTGACCTCAAACAAGATCACATATGTTATCAACAGTCACGAGCACAACGACCATATTCGCGGCAACCAAGTCTTTCGTTCAGATGTCGATATGGTCAGCACCGTGAAGACTCGTGAAGCAATTGCCCGAAACGAGCCTGAAAATATCAAATCGGAAAAAAAGACAATTCTCAAGGAAATCATGGATGCGGAGTCAAAACTTGATACTGAGAAAGATGCCAAAAGACGGCGGGAACTTGCTTTATTGATTTCTTACATGCAGGGTGTAAGCAAATCGCATTGTGAATTGAAGACAAGACTTCCAAACATCACTTTTGAAAATGGGCTCACAATACACGGCACAGAGAGAACAATAAAGCTTCTACCTCTTGCTGGTCACACATTCAGTGACGTTGTTCTTTACCTACCGAAAGAGAAAATTGCGTTTATGGGCGATTTGCTTTTTGTCAATATGCATCCTTACCTCGCAAGTGGCTCTCCTGAACAATGGAAACAATCACTCGCTAAGATTGAAAAGTTAGGAGTCCGGATTGCCGTTCCTGGTCATGGTCCTGTGGGTCGATCAACAGACCTTTCGGTAATGTCTCAATATATCCAATCACTTGAAAGCATCGTCGTGAACATGATAAAGTCTGGCAAACATGTGGAGCAAGCATCTCTTGAACCAATCCCCTCACCATTCGACACTTGGCTATGTATTGAAAACTTTTTTGTCGCCAATCTCGAGTTTCTTTACAAGCATGCAACGCAAGGGAAAAGAAGAAAGTAGATTGGCTGAACGCGTTCTTTTCTTCCTTGTGACATGACTTTACAGTTGGTTGTTATACCGGAAACGTGGACTTAAGATTTATTAGTGGTACTGAAAAGGCATTAAGGTTAAGCGCGCTTGACCATGAAACTGATATTCTAACTGATGCAAGCTTATGGAGACGGCTTATAGATACTCGAGAAAAGAAGAGGAGAGAGTTTGAACCATTCTTGCATGGCTAGTTTTGTGGCTGGGGTTGCGTTAGACCCCAGATGTAGAACTCGACTTCGCCTCCTATTACGCATGGTAGATACGGCACTGGCGGATCGTTCTTTGTGCCTAAGTATCCTCTGATGTCATGATAACCCATTGATCCGACTGCTTTGAAACTTATTGTTATGTTACCTCCGATGTCTCCTCCTACGAAGCCTCCTGTCACTACGGGTCCTTCAGTCTGCAAGTGTGATGTCGCAAATCCCCAAAGGGCGTTGTCATAAGTGAACTTGAGTACGTCTACTTCGTTCATGGGGTTAAGCCCCATCTGGAACGCGGCTGTTCCAAGTGGTCCGCCGTATACGTGAAGGAGTATTTGGGCCCCATCTTTGTAGACGGTTTTCTGAGGGCTCAGCTGCAGGGTCGGCATGATGGTGAAGGTGGCGTTTATTATGCCTGTTCCAACGCCGTTCTGGGTTGCGTTAACGAAGTGAGCGATATCAGAGAAGTCATATGGTGCTAATATTGTGGTGCTGAAGTTTCCGCTTAAGGGGACTGTTATCCCAGTTTTTATGGGATAGTAGCCTAAATGCCCCGTGATGCCTGGAACGTCAAGAATGAATCCGAACCAGGTCAGATTCACAGTTGCTCCAGATTTGAAACCGATTCCATTGACGGTGATTGGTGTGTGTACAGGTCCGGCGGGTGGGGTGAGCGTGATAGTTGGAGAGGGATCCGAAGATGCTGAAGTACTCTGTGCACGAATAGTGAACATGGCGAAGCTGCCTACTGATACTGCTAAGATAATCGCAAGGAGTAGCGCAGCATAGTTGCGTATGTTTTTGCTCATTCTGTTTCACCTCCTATCCTGAGTGAAATCACTCGTTGGAGCGGTTCCAAGTGAAAACCTGCTCTTAAGCGTCTATCGAACAACGGCTATAGTACCAATTCGCATATAGAGGGGACGTCCTTGGCGCGAGGCAGTTGACCACAAGGCTTTCAAGATATGGAACCTTAGCTATAGCGTAATCGGGGTCATTGGGAGAATCAAAAGTCGTGAGGACAGAGGACCTTAAGAAGATTGTACTCAGGATGTTTGGAAGTAGAGAGTTTTACGGTTATGAGCTTCACAAGGAGCTTGCCTCTGAAAAGATTGAGGTCGGTATTAGTCGTTTGTACAGAGTTCTTACTGAGATGTTGCGGGACGGATTGCTTGAGGGTCGATGGGAGAAAGGCCAGCTTGGACCTCGGAAAAGAGTGTACAGAATCGGCGAGAAAGGCAAGAAGGAACGTGAGAGACTTCTTTTGGATGCCATTGAGACCGTCCACGGGTTCTACAGCGAGTACCTGCTCAACCTGCCTGCTGGCACAAATGTTCTCAACAGTATGTGCAAACTACTGTCTAGTAACGTGGATAAAAAAGGAGAAATCGCCTACATTTCTCCCCAGTATTCAGTGATGCACGAGAAAATATTGCGCTGTCTTCACGATAAGATGCCCCAAGCGAAGATATACTTTATAAAGCCAGCCTCGTTGGCCGTGGACCTCAATTTTGACAACTTGTGGTTCTTGAACGGGACTTACGATAACATCCCGCTGAGAAGTGATTTCGTTGATCTAGAGATTGTCGTGGAAGTTCCAGAAAAGGATTCTCTGGAGAAATCCTTGAGGGAGTGGCACCGAGTGCTGAAGCAGAGTGGAACATTAGCAATATTAACGCCAACAGTTCTCGTACGCCAATACAAAGACCCCTTGTCGATAGGCAACTTTATTGAGAAATATGAACATGAAGCCTTGGAAAAAGGCGAATACTTGGAGGCTGAGCCGTTTAGAGCGCTACTGCAGAGATTTTTCCACAAGGTTGAAGAAAAACAAATCGTCCTCATGACCATCTTTTTGGCGCATGAACCACATTTTCTTCATCAATGACTAGAAGATTAACAGAGCAAATTTCGCTACTGCCGCACGTTGTGAAATATAAGTAAGCAGAAAGAATAGCGCGCGCTAGTAGCAAACACGAAAGAACTCATCAAGTTTAGACTTAAGTGGCCTCTAACTGTTGAACACTCCTTTAACAGCGCGAACAAAGGCTGCTCGAACTCAAGGAGTAACGGTGCGCCAAGAACTCCACTTACTTTACTTCTTCAACGCGCGCTTGCCATCTCAGGCAGATCCTTCGCAGAGAGTCTTCATCACATGACGGCCAGGTAGGCCATCACGAATACTATTGATATCTGGAATATTGTCTGACTACCAGCAAAGTAGATGTTTCTCATGCCAAGTTTCACAACCTTCTCCGTGTTCGGGTTTGCCTTCCTGAGCTCTAATAGGACGCGAACTTCATTGGGCAATATCAGGCCAAAGCCTTGAACCGACAAGATAACGACAATGACGATAGCTGTGATTATTGGTGTGGAGGAGAAACTTAACCCCAAACGACCAGCTAGGTAGATTCCAGCAGTTATGCCGACCGAGGCCAACCCCGGCATAAAGAACAGCATCATAGGCACAAGCTTCCTTATGACCTCAACGCGGCTTTGCGGGGAGAGACCCCGCATCACCCTGCTCATCACAAGACCCATGAACAGGTCTATGCCCGTCCAAGTTGCGGCGATAAGCACATGAACATAATTCAACAGAAGGAGACTCCCACTCAACAACGCTGCGATCAACGCAACGACGGGGACGGCCAAAGTCAAAAAGGCACTCGGCCCTACGATCGCACTAGGTTTGCTAGTTGAAGTTGCTAAAGGTTTTGTCATATATCCACCCTCATGCTCAGCCACATTTACCTTGTTCTGCTGCAGCTTGTATTAGGAATTTTCGGCACGTAGCTCCTTAGGAAAACCTCATCTCTCGTAGCGCGCGCCAAAGGAATTGGTCATGGAACGAGCGTGTACTACGTAACCCTCGTGCCTTGATAATGAATGATGAAATCAGTATTTTCTGTAATATAGGATGAGGAAGAGCGGGGCGGCATTAGGGCTTTTTCCGTGATTTCTGTCGGCATCTTTTTCTGCGCAACAAAAAGAAACCCTGGTTTAGTGAAAAAGCAGCTGATTAAACAGAAAAACGGCGACCTTCCTGTGTTCTCGTTCTAGACCATTGCATATTGTTCAGAGAGACTGCGCTTGCTCACACGATCTGTATTGTGAAAGAGCGGGCACCAGAATTCCGAATTCATAAGTCATTTATCCCTAGGTACTAACCCGCTTTAGGGAATCGTGATGGTAAAAAAGAGGCAAGATAGCATTGCGGATTTTCTGTTGTGCTCCAGTGTTCTGGAGGAAAAGACGTTCTTGCTTTACAAGCGTCTCTCTGACAAAGTTGACATACCTTTGGTTCATTCCTTGCTGCTTTACATTGCTTATGACAGTCAGAAACATTCAGCAATTTTGAAGGGAATAAGCGAGAGTATCTCAAAATCTGAGAAGAAAACAAAAGACTGCGAAAAGCGTTTTGGTGAAAGCGGTGCAACGATCGAACGTCTTCTGCAGGAGATCGCCGAAGAAGGGAGGACACACAGTCTGAACACACCTTCGTTAGTTAAGAAACTGACGATTTTGGAGAGCACATTTGGCGAAGAGTATTACAGTTTGGTTCAGCTGAAGACACTTGAATACATGGAAAAAGAGATACGCGAAACCTACGATGTAGACGTGGCAGATCTGAAGGGCATTCTTGAGACGATTATCCACGATGAAGAGTTGCACAGCGAGCTTTTGGCGAAGATGAAGAGAATCCTGTCTGCCGAAGAAGAAAAGACTGAAGCTAAAGCACCAATGGTCAAGTATACGCATCCAGACTCATGGTCCAGAGCCATGCCTAGTTCATTCTACGAGAACACTACTTAACTGGCCAGCATCGAGAACTAGTCTGGCTATTTCTTCGTTGGTTGCGTTGGAATCGGGATTAATACTTCTTTTGCGAAGTTTTGTTGTTCGTTGAGTATTAGCGTCAGTGCTTTGCCTTCTGGTATGATCATCTTTGTGTTGTTCATTAATGATGCTTGGATTGTTTCGAGCTGCTTGAATATGATTGCGTTGTCTTTGAAATAGGTCGTTAGGGCTTCATTGCGCAATTTTGTGGCTTGGGCATCACCTTCAGCTATGGTGATTGTTGCTTGTCTTTGACCTTCTGCCCTGAGAATTGCCGCCTGTTTGTCTCCGTCGGCCACTTGAATTGCAGCGTTTTTCTGTCCTGTTGCCAGCGTTGCCTGTGCGACCGCTGTTTTCTCTGCGGCTTGTCTGTCATTGTCTGCCTTTAGAACGGATTCCATTGATGCAATCAGTTCTTTTGGAGGTTCTAAGTCTTTGATTTCTGCACGAACGATTTCAATTCCCCAACACTCTGTTTGCTCGTCTAATGCTTCTTTTAGTTCTTGATTGATGATGTGTCTTGAAGTGTTTGCGACGGTCATGTCCATGCCGCCGATGATGTCTCTGAGGACCGTGCGGGCAAGCGTATCTATCTGTACGGTGTAGTTGTTCACGCTGTACTCAGAAGCTTTTACGCTTGTCTCGTCTAGTTTGACTTTGTAGAAGACAACTGCGTCTACACCCATGAACACTTTGTCTCTAGTAATGACGTCTTGACGTTGCACAGGTGTCATTTGCTCGGTCGTGTTGACCTTGATAATTCTGTCTATGTACGGGATCAAAAATGTCAGGCCGCCCTGTACGAATCGATGGTATTTGCCCATGCGTTCCACGAGTCCTTTCTGCGTCGGTCTCACTTGTCGTATTGATGCTTGTAGCAACCATGCTAGAACGATGACCACGATGATTACGGTCACTGCTAGAATCGCCAAATCTACTTCATCCATTTTTTCCTCCTCCTCATCCCTCTATTTGTCCTTAGGGCGTATACAAGGTTTTTGACTCGCGTGTGGAAACAGGATTTTAATGGTTGAAAACGAAAGTGAGGCTAAAGTTGACGGGCCTTTTAGGGTTCTTGTTCGGGTTAGTTATGCGCACACATTACGTGATGTTATCTCGAGGAACCTGAATGTTGATTCGCATAGAATTGCTTTCTCGGCTCTTCGATTCTCCTCAAGCGCCATCCTATGTCCCAGGATCCAACAGCCAAATCGTTTCTCAGGCAAGAATACTTGAGGAAAACTCATCAGACCATTTTCGCCTTTGAATCGAGTTAGCATCTGTATTGAACGCTTGAACCAAGCGTGTTCTCTGGCGGCTTTTGACGGACTTAGCAGCTTCAGCAGAAGCAACAGGTGTCCAGCTTCTTTTGAAGAAACGTTTGATTCGAAGTATGCGGGCACGTGAACGCTCCAACCCATTGCGTAGTATCTGCCGGATTGGTGTCGAACCACTCCGTACCCGACGTGCAAGCGTTGATAGGCTGGGGTGAGGACAAATTTGACGATGCTTTCAACTTTTTCTCTGAGGTTTGCATCTTCCATGATGAACGGCGCGTGCAAGAATGCGTTTATGTCATGTATCCATGGGAGTTTCAACTCATCATTAGGATACAGTTCTGGGTTTAGGAGAGGCGTTTTTCTGAAACCCTTTGGAAAGCCCGGAAACTTTGTTTGAGACACGTAGGCCTCTTTCAGGCTACCTTCTTTCGCAAAAGCGTACACCGTGTTCAACCTTCTGAGAACCCATTCCTTGACTGCTTCATCGTCCGAGTATCCGGTCAGCACGAGGAATGCAGCGGTTAATGTGCGGTAGAATACAGGAAGGTAGCCTTCGTTTGGAAGCCTTATCTGCTCCTTCATCCAGCGACGAAACGGTCTCATTCTTGTATCGATGACGGGTTCTCCTTTTTTGAGGCCGAATTCATAGAGTTTACCCATCACGTTTTCGTAACTCTCAGTTTTTGCTCCGTGCAGTGTCTTTCTATCAGGGTTAGGATTCAGGTTTTCAAGCCAAAACCGCACAAGGTTGCTCGTAAGGAGTTCTTTTTCTAGGGACGGGTTCTTGTTTTCATTTTGCAGAAGTTCGGTTGCTGTTCGATATCTGATGACCGGTCCAGCATTTTGCAAGAGCCATTCTGAACATCCGCAGATTTCCAAAGTCTTTCGCCAGCGCTAGCTAGGTTTTGTTATGTTTAATTCCGTTTGGGCTTAAACGTTGTCTTCATGATGTGAAGGTTTACGCTGTTTCGTCTTCCATATTCTTGTATTCGATAGTTTTTCGGATGTCTCGCGTTGCGCAAGAAATCAAGACAATTAGACGCTCTGCGATCACTCAACAATGAGATTGACAAGATTTAAGTGGTGAACTTCTCTAGTTGAGAGTTGGTTGTTATGAGTAAGTCAAAAGAGATCAGACCTGTTCCTTCAGGATTCCGCACAGTCACACCCTATCTCGTGATCAGCGGAGCCGCAAAAGCCATCGAGTTCTATAAGAAGGCTTTCAACGCCAAAGAACTCGGGAGAAACCCTCTTCCAGACGGAAGAATACTGAATGCACGAATCAAGATCGGCGACTCGATAGTAATGTTGTCTGAAGAGTTCCCAGGTTCCGACGTCAAATCACCGACCTCCCTTGGGGCCAGCACCGTGACGCTTCACATTTTTTCGAAGGACGCGGAAAAACTGTGGAAACAAGCCATTTCTGCAGGAGCAAAGGTAACGATGCCGATGGAAAATCAATTCTGGGGAGAGCGCTACGGACAGCTTGCCGATCCGTTTGGTCACCGTTGGTCAATCTCGAAGCAAGTCAAAATGAGTGATAAAGAGATGGAGACCAAACGAAAGGCGTCGTTTGCCATGTTCGAGCAAGAGCGTCATACTGGAAAAACCAAGTAAATCGCCTCTAAACGAGTCACTTGCTGGAAAACTTCCTGCCCCAGGTCTTCGATGGCTTTGGCTTTTCAGAACCTTTGATTCTGGTTTCTACCTATATTTGACTTGTTGAGTTTATCTGGAAGACTCTGCTGAATGACCCTCTGGGCCTGCTAAACGCTCGTATCTTCTCCTGAATTCGTCTGTAAACAAAAAAGTTCTTCACGTTCCTCATTGCTTCATCTAGGCCTTTTGTATGCGAGTGAAAGACGCTGAACGACGGGTCCACCACAATTCTGTAGCCTCGAGCCATCATCTCTTGGCCCCAATCGTAATCTTCTAATCCGTACTTCCTGGTTTCTGGAACGATTTTCGGCAAGTTCTCGTCGAATGGATAGATCCTCCAAAGTTGTTTTCTAATGATACTGCTTATTGTGCAGAACCAGTCTTCTTGCGCTGCCACTTTTTGGCCAAAATAGTATACCAGAGCGTCCAGTTTTCCGGCCACGGTCTGATCTTCGTGCGGGATGAAAAACCCGCTGACCCCAGCAACCTTGCGGTCTTCAAAATGCCTTAACCCATCTTCCAGCCAAGTCAGAGATACCGGAAGCGAGTGGGCGTTCGTTATGCAGACCAATTCGTTCTCAGCAGTGTCGACGCCCAAGTTTGTTGAATAAGCGTGAGAGAATTCCCTGTCCGTCAGAGTAACCAGCTTAAGCCTCATCCCCAGACCGCTGAAACGGTTTCGAGAGGTTTCATCCAGACTTTCCGCCATGGTTCTGCGATTTTCTTCGGTAGAATAGTTGTCGACAACAATTATTTCAGACGCGCGAACAGTTTGGGCCGCCAGACTTTCCAGTAACTCGTCAAGATATCGTTCCTTGTCCCTGGTTCTGATTACTACTGAAATCTTCAATCTTCAGCCCCATTTCCACTCGCGAGGCCAACGATGATTGCTGTGAAACAATTCTATATATGTTATATGCAAAGTTCTCCAGGCATTCTGAAGGATGTGTTTTTTTGGGTTTTTCTGAAGAACGCTAGGCCGGTTTACGATTCGCGCGCGAATGTGTGGTTTACTCTATCGCAACTAAAAAGAGGGATTCAAGTACACTCGTGCTCGCGAAACTGGTCTGTACTTCTTTGCTGTTCGTTCAAGACTGAGGTGTGATGCTTGTTAAGTTATTAGGGATTGATGTGCTTTTTTTCGACGAGATATCTGTGTAGCGCATCTCTCCATTCAGGCATCATTATACGATGCTTTGGCAGCTCTGTGCTTGTTAAAGCTGAGAATTTGGGTCTTTTGGCTTTGTACTGTAGTTGGTTGGTTTTTGTGGGCGTCAAGTTAGGGGTCAAACCTGTTTGTTTGAATATTTCCTGCGCGAATTCAAACCATGTGCATTGGCCTTGATTTGTTGTGTTGTAGGTTCCGTGTGCGATGCCTGATTTGATGATTCTCTGGATGGCTGCTGCCGTGTCTCTTGTGTAGGTTGGGCTCATCCACATATCGTCGACGACGCTGAGGGGTTCATTTCTCTTGGCTTTGGTTATCATCGTTTCTACGAAGTTGCCTCCTTTGCCGCTTGATCCCGCTTCTCCGAAAAGACTTGCGACTCTTGTTATGTAGTACTTGGGGTTTTGTTTTGTAAAGAGTTCGCCTGCAAGCTTGGAGATTCCGTAGGTGTTGATCGGGTTTGGTGGGTCAGTGTCGTTGTAGGCTTCGGTTTTGGAGCCGTCAAAAACGTAATCTGTGCTTATGTATACGGTTGTGGCGTTCATTTCTTTTGAGACTAGCGCTATGTTTCTTGCTCCGACAGCGTTTACAGAGAAAGCTTTCAGGGGTTCGTCCTCGCATTGGTCGGTTCTGTGAAACGCGGCTGTATTTATGACAACGTCTGGGCTGAGTTCTTTCAGTTTGAGGCAGCTGTCGTAGGTCGTGACTTCGAAGTTCTGATGTGTCAAACCTATGACTTCATCTGCAGCTTGAAAGGACTTCATGAGATCCGTGCCCAGCTGACCAGTTGACCCGATGATCACTATTCTCATAGCAACGTCCCATTTTTCTCGACATCTTTGAGGAAATTGTGCATTTCCAAAAGATGGCTATACCACTTCACTGTTATTGTCTTTGGATCGTCCGGGTTTATTCTCCCGTTTTGGAGAGCGTCGAAAACTTCTTTTGCTCCCTGTTTCAATGTGTATGCTGTCCTGTAATTCAGGGTTTTGTTAATCTTGTCGAAGCTTACTTTGTAGCTTCTTTTGTCAGGTGTACCGTACCATTCATAGTTGAAGGGCAGGTTGACAGCTTCAGCTACAAGCTTGGCCAGGTCAAAGATTTGCACGTTTTGTTCGTTGCTGCTCACGTTGAATACTTGTCCATTGACAAGCTCTGGTTCAGACTCTAGAGTTTTGATGAAGGCGTTGGTCGTGTCTTTGACGTGCACAAATGGACGCCATTGTTGGCCATCTCTCATTATCGGGATTTTCCGATTCTTGAAGAACCCCAAGACCATTCCGTTAATAGCAAGGTCGAACCTCATTCGTTGCGAAAGTCCGTACACGGTGGCCTGCCTGAGGGCAGTCACTGTGAAGTGTCCGTCGGCTAGTGGCAAGATTTCTTTTTCGGCATAAACGTTTGCTTTTGAGTATGTGGTCAGCGGGTTCACTTGAGACTCTTCAGTCAAGTTTCCCTCTTGGAAGCCATAGACACTGCAGGTGCTGGCTAGAACGTATCGTTTGACCTTGTGAGTCTTGGAGAGTTTGGCCACTCTTACTCTTCCCTTGTAGTTTATTTCGAGAGTCTTCTGTGGGTCCAGTTCGCCGCTGGGGTCATTTGATAGCGAGGCCAAGTCCAAAACGGCATCTATGCCGTTTAGAATTGACGGTTCAAAGTCTCTAACATCATCCTTGATTAGGGTTATCTTGTCCATGATATCCTCTAGTGGACCGGTTCCAAAAAACAGTCTGTCCAGAACTGTTACTCTGTGGCCTTTCTCAATTAGAGTTCTTGAGAGAATTGAGCCTATGTATCCTGCACCGCCGGTTACGAGTACGTGCATTCGGCTCTCGCCTCTATTTGTGTGGAGGGCTAAACCAGTCCCATGGTTTGCCGACCCGTGGATCGTTCTTCTTGCCATTTATTTCGGTGGGGATTATTGTTTGATCGTTCCACGGTCGGCGGATTTCATCCGGGTTCTTGTAGTCATAGAGACGCGTGACGAAGTAGACCGTGAGGGAGGGTTCATCGCTCACGGTTTTTGTTCCATGAAGGTATTTTCCTGGGATTCTTACTAGAGTCAATTTTTCGCCGCTGCCTACGATTTCAGCCATTTTTCCAGTTTGCTCCTCGTAGGCACAGATTTTCATGGCTCCTTCAAGCACGAGGAACGTGTCTATTTGTCCTCTTTCATGTTTGTGCCAAGCTCTGACCATGTTTGGGTAGCTCTTGCTAACGTTTGCCTGCGTGATCCAGTCTTCTTCAAGCAGGTCTTTCCAATCTTGTCTCAGGGCTTCGGTAAAGAAACCTCTTTCATCGGGTATGACGTTTATTTCGTGTGTTTTAACGCCTTTGAGATCGTACTCTTTCATAATTCTACCTCTGAGTAGTCGCCTACGTGGAGTCTCAGTGCCTTATGTTCCTTGATGCTAAGAATTTTGGCGTTTCTTCCTAAAAGGCTTTCTTCGAGTCTTTCAATTCCCGTTATTACTGCGTTTTCGAGGATTACGCTGTATTCGATGGAACTGTTTGTGACTTGCGTTTGGTCACCTATGCTGGTGTATGGTCCTATGAATGAGTCTTGAATTGTCGTGTTTTTTCCTATGATGCAGGGGCCTCGGATAGTGCTGTTCGCAATTTTCGCGCTTTCTTCTATTTTGACCCTTCCTTCAATGGAGCTATTCTCCACCTTCCCTCTGACGTCCCGTCGTATGTATTCATCGAGGATTCTTGCGTTGGCTGTGAGGATGTCGTCCTTTTTTCCTGTATCCAGCCACCATGTTTCCAAGATTTCAGCTTTAACGTTGAAGCCCATGTTTATCATTTGTTGGATAGCGTCGGTGATTTCAAGTTCACCTCTAAATGATGGTTTCGTTTTTGTTATGGCTTTGTGGATTCTGTTGGAAAAGAGGTATGTGCCCACGATGGCGAGGTTGCTCGGTGGTTCTTTTGGTTTTTCTACGAGTCTGATGACGTTACCGTTCTTGTCCAGGACAGCGACGCCGAACTTGGTGGGTTCATCCACTTCTTTGAGCAGTATAAGAGCGTCGAGGTTTTCGTCTTTGAACTTTTTCACGAGCGCGGTTATGCCTCCGCCTTGAAGGTTGTCACCTAGGCACATAACAAAGTCGTCTTGGCCCAGAAAGGTTTGGGCGGTTTTGACCGCGTGTGCCAGGCCCAGTGGCTCTTGCGGTATGAAAGTGACGTTGAAGCTCCATTCTTGGCCATCTTTTACGTAGTCTTTTACGTAGTTTCCGGTTTCCGGGGCTATGATGAGGCCTACGGTTTTTATCCCCGCTTCTTTGACTTGGTCGAGGACGTAGCCGAGTATGGGTCTGTTGGCAACTGGGATAAGCTGCTTAGCCAACGTGAAAGTGAGCGGCCTCAGTCTGGTTCCTTTGCCTCCGCTTAGCACGAGAGCTTTCATGGCTGCACTTCCTTGTTTGGTTCAGTAATAATAGCATTTACGCCTCGTACTATTATAGCGCGCGGGTCGGGTCTGTCTGCAATAGCGCGCGCTACGAGACTCAGCGTAAAAGATCATCCTTTTGTAACAATTTTAATAGTCGAATTTTGAGCAATGTTGAAAGAATGGCAAAGTGTAACAACTCGCTTCGCGCGCGCGAATTGGTTAGTTTGTTAGTTGACGTGATTGCCCGTGGTCCTCTTGACCTGTTGATTCTTGCTTTCTCCTCACGCGCGCTATTTCGTGCAACGCAAGAGCCTTCGGACTCGTTTTTAATTTCGGTCATATTGTTACCTCCGATTCCAATATGATGGTAAAATTGGGCTTGAAAGCTTTCAGTGTCTATAGAAGATTTGTCCGCAAATGATATTTGCAGATTTCACTATCTAAATACTGGAGAAAGGAAGTGCTGAAAAAAGGACTATCGGTCTGGATCCTGATGGTGTTGCTGATGGTGACTCTGCCATCAGTTGCGGTTCATTACAGTGCTGGATCGAGACCCTTCGGTGGAATCCCAGTGAACGTTCCGACCTCCCTGTCAGGAACGGAGATGGCCACAAACTTCTCAATTATAGCTCTTCCAGATACACAATTCTATTCTGCAAGCTACCCTGATATTTTTTATAACCAAACACGATGGATCGCTGACAATGCGCAGAGTATGAACATAATGTTTGTCACGCATGAAGGAGACATAGTCAATGATTATGGTTCACTCAGTGAGTGGAACAACGCGAACAATAGCATGAGCAGGCTTGACGTTGGAAACGTGTCCTACGGCGTCTTGCCGGGAAACCACGATGGATCGCCTGGAAACGTGGCCAATTATAACATATATTTCAACTACAGCAGATTCAGCGGCAGGAGTTGGTACGGCGGAGCCTATCAGAACGACAATAGCAACAATTTCGAGCTCTTTCGAGGTGGTCAGGATGATTATCTGATTTTCCACCTTCAATATCAACCTAGTGACCAAGTTCTAGCATGGGCCAATAGCACGCTGCAAAACTTTCCTAATAGACGAGTGATTGTAACGACCCACAGCTACCTAAATGTTGACGGCACCCGAACAGACATCGGCCAGAGAATATGGGATAGCTTAATTGCACCGCACGCAGACAGAATCTTCCTGGTTCTTTGCGGTCACAATCACGCTGAGGCCGAAAGAGCAGACGCGGTGAATGGACATACAGTATACCAGCTCCTCGCAGATTATCAAGACAGGATAAACGGGGGAAACGGATGGCTCAGAATACTCCAGTTCTGTCCTGGAGGGAGCAAGATTTGCGTTAGAACTTACTCTCCATATCTAGGCAGTTATGAAAACGATTCAGACAGCCAATTTACACTCAACTATGACATGACCGGAGCCAAAGTCATCGTGGTTCCGGATGATTATTCAACAATTCAAGAAGCAATCAATGCTGCAAACGATGGAGACGCAGTATTCGTCAGGAGTGGAACTTATTACGAGCATGTCATCGTAAACAAAACAATATCATTAGTCGGGGAAAATGCAGGCTCTACGATAATTGATGGAAGCGACACTGGCAGTGTCGTAGCACTGAGTGCGAACAACGTAACCTTGAGTGGCTTCACAGTTCAACATTCAGGCACTTGGGCGGATGCCTGCGTTGGACTCGACCACGTAACCGGCTGTGTGTCCCTTACAAACCGTTTTCAAAACAATAGTCGGCTCTGGGTGGAAAACGCATTTAATAATACAATAATCCGCAATTCCTTTGAATCCAACGAGGAACGCGGAATTGCCATAGACGCCTCTTCTGAAAGCAACCATCTTACCGACTACCGCATCATTAACAACTCCGAAGGCATTTCTTGGAAGTTCACCAAATAACACGCTTGCGAACAACGCGATGACAGGGAACGAATACAACTTTGGAGTATTCGGAGAGACACTTGAAGACTTCATCCAAGAAGTAGACACTTCGAACACTGTCGACGGCAAACCCATTTATTATTGGGTCAACCGCACTGGCGAAATAATTCCTCCAGATGCTGGATACGTGGCGGTCGTGGACTCTAGAGACATAACGGTCGAAAAACTATCGCTGTCACACAATCACCAAGGTATATTGCTGGCTTACTCAAGTAACTCCGTAGTTAAAGGCAACAAGCTCGCAGAAAACGTGTATGGAGTAAGTCTTGTCGGCGAGGCCAAAAGCACAATAGAAATGAACAATGCAAGTGACAACATTTACGGCATCGGCTGCCGATACTCTTCAAACAACAGCCTCATAGAAAACACGTTTTTCAAGAACACCTGCGGCACACTTCTCATCTACTCTTCTAACAATAACTCGATAACCAGGAACCAATTTGCCGAGAATCAATATGGCATCGAGTTCACCGCAACAGACTACAATCTCGTAACGCAGAACAACATTTCAGCGGGCTCGTGCGGCATCTTGATAGACGTATCATTCAACAACACGATATACCATAACAACTTGATTAATAATGTCCAACAAGTCCAAATGTATACGCAATCAACAAACATATGGAAAAACGACTATCCTTCAGGTGGAAACTACTGGAGCGACTACAACGGCACAGACTTGTATCTGGGTCCAGCTCAAGACCAGATTGGCGGTGATGGAATCGGAGACACTCCCTATCTCATAGATGCGAATAACATAGACCATTATCCATTGATGAATCCTTGGACTCCGCCCGATGCGGCAGCTTTGAACATTTCATCTTCAAAAACAATCGTTGGACAAGGATTCTCTACAAACGTGACTGTGCTATCTTGAAAATCAGGGCAGCAAAATCGAAGAGCTCAACGCCATCTTTCTATGCCAATGACACGTTCATCGGATATCAGACATTCATGCTCAGAAGCAACAATTCCATTATCTATTCTAGCGATTGGGACCTTGCTAGTCTGGCGAAAGGCAACTATAGCTTGAGCGTTCGCATTGCGCCCTTAGAGGGTGAAACCGACTTGAATGACAATTCTATGAACGGCAACTGGGTTTTCATCACTATCCCGGGAGATCTCAACGGAGACAAGATCGTTGATATCTATGATGCAATCATCTTGGCGAATCACTTCGACGTTTCCCCGATTCCACATCATCTTGGGATTCAAACGTTGACATCAACAATGATGAAATCATAGATATCTATGACGCCATAATTCTGGCGGCAAACTATGGAAAATCATGGACATAACAATCTTCAATTTCCCAAACTGATTTTCTGTAATATAGTATGAGGAAGAGTAGAAGACTTTTCTGTTTTTGAGTTCTGAACAACTGGGTTTGAGGAGGTAATTCTTCAAACACATATGGCGACATCTCTCATGTTGACTCAGAAGAACATTGTAGCAAATCGCACCAGAGACTCTGTCCTTGCGTGCGCGGCTGCTAAAGTTATATTAACCTTGAGGTACAATTTGGATTGCGTTCAAACCCAAATAGAACGTGAGAAAGATGAAAATAACAATTACAATGTGCATAGTCTTGTGCGCTGCTGTTTTGGTTGCCGGATTGACCACACCAGTAGGAAGGGCTTCGATTAACAATTACAACTGGATCTCTACGGTTGTTCGGAACCAGTATGATCCCTTCTACGGCTCATCAGTTACAGCATATGAGGAAAACACGTCGGCATTTTTAGTTGTAGGTGTTTCGAACGACATTTATCTTGGTCAGCTGAACGTTTCCGCTGTGAAGGTGGGTTTCGATTGGGGCGTAAACTACACTTCAAGTGAGTGCAGCCCGGATAATCCGTTTGGCATCGCCAGTTCTCAGGCACACGTTTTCGTGATAAACTTCACAGTTCCGTCTGCGTTGTTCGCATCCAACCTGGTGACGCATGGCTACACAATCTACGTGGAGAGCGTGAACAGTACAACCGGCCCTAAAAGGATAACAAACAGTTGGACCATGAATGGCAACGGTTTCGCCGTGTTTTCCACAGATCAAGCAGCGGCGAATGATTACGAACAACAAGTGAACGCATACCCGACCAGCAATTTCAACGGCATCCCATTTCTGACAGCGAACGCGAGGCAACTGCTACAGGAGTCGAATGTCGCCAAGACACTGGCAAGCGCCAGTTATATGCGAGGAGACTTCAGCAAAGCCGCGGCCTACTACAAGAACTCGTTGGACTCTATACAGCAGGCTTGGTCAAATGAAACATCAAAATGGTCCACGTTTGAAGACGCCATCGCATCGATTCTGCAGGGAAGCGGCAACTTGCTCATGATGCAAGGATACGCCTGGCTCATCTTCGCATTGGGTTTTCTAATCATGAGCATCGGAGTACTAGTCTTCTTAGCGAGAAGAAGAACACCGCTTGCGGTGCCGCCAAAAACAACCATAACAAGCCCAACATAACCTCCATTTTTTCCTTCTATGGGAAAAGCCAGAAGAAAAGAATTGGTAATCTGTTCGCGTTTCCTGAACAGCTTTTCTCCGTCAAACTCCGTGACATAGTCGAAACCTTAGCGTGCGCTTGCATCATAGTTCTTCAAATACGCTTCAGAGTAGCCTAATTTCTCTCAGCTTCAAACTGCTGTGAGTACTTCTCCCTTAGACGCACATTGTTTACGAGTATTCTCTGAATGTGTAGCTGCATTTCGTGCAGCGCAAGAATTGTGTTGAAGATTCGTCTGCGCCCCTTGTTTGTACCTGCCAGACGTAAGCCGAGTTGTTCCCGCATTTTGGGCATTCTATCCTGACGGTTGGAAGCGTCCTCAGTTTCTGCTCTTCTTTTCCAATAACTGCCACGAGGGATTGCGGTTTATGCTGGATCACCTTGGCAACTTTCGGCTCCACCTTCTTTCCTGCAGAAGGTTTCTTGTAACCGCACTTGGGGCAAGCCATGACCAATGATTCTTCCTTTCCTTTCTTTGTCTTTTTTGGAATAAGTCGAGTGCCACATTTCGGGCAAAATTCCATAGAATCATTCCCCATTATTCGTTTCATTAGCCATAGCAAGGTCTCTTTTAAATGTTTTCTGGTTCAAGCAAACAGCAGAGCTACACTTTGCTCACGCCAGAAGCCACGAGGTGCGCTACCCGCAAAGCCTCGGGCACGCTGCTCCTCGTCGACGTTACCTTCAGAATTGTCCGAGCATCTTCCTCCAGAATCCCACTTATCTCCATGTACGCTTTCTCTTTCCTGCCTCTAGTGTTGACCGCAAAGATGTCTCCTGCACTGAGAACCGCTCTCCAGCGTCTCTCGGGGTCAGGCAAATTCTTCAACGCTCTATGAATATCCGCGAAGTCGGGTCTGTCCCGCGTCACCGCAATTACCGGAAGGTTCGTTTTACGGTTAAGTTTCCTAATGTCGACAACGTTGAAGCCTGCGAACGTGACTCCGTCAAGCATTACGACCCGCAGCTGCTTGCGGTGTGGTGAATTCATTATCATCTGCGCGATTTTCTCCGTGGCGTCAAAACCGTCCACCTTGACTCTGGTGCTCATCACACCGTCAAGCCAGTATCCTCCCCGAAAAACCACTCCGATGATCGGCGCGAAACCCTTCGAGTGGGGAACGAACACACCGTCATCAACGCCAAGAACACGGATTTCAGGCTTGATTATGCGGAACTTCTTCGGGGGCAAGGCAACTCCTCAGACACTTTCCATTCTATACAACAGGATACTGTTAAGTTATTTGTGATGTTGCCTTTTTTTCGTTGGATGGACAACTTCAATTTGATTCGGAAAATTTGAGCGTGGCAACGAACTCAGGTGGGATCAGCGTCTCACCCGTTCATGTTTTGGATGTTTCTGTGTGTCCGTACCCAGAACGGGAGAAATTTTCCACTGCTGCCTCAAAATCCTTCAAAGGCATCGCAAGTACAAGCTCGTTCGGAGACCACTTGCCCGCTCTTCTTTCAAAAAACGAGATGAGGTTAATTTCAGGTCTTCCCTTCGCCAGGACATTAGTTATCGTTGAGCATATGCTGCTCGAAGGATAATACATGAAAGGCTCAGCGCCCTTGAAGGAAATCAGCCCAAGAATTCTGTCAGCCTGCGCGGGGTTGGCAATAAGAAAGACAAAATCAGGATCCGTCTCAAACTTTTCAAGAGGGCCCAGCGTGAGGAATTCGCCTCTATTCACAGGCTGCGGTTGTTTACTTATCGAATCCAGAGCGATTTTCGTTGATTCATAGACCTTGTGTCTCTTTGTTATCAGGGCTGGGGCGATTGTTTCTAACGGAACAATTTCCAGGCCAGTGAAGTGTCTGCCACCTGGACAAACACAATTCTCCTTGGAGAGGGAAAGAACGAGGTTCCGACGCTTGACCAAGTTAAGGGCGTCGCATATGCTGAGTTTTCTGCCAGAATCCCCAGCTTTATCTGGATGAGTCGAAAATTTCCCTGCAATCGGGGTCCATTTCAAGCCAGCGACTTCAACTATTTTCTTGGCTTTGGTCTTGAACCTTGACATCTTGAGCCTCCCTGCTCGAACCTGATTAGGTTGAGCGTTGCTGGAATATTAAGAAGTTCCTCCACTGCACTGAAAGAAATCGGCAAGACTATAGGCAGACGCATCATGGGAGAGTATGGGTTATTAACTTAAGGTGAAGTCTGATTTGGTGGGTTTGGCATGAAGGAGCACAAAGTAGCTTGCTCATTTTCTTGGAGACGCAAAAGCTTGGGCGAAGTCTTAGCCGATCGCGGATTGTCGTCTCTCGGCGACTCATATATCAACTTCGTCTATTCACTGGCCCTGTCCAACAAAAAAGGGGAGCCTGAAGGTACCAAAGTGAAGGGAAGCATTCTTGCAGAAGCTTTCAGAAAGGCTGGGCTTAGAGAGTACTTGCCTTCGAGAATGTCGCGTCACTCGCTCGCGGATGCAGCAGAAGCCTTGGCGGTCTATGCTTGGCTCGACAACTGTCTACGCCTGGACGAGGCTGTTAACACAATCAGAAAAATCGGCGATCCAGTCGAGGCGTTGACTCGCCTGCTCGTCGCAGCAAAAGAAAGAGTTACTTTTCCTTAAGCGCCCTGGCCAACTCTTTTCCAAATTCCTTGTTCATTTCCCGAGTTTTCTCTATGGCGTTCTTCAAGATTTGTTCGGGTTTGACCCTGCCCTTCGTGCGGACATATATTATCGAGATTGGTGCAAGAGGGTGCGGAATATCGTAACCCGCAAGATCAACGTTTTCTTCTTCCAACAATTTCTTCTGTAACAGGTTACAGAGCGTGTGACCCGCCCCTTCAACCTCGATCTTAAGCTCGGTTGGACTCTTTATGAGCACGTTAACCTTCATCTTCGTCCTCACCTTTCCTGCCTTCAATCAATCCTGCACCATAATCTGAAGCAAGTTTACGTCTTTCAACTCGCCCACACTTCGGACAGTGCATGCCTTGTCTTCTTGGCTCCAGCAACGTACCACAGTTCGAGCAGAAAGCATAGACGACGCCCAAGTTCCTGTCCTTCGTTGACAGATGATAAGTTCTGTTTTTTTCGCTGATCACCTTGGCTCTGATCACGTCTCCCGCCTTGCACACGTCGAACATCGAGTCCACGTATCGCATCTGCACGTCTGAAACGTGCAGTATACCCGCGAAAGCACCGTTAACTTTGTCGTTTTCTATTTCAAAAATGCGGACGCCTGCGGTTTCGTTTTGTGCATTCGAAACTTGTCCTACGACTGTACTTCCTGTAATGGGCACTCTTGCGCCCTCAGTAAGCTGGTGAACTGTGACTCGTTTGCGTGCGAGATCAATTAAAACCCGACCCACAACTTTAGAGTAGATCACGCCGTCTCTGACAAAAGTTCCATCGTCCGGGATGAACTCTTCGATGACGCCGATGCGATCTCCAGGCACAACAAGCTGACCAGTTTTCTGTTCATTGGATTTTGAAGTCATTCCAAACCCTTTTCTTGTTTCCGATTAGCTCCAACACAAATGCGTAGGCATCTCTTGTTGAGGCCAAATCCTAAACGATCATAACTCTACTTTCTTAGCCTCTCAATAAACCTTTTGATTCGCCTGGGCGCATGCAATCTCCATCAACCTATCACAAGGATTAGTAGTTTTGCCTGAGTACCTCATCTATTTCGCATTATGTACAAATCCACGATAGTGTCATGTTTCTTTTCAGTGTGAAACTCGAACATGCGGGGGATAGTCATCAGCAAAGCATAAACAGCCTGGACTCTTCCCCCGTTTTCCTCGATGAATTCCTTCACAAAAGGCGACGGAGGAACAGCCAAAACACCGTCGGTGCTCGCGTTGAGTTTTCTAGCAAGATTAGTGTCGTGACCAGGTCTTTTGTGAAGAGAATAGGCTACGGTCCCGAGTTCTAAAGCTTTTTTTATGAATTTCCTGTCTGCCCCGCGTTTTTGGACGCCAAAAGGCGGGTTCTGCAGCACAGTGTCAAAGGTTCCGTGAACAGAATCAACGTCTCCTGAAACCCACTGTGCCTTTTGCTTTAGTCCTGCTTCTAGGGCATTCTGATAAGCGGTTCTCACAGCTTTTCTGTCTATGTCTACACCGACAACGCTTTTTGCGCCGAGGAATGCTGCTCCCAAGGCGAGCCTGCCTGTTCCGCAGCCCAAGTCTAGAACGCATTTCCCGACTATGTCCCCTTTTGCGTAGGCGGCCAAGTAGAGCATTGTTGCGGCTGCTTGAGCAGAGATGGTGTATTGCTCCAAACTTGGCGTCGGCGTCGGGTGAGGCTTGACCCTTGAAAGCATCAGTTCGAGGTCTAGCTTTCTAGCAAGCCTTTCTTGCATAGCTCTTCCCAAGAGAGTTTGTCGATAATCACCAATGCTTCGTTAGTCGTCAAAACTGGTTTCTTGAACTTAGAGGCATCATCCAATGAAATTCTTGGGCAAGCGGTGTTCACGAAGGCATCGATATTCGGAAATTCCATCAGGACTTCTGGTGTAATCTCTTTGGCGGCCAGGAGATACGCGGTTTTTCCATTTTCTTCGAGTTTCTTCTTGATATCCAAGGCTTCATCCAGCCTTTTCTGCATGGCTTTCATTCCGACCAGAACGCCAAAGTTCTTCGCTTTCTTTGCCTCTTCTATGCATCCCCATCTCTGTTTGAAGATTTTCTGTGCTTCAGCGTCGACAGAGAACGCCCTTTGATCAAACGGATCCGCCGCAATCGTCGGCTTTGATGTTGAGAGGGCCACGCCTAAAGCGTGGAACTGTCCACCACCTATGAACAGAAAGGCTTCAACGTCTTTCGCTATCGAAATGACGTTGCTGTAATCACATCCAATAACCTGGCCTGGATAGCTTAACCGTCTGGTATCTCCGATTGCCACCGTCTTGCCAGCGCGAATCAGCGTTTCCCTGACCTCGTCCAAAGTTTGAACGTGCTGAACAGTCGTGGCAAGCCCTATCTTGCGCCATTTCTCCAGGAGAGGCAACGCTTTTTCAACCGTAGAATCGACCTTAAGCGTCGCGCGTGCTTCTATGTAGAGCGTTGGAACACGCTCGTACTTCACGAGCTTTGTGTGTCCATAATGAATTATCAGGTCAACCCCGAGGCTTTCAGCCTCCGCTATGGCCAGGTCACAGCCGCCGTAGCACGGATCTGCCGAGATAATTGACTGCACCCCGAGTTTTTCGATCGTTTTCGCGATGTGCGGGGCTTCAGGCTTCAGGCCTTCTGGAACCTGTATCAAGACGCGTTTGGCTCCGAGTTTTTGGATTACTTGCTTGATTCTTTCCTCTTCCAAATCAAAATCTTTCATTACAGCACATCCACATTTCTGCTGAATGTATGCTTTGGTCAAAATGAAGAATGGGTCTGGGTTCTTCTTATGGGTTCCATTCCCACGGTTGAACTGGCTTCTTCAATGGGTGTCCTTGGGCTCTCTCGTTTATCTCTGTGAGCCTTTCGAGAACGATCTTCTGTTCTATGCTTGCAACGAGCTTCTTCGTCGCTATCACCGCGTCGTTGTTTACTGATATGCTGTCGATGCCGACTCTTACCAGGAACTCCGCGAAATCGGGAAGGTTCGATGGGCCTTCTCCGCATATTGAGACTGTTGCCCCGTTTTCGTGCGCTACTCTGATCAGGTGCGCTATTATTCTTTCCACGGCTGGGTCTCTTTCGTCAAAATACCCCATCTGCCCCAGACGTTCCGAGTCTCGGTCAATCATGAGTATTCCTTGAGTCATGTCGTTTGAGCCTATTGAGTATCCATCGACCAGCTTCGAGAATTCGTCAGCCATTATTGCGATCGACGGTGTTTCAGCCATGAACCACACTTTGAAGTCTTTCGTTCTTTCTAGGCCTTCTTGCCGCATTATTTCAAGAACAGCTTTGGCTTCCCACAACGTACGTACCACTGGAAGCATCACCCAAACGTTCTTGAGTCCCCATTCCTTTCGACACTTGACTATTGCTTGACACTCGAGCCTGTAGGCTTTCTCGTACCACTTGCTGATGTAGCGGCTACAACCTCTCCAGCCGAGCATCGGGTTGGCTTCCACAATCTCGTATTTGTCCCCGCCCTTGAGGTCTCTGTACTCGTTTGTCTTGAAGTCGCTGAATCGAACGACAACAGGCCGCGGCTGTATAGCCCTCGCCACCGTCGCGATTCCCTCTGCAAGCTTGTCAACAAACTCTTGGCTTCGTCCCGATTCCACGTACTCAAGCGGGTGAGTGCCAATGTAGCTCGCCAGGATGAATTCCATGCGCATCAGACCGATCCCCTCAAACGGGAGGTCCTTGTAATCTTCGACTTTTTCGGGCACACCCAAGTTCATGTAAATCTTGGTTGCGGTTGTTGGCACAGCTTGGAACATTCCGCCTGCGGCTGCTTGACCTGCACCTGCTGCTGAGGCTGAGGTAAGCTGCGCTGTCAACGTTGCTACTGCGCCTTCATACACGACGCCGCTTCTCGAATCAACCGTGTACTCCTTTCCGGTGAGCATGAGCTGCGTAGCATTTTCGGTTCCCACGACGCAAGGTATGCCCAGTTCGCGGCTGACGATCGCTGCGTGGCATGTTACTCCGCCCTTGTCGGTGACTATTGCCCCGGCAAGCTTCATGAAAGGCACGTAATCAGGGTTGGTCATGTCTGTGACAAGCACGTCGCCTTTCTTCATCACTTTGGCAGCTTCCTGCGGGCTTGACACGACTCGGGCGACGCCGATTCCGAAGCCTCGTCTGCCAGCGGCTATTCCTCTCACGACGACTTTGAGTTCAGGCGTTTTGACTTCTTCGCCTTCGCCCTTGGCTGTCTCTTCCGAGGTCTTCTGGCTCCAAACCGTTTCGGGTCTAGACTGAACTATGAACGTGTTTGCTGGAGCGGTCGGAATATCGCGGTCAATTGCCCACTCGATATCCTGAGGTTTACCATAATGCTTCTCGATCCGTTTGGCCAACTCTGCTAATCTGATGATCTCTTCGTCAGTTACGCACGGCACCTCCTGCATCTCGAGGGGCACTTCCTCATGCACCGTGTGCCCGGTCTTCAGGTCTCTAATGTATTGAATCGTCTTTTTGGCGATCCTTCTCTCTGTTATCTTCATTGACTCTTTATCAACAACAAAATCATCCGGTGTCACTGATCCTGACACGACGGCTTCGCCTAAACCGTGATTGCCCTCGATAACGATTTGGGAGGTGTCCCCCGTGACGGGGTTCAACGTGAACATGACGCCTGCGGCTCTAGAATTAACCATTTTCTGCACCCCAACGCTGATGAAGACTTTTTCGTGTGCGAAGCCTTTCTCGTTGCGGTAAAAGATTGCACGTGGAGTGAACAGACTGGACCAGCATTTCACGGTGTTTTGGAGAACGCCTTTGACTCCTCGAACGTTCAAGAAGGTCTCTTGTTGCCCCGCGAAAGACGCGTCTGCCAAGTCTTCGGCTGTTGCGCTCGACCTGACTGCCACAAACGTGTCTTTTATGTTCAATTTTCTGTTCAGCTCTTCGTAGGCGTTCTTGACAGCGTTTTCTATTTCTTTAGGCATCGAGGTCGACTCGATCAGTTCGCGGATCTTTATAGAGGCCACTTCATACTGCGCCGGATCGTTCTTGTCCGTTACCGATTCATCGATAATCTCGTAAATCTTCTTTGCTATGTTAGTTTCTTCGATGAATTTCTTGTATGCATAGGCCGCGATCGCAAAGCCAGGCGGAACTGGTATGCCAGCGCTCGTCATTTCTCCGAGGTTTGCGTTTTTTCCTCCAACTGACGGGATGTCCGTTTTTCTCAGATCTTCAAACCAGAGAACCAGATCTTTTTTCATTTCAGTCAACGGGGTTCGCCTCTACGATGTTCAACTTCTCAATCGTTATTTTACAAGGCATAGGAAGCTTTGCGCTCCCACGTTTCAAACATTCCTTCATAAGGTCAACAGCGTCATGATTAACGAAAACACTGATAATCGTCTGACCAGGCCTGACCCGTGCAGCCGTTCCTATCGGTTTCCCAAAAGACCTGCGCATGCCGTCCTGAAGACGGTCTGCGTGTGCACCGAAAATCATCTTGTTTTCGCGAAGTATGATGTGCGGGTAAGGATAAACCTGCAGTTGGTACTTGTCTATGAGTTTTTCCATCAGCATGCGGTTAGTAGCCACACGCGCAGCTTCAAGAGCGTTGTGGCGAATTTGAGCCGCTTCAAGGGATATCAGTTTCCCTTCGTACTCGAACTTGCTTTTCGTGTCGCCCATAGTGAACTTGGTGATCTTAGGCTGTGGAAAACCTTTGACGAACTCTCTTCTCGTGTAGTTCTGTCCTTTTACGGCTCTATAATTTTTGGCTCGCATGGTTTTTCCCCTTAGCTTACCTTTAGCCGCGATATTTAAACATTTTACAGTCAAGACTAAGCATACTTATTCAGATAACTGATTTACTTTCTGACCTAGAAATATGAATTCTAAGTCAACTTGTCAGGGCGCGCGAAAATGTCCTAAGTTAGAAGTCTCTTGTTCTTGAACCAAGTTTTGCCTAGCTCGTCGTAGTTCGGAAACACTTTTTTCATGATTGGAACGTACATCTGCATCTCATCTTCGCTCATGTACTGGAACTGGTACTCGCCCATGTACGGTGAAGGCTCTCCTTCTCTCGTCACGAACTCCACGTGCATGAAGGGATCTCCACGTTTGATGGTGATAGGATGATGATCGTTGCTAAGGTTCACCAGCTCCAGCGCCAGTCTTCCTACGAATCCACTGTGAACTTTGGCAGCGTTCAGGAACGAGAGCCCCAGACGCCCGTACTTACTTTTGGCTGTGAGATGCGCCACGAAGTTTGGCGGGACAAAGATCACTTCATGAGATATCAGGTTCCTGTGCTCCAGATAGTGAAGAGTCGTCTCCTCCCTGACCGTCAGTATGTACCCGTCACCATCTAGCAGATTAAAATCGTAAGGATAAACAACTCTGTAATTGTCGATAAGCTCTTTCAACTTGTCTTTGCCTAACACGCACATCTGCCAAACTCCCTCAAACACTTTTCTAGCTTAACTGAAGCTCTGTTGTTATATACTTTTTGACAGAACATCACAGACAGGAGGAAGAACGTTTGAAGTGTCGCTACTGCACAAGAGACGCCGTGTACAAGTGTGCCGTTTGCGGACAACTTCTCTGCGGAGAACACACCCAACTCAGAACAATCTGTCCAAATCACGAGAAAAAGGTCCAGCCGACTTACACAATTACCCAGAAGTCCAACGGGGACAAGGGATCCATCAGCAAATTCGTCAGAACCTTCTGGGGCGAAGAAGAACAGCTCACGTTTGACAGAGAATTCAACGTATCAGAACTCCCAGGATACGTAGCGAGGTTGAAAAACAAGTTCGTCGGGTTCGTTTCAACCGAAGAATTAGATGACGCCACGATAATCGTAGCCCTCGGGATCCTGCCTGAGCACCAATCACTTGGCATTGGCAGACGATTGATTGCGGAGGTTGAGCGCGAAGCTGAAAGAACCAAGAAGAAAATGCTGCTCGTTTCAACGTCAAATGACGATTTGCCAGCTCTAGGCTTCTACCAAAAGCTCGGCTTTCAAATCTGCGAAGTCAAACCCAACGCTATCGCGATAAAGCACGGAAAGATCCTTCGTGGTATAGGAAACTTGCCCATAAGAGATGAGTTGCGACTCAAGAAGAACCTCGCGGACTAGACTCCGCTTCTGCAGCGAAGAATCGAACTTAAAATCTCTGAAATCTTCTTCGCAGAGACCTCGAGTTCCGGCGATAACGCTTCTCCGAAATCCGTTTCTTTCGGCTGTATCAGCAGCAATGCAATTCTCGCGTTCGTCATCCGTGAAATGTATTCGCAGAAGAGCCTGAGTGGAAGCATGTGGCTTGAGTATGCAGGAGGCGACGCCAGCTTTTCAGGCTCAATCAGTCTGCTCTCGCCGGGCTGCAGCTCGAGCACTGCAGCATCTATCAGCAAGACATGGGAAGGTTTGAAGTCGACTATCTGCTGTGCAAATGCTTCTGGGACCGTTTCGCACTCCATCAACATAACATTTTCTGAAGGCGTTTTCTTCCGTAGACTCTGGATAATTCTGACCCCGACGAAATCGTCTTTTCGAATCGGGTTTCCAATGCCTGCGAGAACAATTCTTTCCGCGTGAGAAAGCCACTTCTTCAATTCCTGATCGATAGTGTGCCTTTGGGCTTTTGTTGGCGCCAAACGATCGCCATGAGAAATAGCTCAAATGAGAAAAGGAGGGAAGATTTATCGCTTCAGGGTCTGGATCAAGTTCTTCTGGTTGTCGAAGATTTCGATTTTCAGGGGCATTTGGCCGACTGCGAAGTGCGTTGCACACCCAAAGCACGGGTCGTAAGCTCTGAAGGCCATTTCCACCTTGTTCAACATTCCTTCGTCGACTTTGCCATTGTGGATTACGCCTCTGGCCGCGTCGCGGACCGACATGCATATTGCCGGGTAATTGTTGGTCGTGGCCACGATCATGTTGACGTCCGTGATCAACGCGTCCTTGTCGAGCGTGTAGTGATGGTACAGCGTGCCCCGTGCTGCTTCAACGACGCCAACGCCTTCAGTTGGTTCGCCGGGCTTTGCGCGCACGTTTGTGTCCGTGATCTCCGGGTCTTTTACGAGTTCTAGGGCTCTTTCAGTCGCGTACAATAACTCGATCAAGCGTGCCCAATGGAACGCTAATGTTCCGTGCACGGGTTTTCCGCCTAGGGTCTTGTACATTTCTTCATATTCAGCTTGAGCTAACGGTGTCGCCATTCCACTTGAAGCGTTCAATCTTCCAAGGGGGCCCACGCGGTAGACTCCGCTGTCCGGACCGTCGGTTAGACCCTTCCATCCGACTTTCTTGAGGTATGGAAACTTTGCATAGGTCCATTGCTCGACGTGTTCGCCTATGTGTGTCAAGTAATCTTTCGGTTCGAACTTCAGGAACTCTTTGCCTTCGGGATCGACCACGCGTATCTTGCCGTCGTAGAAATTGACTTTGTTGTGTTCGTCGACCAAGCCCATGTAGTAGGTTTTCATCGTGTACGCGTCGCTCTTGATCATGTCAACGTACTTGCTGTTGCCAAGAACGATGTCGTGGAATATCTTCAGCGTTAATTTCGCGAATTCAAGTGATGATGCCGCCATGTTCTCGATTTCTTGTCTGCCCTCTTCGTTGAGCGCTTTAGAAACTCCGCCTGGTAGTCCACACACAGGATGAGTTGCTTTTCCTCCGAGTATCTGAGTAATCCTCTGTCCGTAAGCTCTGTGTTTAATGACTTCCTTAGCTACATCCATCCCTGCCTTTTCGATCACGCCCAGAATATTCCTCTTCTCAGGTGGAGCATCTGGACCGACGATGAAGTCTGGACCGCCCAGGAAGTAAAAGTGCAGTGTATGGTCGTAGATGATGTATCCGGCGTACATGAGTTCTCTCAGTTTCTTCGCCGTTAATGGAGGGTCAACGTTGAAGGCTGCGTCCAACGCCTTGGTTGCAGCGAAGTGGTGAGCAACTGGGCAGACTCCGCAGATTCTTGTGGTCAGAATCGGCATCAGCTCGGCTCGTCTGCCGACGCAGAATTGTTCAAATCCTCTCAGCTCAGGTATCTTGAGGTAGGCGTTTTCCACTTCTCCTTGGTCGTTTAGGAATATTGAGATGTTCCCGTGTCCTTCAAGCCTCGTGACAGGGTCTATAATGACCTCTTTCATTCTTTCATCACCTTTCTTCTCAGTATCGATGCCGGTAAAGAGTACATGTAGAATGTTCCAACTGGATCCACGATCTGGTCCATGAGTTTTTCAACGTCCTCCTCACTGTAGTGGTCTTGCTCGTTCTCCAATCCGAGTATTGAAGCCAACGCACTCAACATCGCTGCACCTTGCTCTGGAGAATTCGGGCATGGACCGCCGCATCCCGTGCAGGGCATGTCGACCGTTAAGCACTGGGCTCCGCAGCCGCTGCGTGTGGCTGGACCCATGCATATGATTCCCTGTTCAAGCAGGCAGCGTTCAGGTTCTGGCGTTTTTTCGTGAACGCGGTATATCTTGGTTATTTTCTTGTTTTCCTTTTTTCTAGGACACTCGTCGCAGACGGACTTCAGAGGTGCCAGCACGGAGCCTTTTGGTGGCAACTGGTTCTTGGCTATGGCGTCAACTGCGTCCAAGATTAGTTTCACGGGTGGTGGACATCCGGGTAAATAGTAGTCTACGTCAACCGTTTGATCCAGTGTCTTCACCGTGTCATAGAATTCTGGCAGCTTCAGGGTTCCTTCTTTGGTTTTTGTTGATGTTTGAGGAACCGTGCCTGTTGGGTTGGAGATTGATTTGCTTTTCACGTATACCTTTTCAAAGATTTCTTTTCGGTCGTGAAGGTTGGCCAATCCGGGTACACATCCTTCCTGCGCGCACGAACCGAAGGCAACGAGCGTCTTGGATTTCTTTCTGAGCAGTTTGGCCATGTGCTCCTGCTCTTCACTTCTGACTGAGCCGTTGAAGAAGGTGATGTCGATGTACTTGTCAGGCATCGCTTCTACGTTTTTGTACTTTACATCAATAGCTACTGGCCAGAAAACTATGTCGGCAATGTTCACGACGTCAAGGATCTTCTCGTTTATGTCCAGGACGGCGATTTCGCATCCGCCGCAGCTTGCTGCCCAGTAGAAGGCTATTTTCAGTTTTTCTTTAGGCATTTACCTTTGCCTCACAAACTTGTTTGAGTATTTTTGAACTGTCAACGCGAAGTTCATTAAACCCTAACTCTCCTGAGGGAATGCCCATCGCCAAGCCTAACAGCTGCGGATAATGCAGTACCGGAATGCCGTAAGCTTCGCTGAACATTTTCTCAATTCGAAGCTCATTGGTGTCATACATGATGTGGCAGAATGGGCAGATGGTTACTAGGGCCTCTGCATTGACCTGTTTGATGTGGTTGAGCTTATCTCTAGCGAGCTGCAGAGCAACTTTGTCGTTGACACCGACACTTGGGGCACCGCAGCATTCAGTCTCATCCATGTAATCTAAGCAAGTTGCGCCCGTCGCCTCAACCAGAGTCTTGAGCATCTTCGGGTCCTCTGGATCATCAAAACCGATGAATTCCCTAGGTCTCAAAATGTGGCAGCCGTTGTGCTCGGCGACTTTGATCATCGTGAGTGGTTTCACAACTGACTGCTTTATCTTGTCCAGTCCAACGTCTTCCATCAGCACCTGCATGAAATGCTTCGCGTCAACGGTTCCCTTGAAGCATAACCCCGCCTCCTTCAAGTGACAGTTTATCTCGTCGCGCAGTGCCTTGTCTTCCTTCAACATCTTGTTGACTTTCTTCAGTGTCCCAGCGCATCCAGGACACAAGGTGATGATGTCCAAACCTTTCTCTTCTGCTAAGGCAAGATTCCGCGCTGCTAAAATAAGCATCATCTCATGACTGACGGGGTCTAATGGAAGACCGCAGCAGTTGAACTCGGGCATTTCGACCAGCTCGACGCCGAGCTTTCCAAGTATCTTCCGTGCCGAGACTTCGAACGCAGACACACGGTAAGGAATCGCGCATCCCAGAAACATAAGGAACTTCTTTTGAGCCATTCTCAGTCACCCTTTTTTTCAACGTGCTTTAGAAACTTCACGCCGTGCAGACTCTTGCCTAAACTGTCCGGATTGCCCTTCGGCAAAGGCGGCAGCCCCAGACTGTCTCTTTTCTTCAACCTCAGCTCAGGAATCCTGTAGGCGTAGCCCGATTCAAGTATGCTTGCGCACTCTTCTTTGAACACTTGGGGTATGTGTCCTTGTTCCGCAGCGAGGTTTCGCAAAACGCGTATGACGCTTGCAACCTCAACGTCCTGTGGGCACCTGTCCGTACACGTGAAGCATGCTGCACACAGCCACAAAGTGTCACTGTTCAGCACACGATCCTTGAGTCCAAGCTGTGCCATTCGAATTATCTGTCTGGGCCTGTAGGTGTCGCTGAACCTAGCGATTGGACAGTCTGACGTGCATGTTCCGCACTGGAAACATCGCATCAGTTTTTCTCCGCCATGCATTTTCGAAATCTCATACTTGAAATCAGATTTGATTTCCGATGCTTTCACCGACTTCTTTTCAGTCATTGTGCTTGAGCCTCCATGGCTTTAACCGGGTTAGGTCCTAGACTCTTTATTTCTCCCACCATGTCACGAACCACAGCAGCAAACTTGTCTCCTTCGCTGGCTGAGATCCATTCCAGTCGCAGACGCTCTGGTTCGATTCCAAATTCCTTTAACGCTTTCTTCAGAAGCGTGATTCGCCGCAATGCCTTGAAATTTCCACTTATGTAATGGCAGTCTGATGGTAAATGACAGCCTGCAATGAGCACGCCGTCTGCACCATCCTTGAAAGCCTCGAGAACAAAAACAGGGTCAATCCTCCCGCTGCACATCACACGTATAATTCTGATGTTTGGAGGATACTGTATCCGGCTCACGCCCGCGAGGTCTGCTCCTGCGTAGCTGCACCAGTTGCAGAGAAAGCCGATTATCTTCGGTTCAAACCCGTCTTTGTCCTTCATGCTTTTGCCTCCACCAACGTAGCTCTGACTTGAGCAAGTATCTCTTCAGTCGTGAAGTGCCCCATCGTAATGGCCTTGGTTGGACACGCCGTGCCGCACGCACCGCAACCCTTGCACAGAGCTTCAATCATGTGTGCGATGGGTTTTCCTTCCTTGTCCTTCATTTCAACTGCACCGTAAGGACACAGGTACTCACAGACCCTACAACCACTACATAAGTCTTCGTTCACGTTCGCGACAATTCCTTCCATCTCAAGCTTGTCCCTAGAAAGTATGGTGGTCGCTCTCGCGGCGGCGGCACAGGCTTGGGCAATGCTTTCATCAAGGTACTTTGGAGAATGTGCCATTCCGCAGAGGAACACGCCTTCTGTGGCGAAGTCGACTGGTCTGAGTTTCATGTGTGCTTCGAGGAAGGAACCGTCTTTTGTGAGTGGCACCTTCAGCATTTCTGCCAAGCGTTTGTTTCCAGGATTGGGAATCGTGGCTGCACTCAGAACCACGAGGTCTGGCTCTACGTCAACCTCTTCCTTGATAACTGGTTCCCAGAACGTGACTTTCAGTTTGCCGTCCTCGTTGCAGACTTGCGGTTTTCTTTCATCGTCATAGTTGACGAAGAGAACCCCTTTCATTGCAGCGTCGCGGTAGCAGTCTTCTTTGAAACCGTACGCTCTCAAATCCTTGTACAAAACGTACACTTCGGTGGCAGGGCTTGTTTCCTTAATCTTCAGTGCGTTCTTCACGGCTTGTCCGCAGCAAATCCTTGAGCAGTTGGGTCTCTCATCGTTTCGGGCACCGACGCACTGGATCATGACGACGTTCTTAGCCTTGAATTTGCCGTTGGCGATCTCTTGTTCAAGTTCGTGCTGCGTCATGATTCTTGGGTCTTTGCCATAGAGGTACTCGACAGGTTTGTATTCGACTGCGCCTGTCGCAACGATGACGATTCCATGTTCGACTTCTTGGATCTTGCTGTCCTGATGCTTTATCTTGGACTTGAAGTTGCCGACGAAACCGTAAACATCAATCACTTCCGCACAGGTGTGCACGCAGATCTTGTCGCTTTCCACAACAGCTTTGACAAGTGCATTCAGTTTCTTTTTTGGATCCTCTTTTCCCTCCAGCAGGTATTGGACAGTTCGCATGTGTCCACCTAGTTCCTTCTCTTTTTCGACAAGATGCACCTGAAAGCCTTGTTTTGACAGCTCCAGGGCTGCTGTCATTCCAGAAATGCCTCCTCCGATGACCAAGGCAACAGGTGTGATGTTTATGAGGGGCTTTTCCAAAGGTTTCATGAGTCTGGCTTTCGCGACGACCGATCGCACCAAATCTTTGGCTTTCTTGGTTGCTTCTTCAGGCTCATGCATGTGAACCCAGCTGCACTGATCACGGATGTTCGTCATCTCAAACAGATACTGATTCAGTCCAGCCTCCTGCACGGTCTCTCTAAATAACGGTTCATGAGTTCTGGGAGTGCATGACGCCACAATAACGCGGTTAAGCTTGTTCTCCTTGATCTTCTCCGCAATGAGTTTCTGAGTATCTTGAGAACACGTGTAAAGGTTAGCCTCAGCGTAAGCGACGTTTGGCAAAGTTTTCGCGTATTCCACTACCGCCGGAACGTTCACGACGCCGCCAATGTTGATACCGCAATGACAGACGAAAACACCGACGCGTGGTTCCTCTTTGCTGACATCCCTCTGAGGCGGATACTTCCTTGTTACGGCAAGCGTTCCTCTTTCGGCCGCAATTACACTCATCGCTTTTGCAGCTGCCCCGCTCGCCTGCGCAACGCTTTCTGGGATGTCTTTTGGAGCACTGAACGCGCCGCAGGTGAATATACCTGGCTTTGACGTTTCCATCGGAGAGAATACTTCTGTTTCACAGAAATTGTACTTGTCAAGCTTAATCCCCAGGTTTTCAGCCAATTTTCTGGCGTCTTTCGGCGGCTGCATTCCAGTAGCCAGAACAACCATGTCAAATTCTTCGGTCTTGGGGTTTTCATTTTCAACATAGTGGACATGAAGATTCCCCGTTCTAGGATCTTCAGTCACGCCTGCAACTCTTGACCTGACAAAGCGTATCCCGTACTCGTCTTCCGCGCGAATCCTGTAGGAGTCGAACTCCTTCCCGTAGGAACGCATGTCCATGTAGAAGATCGTTGCTTCCAGCTTTGAGGGGGTATGTTCCTTAGCTATGACCGCCTCCTTCATCCCGTACATGCAGCAGGCAGCTGAACAGTAGTTATTTCCAATCTGGAAATCTCTGGATCCAACACACTGAATGAACGCTATTTTCTTCGGGATCTCCCCGTTGGAAGGTCTTAACACAAGTCCTCCATACGGTCCAGAAGCGCTCAATATACGTTCAAACTCGATGCTTGTCACCACGTTAGCGAAACGCCCGTATCCGTACTCACTCTTGAGTCTCGCGTCGAAGGGTTCGAACCCTGGAGCAAGAATTATCGATCCCACCTTCAGCGTTGCTTCACTGTCCTCTTGGTCGTATTGAATTGCGTTTGCCTTGCAGATTTCGTAGCACGTTCCACATCCGATGCATTTTTCGCGGTCGATCATATACTTCAGCGGAACCGCCTGAGGGTATTCGACGTAGATTGCATTTCTCTTGCCTAATCCTTCGTTGTACATGTCAACGGCTTCGATGGGACATTTTTGTGCGCAAACACCGCAACCGTTACACTTGTCTTCGATTACGTAACGGCTCTTCTTTCGAAGTTTCACTTCGAAGTTTCCTGCTTTCCCTTTCAAACCGGTTACTTCGGCATTCGTCAATATCGTAATGTTCGGATGTCTTCCGGTTGCCACAAGCTTGGGTGAGAGGATACACATTGAACAGTCGTTTGTTGGAAATGTCTTGTCAAGTTGAGCCATCACTCCGCCTATGCTGGGGCCTTGGTCGATCAGATACACCTTGAAGCCAGAATCTGCCAGATCGAGTGATGCCTGTATCCCTGCAACACCGCCGCCAACTACTAGAACAGCACCGATTTTCTTTCCATCTTTTTCTTCAGACATTTATTCAACCCCTAGGGCTTTGTAGAAGGGAGTGGTCCCTTCAACGTGGTCTAATCCTATCATGTTCCCCCTGCGCATTGCAACTATCTCTCTGAGAACTTCGGCAGGCTTCTTGTCAACTGCCTTTGCCAGAGCCTTGACTGAGAGCGGCACATTTCTTGTCAGAAGGTATATCTTGTGACGGATGAACTCTGCCTCCACAACCTCATCGAGAAGAGAATCAAACTCTTCTTGCGGGATTTTCTCTGTGTACACGTTAGTCTTCTCGGTAAGTTCCCTTTCTCTTCCAACCAGAACCCTCAGTTTGAAGTCTGAAGCAGCCTCTTTTGCAGCCCGCACATTATCCAGGATCCTTTGGTCAGGTTGCTTTCCAGAAAGCGGTGAAGGACCCAGTTTCTTTATTTTGTCCGTGAATTCAGTCACTAACTCTGGCAAACCTCTGTCCCTCAGATGCGGACACCCATTCCAGTTCAAGTCGCTCGGGCTCCAGCCCGGTTAGGGCAATCAGCTTCTTCAGCATCTTGATCTTTCTTTCCTCGTAAAGGTTGCCTTCAACATAGTGACAATCACCAGGATGGCATCCTAGGACAATCACTCCATCCGCTCCCATCTTGAGAACATCGAGGGGGATCGTTGGGTCAATTCTCCCGCTGCACATCACCCGAACGATGCGTATGTTACTTGGATACTGTATTCGACTCACGCCCGCGAGGTCTGCTCCTGCGTAGCTGCACCAGTTGCAGAGAAAGCCGATTATCTTCGGTTCAAACCCGTCTTTGTCAATCATTCTACTCGCTTCCTAACGAGGCGGTTGCCTCGGCCAGTACCTGCTTGTTGCTGAAGTGTCTCATGTCGATCGCTTCTTCGGGACAGCTCGCGGCGCAGACTCCACATCCTTTGCAAAGGACATCATTCACTCTTGCCACTCCATTCTCGTCCTTTTGTATTGCGCTGTACGGACAGATTTTGACACACGTGCCACATCCTGTGCACGTCTCTTCTTTGACGAACGCTGTTATCGCTTCAGTTCTAACGCGTTTTAGAGCCATCGGGATACCCGCTCTTGAGGCGGCTGCGTAGGCTTGGGCAATGCTTTCGGCGATGGTCTTTGGGCTGTGAGCCGTTCCGCAGACGAATATTCCGTCAGTGGCGAAGTCTACTGGTCTAAGCTTAACGTGTGCTTCGAAGAAGAAGCCGTCGGCGCCAAGCGGGACTTTCAGGATCTTGGAGAGTTCTTTCGCTTCACCGGGTTGAACGAGGGGGGTTGACAGAACTAGGAGATCAGCGTCAAGCTCTAATGAAGTGTTGAGAAGGACATCATGAACCTTGACTGCTAGTCTGCCGTCTGGGGACGCGACAACTTCCGGAGGGTTTTCAGCGTCGTATCTTATGAATTGAACATAGTTCTCTCTTGCCTTTTCATATTGCTCTTCGAATTCTCTGCCGTAGGTCTGCATGTCTCTGTAGACTATGGAAACTTCGGTTTCTGGAGACAATTCTTTAATATACAGAGCGTTTTTGACGGCAACGGCACAGCAAATTCTTGAGCAATAGTTTCTGCCTCCCTCCTTGTTTTCTCTCGCACCCACACACTGAATCATGATGACGTTCTTGGGTTTTCCAAGTCTCTTTTCTTTCATGAGTTGTTCAAGTTCAAGCTGAGTGACAACGTTCTTGTTTTCCCCGTAGCTGTACATTCCAGCCGGCTTGAGAACCTCGGCTCCGGTGGCCACAATTATGGTTCCGACATCGAGAAGCTCTTCTTTGCCCTTGTGATCCACCTTGACTTTGAAATTTCCGATGAAGCCGTCGGTTTGCTTTACAGTTGATGAGTTGTGAACAGTAACGTTGGGGTTCGAGCGGACTGCTTGCACGAGCTCTTCCAATATTTCTGAGGTGTAACAGTCATTCGGATATAGCCGGAACAGTTCATTGAGTTTTCCGCCGAGCTCTTTTTGTTTCTCGACTAAATGTACTTTGAATTTCTGGTTCGCAAGGCTGACTGCCGCCGTCATCCCGGAAACGCCGCCGCCTATCACGAGAGCTGTGGGTTGAACCTCGATTTCTGGTTCTTCCTGCGGCTCCAGCAACGTGGCTTTGGCCACGGCCATTTTGATCATTTCCTTGGCCTTTTCGGTTGCTTTCGCCGGTTCTTTCGGATGAACCCAGCTGCAATGTTCGCGGATGTTGGCCATGTGGAACAAATACTTGTTCAGTCCCGCTTCTTCACATGCGTTTCTGAACAATGGCTCATGAGTTCGAGGCGTGCAGGAAGCCACTACTGCCCGCGTCAATTTGTGTTTGTTGATTGCCTCTTTTATCTTGCTCAGCCCTTCAGATGAGCATGTGTAAAGGTTTCCTTCGGCGTGTACGACGTTGGGCAATGTCTTTGCGTATTCTACAACTTCCGGGACGTTGACCACGGCACCTATGTTGACGCCGCAGTGGCAAACAAAGACTCCGATTCGTGGTTTTTCCTTCTCGTTCATGGTTTTGCCTCCTTCGTGAAACACATCAACGTTTCCGCAGCTCTGGCCGCTGCTCCGCTTGCCTGAGCGACGCTTTCAGGTATGTCCTTCGGACCCTGACAGTAACCGCAGACGTAAATTCCAGGCACGTTTGTGTCTACGGGCGCTGTGAGGCTGTTTCTGGACTTAAAAAACCCGTATTTGTCAAGTTCCAGACCTATTGCTTCAGCAAGTTTCTTGTTGTCTTCCTTGGGAATCAACGCAGGACAGAGAACAACCATCCCGGCGTCGAGTTTTTTCATTTCGCCGGTAACTATTTCTTCATAGTGGATCTGAAGATTTTTCGTAATAGGGTCTTCAGCTATTCCGCCCGGATGAGCCTTGATATACTTGATTCCGTGCTGTTCCTTGGCTCGGTCAACAAATTCTTGGAACCCCTTTCCAACCGCTCTCATATCTATGTACATTATGTAGACATCAGTTTCTGGAGCATGCTCCTTTGTCAGGATGGATTCCTTCGTCGCATACACGCAACAGACGCTTGAACAGAAAGGAAATTCTCCACGTTGGCTTCTTGAACCAACACATTGTACGAAAACGATGCTCTCTGGTTCCTTTCCGTCTGAGGGCCTGACAAGATGACCGTCAGTAGGTCCTGAGGCGCTTATTATTCTTTCAAACTCCATTGATTGGATAACGTTCTTGAATCGGCCGTAGCCATATTCGCTCATCGCTGACGGGTTGAAGACGTCGAAACCTGTGGCAAGAATTATTGAAGAAACGTTCACTGTGCTTTCCTCAGGAATCTGGTCGAATTTGACTGCCTTTGACGGACAGACTTTTTCACACACTCTGCAGATTCCCTTCTGGAAGTACAGGCAATGTTCTTTGTCGATGGTCGCGACAAGAGGGACCGCCTGCTTGAATGGCATATAGATCGCTTTTCTGTTACCCAACCCCATGTCAAACTCGTTAGGAATCTTTACGGGACACTTCTCCATACAAGTCCCGCAACCCGTGCACTTTGAAGTCTCCACATAACGTGGTTTCTTCAGGAGTTTGACCGTGAAATCGCCTGCTTCGCCTTTCACCTGCCCGACTTCTGAGTAGGTGAGGAGGTTGATGTTTGGGTGCCGGAAGCATTCAATCATCTTTGGAGCCAAGATGCAGATTGAGCAGTCGAGGGTTGGGAAGGTCTTGTCAAGTTGGGCCATTCGTCCGCCTATGCTCGGCGTTTTCTCGACCAAGTAGACCTTGGTTCCTCGGTTGGCCAGGTCGAGCGAAGCTTGTATCCCTGCGATGCCTCCCCCGACGATCAAAACTGAATTGGACATTTATCGGACGCCCCTTCTATTGGGGAAATGTGAGATTCGATGAGAGTAGATAATCTTTACGTCTACAAAACCGGGTTCTGATGTATGTTTCGGATTTTTTCCATTTTCTGCTCATTCATGTGTCACTCTGATTTGATCTAGGACATATGTCATATTCGGAACGAAGCTGACTGCGCGATATAAATCTTGTCGCGCTCGAAAAGTAATAGGAACGATCATTCAGGCTAGCTTGAGACCGCTTCAGTTTCTTTCTGGTCTTCCTGCTGCATTCGTGGTTGCTGCGTGTCGATTTGCCGTTCTCGGACGGTTCTTGTTTCATTGCATGGAATAAGTTCTTCCCCTCTGAGGTCAAGCGTCGCTCTTACCGTTCCATCGTCCGAATATTCAATGTTGAAACCCATCTTTTTCATCAGGTTGATGGCCTGGAAGTTGTCTTGAAGCATTATAGCGTAGACAGTTTCAAGTTTCATGTCCTTGCATATTTCAAGCACGTAGTCGACCATCTTGGTTCCAAGTCCCAGCCGTTGCCACGGATCGGCCGTGATGAACGCTATCTCGCCTTTCTTACCGTCGGGTTCAATGCTGACGCGTGTGACGCCGAGAATCCTCTTTTTCCCATTTTCTGTCAGCTCGGGCACTATCGCGATTTCCCTGTCGTAGTCAATGTTGCAGTATCTGACTCTTGTCTCATGCGGCGTGTCCTTGATGATCTGGAAGAACCTGTATCTTATCGATTGCTCTGAGAAGTTCTGGAACATCTCAAGCCACAAAGGTTCATCCTCTGGCTTGATCGGCCTCAGTAACACGGTTCTGCCGTCACGAAGGGTCCAAATTGTCTCGTACTTCTTCGGGTACGGTGTGATCACAAGATGCTCATGAGGTTCAAGCCTCTTGAAAACACGTTCCTTGTCGATCACGATTCGAGCGTCAAGGGCGATCGCAGCTTCTTCGTTGATGAACAATGGGTTGATGTCGACTTCTTTGAGTTGTGGGAAGTCGACGAGCAATTGGCTGAAGCGGACCAATATCTCTTCGAGACATTTGACGTTTGCCGGGGGAACGTTTCTGTAGCCTTTCAGAAGTTGGTAGACTTTGGTTTCCTCCATCAGCCTTCGCACGAGGGTCTGATTGAGAGGCGGAATTCCTATCGCAAAATCCTTGAACAACTCAACTCCGACGCCGCCCATCCCAAACAGGATCACTGGTCCAAACAGTGGGTCAGCCTTTGCACCAAGTATAACTTCATATCCCTGGCCCTTGACCATCTGCTGCACAGTGACGCCTAAGATTTCAGCGCTGGGGTCATATTGCTTCACTGCCTTCATGATTTGGTTGAATGCGCTTCGAACCTCGGATTCATTGTGGAGGTCTAAGATGACGCCGCCCGCGTCGGTCTTGTGAACTATCTGAGGCGAAAGTATCTTCAACACGACTGGATAGCCGACCTGTGAAGCCAAGAATGCGGCTTCCTCTTCGGTCTGCGCGGTTCTCGTCTTGACGACAGGCAGATTGTAGTATTCGAGAAACCTCTTTGCCTCTGCTTCGTTCATTATTTCGCGGCCTTCCGTCGCAGCGTTCCTCATAATCACCATGAGAGGGCGTCTTGGCGGAACGACGTCAACGGGAAGCTCTTCGGGTGTTTCATACTGCAGTTCCAAGTTGCGTTTGTACTGGTACATGTACTGGTAGGTCTTGATTGCTTGTTCGGGCGTGGAATATATTGGAATGTTGTTTTGGTTCAGCAAGCGGTTTGCTTCTTCGACGACTCCATAGCCCATGAATGAAGCCAAGATCGTCTTGTTGTGAGAGCCTCTGCTCTTGACAAGATCTACTATGCTCTTTGCAACTTGAACAGGCTCGGCTACCGCTTGTGCTGTGTATATTATGAGAATTCCATCTATGTTCTGGTCGTCCAGACACGTTTCGACCACTGCTCGGAACCTTTCAGCCTTAGCATCTCCCAGTATGTCAATGGGGTTTCCTCGGCTCCAGTATGGGGGTAGTACTTTGTTGAGTTTCTCCATCGTTTCTGGGCTTATCGGGGCTAGTTTTCCTCCCTTAGCTATCAGAGCGTCGGTTGCCATGACGCCTGGTCCTCCTGCGTTCGTGATAATGGCGAGGTTTGGACCTTGCGGTAAGGGTTGCATTCCCAAGACTTCGGCGCAGTTGAACAAGTCAGCGATCTCGTCAACTCGGACGCAGCCTGCTCGTTTGAAAGCTTTGTCATAAATCATGTCTTCGCCCGTCAAAGAGCCTGTGTGTGAAGCTGCTGCTTTTGCGCTCTCGCTGAATTTTCCGGCTTTTACGACGATTATCGGCTTTGTCCTGGCGAAGTGTCTAGCTGCGCTCATGAATTCTCGTGCTTTCGTTATTCCTTCGATGTACATGAGGATGCTTCTTGTCTTTGGGTCAGTTCCGAAGTAGTCTATCAAATCCCCAAAGTCAACGTCAATCATCGAGCCAAGGGACACGAAGTTGCTGAACCCTATGTTCTCGTGTATCGCCCAGTCAAGAATAGCGGAGCCAAGTGCTCCACTTTGCGATATGAAGGCCACGTTGCCCGGCTTGGGCATTTTGCTTATGAAAGTGGCATTAAGACGGTTGCTTGGACGGATGACGCCCAAACAGTTTGGTCCTATAATCCGAAGGTCATATTTCTCTTTGATCTCGCTGATCCTTCCTTCCAATTCCTTGCCTTCAGCCCCTATTTCCTTGAAGCCCGCCGAGATAATTATCACGCCTTTTATCCCCGCTTTTCCACACTGCTCGAGCACGTCAGGCACGGTTCTGCTCGGCGTAGCTATCACCGCCAGATCGATTGGATCCGCTATAAGACCCACGCTTGCATAGGCTTTGAGCCCTAAAACTTCCGTTTTTCGGATGTTAACAGCATAGATTTTGCCGTCAAATTTGCCATCCAAAAAATTCTTCATTAAAGCGTATCCAACGGAGCCCTCTTCATCACTAGCTCCTATGATGACGATGCTTTTCGGGTTGAAAATTCTGTCGAGGTTCACCGTGGTCAAAGACATAACCTTCTGCGTCGAGGTGTTGATATTTTGGCGGCGATTAAAACTTTATGTCGCCAGACTACAACTTTCGTTGACATGCACTCAACGTTTCAATCGACAGGTTTGTGGATCGACGAAGACCGGTTTTCGGCGTGAGTTCCAACTGACGTGATACTGGACTGGGACCTGAATCAAGGTTTTCGGACAATTTGTATTTGTTTCTATCGAAGCAAAAGCCAGACGATTAGCGGCGTGAGGCCGAGGGCCACGGAAAAGGGTAGGCCCGGGAACATTCCTTTTTTCTCGAGGAGTTTGAATGCCAGAAAGGCTCCGATGATTACGCCTGTCACAGAAACTGCATAGAAGATCAGGCCAGCAGTCGTCAGGCCTGCAGTCGCCATAACGAGGCTGGTGAGCATTGCGTAGAAGGTTAAGTCGCCCAGACCGATTTGGACATCCTTGAAGGACACGCTTAGTCCTCGAAGTTGTTCAAGTCCTCCAGTCGCGATTTTTCCAACGGGGCCTCTGAACACTGCGTACACGTCGTATATGGCCAGAAAACTGAGGATGAGGATGGCGCTCAACGTCGGAATAGTGACCCCCAAGAACGCTCCCAAGCTTCCACCGAGCAGCAGCAGTGTCAGAACGTTTCCGTTTCCCTTTCCCCGAAAAATCTCGTAGTCTGCTACTAACGTCAGAGCTATAGACGCTGCAATGATTAGAAAGGTGTCGTACGGAACATAGTAGATGGAGAAGAACGCACTCAGATACACGGCGGTGACAAGGAGAACCGCTGCCGTAATCGCAAAGCCTGTTATTACTGCGATCAGACGAAGGCGATTGCGTCTCACGAGGAGGTACAGCAAGAAGGCTCCTACCGCTGCGAGAATGACGAAATAGAGTCCGTTGCCCAGTGACCCAACTCCTTCAGGGAAAGGAACGACTGCATACACGTTCATTGACGATTCTATAACAAGTACTGTGCACAAGAACCCTACGAACAGGCTCACTAGAATCGGCGTCAGATGAACAGGTTGCGCTCTGAACTTCTCATTCAAGGTTCATGCCCGCATTTCCAGCTGCCCATTCTGCTTGAGCGGAACACTTCTTGCAGAAGAAACTCTTTTTCACGTCAGTTTCAACTATCGCGTTAGAGAAATGCATGACGCAAAATGGGTTGGCGCAATGCTGCAATCCCAATGTGTGCCCGAGCTCATGAACCGCTTCTTTCACACTTCTTCCAAAAAACAGTTCCTTATTTGAAGATCTTCCATAGAACTCGGGTCTGAGTCGCCAGAGTGATACCAACGCTGCCTTTCCAGGACACTTTGCATTTCCGAATACAAAGTTTAATCTTTGGACGAAGGTATCTACGTCGACGGCTCCCAAAACACGGTCAAATCTGCTTTGTTTTTCTGCGTAGTCTTCGATTTTTCTCAAGATGATATCTGCATCGTATTGTTTTCTTACGACGTCGAAAGCCTCTTCTGGTACGCGCATCTCTTCAGGGACTATTTCCGGTTCGAAACCTGCGAAAATCGAGTTGAGGCTTTCGCGAAGTCTTTCAGCAAGTTCCGGATCTATTTGACCAAGGCGCAGAATGCCAGTTTTCATGGTTTATTCTCTCTACAGGCTGAAAATTTCCCCAGTTCGGGGCGCTGTTGCTTCCAACCCCAATTCACTTTTTGCCCATTTTGCGAGTAGTTCACAATTGCTCTCCGCGCCGTGAACGACATAGACCTTCGGCTTCCCACCCAGTCTTCTCAACGCTTCTTTCAATTCGCTTGCGCCGCAATGCGATGAAAAATCGAAGTGTTCAACACGAGCCTTGATCTTCCTCATTTTTCCGTCGATTACACACATTTTCTTCTCAAGGAGCTCTTTCCCAGGAGTTCCCGGAATCTGGTAGCTCACGAGGAAAACAGCGTTGTCAGATCTCTTTCCAATCTTCGAGGCATAGAAGATCGCAGGTCCTCCTTTCAGCATTCCCGCTGGTGAGATTATGACGCCTGGTGTTTTGATGGCTCGTCTTCGGTCTCTCCATCCCTCAACCCAGTTTGTGGAATGTATGGCGTCAGCGAATGCCCTTGGGTCTTTGAGGAACTGTGGGTAGCTCATCATGATCCTACTGACTTCACGTGCCATTCCATCGATCGTTATTGAATATTCAAAGTGGTGTGCTGCCAGGACGCATGCTAACTCTTGGCTTCTGCCAACTCCAAAAGCAGGGACTAAGACGGTTCCGCCTCTTTCCACGACGTCTGTGCAAGCGTCGAAGAAGCGCTTTTCAAGTTCTAGGCGATCGGTATGATCTTCGTTTGCGTAGGTGCTTTCAATTATGACCGCGTCCAGGTCACTGTAGCTCATTTTTGCTCCATCAAGCAGCCTCGTGTTCGCGAGGTTGAAGTCGCCCGTGTACAGCAGTCTTTTTCCTTCAGCTTGTATGAGCGTCTGCACGCTGCCTGGAATGTGTCCGGCGTTCTTGAACTCGAACGTTATATCCCCGACTTTTTGTTCGCTGTCGAAGTCAATGTTTTTGCTGTTTTGCATCATCGATTTGAGCTCTAGGAACTCGAACGGCAGGTAGTAACTTGACAGATGGATGAAGTCCGCAATGAGCAGCTGATTCATTTCTGCCGTCAGCCTGTTTGTGTAAAGAGGTTTCTTGCCTTGAACGTAGAATATTGGGATTGCGCCCGAATGGTCAAGGTGACTGTGAGAAAGAATCAGGGCATCAACCTCTTTCGGTGGCACGTGCATGGGAAACCCTGGTTCATGATCCAACATTGCTCCATAATCAAGCAAGACCTGGGTTTTTTCGGTCTTAGCCGCTATCGCGATCCTGCCAACCTCTCTTGTGCCACCCAGAAATCTTAGCTGCAGCTTTGCCATCTATTTTTCATCCGCTATTTCAGTTATCATGGATTGTGCTCTTTTAAAAAGATATTGACTTTCTTGTTGAGAAAACTCTAATCAAACCTCTCTTGATTGCTTTCAAAATCTCATCCGTATCCATTGAAGCTTGAACTTCGTTGTAAACGGTCCACAATTCGTCAATGTTGTGGGCATCGGTTCCGGCAACTCCGGGTAAGCCTAACCGCTTTGCTAGGTTCTGGGCCAATTGATTGACGTGAGAAGGCGTGCCTCCATTCAACGTTTCTATTGCATCAACGGCATAATGCCTCACTGAATTGCCAAGTCCGCAGTCTCTGAACGGGTGTGGCACGACGATTAAACCTGCTCTTTCTTTCGCAAAGCTGATTATCTCGTTTACGTCCTGAGCCGTTGGAGGACTTTCTTCAACGCCCAACAGTATCAAATCTCCGAGCGGCGTGGTCACCTCGACGCCGGGAATCACAAGTACGTCTGGGTAGACAGATGCTAGTTCACGAACCTTTTCGTAACCTTGAATCGTGTTGTGATCTGTCACCGCGATGACCTTTATCGACGGGTGCACACAAAGTTGTTCTACCAGCACCTTGGGGCTTATCGATGAATCGGGTGAATAGTTCGTATGGAGATGGAGGTCTGCTTGAATCAAGCTTGATTCCTCAAGGTTTGCAAGATTGCGTCAAGACGGTGTGACGTGATTTTTGGGTTCTTGGTTGCGTTTATGTATCTGAACTTGATTTTCCTGCTATTGCAGAGGGCTCGGACCTTTTTCTGAATGGTTCCTCCCCAATTCTCAGGATCGTCAAGCAAGATGACAATCTTGCAGTGAGCGCGAGAAATGTACTCGGCCACTTGGTCCGCGACGTAGCTTCGCGTGTCAGAGTCAGGTGGAGTCACGGTTTCGTTTTGTGAAAGCGGATAAATCTCATCCAGTTCGCTTGGAACGACGCCGAAAGGTGCCGCATAAAAACACACCTGAACCTCATTCGTATTGCTTTCCAACGCCTCTTTAAGGTGACGTGCCCTTTCCTTAAACTCCATAGACTTGTGAAACGGTTTCATTTTTGTTTGTGGTGAGAGCAACAGAATTGACGATTTCGGCGGGACATATCTTTCCGCAAGTCTCTTTCGATAACGAACGACTTCGGGTCGCATCAAGTCTACAGAATCAAACTGAAAGAGTCCGCTGTTCTTAACGGAGACATCGTGTTTTTCAATGTGCTCCTCGAATTTTTTGAGCTTCTTGAGTGCGCTGAGAAGTGACGGGTGCGAGTGTGCCCGCATCTGCATGTGTTCCCAAAGCCTTCCGTCTTTTATCGCTTGTTTTATTCGTTTCAGCTCCGCCATGGTTACGTACAGGTTGTGTTCGGCAAGGAACGTCTGCACCTTGTCTGGTGACATCTCAGACAACTCTTTGGGCGAATTCTTTGCGCATTTCGGACAAGTGCATTGGAAATACTCCAGCTCGTTCAGCCTCGACGTGCCCGTTTCTGTCATGTAACGACCTTGCTTAGCATACAAAGCGTACGCAGCAGAATCGAAAAGGTCGCATCCGAGCGCTATTGCAAGAGCAAGCATGAACGGGTGACCTGCTCCAAACAGATGCAGTGGCTTTTCTATGGGGAGGTTCATCTTTGCGGTCATTATCATGTCAACAAGCACGTCAAACCTGTATCGTTCCATTACTTCTGTCGGGCTTCCTAAGGCGTGTATTTCAAATGGAAGCTTCCCCATCTGCTGGGCTGATTTGGCGACAAGGTCTAAGTGTCTTCCTCCCTGCACTGGTCCAACCCAGAGAATGTCTTCTCTGGTCTTTTGCTTGAAGAAGTCCTTGGCACGCTTCCATGTTTCATCAACTGTTTTTTCTGCGTGTTCCTCTGTCACTTTCCAGCCTGTGGGTATGTCCAAAATCGTGGCTATGTCTGATCCTATCGTTTCTTGGAATTCGACGATCTCTTTCGGCGTCACTTCTACGTCGCCGTAGACGAGGATCTGGTACGCTCCGGAATCGGTCATAATCGTTCCTTCAAAATCAAGGAAATCGTGTAGACCGTCCTGCTTGAGTTGGGCGCCTACATGTTTCTTCAGAAGGTATGCGTTTGTTATCAGAGCTTCAAAACCGAATTCTTCGCGCATACTTCTCGTGGGCACGAGTTGTGTAACTGGGTTGATGACTGGAAAAAGCAGGGGAGTCTCGACTGTTCCACTCTTGGTCTTAAGGCGGCCAATTCTTGCAAGCAAGTCCTTTTCTTTGATTTCAAAAGACATTCTCAAGCCTTAAACATGACAGACAAATACACATATAAAAAACATACACCAGATACAAAGCCCGACATGGACGTGTTACTTTCATGAGTTTCAACAAGGTTGTGAAAGATGAACTCTCTGGCAACGTCGCAAAATCCTACGTTGCCCAAATATCTCGTTATCACAGGATCCAGGCTTCAACGATGTTCCATGAAGCCGCAGAGTACGTCAAGACCGAACTGGTCAACATGGGTCTTGAGGACGCAGTTCTCGAACAATTTCAGTCTGACGGCTCGAAGAAATATTGGACTTACGTTTCTCCAGTCGGTTGGACGGTGAAGAGCGCGGAACTGCATCTCGTTGAGCCTGAAGAAAAGTTGATTGCGACCTACGAAGATACTCCCCAATGCTTGCACACTTGCAGCAATGGAACATCGCCAAAAGGAGTAACGGCCGAACTTGTCGACGTCGGAGCAGGAACCAAACCGGCTGACTATGAGGGAAAAGACGTGAAGGGCAAGCTTGTTTTGGCGACAGGCAGGGCAAAACGTGTTCATGAAGAAGCCGTCTACAAGCGCGGAGCGGCAGGCGTAATAACCGACACAATAACGTTTGAAATGCCAGGTGTCAGAGAGAGCATAGACATACCCGACGCACATGCATATCAGTCTATCTGGCCATCAGCGGAAGAACTGCCAAAAGTCAAGTTCGGTTTTTCACTCAGCAAGAGACAAGGAAACCAGCTTCGAGCACTACTCAAAAGCGGTAAGCCAGTCAAGTTGAACGCAAAGGTTGACGCGAAACTTTTTTCGGGAAAGCTCGATGTCGTGACGGCCACGATCCCCGGCACTTCGAAGAAAAGAGAGGAGGTATTTCTGATTGCTCACCTTTGTCACCCAAAGCCTAGCGCAAATGACAACGCATCAGGCAGTGGCCTCCTCTTGGAGATTGCCAGGACAATCAGTACTTTGATCGCGAAGGGCAAGGTTAAACGACCAAAGCGGACCATCCGCTTCCTTTGGGTTCCCGAGACGTTTGGTTCAATCGTTTATCTGCACCGGCATGAAGATCTCCCGTCGAGAATGATCGCTGGCATTAACCTTGACATGGTCGGTCAAAACCAGGAACTCTGCAAGTCGACGCTTAACCTCGATCGCACTCCCGACTCGCTGCCATCGTTTCTGAACGATTTTGTCTTCGGCCTCATGGAGAATTCAGTGAGGGAATTCGATACGCCTTCGGCTTTCGGTTCGACCACGACGTTTCGTTACGCGACTGGGTCGTTCAGCGGGGGAAGTGACCACGCGGAATTTACCGATTCAACGATAGGTATCCCTTGTGTAATGTTACTGCAGTGGCCTGACTTGTTCTATCATACGAGCATGGACACAATCGATAAGGTAAGTGAGAACAGTCTGAAGCGTGTTGGCTGGATTGCGACGGTCGCAATGTTGACGCTTGCGAACGCTGGTGCTGAGGAGGCTCTTGTCCTCGCAGCTCAGGTTGCTTCTAAAGGGATGTCACGAATTCAAGATGCAAGGCGAGAAGCCGTTCAAGAGATTGGCAAGACCAAGGAAAGGGCGGCCAAAACAAAACCGGAGGAACTGGCCATAGACGTAGTCAGAATAGGGCAGCGTTACAAAGACAAGCTTGAACACATAGTCTGGCGGGAACAACAGGCTGTCAAATCGGTGAAGAGATTGGGGGAAAACCCAGAACTGAACGCTCTTCTAAACGCCTACTGTGAGGACATTAGGAAAATGGGGGCAAGCGAAATTGCCAGAATCCATGAAGTACAGGATTACTTTGCCAAAGCTCTGAAATTGCAGTTGCCCCTTAAAACGAAAGAACCTGAAAGCGGCGACTTGAAGAAGATAGTTCCCCGAAGACTGTTCAAGGGAACGCTTAGCTTTGACGTTGTGAGGAAAGGGCTCGGGGAAAAAGAATTCGAATGGTACCTCGAGATCGAGGAAAAAGACAGAGAATTCGACAAGAAAGCGCCGGAGATTCTGAATTTCATGGACGGAAAACGAAGCTTGTACGAGATCATGAAAGCCGTTTCAGCCGAGTACAGCGAGACTAACCCTGAACATGCACTGAAGATCTTACGAGACCTCGAGAAACTGAAACTCGTGACTCTCAGGTAGTCACCGTTCTTCTCGCCCATCAAAACACACTTATACCATCGTTTTTTTTATCTACTACGTTCACCCGCAAAAAGGAAATCGGTCAAATGGTTTGCCTGGTCGAGATGTTTGAAAAGCCCAAGCTCAAGAACCCGTTGTTAATCGAGGGTTTACCAGGCATAGGGTTTGTGGCCAATATTGCAGCTCTTCATCTAATAAATGAGTTTCAGGCCACGCGTTTCGCCGAGATTCATTCTTCGGCTTTTCAAGATTTGGCAGTCACGACCGCAGGGGGAAGAACTCTCTCACCGATAAACGAGCTCTACTATGGCATCGACAAAAAAGGTGAACGCGATATAGTCATATGGTACGGAAACACCCAGGCTCTGACCACGGGAGGACAGTACGAACTTTGCGGTCGCGTTCTGGACATCGCAAGAGACCTGGAGTGCAAGCACGTCATAACCTTGGGCGGTTTCAGGCAGGAGGAAGTCAAGACCCCCCCTCAGGTCTACTGTGCAGCTTCTGACCATGAAACTCTCCAGAAGCTGTTGGAATTGGGGACGAAGATAATGGTTGGGCAGGTCTTTGGAATAGCAGGAATCATGGTCGGGTTGGCGAGGCTTAGGGGAATGAAGAGTTTCTCTTTACTTGTGGACACTTTGGGAACTTATCCCGATGTGGAAGCGACTCGGGCAGCGCTGTCGGTTCTGAAAAAGTCGGTAAACGTTGACACCGACCTGTCAAGGTTGAATTTGGCTGCGGAAGAAACCAAGAAGATTTTGGAGTCTTTCGGCCTGATAAGGAATGTCGGAGAAGAAAAGAAGAGGGAAGAACAGCAGTTTCGTTGGTTTATTTAGGTCTTGCCCTTGACTTCACCCATGAATTGTTCGTAGACTTTTTGCACTCGTTCAGCTGCGGGACCCGAGCCTTCGACGACGCCTTTTTCGGTAATTTTGACTTTATCCATTACCCAAATGAAGCCTTTGTCGTCATAAAGCCTGACCATTGTTGGAAACACCTTTTCAAGGCGTTCAGCTAATGCCTTCAGGTCGAAAGGCTTTTCAACTGTGAATATTTGGGTCACAGTGCTTCCGTTGAGGAAAATCCTATGCATGACTTTTCCTTCCTCGTCCTTGGCATCTGAAAGGCACAAGCTCAAATTGTCGGGATTAATACCGATCAAAACGCCTCTGAACCTTTTGCCATTCGAAGTAACGACGTTGACGTTCTTGTCTGCTAGTGCTGATATTTCTGTGAAGTATTTCCTTTGAGCCACTGACACTTCGAAACCTCCATTTCTGATTATGAATCAGCAAAACAACTATTTAGGACTTTAAGGGAGCAGCAATTCTGAAGTGGCTCAGGTGATCTCTACGTCTTCAGCAATGTACTTGATGTCAAACGGTTTCATCACTATTCCTGTTTTCAGGCTGACCACGAACGATTGAACGTCGGTTATGAAGTCTGCGAAGGTCACCGTGTAATCCCTCATGAAATCCGCATATTTGGAATAGTTTTTATGGACGGAAACGATGACCGCGTCCTTCCCAAGACCTTCTCCATCAGAAGCGAAGAAGATGTTCGGGTGGTTCATAACCCATTTCGTTGCTACATTCAGTTTCTGATCAACCTTCCCTCGTTCGTATGTCTTAGCCTTAGCAAAAGTGATGGCAAAGATTTCATAACCAACTTTTTCGAATTCGGGCACAATCGTGTAACTTCTGATGTAGTTAGCAAGCAGTTTCCTGTTTCTTGTCACGGTTGGTTGAGAAGCCCCAATTGCTCTTGCAAGCTCTCTGTCGCTTCTTCTCGAATCCCGAAGCAGCTCCCGTATGAGCTTCGTCATTTTTTCTTCTTTCATAGGCCTTCGTCTTGCAAATGAAACAGCGTCCTGACTTTTTATCGTTTTCGGAAGATTTCCACAACAACTCAGATTTCTTGCTTCAAGTCTTGCTTCAGCAGAACAACACTTTTGCGTGGCAAGTCTCGTTGAACCAAGACATTCGGGCCTATCCAACTGTCATTTCCGACTTTGACGCCAGGCATGAAAAGTGCATTGATTCCAGTCTTGACGCCGTCACCCATTATGACGCCGAGTTTTTTTCTTCCAGTCTCTACCACTTTGTCTTTGATCATCATCTTGACTTCTTTGGCATCAAGCCTGTAGTTGGCCGTTATGGTGCCTGCTCCGAAGTTGCAATTTTCCCCGATTATGCTGTCGCCAACGTAGGAAAGATGACCGATGTGGCAATTATCCATAACTATGCTGTTCTTGATTTCGCAGGCGTTTCCAATCCTGACTTTTCTTCCGATACTCGTGTAAGGGCGAACGTAGCAGTTCGGGCCGATGTCGCTTTCTTCATCAATGTAGGCTGGGCCTTCAACGTAAGCTCCTGAGCGCACTTTTGCCGTCTCTGCAACGGTCACTGGTCCAAGCAGGTGTGCTCCGTTTTCAATTAACCCGCTTATTCGGTGCCTGATTCTGGTCAGCACCCATCGATTTGCCTCAAGCAAGTCCCACGGTCTTCCTATGTCAAGCCACTGTTTGGAATCGAGCTTGACGGCTGTCACCAGTCTGTTTTCGCCAATCAGAAGCGTCAGTGCATCCGGTATTTCCCATTCACCCCTGGATGACGGTGATGTCTGGTTAATCTTCCCAAAGATTTCTGGGGAAAACACGTAGATGCCTGCGTTTGCAAGGTTGGTTGGGGCCTGGTTGGGCAGGGGTTTCTCAACTATTCTCTTCACCTTGTTACCATCAAGCTCGACGATGCCGTAGTTTTCTGGTTTTTCGACGGGAACAACGGCAAGAGTGGCGGACGGCGTCTCCTTCTGATGCGATTCAATGACCGTTTTCACGGCTTCCGCATCGAAAAGCATGTCTCCGTTGACGACGACAAAGTCCTTTGGCATGAAGGGTTCAACAACACTCACAGCGTTGCCTGTTCCCAGCACGCCTTTCTGTTCAACGTACTGGATCTCAATACCGTACTTTTTTCCATCGCCAAAATACGTTCGTATCGAGTCTGCCATGTAGTTGACAACGATGACAACTTCCTTCACTCCGGCAGCTTTCAACGTGTTGAGGCAGTGTTCAAGTATTGGTTTTCCACCGACCTTGATCAGGTGTTTTGGCCTGGTCGCTGTTAGTGGTTGGAGTCGTACTCCCTCTCCGGCGGCGAGAACTGCTGCTTTCAATTCATTTCACTTTTCCAGCGATTTCTTGATTAGCATTAGACCCTTTTTCATTATGTTCTTTGCTGTTTTTAACGATTCACCCTCAACTGTAAGTCTGACCAAAGGTTCTGTTCCGGATGCCCTGATTAGAATCCATCCGTCTTCAAACGATATTCGAATGCCGTCAACCTTTGAAACAGTGTTCGCATGTGGAAAAACGTTCCTAAAGTTTTCACTGAAACTCTTTACAATCTCGTACTTTGCTTCATTTGGGCAAGCTACGTTTCTTCTCAAGGTCTGGTATTTTGGTGTCTCCGCGATCATCTCTGTCAGTTTTCTGTTTTCGTCTTCAAGAGCTTTGAGAAGCAGGGCTGAAGATAGAATGCCGTCTGGGCAATAATGGAATTGTGGATGTATCCAGGCTCCGCAGGGTTCTCCTCCAAAAATTGCATTGTTCTTTTTCATTGCTTCTGACAAATACACGTCTCCAACTTTCGTTCTCATCACCTTCGCGCCGTGTCGCTGCACCATTTTCTCTATGCACATTGAGGCCTCCACATTTGTCACTACGAGTCCACCGTCGTTTTTTTTGGCTACATAGGCCGCGTACGCCGCTAAGACACGATCGAAGTCTACGACCCTGCCTTTTTCATCTATGAACGCCACTCGATCCCCGTCTCCGTCGTAAGCAATGCCCAGGTCTGCACCGATAGTTTCAACCGTCGCGGCAAGTGATTTCAGGGAGTGTTCATTAGGCTCGGGACTTCTGGCCGGAAAGAAACCGTCTGGTTGAGCGTTGAGTGGAATCACTCTGCAGCCCAAGTTCTTAAGAAGTCTTGGCGCAATATCAAAAGTGGCTCCGCAACCTGGATCAACAACTATGTTCCATTTTCGGTAGAGTTTGACAGCTCGTTCTATCTCCTCTAGGTAGGCCAGCGAGTCTTCTGATCGTTTGGTTTCGCCGATGTTCTGCCAGTCTGCAAGACTAAATCGTCTGCGAGTGAGGGTTCTTTCAATTTTTTTCTCATCCTTTTCTGTGTACGACATGCCGTCCGAGTTGAAGATTTTGATTCCGTTGTACCGCGGCGGATTGTGTGAAGCAGTGATCATTACGCCTACGTCTGCGTTCATTTTTCTCGTCATAAAAGCTAGCACGGGAGTCGGGACTATTCCCATGTGAGTCACATTCTACTCCGCTTGCCATCAGCCCTGAGGTCAAAGCGTTTTCAAGCATGAGACCTGAGGTTCTCGTGTCCCGCGCCACCAGCGCTCTCTTGGCTTTAGATTGTGTCGCGATTGCTGCGCCTATTCGCGATGCGAAAGTTGGGGTGAGGTCCACGTTTACCAGACCGCGAACTCCTGAGCTTCCGAAGAGTTTAGGCAATTTTTCACATCGTTTCTGCAGTGAGTTGCTTATTGATCAAGGATTTGCACCTTTAAAAAGTAGGCGACTTCACCTGAGAAGGAGACGTACACAGATCCAGACGATGTCTCCGAAAAACAGGGCGACGATTAGTCCCGCAGTCACGAATATTAGCATCGGCAAGCCTGGAGTTGCCCAAACTTTGTCTTTGATTATGCCCGCGCTCATAGCCGTGCCTAGTCTTTCCACTATTTTCTCTCGGCCTTCATCCCTTGGAAGGATAACCAGTTTTCTTTTGAACGCTTTATCTGAGGTTTCTTCCACGTCTTCCATCGGGTAAATGTGCCATTTTTCCTTCAGCTTAAGGTATGAAGCTTTGTAGCCTGTTATCATGACGGTGATTTTCTTTCCGAGAGATTCGCTTCCGAGATCTCCTTCAAAGAATGGTTCTTTTGTTTTCATGCGCTGAATCACGTTGTAGCCGAGCAATGCAACGGCGCTGAAGGCTGCGAAAAGCACGGAGTTGCTGAAGACCGTTATTGGGAAAAAGCTCGTTGAAATCGGCGAAGGTGGGCCCGCCACGGGAGTGAGGAGTTGTTCAGGGTAGAAGGGCAAAGCTAACGCGAGGCACATGAGAGCTTTGGCGTCTGCTCCTCCGAATCCTCCCGTGTAGAAGAGGATAATTGCAAAAACTGAAGTCAACCCGAAGCATATGCCATAGGAGACAAGTTGGGATGGTTCGTACAAAGTGAACTCTGCGAGTGTTAGCCCTAACGAAAGCGGGGCGAGAACTATCCAGACTTTGTCGCTGACTTCGCGAGATTTGTAGTCGCTCCACGCAGAGTACAGGAAAAAAAGAACGACTAGGCCAGTTCTTGCAGCGTCGAAAGATAGCAAACCGGGCACCTTTCAAGATGCTATGCGTGAGTCACTGTTTGTTTATTTAGTTTTTGACTTCTTTCAGAAGATGAAGGTTGGCTTCCATCCGAAGCCTTCGATACTTTGAATCATGTCGCTATGCTGTAGACGGTGCTTGTTGTGGCCAATCGATTGTCTGTCCTTTGTCGGAAATCACTTTGAAGTAGTATGTCGTTCCTGTTGTCCAGTTATAGTCAATCGTTATCGTTGCTGTTCCGCCGTGCACGAGTGATTGAGGGGCAATTGTCTGGTTCTCGAGATTCGAGGTCGAGAGTCCGATGTAGAATTTCGTTAGCGTGGTGTCTGAGGTTCCTGAGTTGCCTATGTCAACGTCGATTCTCTTGGTGCCGCTAGCGTTGTAGAAGTTCACGTTTGCTTTGTAGAGCATGACGCCTGCCTGTTGCCCGGCGTTGTTCATATAAGTCATAATCCAAGCATAGGTCACGACGATTGCAGCAACGGCTATGACGACCAATAAGAGAGTTGCGAGTATTGGGGATATGGCCTTTCTTGATTTTCCCGTTTTGGTTATCAAGTATTCTCACCTTTCTTTTGTCTATGAAATCTTGCGATTGTATATTTAACCTGTGTGAACCTGAAATTCAGATCATAAGTAACCTGAGCAATCAATTCAACCATGTTGGGCACCAACTAGTTTCCTGTTGTAATCGTAACCGTTGGCGGATACTCGACAAGCAACCACAAGCCTGTGCTGACGCCACTTACCTGTTCATAAATCGGAGTTTTCCCGTCAAACGTTGCTACTGCACCGTACCAAATTACGTCCAACGGATAAGTGAAGCTGGCCGATTTCAGATTCGACACAGGTTGAAGTTCAATCACGTTGCTCGAGGAGTTAGAAACTTTGATTGCTCCCGTCGAGTTGCCGGCGATGTTATCAAAGACATAGAGTTCTTGATTGGCGTTGTCTGTGAACATGATTCCCGCGCCCTTTGTTCCTTGGATGAATTGGCTCCAGTGGTGTGCCCAATTAGACGCGGATTGATTGTAGTACAAGCCTGTTGAGTTCGATGGGTTCGGGTTCCCAGCCAAGACTCCATCCTCTGTTTCAGGTCCTCCTATAGAGGTTGCTAGACTTAAGGGACAGAGATCTGTTATGCTTCTGGTCTGCGGTGAGTTTTCGAACATCAGTCTTAGCTGGTACGTGTAGTAGGTTGCGTTTGCGGGTAACGTCAAGACTATGTGTGCGTACAGGTTTGGACAGTTGGGTGCTCCGTTGCTCCATTCTGCTTCTTGATGGACGATGTCCCTGACTATGCCGTGGTAGATTGAGTAAGTCGGAATTGATCCGTACGTGCTGGCTTGCCCATTGATTCGCATAAACGTTGCTGTAGCAGTCGCACTGTTTTGTGTTGATGTAACTCTGAAAGAACCATCTATGCTTAGGCTGAGAATGCCATTCGTCAAGAAACCGTTAGCGATATTGTCGCCGGTGAAGTATTTGTCCGTATATGCGTTAGGTGTCTGAATAGCTGTGTCGCTTCCATTCCACCAAATCGTGACTTGTTGAACATTTGAATTGGCGAGGAAGACAATCATGTTTGTCCCACTGAAAACGCTCGCATTGTTCGTGAGCCCCATTGGTATTGTATACGCCGAAGCCCAGTCTTCAATTTGGAATGGCACCTCAGAGGTTATGTTAGCTATGGTTTCGTTCACGTGGATCGATTTCACCGGTATCGGCGGAATAGGTTTGGCCTGCACGGTGAGCTGTAGGTTTTGTCCAAGCCATCGTATTGCCCCGTTCTGCAGCAGCTCAGCAACGATAGTGTCGCTGGTTCCAGCGCTCGCCATTGTCGCTGTTCCGGATTGGAGGAGCGCGGCGTCTATCTGCCAACTGTCTTGAACAGGGTCTGAGGTCTGAGTGCCGTCTTTGAATCTTATCGTAAATGTCGGGGAATTTACGTATTGTGAGACTGAGATGTTGTTCCATCCGCTGACCAGGTCGGTGAACAGGTTTATCCAGGTTGAACCATTTCTCACGTCTACTCTGATGTCCTCTGCGGACATTGTTCCTCCGTAAATGCACAACCATTGATTCGGTTGTGTGAGGTTGACATTTGTCCATTGGGCCTCTATGTCCAACCGACAGTTTTGGGGTGTAGCGCTTTGAAGGAATTGGGCTTCATAGACATATGCGTTATGAGCATCGCTTTTGTCACCGTTATGGAAACGGAATTCCATCTTTGTCACTGAGGTTTCAGAGAAACTCTGATTCGTCCACACGTTGTTCATTCCAGCGCCGTTGCCGTCATACACATTTATCCATGCACCGTTGTAGATTGAAACCTGAATTTCATCGATTTGCGGGTCCCAGTTAATTATATAACTAATCTTGTGGCAACTCACTGCGCTTGTGTCTAAGATCAGATAATCACTCCACTTGTTCTTACTGATCGATTCCGAAGCTGCTGTGAGATTGTTCTTGTCATAAGCATAGGGTGCGTTTGACCATCCACTTCCTTCGTATTGGAACGGTGAAACCCATGTCTCTGGAACCGCTGCAGTTGTGATGCCTTCTGTTAACGTGTCCGTTACTCCGTTTGGTCCACTTTGCATTGCCGTGAAGTTGCTTTGGATGCCTATGTTGGGGGAAGAATCAACGTCTGAACTATTGTTGTCCACATAATGCTGTGTCGGTGTCACAGTGATGTTCGAAGGAGCGGTCCATGTCAAGCTGCAGGTGTAGGTGTTGAAAGAGGATGCCACAACCATTATTCCTCTCTGATCCTCAACTTGAACCAGGTAAGAGTTGACGTCTACCCCTGATGGTATGTCAATCTGATAAGTTCCGTTGGAATACGATAGGAGATTGCCGGTTGGGTTGATCAGGTTCCAATCGTAGCTGGCAGTTTCGTAGCGGTAGAAGTTGAAGTTGTTTCCACCGAGGTTCACGAGGGGCTCACTTCCGTCCATCGTGACGCTGACGTAAGCTTCATCGTTTACGGTCGGCAAAACCTGCACCTGCAGGCTGCAAAAGGTGTTGTATGTTATGCCGTATATTCCGAGGCCTGTCAGGTTGTAGTTAACTGTGAGGTTGCCGGAACTAAAGCTGGCGCTTGAATACCAGACTGTCAATAACTGAGAGTTTGTAACGTTAAATGATGTTCCCCAATCTGGGTGTGTGTTTGCGGTGTACTCTAGTCCGCCTTCAAGATAGTTTATAGCAAGTTGCTGTGCATACGTTTGGTTTCCCGTACTCTTCAGAATCGAATCGTAGTAACCAACTGTGAAACCTAAGATCTCTTTCACGGCTAAGTTGGTTTCGTCTATGGCGCTCTGGATAGGGGGTTGCTCGGGAAGTGTGCTGTTGCGGATACTCGAGTACGTGGCCACGACAGTTGCTATGAGCACCACTGCTACAAGCAGAGCGGCAATGATTGAGAATTGTCCGCGGTTGTTCATGCTAGGTTCCTCCCATCTGTCCTAACTGGAGAACAACCAGTTTTGAAGTCGCTACCGCGCTGTAGTCGGAGCGATAAAGTCTGGGCTTAAAGTGCTGGAGAAGGCCAAGCGCTGTTATTCTGATGTCAGGGCTTCGTGTTAGCCCCAACGCCATCAGAGCACCTGAATTAACATTCGCGTAAACAGCTCCCGCTACATAGCCTCCCGATGGGTCAAAGATGTAGGTTGGAACGTTCAGATGATATGTTGTGAGGATAGACGTTGGCAGTGCACGGCTTGAAGACTGATAGTACGAAGGGTAGATGCCGTAGTAGTTGCAGTAGTATTGGGCCTCAGAAGAGAGATAGACACTTCCAGCTATTGACCCCGTTATCCAGTTTCCGTTATAAACGTATGGTTGGTTGTCGAGGCCCTCTAGGAATGCATTTAGTCCTGCTGCTGCTACGAGTTTCATACCGTAGATGCCCCATGTGTTTTGGTCGCTGGGGAACAAACCTGTGTTGCTCACGTAGTACAAGGGGTAGCCCACTATGCTCGACCAAGTCCAGTTGTATTGCCTAGTTCTTTGTCCAAGAATGTAGCAGTACTTTGCATAGGAATCTTGAGACCCTTGAGTCGCGTAGTATCCTGAAGGTATTGGCACTGCTTCTCCGCAAGTATCTATGATTACGGCGTTTTGTACGATTTCATTTGGATCTGACGATATTGCCGTTCCGTTTAGAATCATTCCCAGTTGGGTCGTGTTCTGCACCATTATTGTTGCTTGGAAGTACGGGGAAAGGAAGTTGTAGAGGTCTTGTGCAAGTTTTTGAGCAGTGTATCCGGTTATCCACCATCCGTAAGCGTCGCTGCAGTTCAGAATGTACAAAGTTCCTCCTCCTCCGTGTTCGCCGACTTTTTCTGGAGTGAAGTTGAAGGTCACGTTTGAAGAAGCGATGAGGTATGAGGAGGAACCTGTGCTTAATCCGAGACTTGCGGCGTTTGAGAGCGAGTTGGTCATGTTGAAGAGCTGGGTTGTTCCTGTTTGCACTTCGTAGACGGTCAGATTGTAGACTATGTTTGGCGGAAGAGTTGCTGAAAGCGCGATTTGGAGGTCGTTCCAAGATGAATCGTTTGAGAGTTTGAAAACCGTGTTGCTGAGGTCATGGTCAACATCTAATGTCTGCAGCGTTGTTAACGCAAGTCTTTGAAGGTTTATTGGTGATACTTGTCGGGGTGATGGTAGAACTGCGAAAAAGCTGGAGATTAGGAAAGCTCCCGTTATGATTATGATTACAAGCAAGATTTCTACTGTTCGCATCATGTTAGCCTTTCACCTGGTAACCCTTTAGATCCCACACGGCGAGGCTTGCTTGATAGGCGACGTTGTTGACTGTGACTTCACGTATGTCTGTAGATACCCATTCTTTCCCGTTCATATCTGCTCCAAATGTTACTTGGAACGCCATCGCGCTTACACCCCATGGCATGAGTATTATGCCTCCTTCATTGGCGCTTTTTCTATAGCTGATCACTAGAATTCCCGGGTTGTCTGTCGGTATCGTGACCTCATCGTAAGGTTGTCCGTTACCGTAGTTGACCTTGCCGATTTTGCCCGTGGAGTTATCGATCGGCATTTCACGGAGCGTGAAGTCTTCGGTCAGCAAAACGAAAGTTGCGTTGTACGATATTTCCGCTTCTGGAGGTCCGAGATAATGCACGTCGTAGCTGTGCGCGAGGATGACGGTTCTTGCATTGAAATCTTCTATCAACGGAATAACGTACTGCTGGTCTGATGAGACCCGTTGGCTGTATCCTATGCCTGTTAGGCCGCTGATGTGGGCATAGACTATCAAACCGTACGAAGTGTTGGGATCCGTGACTGTGGGGAACGATAGAAACGCCGTGCCTTTTTCGTCTGTGTATGCGCTCCCGTAGGACGGAGTGTATGATGGATAGCTTCCACCGCCTTGTAATGAGACGGTTAGGAAACAGTAGGTAAGGTTGGCATTCATGAGCGGGAAGCCTTTTCCAGTGACGTTTACGCTGACGATCAAGGGGTTTGAAGACTGTCTCTCCGAGATTGACACGTTAACTATTGGGACTAGGTTCATCTGAAAACCGTATGTGTTATTGGTTCCAAGCAGCATTGAAACGGTTGAATAATTGATTACTTCACTGTAAGGGACGAACAAGAAGTTGCCAAACCCCATTGTTATGTTACTGTAGGTCTGGCCAGTCTTTGGATAGTATATCGGCGAACCTGTAAGCGAATTCAGACGCATCAGGGAGAAAGGGCTGACCCGGTACTGTGTGAACTCCGGGTCCTGAAGTCCGAAGCTGGTGGGTGTGGAGTTGCTCGATCCCCAATAGGTCGGATACCCAGGGCTGAGAAGAACATTGTCCAGCAAATCTGTGCATTTCGATGCGATGATTTTGTGTTGTTGATACAAAACCGCTGTCTGTATCGTCTGGTTGAATAGCGTTATGAAGAGCAACAGCGCTCCTAGGAAAACTGTTAGGGCGACCATGTGGTCAATTGTTGATGCTGCCATTCTTCATCCCCGTTATGAATCAAACCTCAAGGTTATAGTTGACTACGTTTCCGTTCATCGTCTTCTCAGCAGTGACGCTTGCACGAGTGGAGTTGCTTAGGAAAAGAGATGGCTGCCAGACCAAGTTTGGTCCAAGTACCACAGCTGTCGTAACAGAGTTTTTTGTCCCAGAAAGCGAAACTACTAGATCTATGACTTTGGTGAAGTCTGGCCCAGGGCCTGAAACTGGCCGCAACGTTCCGCTTGCAACGTAACTGTAGTCTTCAATCAGAGGTGGGAGCCCCGGAGCGTAGGAGGCCTTTCCCACAGGAATGCTTGCGTGATTAAGTGAGAAGTACAACTGTTGCATTGTGCTGGCCAGATGTCCTGCTACGTCTTGCAGCGCGAGGGTTCTGCGCGAATCAACCCACGTGTTCATTATCAAGCTAGCAGTCAGTGGAAAAAGGAAAATCTGCATTATCAGCATCGGAATCATGATCATGTACTCGATGGTTATGTGGGGCATTCAATTTTCCTCCTCAGTCCCTCAGGCCAATCCTAGGGACAGTCTCACCTCACTCGTGTAAAACTGCAGAATCGATCCACTTGGGACACTGACGTCTTCCTCAAGATGAGCGAAATTGAAGAATGAATTGTCAAACCCCAAGTTACCTATCGGAAAGTCCACAGTCACTTTGACTGCGGTTCCAACTCCCTTTGTCTTTGCGTTGAGAGTTATTCCTTCAAGCGTAACAGTTTGAGACACACGTGGAGCGCTTCCTAGCTCAAGGATTGGGAGATAGAAATTGTAGTAATTCTGGGTTGTTCCTTTACTCGTTATCGTCGAGTTCAGCATTCTTATTGAGGGAGCCATCACGATTCTGATGTAGTTTCCGTCTTTCATTGGCACGATTTCGATAATGAAAATCTGGTCAACAGGCGCCGAAGTTCCCTGCTGCAGAAAAGATTGACTTGCCGGGAATATCCGTTCTGTGTACCCGCTGCCAAGGTTGTATCTGCTCATTGGCATGTTGAAGAGAAGCACGCCTGTGCTGAAGTTGGCGACTACCACATTATCGACGTAGACCGTGTAGTTTAGGGCCGGTGATTCAAAGTTCACTTGTCCATACGTGCTTGCATAGCGCACCGTTTGAGTGCGTCCAATCGTCCAAGCCACGTCGTCAAGTTGAAGTCCGATTGTTTGCATGAATTGCTTCATAGCACTGAATTCGTTCTCCGCAATGCGTTGCGAAAGGTAATTGTTTGCGAATGTCACCGTCACCAAAATCATGACTATGACGGCGCTTGTGAGTATGACCGTAGAGATGGCTGGACTAATGGCTCTCCTGTCTTTTCGTAAGTTCCTTGTTATATGTCTGCCAGCTTTCATTTTTGCTCCCTGTTAGATGTGTAGGAACATTGGGACCAGTTTAATAGCCAAGAACGACATCAACACTAGAATTGAAGCATGTTTGAAGCCTGCGGCGATGGATTCTTCGCTGATCTTACCCGCCACTATGCCAATCATAAAGCTGTAGAAAATCGTTGAAGTATTGAACACATCTTTTACTTCGTCCATGTTCTTTGGGGTTGCGCTGCCGATGCCGAAGGTGCTGGTCGTGAATCCTAGCATCATCGTTGTGGTTGCTACCAGAAGCAGAGATGCGAAGTAGGGCATGATGATGTAGGGACGTACTGAAGCTTTCTTCTCTTTTTCAACCTCTTGAGTAAGGTTGTTGAAGCCTGCCAACGATTCAATCATTGCGATAGTGCCGCCACCGACATCGACAGTTTCGACCAGCAGGAACATTACGATCTGTGTCATCCAGCTTTTTGTCCTTTTTAGGAAATCCATAATTACCTTTCTGACTGGGATTCCCCAGGAAATCTCTGAGCTTATCTTGCGCAGTTCTTTAGTGAAGACTCCGTATTCGCGGTGTGAAAGACTTTCGATGCATTTTTCGGGCGACAAACCAGTCTTTCTGACTTCGGTCAAGTCTCTGAGGAAACTGTTTATTCCTTCTTCAGTCTGTGTTCTGTAGGTTGAGAGTCTTTGGTACAATATCGCTGGCGGTGCAGTGGCGACGAACAGAGCTATGGTCAGAGCCAAAGGAGGATCCACGAGTGATCCGAGGATTCTAACGATGTAAAGGAGAACGAACAGTACTAGGCCGATTGCGGCGCTTACGGCAAACAATTTGTAAGGACGCATGTCCGTTAAAGGTGTTTTTGGCTGCATGCTGTGCGCAAGGTAGACGAAGACCACCGAGAGAAGCGGACTTAGAAGATACGTGTACATAAGTATCATTGACGTGGATCCGCCCCCGCTTCCGCTTACACCTATGTTTTCAACGCTGAACATTATGTAGAAAACAAGTGACATCATGACGTTGACTATTATGAAAGTCTCCAAGAGCATTCCAAGCCTCTCGGCTGCCGCTTTGACACGCATGGCGCGAGCTTTGAAAATGTCCTCAGCCTTTCTTTCTAAGAAGTGCCCTATGTCTCCGCCGATTATCACGGTAGACGCGTATCCTGAGAGGAAGTCTTTGAAGATGTCCAGGGGGTTTTTCTTTGCTGCCTGTTCAATCGCTGTCAGTGGGTCGATGCCGAAGATTTCGACGTCTTTTATGATTTCCCTTGCTTCGTTTTTCATGACCGGTAGCAGGTCGACCTCAGAGAGTCGTTTGAAACTGGTGTACGGGGCTATTCCTCCGGAAGCCATGACGCTGATGTACGCCGCTGCAAATGGCATCTCTCGTTCTAAGTTGGATGCTCTTTCGCCGGCCCTGGACATTGGAACAAGGAGAAACCCGATCATTACGAAGAGCGGCATGGGTATCAAGAATACTAGTGGAATGAAGCCTGTGAGAAGTATAATCGCAATCGCAATTGCAGATATGGGTATCGTTAGGACCGCTGCGAAAAGCATCAGTGATACGTAGGTTTCTGCGTAGATCTTGATCCTTGCGCGTTCAAGGTAGCCTTTGAATTCAAAGACGTTCTTTAGAAACGATGGTGCTGCCTTTCCGAAGATGCGGAAGGACCAAGCTTCAAGAGTCTCTAGAAACTGCATATGTTTTGACCTCTTCTCCTGCGAGAACTTTTTCGTAGATTTGTTTGGGTCTTGCGGAGTATTCTGCGATAATCGCGGCTACGTCCTTGTAGCTTCTTATGTTGTGTTCCCGCATCCAGTGGAGCACGGTCTTTCGTCTGTCGATTTCGGCAAGCAGGTCTTTTTTGCTTGTTCCAAGTTTTTCAGAGATCCCTGAGAGCATGACGCTTTTGTCAAACGTGAGGATTTGTTCATCTTTGGCTGGATTCCATTTGAAAACGTTTCTGTAATCTTCATAATCTGCGATTTCGTTAACGTTCATCACTCGTCTGTATGCTTTTCTCTCGTTGTTCTTGATGAGGTGAACTCTTTGTATCGATAGGACGATGTTCATCAATGGAACATAAGCGGGTGAGATGTCCATCGGTTTTTGAGTTAAACGCTTGATTGCTGAATCTAGGTTTTCAGCGTGCATGGTGCACATGCCGCCGTGACCTGTGGCCAAAGCTTGGAAGAGTACGTACGCTTCTTGACCCCTAACCTCACCTACTATTAGTATGTCAGGGCGATGTCTCATGGAGGTTTTGACCAAGTCGAACAGTGGGACTTCACCAGTGCTATCTCCGCCCAAGCCGTAACTCTGTCTTGCGATAAGCGAAACCCAGTTGTCATGCGGCAAGTTGAGTTCTGCTGTCTCTTCAATCGTGATGATCTTGCTTCCGGGTCTGATTAGGCACGCAAGAGCGTTCAGTGCAGTGGTTTTTCCTGCAGCTGTGCCTCCTAGAACCATGATAGAAGCTCGATGCTCTAGACATTGCCAGAAATAGGCTGCCATTTCTTCAGAAAAAGTTCCTATGTTGATCAGGTCGATTATTGAATATGGGTCCTCTCTGAATTTTCTGATCGTGAAGGCGGTGCCGAAGGGAGTGATTTCACGTCTGTAACAGACTGCAAGCCTGTGTTTTCCGGGTAACGAGGCGTCGACGATCGGAAAAGCTGAGCTCACGTGCTTTCCCGCCATGTGCACAAGCTTAACAACCATGTTGTCAAGTTCCTCGTCTGTCCCGAATTCGATGTTTGTTTCTATACTTTCGAAATTTCTGTGCCATATGTAGACGGGTCTGGTTACACCGTCACAAGAAATATCTTCGATGTTCGGGTCTCGCATTAATGGGTCGATCTGACCGAATCCGACCAAGTCTCTTTCGGCGTGATATAGGATTTTGTACCATGATACGTCTGGCAGCCAGCCGAGACTGATTCTGTATTTGTCGACGATTTTCTTTGCTTCATCGGCAAAGAATCTTCTAGGGTCAAGTATTTCCTCCTTTGGCGATTCTATTTCGGCCAACAATATCTCCAGAATTCTGTGGTACACGCTTCTCTCAAGAGGGTCCAGCTGCAGTTCGTCTAGAATGTACTTATGCTCTCCCGTTTTGGGGCTTTGTGCAATGGCTACGTGGGCGAAGGGTTCGTACAACGGATATTTCTCGACAACTTTGAATCCTCTGGGCAAGGGCTTTGGCGGTGGAGGGGGGACTACGGCTTTCTCTTTCTTTCCAAACTTGAATCTTACCTTTACCGTTTTGAGCTTTGCAAGTTTTCCTTTGAGCCTCAACTGTGTCATTGTTGTTCTCCTGTTCCATTAATGTTGATATGTACGGAGTCTATTAAATATTACGTCTCACGAGACCTTACTCGGACCCTGTTTCGTCATCTTTGCTGGAAACAACGATCACTTTCATCTTGATGAGCACCGCAATCACTGCGACGATCACTATCGGAATCACCAAGAGAAGTATGGTTAACCACGGTAGACCACCTTCGCTAGGCAGAGCGTTCAATTGCATAGTCACCTGTTTCGATTGGTAACCACTTCTGCTGGCGGTCACAGTGATGTTAACTTGATTTTCCGGCGTTTGTGGAACATTTATGACGAACGTGCATAATCCGTTGACGTCTGTCACGTTGGACAAGGGCTTGTGGCCCGCGTATGAGATTGTGACCAGCGCCGCCTCTACAAAGCTTCTATCTTCGTTGCAAGTTACGTGCAGAGTGATAGGCTCATCCTGTCCTGAGTTTATGGCTGCCGGGGTTATTTGGAGGGCAAAGGTTCTTGGATTAACAGTGAACTCGAACTGAGTCGTAGCTTCAAGATATCCATCTTTTGTTGCAGTCAGCGAGAAAGTCACGTTCGAGGATGTGTCCACTTGGGGTGCAGTGAAGTTGAAAGTGGCATCTCCGTTCTGGTCGGTTATCATAGTAGTCGGGGAGAAGGTTCCGTTCGATGCTGCGATTGAGACGATCGCGTCCCTCACTGATGTCATGTTGTAAGTTACGCTGACTGTGACGTTTAGGAGTGCGCCGGAATAGGTTGTGTTCGATGAAGGAAGTATGTCAAGTGACATCTCTTTTGGTTTCACTGTTAGTATGAATTGATTTTGGGCGTCCAAGAAACCAGCTTTCACAGCTGTCGCCGTTATTGTAGCGTTGATTCCGTCTGACGCTGAAGTCAGAGGGGTCGTGTAGGCGAACCTTGCGAAGCCTGCGGTGTCCGTTAGCAAGGTCGTTTGAGAGAAGTTGCCTCCTTGATCGGAAGCCACAGTTATGGTTGCGTTTGAGACTGGGGTTGAGTCGAAAGTAGCGTGAACGGCAATGGTTGTGGCGTCATCTGAGAACACTGGGTTTGGCGTGGCGGTGATTTCGAGAACCATCGTTTTCGGGTTTATGAGAAGATATGTTTCTGTTTGTGTGTCCGCAAATTCACTCTTAGTTGCTGTGACCGTTAACGTCACATTCATCTGGCTCATAGTGAAGGGGGCCGTGTAGTTGAAGGTCGCCGTGCCAAGCGAGTCCGTGTTTGTAGCGGTAGCCGACAGACTGCCGTTCGTGCAAGACAACGATAGGCTAGCGTTTGCAATTGGTTCTCCCAAGGGGTCGGTGACTCTTATGTTCACCGTGGTCGTACCTTCAGACCAGATCGCAGTTTCTGTTGGCAATATTTGGATTTCGAGCGGCGGCAATACTTTGATGTACTGATAGTCGGATCCATCGGCATAACCCGTCATCGATGCTCTGGCGATTATTCTCACGTCCGTGGCCTGCGTCACGTTCGGTGCCGTGAATGTGGTGGTGAAATAGCCGTTCTGATCTGTCACGCCTGTCTGCGGCTCGAAAGTTCCGCCTCTTACTGAGAGCATTGTGACTTGCGCATTCGCTAGGGGGCCTCCTGCAGTTGAAACGAACGCTGTAACGTTTGTTCTTCCGTTGAATGGAATAGTGGAATCAGCGAGGTAGACCGTGGTTTGCAGAGGGATGAGGTCTTGGACGTTTATCGTTGTGGAGACTAGTGAACTGCTGCTTCCAGCGTCGTCCTGAACCAGTAGGCTAGCCGTGTAGGTTCCTGGTGATGAGTAAGTGTGGTTAAAGAGCGACAGAGTCGTCCAACCGCTGGTTACGCTGTCATTGAAGTCAAAAAGGTATTGCCAGACGCTTCCATCATCCTGTGACTCTGTTCCTACGAACGTGATGGTTTGGTGAGGTGCGACTAGAAGCTTGTCGGTCCACAAGACTGCGGTAGGCGGATTATTGCTGTAATCAAATGGGTGTGTCAAGAATGGGAGAAAGTCGATGTTCGTTCCGTTGCTCACCACTGAGTTGCCCTTTGCATATGGACTCAACGAATCATGTTCTGGTCCGGTTCTGTCACCCCAGAAGTTATGTGCCGCGTTCACGAATGGCATGCCTCCTTGGCTTGACTCTGCGTCCATGCCGACTCCATTATCGAAGATGTCGTTGAAATCCACGAGATGATTGCCTTTTCCTGCGTAGTAGAATCCAATTGTGTTGTTTGCAACGTAGTTGCGAGTTAGGTAAGTGCTGGAGTTGGCCGTGATGCTGAACCCAAATCCGTTGGAGAAAACATTGTTTTCTGTGATAACAGTATTGGCGAAAGTGTTTGTCTCAAGTGCCACTCCGACTTCTGTGTTGTTAGAAATATTGTTTTGAAAAACCAATATGGCGCCTGATGCTTGACTTGACAAGAATACTCCCTTCTTGTTTGATTGAATGGTGTTTGAACGTACGTCAACTTGGCCGTTGCCATCTATGGTTATCGCGTTTCCCATGTTGTCGACGAGGTTGCTGTCTTGTATCGCAATCGTGCCGCTGCGGACGGCAATTCCGTTGTTAAGGTTGTTTCTGAAAGTGCTTTTCTGAATGTTGACGTTACCGCCCTCCAACGTGGTTCCGTTTGAAGCAAATTCGACTATGCAGTTAGAGAACAGGGATTGTCGAGAACCCGTAATCGTTATCGTATTCCAAAACATACTCTGAGTTGGATCGTTTGTAGTGAAGAGGATCGTCTTATCATCTGTTCCATTTGCGATGATCTGTCCGTTGATTATCATTGAAAATTCCCCTCCGAACCTTACCTGAACGCCAGGTTCAATCGTTAACGTTGCCGTCGGGCTAACGATAACGTTGTTTGACAATATGAATGGGCTGTCGACGAGGGTCCAGATCGTGTCTTGGGTAATTGTTCCCTCAACGTATGTCGCGTGGGCCAATGGGAGATTTCTATAACCGACGCCTAGAGAACTGATGAAGATGGTAAGTAAGATGATAATCAAGACGAGTTGTTTTTTCATAATCGAACGTCCCATTTTTGAATTGAGTTTGGTTTATCCCTCTGGGTTGAACGTGCTTAAGCATTATGAATTCAGAATCAAACTTTGCAATCTTCGGAAACTCTGGTTGCGCTGGCTTCACTGCCCTAGGAGTGTATATTGTATCTTACTATATAATAAGCTTTTTGAACCGAGAGCCGTTTTCTTCCAAATCCCGGCGGATAAGAGATTTAACGAGCTGAAGAATTAAGATGTGAATCAAGAGAGGGAAATCGTTGCAGAGCTTTGTCGCGTATGGCCTGGAAGGCTTTCCTATGATCAAAGCAGGAGACAACGTCGCAGAAACAATCGTCAATGTATCAAAGAGGAACGGTCTTAGCCTTCAAGATCGTGATGTAATCGTAATCGCGCAGAAGATTGTTTCGAAGGCCGAGATGAGAGTTCTGAGATTGAAGGATGTTGTTCCATCACGAAAGGCAAAGAGACTTGCGAAAGTTACCGGAAAAGATGCAAGGTTTTTGGAACTTGTTCTGAAGGAAACAAGAAAAGTCTTGAAGGCTTCTCGTGGTATCTTGATAGTTCAGGACAAGCGGGGTTTGGTTTCTATCAACGCCGGGATTGACAAGTCCAACATCAAAGGCGCCTTGAACTATGCGATGCTGCCTGAAAACCCCGATAGGTCTGCGGAAGAGTGTCGAGTTGAAATGCGGAGGCTCACAGGGAAGAAAGTGGCAGTTGTTATTTGTGACACGTACAGTCGTCCGTTCAGGCGAGGGCAGGTGAATTATGCAATCGGTGTTGCTGGTTTGGGCCTGTTCAGGGATTATCGTGGAAGAAAGGATCTTTTCGGGAACGTTTTGAAAGTGAAAAATGTGGCGGTTGTCGATGAGATAGCAGCAGCCGCGGAGCTGCTCATGGGGCAAGGTGCTGAAGGTACTCCAGTCGTGATTATCAGAGGGCTGGACAGTTCGGTAAGCTCTGTTGAAAAAAGTGGCATCAAAGAGCTGTTGATCTCAGGTAGGGAGGATCTCTTCAAAGGAGTCCTTTGAGGAAAGGGTTATCGCGTTTTTCCTTCCCAAGCACTGTTGCTGGTCCATGCCCAGGATATACAGTTAGATTGTCGGGCAGATTCTTCAACCTTTTCAGCGAAACTTGCATTTCCTTTTCTGAGCTTTCTGGAAAATCTGTTCTCCCAATTGAGCTTGCGAATAGCGTGTCACCTGTGAATATTACGTTCTTTCCCAAGAGTGAAATGCTTCCGGGACTGTGTCCGGGCGTGTGGATTACCTCGAGTTTTTCGTTTCCAAACTCTACATTGTTTCCGTCGTCCAACAAGATGTCTGCTGGTGGCGAATGGTTTGTCAGATTGAAAGCTTCTGCAAGACGTTTTCCCAAGGTTCCAATCAAATAGGCGTCATCCTTGTGAATTGCAATGGACGCGTTGAACCTGTTCTTGATCAGCCCATTTCCACACGTGTGGTCAGGATGCCCGTGGGTGTTGACGATGGTTTTCAACTTTGAATAGTTTTCTTCTATGTATTTGATGATGCTTTCTGCCTCACTTCCCGAGTCGAAGCCTGGGTCGATGATGACTGCTTCCTTTGTTTCCGCGCAGCCTACGACGTAGCAGTTTGTGGAGAACGAGCCGACCTCGAATGACCGTGTCTTCATGCGTATCAAAAAGAGAAACAGCCATGTGGGCAGTAATATGTTTGTCGTCCAAACTGCAAAATCGTTTTTCTGTCGAAAGCCGCAATGGTGATTATCCGTTTTGACGTTTACAGTTCTTGAATCATCGTCCTTTTTTTCAGACAGTTTCTAACGCGTTCCGACAAGCCTGCGAGGGATGCCGCACTTTTTTCGCCGAAATCTTTAAGTTTAGGCTCTACGTGTTTCAAATCGCAGTCTGTTTTTGAATTTTGCTCGTTTACGTTCTTTTTTATGTAATGGAAAACCTTTTAAATCTGAGGCTAACAAACTATAGAAAGACCATATTTAAATGAGGAATAAAAATGAAAAAATCTCTAATTGCAATATTAGCTACAGCAATAATGGTAATATCATTCTTTGGACCAATAATGATGGTACAAAAAGCATACGCACTTTCACCAGATCCTACAAGTTGGTACATGACGGAAACTGGAGTTCTTGGAACAGACTCATACTCGCTATACCCCTATCAGGCACAGAGCCTGAGTATCGGGCTTTCCAAGTTCGGTGAACTGATAGACAACAATACAAACGTAGGAATTGAATACGCCGGTGCACGCGATCCATGGGCAGAACCAGCCGGTCCGACTACTATTCCAGACTTTCTACCGAAGAACGTGTGGATCAATGGTTGGATGCTGAGTATTACGTACAACAACTCGCTCAATGGACTGACAACGGTTTGGGCTGCAGCGATGTTCGGCGACCTGGCAAGCTACGGTGGACCGTGGCTGTACATCAAAGCTCCATATTCTTGCACATACGAGTGGCAAGAAAGCTTCAGGTACCCAGGTTACGAAATCAGTCCTGCAGGTGTAGTCACAGGAACAACACTGCTAAATGGTGGTAGGAAGACAAACGGAACAGTGATCACAGATCCAATACAGGTCCTTTACGATGGACCGAGGAAATTCATCGCAGTGCTCACGAACCACATATGGGACATCAATGAGAACACAGGCACTCCATCGTTAGCATTGGTGAATTTCATTTTGACAATAGAGTTCGACAAGGTTAGCAAACAAGTCATTGTCTTCAAAGATGTCAAAGCAGTTTCGCACCCGAAGTACGAGATTTCTCCGTTATGGGTGTACCAGACAAATAAAAACAATAACGCTAGCATCGCAAGCGGATTCCTCTGCCAATTGAGCGACAGAGAAGAATGGGACTTAGGTGCAGCATCATATCCCAACACCGATCCCTACTCAAGCTACGTTCACTTCTACACAACAGCCAACGATGAAGGCACCTACACTGATTACAATAACATGTACACAGTTTGTCCGACGCTTCCACCAGGAATATCTATCATGGTAACTGGCAATGTGACGCTTGACGTACCTGTCAACCTCTATGGAAGTGCACCTTCCAGCAGTGGCACCTACGATTATGGCACAGATGATCTCGAATGACCTGAAATACGTCGCCTACGCAGCCTACTGGCCGGCACTGAGTGACTGGTCAGCAGACGCAGGCGGTGGCAGAGAAGACCTTTGGTACAGACCATTGAGCGCAATTGATTCGCACAGCACAGACGCATTCAACCTCGTTGAGCCGTTCTTGGCACCGCTCACCGTCGGAGAATGGGACTTCGTGCTGACGCCTGAACACAATATCTATGGCAGTATTACGTCTGACAAAGAATTCAGGGCAATCGCGGTGTACGGTGTAACAGACTTGAACAACGGTGACGACGCAAACGTAATGGGCATCGGCAGCCACTTAAACACACCTGACAGTGAAGTTATGTATCAGCTGACTAGTGTATTCCGTCCATGGGACCTTAGCGACATGATGTATAAGGATACGACAAGATGGGTGGACAAATACGCAGCTGACGGAGATAATGACGTCTTCTACTTGAAGTATTCAGACCAGTACCCGGACAGACCATACCAAAACGATAATGGCTTGGCCTGGCCGTACGTGTACTATCAAGACTTCGTTTACAACGATTGGTACGGATATGACACCTTTGCTGAAAGAGTGCTGATCAACAACACGTTGCAGATACGCGACACAGACTACTTCCTTGATTACGACGAAGGAGGAGCCGTATACGTCCAGTTCTATGATGCTCCTTCAGCAAATTCTGAAGTGAAGATACTGTTCTCAACTAACTACTATGAAGAATCATGGAATGACGGAGCATGGGAATGGCTAGTAGTAGGCAGAGACTCAGCGGCAATCGACTCCGCCGGATCAGCAATGGTAAGCACTTATGTCACATGGTATACGGGCGCCACACTGAGAAACAGTGGACTTGACATGCAAGACACAACGTACGGACCCAACGCGCCATCAGTGTTGAGTGCACAGAGACCAACGTTGCTTCCTGCCCGCACAGGATATAGAGACGCAAACGTCGCCTTCAACTTGGGCAGACTAGGATTCAAAGACGACTGGTCATGCCACGTCAACATTAACACGGGAGACGAGATGCAAGGCTTACCAATATCCAGCAGCAACATAATCACCGTCGGAGGTCCAGTCGCAAACGCAGTGACAGAATATACCAATGACTTCACAGATGCATTTGCTACGCTAGGAGGATGGACAGGCTCAGGCGCACCGGGAAGCGTCATATATTCGACGTCATGCTGGAGCAAGAACACATACGTACCAACAATGGTAGGTGGCGTAGAGACAGTAGGTTACGGTATGATATCGACGTTCCAAGACCTTAACGGAACAACCTTCCTTGTCGTCTACGGATACACGGGTCAAGACACGTACTACACATGCTGGGCACTGCAACACAGCGACGTATTAGACCTGGCATCATGGGAAAACATGCCAGAGGGTGTGACAACTTTGGTGCTCCAATTCAACTACACACTGCACCCAACAGACTACTGCTTCGTAACGATCATGGAAGCTTTAGGCACTATCAGCGAATACAACTACCAAGGATATCTTCATGAGGCCGGAAATCGACGGACGGAACCATAACACCGCTGCAAATGGTACCGTTCCCAGGCTGGCCAGAATTTCCAGTTTGGGTAACCGACAAATATCCAGCGATACACGTCGACCCATAAACAACAACCCCCTTCTTTCTTTTTCCCATTTTTCAAATCAAAGTTCTTGCGATTTAGTTATCAAAGTCGTTGTGTGTCGGCCAAATATCGAAGTATTTCCGAGTTACGATTGGCGTTGGTGGACCAACTTCTCTATAAGCTGCAGATCAATCACAGCCACGTTGCTCCAGTCAAATCGTCTGACATATTCTTCAGAAACTGCCCCAAGTTTTTCGAGGTCGTCTCGGAGAAGGATGTCCTCGCAAAACCTTGCAAAGCCAGCAGTATCATTTGAGGCGACAAAGCACACGCTTTTGCAATTTCCAAAGATTTCGCGGAGTGCTGGGACATCATAGCACACAACAGGCAATCCACATGCAAGTGCTTCACCGACCGCGAGTCCCCAGCCCTCAAATCTGCTTGGAAACAAGAACACCTTGCTAGCTTTCATAAGGGCAAAAAGATTCATGTCGGTACAGCTTCCTTTCAAGATTATGTTGGAAGACAGACCGCTATCTTGGATCAATTCTTCCAACTTCGCCATGTCAGGTCCCTTCCCGACCACCAGAAGCTTGAAGTCAGGCTCATCAGCAACTACCAGTTTCCATATCTGAACGAGATCAAAGACTCCCTTGTCTCTGGAAATCCTGCCGACGAAAATGCCTTCATAGACTTTCTTTTCCGCCTTGGATTGCTCAATCAGATCAGTATCGATGCCGTTTCCACTTACGCTTATCTTATCTTTGGGGATGTCGTTTTTCAGGAGAAATCTAGCTGTGTAATTGGAAACTGTGATTAGCATGTCTGCTCTTTTGACAAGTGCCAGCATAATCGAAAACGTCAGCGCTTTGACTAGAGCAATAATGTTTCCAAATCCGGCATGTCGGTAAATGCGATACGCTGAAGCGAGATTCGCTTTCTCACCAGCATTGGGAAAATCGAAATGATGAACTGTCACAACCAGCGGCAGTCTCGACAAAACGTGAACAAAATAGGCTACAATTAGGTTTGGAAGAGTGTTGTTCGGAGAAAGAATGATGTCCTGCTTTTTTTCCCTCAAAATGCTCGGGGACCGAATGCATGCCTTCACAACCCACAAAACCCATTCAAGGTAAATAGAGTACAACCCTTTTCCATATGCAGATACCGGACTGGCTATCTCCCTCGTTTCAAAAGAAGGGCAGCAGGCTGAAACAAGTGTAGGGCTCGATTCAACGACAGTGACAGCTACCCCCTTTCTATCCCAGACTTTCAAAACTCGAAGGAACCTTTTTTCTGCTCCGCCAACTGCAGTGAAGTCTGCGCGGGGATGGAAGAAGACCGCAAAAATCCTCAAACTCTATCCTTCTCGCAAAATCGGCGCAGATTCGACTACAACTCTTTCAGCGTGCCAATCAGAGTTTTCAAGTGATTTTCATCTGAAAACCTGTCTTTGACATAACCGTGCAAACGGTCACCAACCGCATTCTTGTCAACATCAAACGCCTTCATGGCTTTCTCTGCAAAATCCACAAAATCGTAGGGTCGAGCCCTAAAACCTGAGAATCCCGTAATCGTCGTTTCACAAGGTCCTCCTCCATCATCCCACACGACAACCGGAGTTCCACAGGCCATCGCTTCAACGGGGCCCAATCCAAAATCTTCCATAGGTGTCGGATAAGCGTAGACATCCGCAACGTTGTACAGTTTCACAAGTTCGTCGGTAGGTTTGAAACCCAAAAATTTCACGTTGTCTTTCACGCCAAGATCAGAGGCCAGCGCAAAGAGCTCATTTACGTAATCCTCGCTTCCTCTCGACACTTCACCTGAAATCGCGAGAGTGACTGACGGAAAAGCCTTCTTGACGTGCACAAGGGCTCTAATCAGCCAGTCCCAATGTTTGACCGCAACGATTCTCCCCGAAGAAAAGATGATTGGCCAGCCTAGGTTCTGACGCAATGGCTGAATCTCTTTCTCGGCGAGCTTCCTAAATGTATCCGTGTCCACTGGGGGATAGCAAACCTTCGCATCAACATCATAGACCTCTTTTACCCGGCGTCGAGTATAACTGCTATTCGCCAACACCGCATCTGAGTTTTTGACGCCTAACTGGTCTATCTTTTTCACTAGAGGCTCTGTGGCTTTGCCAAGAAGGTAGACGGTGTTTCTTGTGCTATCAAAACGCCACAGTCGCTTCTCTTCCGGACTCAAATAGAACATTCTCGGAAGGAAATGAATATAGCTGATGTATTTGACGCCTCTGAGCTTCTTCTGCACATAACCAATCCACGGTCCTGGTCCATAACCGTGACATATCAAGGCGTCAGCTTCCGCCAGCTTCTTCATCGTGACTGGTGCTAAAGGAAGTGACAGCAATATTCTCAACGTCTTGGAGCGAATGAGGCCGCTGCCGAAATACTCGTCAACATAGCAGTGCGGGTTTGAAGCAGGCTTCACCAATGTCTTGTCCACGAATGCGAAGTAGCATTTGACATCGTATCCCTCATGGTGAAGCATGTCCACCTGTTTCAAAATAACGTTCTCTGCACCACCGCGTTCAGTGAAATGACTGTACAATATGCCAATAGGCACCCGATCTACACCTTTCACTTCCCTTATTCAAACATACGTTTTTAAAGCTTTAGAGCAAAAGCCGACGCGTTTCTTGTCAAGACTGCGTATGCAGCAATTTCTGCGCTCTTAGAATAGGACGCTGGGCTCTTCTCGAAAAACGCTTCCACAGGTTTGAAACCGACGAAAGAAAAGTGCCGTAAACTGAACTTCCCCGCAAAACAAAGCCGTCGTAGATTTCTGAACCCGAACAGAACTTGACCTTCTCCATAGTAACGGCTTTCTCCAGGAAAAGTCTTAAGCCATTGAACCTTTCTAGCTCGTCTAATTCAACCCAAGGATGAAGCACTAACGTGAGGACTCCGTGTCCTTTCTGCAAACTCGCCAACCACTTATCACAAACTCTTGCGGGAGACAAACCGCTTCCGTATAACTTCAGATCAATTGACGAGATCGGCAATTCAGTTTTCCCTTTGAACATGAACGGGACATGCTTCAAACTCAACGGCAGTTCAACGTTGCTGCACCACTCAACATGAGTCTCTTTCAGTACTCGATAGAGACCGTCGTCGATATGAAGCCCTGGAGACCTCCAACCCAAAACATTTTTGTTAATACATTTTTCCAACATTTTGACAGATCTCATTATGAGCTGTCTGCGATCAGCTTCTTCCAAGAACGTTAAGTTCTCGTGTCTATATCCGTGAGCAGCCACTTCAAAGCCTCTATTCGCAACGTCCCGAACTCTTTCGGGAAACAGTTCAGCTATTATCCCGGGTATGAAAAAAGTCGCGCTAACATCAAAATCCTCGAACAAATCCAAGATTCGGAAATCCTGTTCCGGTTTGATTTCCTTTGAAGAAACAACAGGAACATCGCCAGCCCACTCATTTCTCAGAAAAAAATCGTCCACACTGAGAAAGATTAGCGTCTGATGCTCAGACAATGTCACTGTCTCCTAAAGACGCCAGAATCTCATTGCTGTATTCAGGAGCTATGCTGGTCTTTAATCGTGGTGAATCGACTTTTGCGACGAAATATACTCTGTACAATTGGTCTGGGAGCTGATAGTACCGTCTTGTTTGCAATGTTCTGAAGAATGGACTCTTCTCATCAGTTGCCCAGCACTCTGCAAAGCAGGCTCCTTGTTTCTTGAGTTCCTCTTCTGCAGCGAAAATCAAAGGGACGATCAAATCCGCTTCAGCAACCAGATCTACGATGTAACCGGCTCTGAGACCGCTGAACTTCAGTCTGCCTAAAGTGACGCTCTTCTCTTCAATGCCGATGGCGACGTAACCGCGAACAGACTTTCCTTTCTTTGCAACGAAGGCCGTGTATTTGGCTTCTGGGCTGCTATAGCGCCAACGCAGAAACTGCGGATCTCTTTCAAAAGCAAACCTATAATGCGGAGAAAAATCGATCCAAGCCGCGCTAAGTTCTGCACCGAGGTTCTGTGGCTCGATCTTTTTCAGCTCGGCTTTGTTCATGGGTTTTCCATGTTCGCGAATGGACGTGAGTGTCGACCTCAGAATTTTCCGAATCAGGTCCAAGAAAATTGAGAATGCTTTTCCTCTCTGCGCAACAAGGATCTCTTTCAAAGGAGAGTCGCTGCCACCTCGTTCAGAATTGTTAGAGACGAGCTCTATCTGCAGAGTATTGACAGCGTTGTAAAAACTAAGTACCTTAAACATTTTTCTTATTTGACATATTGTGTGAAAGTTTCCCTGTCGTTCACAAAGACGATAGAAGAATATGTTGGGAAACCCGAAAGTCACAGCAAAGCCCTCTGCAATCGCGTCATTCAAAAGCTTGTCAAAAAGATCTTTGTACAACCCTTTGTGTCTGTACTCAGGGTTTGATGCTCCATCAACCAATTGGCACACGGGAAAGATTTCTAGGCCAACCCTGAGCTTCATTGGAATAGCAGCCAGATGTCCCACTATCTTGCCGTCAGCTTCCATGACCCAGATAATTGACTTGTGTCCTTCAGCTTTTTCAACTTCTCTGAATTTCCAATTCCATTGCCTAAGAGAATGCCATCCTCCGAAAACAGTTTTCAGGAAGCGAAGGGTTTCTTGTTCGTCGCCTTCTCGAAATCTTCGAATTATCACTTTCGACATCGGCGGTTCCGTTCGCCTTCTGGATCTCTACGGTAGGTTTTCTTTCAAAACTATCAGATCTTTCATCATTTCAATAGATGTTCTTAACCATTTGGTGTTAGCTTTTTTTGGTCTTCTTTCAGCCCACTCAATTTGGACCTCTTCCACAGGGATGCCTGATTTCTTGGCCCTTACAATAAGCTCTGTATCAAACACAAATCCATCATTTGAAGTGTTGGCGATCAGCTGTTCCGCAACTTTCTTTTTCATGGCTTTGAAGCCGCATTGATGATCTCCTATACCTGTTCTGAAAATAAGTCTGGCCAACAGATTGTATCCAATGCTCAGCGTCAATCTCAGAACTCCCTGTGTTAGCCTTCCTTTCATCGTTCTCTTGCTGATGACAAGCGCGTCCCTTTTTGAAGCCAACTCCATCAACCGTGGTAAATCATCAAGACTTGCCGACAGATCTGCATCAAGGTACACTATGACATCGCTGTTTGCTATTTCGACAGCTTTCTTTATGGTTCCGCCTTTGCCTATTCTCTTGTCGAGCCCCAACAAGCGTATGTTTGGATTCTGAGCGGTCAAGTTTGTTAGAACGTCGTAGGTGCTGTCAGTGCTTGCGTCGTCGCAGACGATAAGCTCGTAGTCGGATCCCAGATATCTTGAAAGACAAAGCAAATTCTTTGAGATTATGTCTTCCTCGTTGTAGACTGGAACAATGATCGATGCCTGCAACGCAGACTTGAGCTCTGTTTGAATCTTAGTCACAGGTGGAGCAGCATTTCTGACCGCGGATTCGACTATTACACCTGTTCGTGCATCTGACAGCTCTTCTATGCTAGGCATTAACCCTGCTCCGAATTCTGGTTTTTGATTTTCGTGTTTTATTATGTCTTGGGGGTTTAAAAGATTAGTTACGTCTCGACTGGGGTTTATTCTGCACTTCCTATAATAATTCTTCAGTGAAGTTTGGCGATTGTTCTTCGAATTTTCTGTCTGAGTTTTTCATATGGGCCATACTTCACAAATGCCATAACTGCAACAAAAATGGCAGTTGACCCGGAGATTGCAAGTCCGATTTCCGCGTACGTCTGGCCAACGAAGTACAGCTCGACTTCAAAGCTCCCTGTCTTGTTGATGTAGTACCCGTTTACCACAAAATTCGTCTGGATCGGCGATATCTCTTGGCCATCGACATAGGCTTTCCACATCGGATGGTATGACTCAGAAAATGTTAGCAGGAATGGTTGTGTGCTACTTATGTGAGCAGTGTACGAGCATGGGTTTATTTCTTCGAACTGAACCGTTGACGGTGGAGAATTCGGTTCGAAGAGTTCATCAAGTGAGTGCGTGCCGTTTTCAGGTAGGTAGATTGCCAGTTTGTCGAGTGCTAATTTGCTCGTAGTTCCGATTCCTATCGTGTGTTCTCCGACGTTGAGAAATGTGGAGCACACATCGTTCCAATAGAATTCGCTTGTGTTTGATGGTGGGATAGTAATCGAAAAGAGTTTGCTGTCTACTTTCAGATAGAAAGTTCCATTCGTGTCTGTGTCTGATGCTAGCCTGGCTGTGAAGTTGTAGACTCCTTCTTTTGGCACGAAGATCTTTGAGGAGGTCAAGTTGCTCGTGGAGAATGCCTCCAGCTCGTAGATGCTGACCATGTTGTACGCAGGTGCAGCCGTTACTAAAATGCGAAGTTTGTCAGTCATGACTGGCTGTGCAAAGTTATGTGTGCGCTGCAGCATCGTGTTGTTTTCAATTATCGCCTGATCTATCCAACTACTTCCGTTCCATGTTTGTACCTGATAGCCTCGCGCATAGGCGTTTTCAAAATTAATCGTTACACCTCTCAACTCTTCTGTGGTGGGCCATGTAACTTGTAGCCATTGAGGCATTCCCAGTAAAGACGCCCATCTAGAGTTTGGCACATCATCAATCGCGTATTTCGGTTCCAGAGTACCTTCAAACGAGGTTGCTGAGGCCTGACCCAGGGGAGCGATGTTCATGCCCCCATTCATATGGACTATGTATCCCTCCCCAGGATATGGCCCTACAGACCATTTAGGAGGTAACGTCTGAGAGAATGCTTTTTCCGCTTCGATCATGTAGACGATGCTACCATCATAGGGTTGGAAAAGGCCAAGTAAGTCTTCTTGCAGACTGTCGAGCTTGGATTTCTCAACAATGGCAATGGCGTCAACGTCGTTGGACCCTGAACCGTCATTAGACAAGGTAACAATGTGATGACCTGCTTGCAGATGCAAATCCGAGGTCAAGTTCATCCATTGGAGGCCCACCCAGAAATCAGCATTCGGTGTAATTTCAGCAATCGGAAGGCTATCGATCGATATTAGCATCTTTCCTCTGCCTGGCGCGAAAGCCACCCTGAGATATACCTCATAGTTACCGTCAGAACCTACTTCAAAAGGTATATTCTGTACGTTAGGTCCGTCAGTTGTAAGAACTCTCCCACCTAGCACAGCCTGCCCGGAATAGGTCCACCCAGTGTTTTTCACCCAGTACTCACTTGTGTTATAACTTGCGACACCGTAGTCACCTGCGTAGATCATTGAAACGCCAGAAGAAGGCCGGAATAGAAGATCTGGCAGATCAGCATCGGAAAGGACAACGAGTCTGCAATCTTTCAGGTAATTCTCCAAAGCGTCTGAACCATTAGATCCCTGATACGCTGAAATCAAACTCGTTTCATTCAGTCTGAAAGAATCTATTCCGCACAAAGAAAACAGTGTTTCGGGACCACCAAAGACCAGATCTACTTGTGTTGGCGCGAACAATCTGGGGGTATAGAACGAATTTTCCAGAATAACCGAGCCGTTGCTGCTGTATACCGTCTCACCTCCATGTTGTGATAAGATGAAATTTCGCACATCGTCAATGGCGTATGATGGAATGACTACGTATTTGTAATTGTAGCCTCCGAGTACTTTTAGCATGTCGCGAGTCAAATTATATCTAGCCAGATAATAACGGAGGTAACTGACGAAATCCGTCGACGGTCCTGACAAGCCTCCGTCCTGCAAGGCAGGTTTGTCTGTGATGAATGCGCTTTCATATCCTATATCGTGGGTCCAGCCAACAGGAGTCAGCATTGCAGTCCCTGCAAAATCCATGTTCACGGTTGAGGCTGAATCCCAGTCTCCTGGGCTTCTGCCCACGGTGACTATTTTGTAGTCTCCTGGGATTCCTTGCAAATACTGGTACGGTTCAAGATACTGGCTCGGAGGAGTGTACGTCTGAAGTCCACTGCTGAAAAGGTACGACGTTGATAGGAAACCGCTGAGGAAAATTCCGATTAGGAAGAGGATGGCTAAGTAATAGAATAGCTTTCTAGCCGACCCTGCAATCTTGGCTAGTTTGATTGATGAAATCTGATCTCTTTCCTGAGGCATCTTAGGTTCGTTATCGCTAGGCTCCTTCGTAGCTCTGCTGACGACTCGTGCTACATACCCAGTCACGATGCTCACCGAGGAGCTGACGAAGAAAGACGTCGCAAATGTCGTCATCAATGCCCACCTTGAGATCGCTCGGAAGGATGTGAAGTATGGAACATTGAACCATGCCCAGAAAAACGAGTAGTTGAAGGGAGAATATGGTCCCATAGATATAAGAATCGAGATCAGAGCAGATAGGCCGAAGAACAGAGTGTAGCGATTAAATTCGAAGATCAGTGCGACCAAGTAGGCCGCTGCGAAAACAAGCAGGAGAATGGTTGAAACCGGAAGGAGTGGAAAACCGACGTCTTTTGTGATGTCAATGAGGGTGCTGTACCCGCCAGTCTCTTTGGCCTGCAAGGTAAACGCATCTGCAAACGTTTTGTATCCATATGTGTATGTGTCTTCCAGCGTCCCCCGGGTGAAAATAGGCGACAGGTACGGGGCTCTGACGCTGAACACAAAAGGGACCCACATGGAAGCTGATAAAGGTATAACGACAAGTCCAATGATTAGTATCTGCTTTGTGTACCTTTTGCTGTTTTTGAATGATAACTCAAAACCATGCAGCGGTAGGACCTTGATAATGACGAATAACAGCAGAAAACTGCCGTAAATCACGGCTGTCTGTGGTAGAAAACCCCAGACCATTATTGAAATAAGAACCCCTGCGACGATCGCCAGTTTAGTTTTTCCTGTTTCCAATGCTTTGTCCAAGAACAGAAAAATCAATGGTATCAGTGCGTAACTGAACATTATGTCAAGATGCGCTTCAGTCAACTGGCTGAGATAAACGGGATTCAGTATGTAGATAAGTGAACCAGCCAATGCAGCTAGGTTTTTTTTGCTGTAGTTGTAGCCAAAGGCATACATTGAGAATCCGGCCAGAATGAAAGTTGAAAAGGCAAAAGCCTTCGCCGTGGTGACTGCGTTTCCTGCGACAAAACGTAGAATCATGTAGAAGAAGTCCATGAGATTTATTCCTTCTGCATAACCGAAAGAGTTGGGACGCCAAACAAACAGCCACCTTAAGCTTCTGCCGTACAGATATTCTCTCGATATGAATCCCATGATATCGCCTCCTGCCGGCCATTCTGGCGAAAATATCCAGTTACGGAAGATTACGGTTGCAACAAGAAAAATGATGGTAAGGTTAACAGCAGTATGTACACGCTTGCTGCTTATCGCGTCATGCAAGGGACGAAATTCGTTCAAGTGCATCTTTTCCTCTAGGCGATTGAAATAGGCATATGTTCGGGGCGTTTATAAGATTACGCTCATGAAGACATTTCAGCCCGCGCGAGACGATCTGACTGAGGAGATCCTCTTTTTACAATCCTCTTTCCAATCGTAAAAACAAGAGAGCCGCTTTGCTCATTTACTTGGAGCTGATGGATTTTGATGAAGTTTAATCGGGTGTCAATTCGGGTTATGGCTTTTATTTTACCAGAAATGCTATTTGGGTTGCTCCGAACTCCGATAAAACGGGAATTTTACTAATGATTTTGTCTCCAAGTCTAATCAGAGAAACGAAAGAACTAGGCACTCGATGGCTTCTGAGGAAATGAGCTGGAAAGTAACTTGTCGTCAGAGTATTCAAGCATTTGCATCCAATCTCCAAGGACCAAGGGATAACCGTTTGAGATAATCTATCTTCATTGATATGTCCGTGACCCGCTTCGCTATATGGGTTTGGAGTCCTGACTAGTCCAAACTTTCTCATGACAAAATGAAACAGGTTTTCACCTGCTAAAGTCACCACTATGTATCTGCGGCTGACACGCACCAGTTCTTTGAAAACATCCTTTGGATTCGGAACGTGCTCGAGAACCTCAGAACATAACACAAGATCAAAGGCATCCTTCTTGAAAGGTAACTGGCTCGCGTCACCTTGGACCAACAAGGTCCTGGAGGACGCAACTTTAGCTTTCAACAAATAGTTCTTGGCAAGATCCAATCCTGATCCCGACGATCTTGTTCTGGAATTCTTTGACAATAGTTTAAGGTAAAAACCCTCAGCACATCCGACGTCAAGAAAACTCTCAAAAGAGGTTTTGCTGACTATCTTCATTATTTCACGCAAACGTGTCAAATGCCAATAATCGTTCCATGGATCTGCAAAGTACATCATCTTCTGATGATTGGCAAGAACCAACGCTTCTTCTTCATAGTAATCTCGGATTTCTTTCAGTGGCACCGACACAGGTTATACACCTTAGCGTTTCACAATTAAATATTTTGATCGAATGGTCGAACTGTCTCAAGAGTATCGCATGTGAAGGCTTTGCGGAAGCCATAAAAACTGAAGGTAACAACGATGATTGATCTAGTATGAACAAGAGACATTCACTTATTGTTGTTTTCATATTGATAATCGCTACTGGTCTTGTTTCGGTCAAAGCAAGTTACTGTTCTGCTTCGAAGGTCAAAGTCGGACTGTTCTACTATGTTTGGTACGAAGGCGGCTTAGGAAATGGACACTGGAACAGTTCTCTCGGCTGGACCGTGGTCGACACACCCCTCCTTGGTTTCTACAATTCGTCTGATCCCAGCATAATCAAACAACACCTGAAATGGTTTGAAGAACTCGGCGTCGACTTCCTCATCATTTCATGGTGGGGATCGGATACACTGCAAGGATATCAATTTGCAGACACTGCCACACGAATGGTCTTAGACCTGATCAACGAGACAAATTCGCCGATCAAAATCACTTTGATGGTTGAGGACTTCAATCAAAGTGGAATCTATGATTTCACAGCAATCTACGATTACATATATGATAACTATGCTCTGCGATATGAGAGTGAATTCTTCGAGCTAAACGGCAGACCCCTAGTCTGTTGGTGGAATTCCGATATGACAAATACCTCAGAAAGCAGGAACAAAATAGGAAACGACAGCAGGTTCACGTCGCGAATCATAGGTCAACACGACTACGTTGACTGGTATGCTTGGAGACCCTCCAGCGTAGATGCCGAAGACTATCCCATCACTCTTCCCAAGCTATCGAAAGACGGTTTCACCTGCATAGAACCGAGATACGATGACAGTCACATAGGTCGAAACAGCACCTTTGATGGCAACTATTCTGAAGGCTTGTATGACAGGCAGTGGACATGGGCACTCAAACAAGGAGGAAATGTCAGCATCATTGCGATTTACAGCTGGAACGAATACCACGAGAGATCAGAAATCGAACCCCACATCACAGATGGAACAAGTGAACTGTCACCATTTACAAAGACATATGAGTACACAACGTTGAGTTCCCTTTATCAACAGTATTTCTTTGATTATCAAGTTCTTCAGGAAAACTACACTTCTCTGCAGTCCAGTTACAACGATCTTCAGGCAAGCTTCGACATTCTAAGTAGCAACTTCACCTCACTGAGCTCGAGATTTGACACTTTGAACTCGAACTATGCATCCTTGCAAGCCTACCATGTTGATCTAACGCGCCAATATAACGCGCTTAACTTGAGCTTCACCCAACTACAGAACACGTACAATGTTTTACAGATGAACTGCAACTCATTCACTTCGAATCTCACAGATCTGCAATTCAGGTATAGCGATCTAAAACTCCAGTATGAGGCACTTGAATCCGACTTCACGAGCCTGTTGAGTAAATACAGTGCATTGGCTACGCAGCAGAATGAGCTAAATGAAACACTGAACAACCTTGAAGTTCTGATCGGAGTCATGCTCGCACTCATTATCGCGGTGATGATCCTTGTAGCAAAAAAGTCAAGAATCCTCTTGCGACGGTCTGAAGAAAAGCAGATCGCTTCCTGAGTTGACCACCTTCCCTTTCATTCTCCATTGACCTGCAAGAAGCTGAATTTTGTCCCTCCAGCTTAGATTGTCCATCTCTTGAAACATCTTTGACAATTTTCATCAGCGGGTGGATGGTGTCTAGTATAGATCAGGTGCTTGTGACTGTTTTGCAGACACATAAGGCCTAAATGCTCGCCTCCATTCAAGTAGTGGCGGGCAGCATGGCGAAGATTCTGGTATCCTCGGCATCCTACATTCTATCGGACTATCTTCTGACGAGCGAAGGCACTCACTGCTACAATCTGTTCAAGCATCTGTCGAAGTATGGGTACGAGTTTATCGCATTGTCCCCGTACATCCGAATACAGGAAGAATTAGACAACGTTGAATTCCATCAAGTTGGCACGTTCAAACTGTCACCGACCAGCCCCGGTCTATACAAATACATTTTTCACACCGAGTTTCTGACAAGAGGATTCATCACGGCCAGGAAAATTCTGAGGACGGAAAAAATCGATATTATACATCACATGCTTCCAGCAGTGTTCAATTACACCTTCAGTCCATTGGCTATGATGGGAGGCTATTTCAGACAACCTTTTGTTTTTGGGCCGCTTTCTTCACATTACTTTGAGCGGCCGTTGAATGAGAAGGTATTGGTGCCTCTGACATCGAGACTGCACAAGAAAACGATTCAGAAATGCGATAGGATAATCGCCATAAGCAACCAAGTTAAAGGCCTTTATTCAAAACTGATTGGTCAGGAAAAGATATCAGTAATCCCTTTCGGAATTGACGCTGAAGTGTTCAGACCAGGGCAGCAGGATCGAAAGCAGGACCAACTCTCGTTACTATATGCAGGTTGGTTATATCCGCTGAAGGGTGTTGCTTGTTTGGTTGAGGCTGTGGCTGAGGCTGAAAAACTCGGTTTAAAAATCAAGCTGAAGATAGCTGGGGAAGGCGCACAAAAACAAGAACTTGTTTCCCTGGCACAAAAACTGGGCATAGAGAAAGACGTCGTTTTTCTGGGAGTCATACCTTACGCGGACATGCCGAAACAGTATCAAAACTGTGACATTTTCTGCTTCCCGTCTCTGGGAGAACCACTTGGAAAGGGATTGATCGAAGCGATGGCATGTTCCAAGCCCGTGATTGCGAGCAAAATAGGAGGACCAACCGAAATCATCCAAAACGGTATTAATGGCATGCTCGTCCCTCCAGGCAATGCGAAAGCGCTTGCTGAAAAAATTCTTCTGCTTGCAAATGATGAAAATGCTCGACGAAGAATGGGTGAAAGAGCGAGGGAAACGATCCTGGAACGCTTCTCTTGGCAGATCGTGGCAAAAAAATATCATCTGTTATATTCCGAGTTTCTGTAATTACCTTCTCCGTTTTTGGAGAGCGTGGGGAGAGAGGTTTTTGACTTGAAAACAAGTAACGACAAAATCATGGAGATTCGCGCGCGCGATTCAAGGAGCTCCGTTTAGCCACTTTTGCTTCATTCGCTTATCTTTTGCTCGTTTAGCAACGTGAACCACTTCTTCGCTATTTTTGACGCGTCAAACGTCAGTGCTCTGTTCCTGCATTCAGTTCGCAAACGCGATGGATACTTGTTCTTCCACAGATTCAGAGCTCGGCGCACCAGTTGCTGATCTGTGTGTTCCTGCCATCCCGTTTTCATGTTGACTACAGTTTCACAGGGACCTTGCTTGTCATAAGTGACAACTGGTGTCCCGCATGCGTTGCTCTCTATCGGAATGTATCCGAATGGTTCATGGCTGAAAGCGAACAAAGTGTACAAAGCATTTGAGTACAATTCCACGAGTTCACGATCAGAAACCCTTCCAAGAAAATCCAGATTCTTGTGGTTTCTCAAGAAACCGGGGGTGAAGGCTGTTCTTCCAAACACTTTCACCTGAACACCAGCGTCAGCAATGGCTTTGACGATTCGGAAATCTCCTTCTTTGCCGTAAATCCCAAGATGGGTCAGAACATAATCCGCCGAAGGCTTCTCGGTTGATGGTCTGAACAATGTACAGTCGAGAGGAGGATAAATAACGATGTCGACAGACACGTCTAAATTTTCATACATCGATGCGCAGAATGCAGAATTGGCTACGAAGACTCTGGAAGAGTTTTTGAACTTTTTGACAAGTCGATTTTCCAGCACATTGAAAGGGCGAGCAAATAGCTTGTAGACACACCGGTAATGCGCTGGCATGTTGCGTGAAATGTCTCTGAGGGCTTGCGTCATGGGGCCTTGAGCATAGTATGCGTTTGCAGGTGTGATGATGCATGAAGAGGTGTTGACCACCAACTCTGCGTCACTTATTCTCTTGATGGTCTTCTGTCGTATCAATTGTCGTGCCCATGCATCAAAAGTCGGAATGGACGGAATAAAGGAGAAGTCTGAGCCAACACGTCTGCGACCAAATCCCTGTTTCCGCAGTATCTTTTCAATTTCCTGATCTATTTGGGGCGCGGCAAACGTCACTTCATACCCATTCTTAGCGAATTCTTTTGCGAGCAGTAAACTCGGCCTGACTGCCCCTGCGGTGGTCACGAGAGGATCTGTTATAAAAGTGATTTTCAAACCGATCCACCACACGATCCCAGTCAAGCATTCCCAAACTGAGTCCATCAGATAGTTGGTGGAAGTTAATATTCTCTTTCCAATTGCGTGGTTCAAACTAGGTTTTTTCGCTTTTGAGCCGGGACCATTCCGTTTGGTTTTCAAGAGGCAGAATAGAGGCTATGGCGAAGAGAGCGAGTAGCGGTAGGCCGCCGACGTTGAGAGACTTCAAGAAGTCCTTAATGAAATATCGCAGAGCAAACGCATAGTCCGCTCGGGAAGCGTCAGCAGTCTCCTCTGCTTTACCAGTTTTTGATGCCACGTATCTTTCCGCCCAATTGATCGCCCCGCGATGCCTCGATCTGTAGCTAATCCAATCACTAATTGTCGAAGGTATACCTATCTCTAGTCCGCAATCTATCGTCGTACATCTCAGTCCCAAGACCCGGCCAGCCAGGCCAATAACGTGATCGTCCGCCAACACAGGTTCTTCGAAAAACTTGTAGTGCAGCAGTGTTGACACAGCTTTGTTCGACAAACCGATGACTTGACCTCCCATGTTGAATCTTCTCATTGCTTTGAGATCTTGATGCATTTTCTGGTAGGCTTTTCCCACCGCTTTGCCTAGACCTTTATCGGGCAACACGATTTCCTGATACGCAGTCACTAAATCGTGGCTTTTTAGGCTTGAAATGACAAGAGCAGGATCTCTGATTTCGACGTCTGAGTCGACTTCTATCAGTCCGTCATACTCTTTTGCACGTGTCAAGGCGAGTTTCCAAGCGGACCATTTTCCAGCTCGGACTCTGGAAATGACTTCTATATTCTCGTTCCTGATCTGCCGAGCGATTTCAACACATTTCGAATCGTCGCTATCGTCAACTAATAGAACTCCACTCACACCCTCTTCATCAAGGAATTGTTTAGCAATATTAAGCGCCGTCTCAGTGTCATTGTAACTCGGAATAAAAACCAGAACTCTCAATCGATTTCCTCAAACTTCACTGAGTAGACACTGACGTCTGCTTTCCCGTAACTCGTGCCCACAATTTCGAGTGATGGCACCCAGTTCTTCGAGCTCAAAATCCATAACCGCAACGCCCTTCTGACCAGCAGCGATCTCACTTCCCAGAACCGTTTTCTTGGCGAAGACCGTTACGCTTTGAGGAGAACTACGGTAGCAAGCGGTCAAATCAAGAAATGGTCCTGAAACATTGTCGTTTATCGTATAGTCCACTTCAACCCGGTACTTTCCAGGTGGAACAGTGATGTACGGACCCCACCAAGCGTCTCCAGTTGTGTTTTTGCCTATGACGATGTGATCTCCTTCGATTCCCACCGAGTCTGATATGTGGAAGTGGGTCTCGGTGAAAGTGTCTTCGAAAGACACTACTGGCTTTCTTAACTGTGTAGGTTCAAGAGATATTTGCAGAGGCATCAAGACTTCTCTCGGTCCATTGTAGTCTTTCTTCAATATGATGAAGCCGTTCACGATTTCTACTATGCCGTACGCGTTCTGTTGTGTGAACGTCAGCAACGCTTCTTGCGTTGGATTTCCTCCAGGCTCGCGGTAGAAAAGTGTGTCCAAAACATCTACAATGATATAGTCAGGCGGTGCACTATTGTTTGGCCAAAGAGTATAAGCCACTTTTCGTTCAGCTATGTTGGGAAAGATGTTCTCCTGAGCCAACACACTAGCAGTTCCAGCGACGCTTGCAAGAGCCTGATGTCTAAGTTGATATTCCAACGTCGGTACTGGAACAGTCCAGTTCGAACTGAAAAGCGACATGAATGGAGATCCAGGACTAAACAGAACAACGCATACAAGCATAAGCGCGACCATTTTCTTCCAAAGACCCTTTCTTTCTTGATGTTTCCATCCGAAAATCGCCGAAACAAAGAATGGAACGGAGATTAGCGCTGGATACTGCCATGGAATGGTGAAATAGGGCTGATAGTCTGAAACCATCGCCAAAAACAGATATGGAACCGCAGGCAAGAGTTCCAACGGTGAATCAAAAGACAAGAAGGCTAGGGGCGCCGTTAGTAGAGCTACGTACGCTATTTTGAGAAGCATATCATTGTAAGTCACCTGACCGAAGATATTCAGTGGCTGGAAAAGTCCTCTTTCAGGCCAAACACTGTTCATCAGATTTTCGGACCATAGGAAATAAGCTGCACAGATGACACCAACGATCAGCAGCGTCAGAATCATCCATCTGGAAAAGAACTTCGTGTCTTCCTTTTTCTTCTTCAAGTAGATTTCCCTTGCGGCAATGTAGAAAAGAAAGAGAGCCACTATGAACACGGCTCTTTCGAAGGTTGACAGCAATAGAATCATCGATAAAACTACTCCGACTTTGTTGTTGGAAAAGTAGTAATAGAAAATCATTGCTGAAAAAAGAGGTACGAAAGCCTCGAGATGAAAGTCATACCAATTTGGCCACAGAGTCCCCGGGTAGAGTAGAAAACCGACTGCAAAAAGCAACGCGATCTTCTCCTTTCCGATAATCTTTTTTCCGAGTTTGTAGATGAAGAGCGCAGTGAATCCAAAAGCAGCTGTCTGAATCACGAGCAACGTGTAGGGGCTTCTGACAAGTGCATACAGGAAAATCACTATTAAGAGGAAAGGTGACACGTGTACGCCCAGAAAACTGGTGGGCTGGTTGATCCCTGCTCTGGGTTGAGTAAACATGAAGTTTCCGTTCAACGTCTGCCATGAGATCTGGACGAAGATTCCAAAGTCAAAAGTTTGGGTTCTGAAACAGTAGAACTTGATAGACGTTATCGTTGAAAGAACGACAATGTAAACAAGTATCGCAACGATCAATATTCTCTCGTACTTCGTCAGTGTTCTCAAGCGTGAACCCCGATTGTGAAGGAATTCCTTGAGACGCACTTTGGGTCCACGGCTCGTCATAATTCATCTTCCTAGAATATTCAATGCGGAATAATATGCTAATATTCTATTCGGATACTGCTACAGTTTGAACGTTTGCGCTTGGACACACGAGTTGCGGGTCATTACTTGGTTCTTCGAGAATCTTCAACCACTTGGCCGTATAATATCTACGATCGTACTTTGTTGCTTCTCTCACGCAGCTACGCCGCATCGAAGAATTGAATCCATCCTTCCAGTACGTAGTGGCCTTGTTTTCAATTTCTTTTTCCGAGCGTGCGAGCCAGCCTGTATATCCGTCAATTACGCATTCGCTCGGACCTTGGACACCGTAAGTGAGAACTGGCGTTCCACAAGCCATGCTTTCCAAAGGTATATAACCAAAAGGCTCGTGGGTGAATGGGAACAGTGTGAAAAGTGCGTTCGAATAGAGATCTACCAGCTCACTCGTGGTAACTCTTCCCAGAAATTCGATGTTGGGGTTTCTCATTAGATTTTTCTCGATGTAAGGTGTCTTCGAACCGAAAGCTTTGATCTTGATACCACTATCTGCTATGTGTTTTACGACCGAGAATTCTGTTTCTTTTCCAAAATACGTGAATACGTAGTCCGCAGATGGTTTTGAGGTTGCTGGACAAAACTGCTGGCAGTTTATCGGAGGATAAACAACGTCAGAGACTCTGATGCCGAAGCCAGCGTACATCGACGCGCAGAATTTTGAGTTGGCAATGACCGATAATGAGACGTTACCCATCCGTCTGACAAGTTTACCGTCAGCGTATTCTATGAACGGCTTCAAGACCTTGTAAGCAATTTTGAACTTAGGTGAGAGTTCTCTATTCATGTCTTCCAACGCTATTGATGGCGGCCCTTGCAAGTACCATACTGCGCAAGGAATCGCGATCACTTGTGAGAAATTCAAGGTCAGTGAAGAAGCGTTGACTGCGTGTCTGGAATTCAGTCTTAGGAAAGCTTCACGTGACCAGGTTTCAAACCATAACATAGAAAGGCCGAAGCTCTTGGCAGCTAGCTTCGCGTGCAAGTTGATGGGTGTCATGCCCGCTGTCTTGAGCTGTTCTTCGACATCATTTGACATCATAGGAGATATTATGGAAACGTCGTGTCCTCTCGCATTCAGCTCGTCAGCCAGGTAAATTGCCGGACGAATGGACCCTTCTAGGTCCATCATGATGTCGCATGCAAGCGTGAAATTCATCCGTTTTCAACTGCCAAGATCAGTAATGAGTAAGCTTGTCCTCTTTTTATAATTCTTTCGATGATTTCCACGCAGTCAGTTGAAGATGTCAGAATTCGCCACACGCAGAAGACTGTTGTCGGCGGGCGGCCTTTCACGGATCGAAGACAGTTCCAATAGCCTTTTCTATTGGCTGAACACTCTGCTAACGCATCAAAACTGGGGCCAAAAGCACAATGGCAGAAACATCGGACGAAAGAGTTCAAGCGCCTTTCTTTCAGGAAGCCGAATTCGTGAGGATTTCTCAAATCGTGTCTTCCCAGTTTCAGACAGAAGAAGCTGCGTTGGAGCAAGGAATTCCAACGTTTTATTTGAGGCAGCCGCAGGAAACGAAACAGGCTTTTCTGAGGTTATTGAAGGAATTGGAAGAAACGAATCTGATCGCTCTCTTGCGCAGGGTGGATCATCGAGTCGTCTTGAGAGTTGTCCCCAAGCCTCCGGTGAAGCCGAGCAATATATTGGTGAATTGGGCGTTGTTTTTCGCAACAATCGGAACAACTTTTCTCACCGGCTACGTACTTTCTGCAGATTTTGTTGACAGGGGGTTGATGGCCAGTCCGTTCATCGGAGCTGCAGCGTTTACGGTTGCGATAATGACTGTGCTGGGGGCTCACGAGATGGGTCACAAGCTTACTGCTAACAGAAACGGCATCGATGCGACGCCGCCTTACTTCATTCCAGGCCCACCGCCGATAGGTGACTTGTTGGGGTTCGGAACGTTTGGCGCGGTGATTATGCAGAAGTCTCTTCCGCCTAACAAGGATTCGCTGTTTGACATCGGCTCAAGCGGTCCAATAGTAGGATTCATACTTGCGTTAATAGCGACGGTAGTCGGCCTAATGTTCTCTCCGACTTACCCAATGACGTCGAATATTACTGGTCTTCCGTCGCCACTTATCTTTGATCTACTGGCCATCTTTCTGCTAAGGGTTCCCGCCGACCACTATATTCTACTGCACCCTGTTGCTTTTGCAGGCTGGGTCGGGATGATCGTCACGATGCTCAATATATTGCCTGCTTCTATGCTTGACGGGGGTCACATTTCCAGGTCGCTTTTTGGGGATAGAGCAAGGATGGTTTTGGCTTTCTTGTCGGTCTTGTTGCTGATTATTTCAGGCTTCTGGCCTATGGCTTTCCTGGTGGTTTTCATGTCGATGTTCAGGCATCCCGGACCTCTCGATGACGTTTCGAAACTTTCAACTGGGCGGAAACTTTTGGCGATCGGTATAGTTGTGATTTTCATCCTGTGCTCTTTCGTGTGGTCCTGGGTGCTTCAGCTGCTGAGTTTTCTCGGTCTCTAGCGCGCGCTATGGTGTAAGAGGAGCTAGAGGAGAACCGCAAAAAGGGCAAAACATGAAGTCTCCCTGCAGTATCTGTTTGCCACATCTGGGGCACGCAGAGATCTTGCTGGATGGAAGTCCTTTCAACTGTTCCACGAAACGATTGTACTTCCGAGTCCAGTATACAGTTTCTGCGATTCCCAAGACAAACAGAGGAAACCCAACACCGAACGAATAGAACGCAAAAATCGATACGCTTGTTTCCACCAAAATGAGACTCAGCACAATAGCAACGACTCCACAAGCGAACACCAGGATTCCGGCTTTCTTATTCATCTCTGCCTGCTCGATCAGCTCATGCAAATAAGCCACCCATGCATCCCCAGACAAGACGCAACCCCGTTAACGATAAGGATTCGTCAGGATAAAAAATTAGCGCGCGCTAGAACCTCGGGTTGCCAAGTGTATTTGGGTTGGACAGCCGTACAAGAACGTTTATTAAATCTTGCGATGCTAGACACTTGTGCGACGAGAACCAATGAAAACAAGCCAGTGCAGCTAAGAGGCTAATATAATGAAGGGAACAATAATCCTGTTAGTCTTTTTCGTCTTGTTCACAGGTGCCTCCCTGTTGATACCATCACCAATGTTCCCCGGAAACATACTGTGTGCATTGATGGGCGGAACTGCAGTCAAGTACACCACGTACGTAAGCGCGTTTTTCAACGGAGTTCTCTATAGCGTCGCGTTGTGGGTTGTTTTCGTGTCGATAAGCAGAAGGCTTGAACGAGAAAAGTAGGTTGCTTGTCAAAAACCGTTTCTAAGCTTCAGGTTGAGGCATGAATCCAGTTAGTTTAATCGTGGTCTGGCACTTCTTGCACATGACAAGCAGTTCTGCGAGTTGATCATTCTTCACTTTAGTGTTCACGATCTCGTAGTTGCTGTTTGATTCATCATCGGGGGAAATGACCGTTCCGCATTTGGGACAGGAAAAAGCTCCGTCACCCTCAATCTGCGTTAAATCGATGACGTATGCCATGGCCTTTTTGGCTTCTGTTTTTTTCATCATTTTCTTTACACATCCTTATTCAACGAATCATTGTTGTTTTCCTTCGTTGGCTCAGAATATAATTAACCATTATGAATCAGTGATCAATATTTAAGATAAGTGAACAGTTTAATTGAAAAGATTTTCGCGAACGGGTCGCAAATCGACATAAGCGCCTATCGATCGAGTTTTCAATTATTCTAAAGAAACATTAATGATGTTTTTTCACCCCAATAGATCATGGAGCAGCTTACACCTAGTGTGAACAGACTTACTCACAATTTATATGCGTTGACCGCGACGAAATATAACAAAACGCACGATCCCTGTGAAGGAGAATGTCTCTTTGAAGTTTGACGTGGTCGTAGTGGGCGCCGGAACAGCAGGATGTTTAGCGGCGATGAGGGTTGCAGAAGCAGGTTTGAGAGTCGGCGTAATAGAAAGGAAGAAGTCAGAGGACATAGGAGAAAAAGTCTGCGGTGATGCGCTCGGAGAGCATCACCTGAAAACTCTAGGCCTGGAAAAGCCGCAAAGCGGCGAACTTGAAAAACGAATAGAAGGCATCAAGATTTTTTCTCCCGACACGGACACGGTTTTCACTGTGGAACACGAGGATTTCGTAGGTTACCTGTTGAACAGGCATCTCTTCGGACAATGGTTGCTCAGAAAAGCCGTTGACGAAGGCGCAGAGCTTCTGGATTCAACGCACTGTCTTAAACCCATTATTGAGAACGGCTTCGTGGCTGGTGTTACGGCAAAGAACTTGAAAACAGGCAAAAAAATAGAGTTTCAGGGAAAGGTTACAGTTGACGCGAGCGGTTTCGTCGGGGTCGTCAGGAAGAATTTGCCGAGCACGATGGGTATTGAGAATGAAATTGCAAACCATGACGTCGAAGCGTGTTATCGCGAAATTCGCCAACTCAGACAGGAAGGTGAAGACACGAGCTACTGCGAAATCTACCTCAACCAAAAAGCCACGCCAGGCGGCTATGCATGGATTTTCCCGAAAAGTGGAGCCAAAGTGAACGCAGGACTGGGAATTTGCATGCGAGACAATTTTCCAAACCCGAAAAATCAGTTCTACAAGCATATCCTCACCAAACCGCGCTTCGACGGCTCCCTCCTGCTAACAGCAGGTGCATGGTACGATCCGACTCGAAGACCTTTGGACAAGATGGTCGGAAACGGCGTCATCGTTGCAGGCGACGCAGCCTGCCTCGTAAACCCCCTCCATGGCGGCGGAATAGGTCCTTCAATGCTGAGTGGACAATTCGCCGCTAAGACAATCGTTGAGGCCGTCGAGAAGGGAGACTTCAGCGAAGCATCGCTTTGGCCTTACGGTTGCAGGTACAACGAGACTTATGGTGGAAAGCAAGCCAGGCTTGACGTTTTCCGAATGTTGCTTCTCAAATCCCGAGATGAAGACTTGAATTACGGAATGCGATATCATCTCTTGACAGAGAATGATGTTCTGAAAGCTGGTCTAGGTGATGATTTTCATTTGAACATCACGGAAACGAGCAAGAGAGTCTTCAGAGGATTGAAGCGAATAGGCTTCCTTAATCAACTGCGTCTGACCGTGAAGTACATGAACCGCGTTAGAGAACACTACAATCGATATCCAAAGAAGTCTACTGACTTTGAAAAGTGGCGTCTGCAGACAGTCGCTCTGTTCGAAGAAGCTTCCTCCAAGGTCATGCATTGACCTGCCGTATTCCTTCAGCTCTTCGGATTCTGAAGGCACTCTGAGGTGTCTGTGACGCGCGTCGCCGTTCTTGCCACAGGTGGAAAGGATTCTGCTCTGGCTCTATATCACGCATTGAAGGATGGGCATGAGATAGTCTGTTTGGCTACCATGATTCCCTTGAGAGAAGACAGTTGGATGTTCCATTATCCCAACATACGGTTGGTTGATCTTTTCTCGGAAGCCGTGGGCATTCCGGTGGTCAAGGCCGAAACGTCCGGCATCAAGGAAGAAGAGGTTGACGACCTTAGACATTTCATAGAGAGCCTGGAAGTTGACGGGATAGTCTCAGGGGCGATAGCTTCGAACTACCAGAAAACGAAGATTGAGGACATCTGCATGCAGTTGAACATGAAGTCCATAACTCCTCTTTGGCACAGAGACCCACTTGAAATTCTTGATGAGATGTCAACGTTGAAATTCAACGCCATAGTCATCGGAGTTTATGCTCACGGTTTCAGCGACAAATGGCTCGGCAGGAGAATAGATGCTGACGCCATTAGCGATCTGGTCAGGTTGAATAGACTCTATGGAGTTTCACTCGTTGGCGAGGGTGGCGAGTATGAAACGCTCGTTCTTGACGCATCCTTCTTCAAAAAGAGGATAAGAATCGTGACAGGTGAGAAGGTGTGGAAGGGGCAAAGCGGGTACTTCCTTGTGTCGAAAGCGGAGCTTGAAAGCAAGTGAATGTCTGGAAAGGTTTATTTTGGCGCTCGTTGCTACAGTTCAAAGCTAATGGCGGATGAAGTCCGCAGGGATGTAGCCGAATAGGCTGAACCGTAAACTAATGACCAAGGTGAATTGAATGGCGTATAAATACATCGCGGAGGCATGGGCGAAGCCGGAGAAATCCTTCGTTAAGGAAATCAACCGTCAGAGAATGGTTGGGTGGCGCCAGGATTCAGTCATAATCCGGATAGACAAGCCTACGCGCTTAGACAGAGCAAGGAAGCTGGGTTATAAGGCGAAGCAAGGCATCGTTATGGCGCGAGTGCGCGTTAGAAGAAGCGGCATGCGAAAAGTTAGGCCCAGGGCTGGAAGACGTCAGAAACGCATGGGAGTGAAGAAATTCAAGCCGGCCAAGAGCATCAGGTTGATCGGTGAGGAACGGGTTGCTCGAAAGTTTCCGAACCTCGAAGTTTTGAACTCTTACTGGGTTGGGGAAGACGGCAGTTCCAAATGGTACGAAGTCATACTCGTCGACCCTCAGCATCCTTCGATAAAGGCAGATAAGAACATGAATTGGATCTGCGAAAAGCAGCATCATCGTCGAGTCTTCAGAAGCATGACCAGCGCCGGAAAGAAGGTTAGGGCTTTACGGACGAGAGGACGGGGCGCAGAAAAGGTCAGACCAAGCCTAAAAGCTCGCAGAGGAGCGGCGTAATCGTATGGGAACCATGAGGCCCAGGGTTCTGAGGAGTGACGGGAAAGAGGTTGAGGGCAAGGGCTTCAGTCCTGAAGAGTTGAAGAAAGCAGGGTCGAGCTTAACCGAGGCTGTGAAGTACCACATCCCTGTTGATCCTCGCAGGAAAACTGCCCACGATAAAAACGTCGAGACACTTAGGCCCATTCTTGAAGAAAAAAAGGCGGCAGCCAAGGCAAGGCAACCGAAGCGAAAGTCTAAAGGTTAAGGCCGCATTAATGACGTTTGGCGATGCGGTCTTGTCTTCCAAGGCTCCAGTTGGCTACATTGACCTTAGGGTTTTTGCTCATGCAACGGAGGATCCAGACAAGGTATTGATCGCTGCGCGAAACGTGCTGCCGAATGAAACCGTTGACAACGTGTCTTTCGAAAAGACGAATTTAACGGGTCATCATGGCAATCCTATAGTTCTTTTTGAGGCAAGGATCAAGGACAAGAAGTTGGTTCAGAGTGTGTTCGCAAAGTTGTGCACGAGCCTGAGCTTTATGGATAAAGAATCCTTGGCTGACGAGATAACGGAGCACGTGGAAAAAGGAAATCTTTACGTTCGATTGGACAAGCAGTCTGCCTATCTCAATGAACTCAAGCTCGGTTCAATTGATCCTATTCATGTGCGAGTGCACTTTAAGAAGCACGGAACCGATGAAGTTGTGGGTGTTTGCAGGGAATTTGGGTTGCTGCCATGAGAAGAACTTATGCCGACTTGCACCTATGTGCAGATACTGATGACGTTTCGAAGTTCACTCGTTTGGTCAAGAAGGCTTCGGCGCTTGGATATGGGTTGATTGCGACGCCTTTTCCATTGCGGACTAGTGAGCAACAGGTCAAGCGGATAAGGGAAATCTGCACGGAAGTCGGCTTGGACTTTGCGGCCCGCGTAGATCTTGTTCCTCGAACTCCTGAGGAGTTATTGAAAGAATTGAGGAAGGTTAGGCGCGGTTTCGAGCTTGTTGCCGTGATGTGCTTTTCCAAGGCTGTTGCCAGGCAAGCGGCCAAAGATCGTCGCGTTGACCTTCTCAACTTTCCGCAGCCAGATTTTCGGAAGGCGTTTTTTGACGCGGCCGAAGCCGAGTTAGCATCAAACTGCATGGCATCTCTTGAAATCGACCTTAAACCCCTTCTGGTTCTGGAGAAAACGCCTAGAATAAGGCTATTATCGATGCTTAAGAGAGAAGTTGAGACTGCCACCGATTTTCACGTTCCAATAGTTGCATCAAGCGGAGTGTCCGAAGAGCTTTTGATGCGGAAACCGTTGGAACTGGCGTGTCTGGGCTCTTTGGCGGGGTTGTGTGACTCGGCTGGGATTGATGCGGTTTCCAAGAACTCCGCCGCGTTGGTGACGAGAAACCGGGGAAAGTTGGATTGGAGATTTGTTGCTCCGGGAATAAGGGTCATTCGGAGAGGCAAGGATTGCTGAAAAAAGTGAAGCGTCGCTATTTGGCTTTGACGATTGATTCCGCCGAGATGTGTTCTGCGAACGAATTTGTCGATGCAGTCTGGGACAGCGTTGCAAAGCTATATGGTGAGCATGGATGCAGCATCGTAAGTATGAGCTTAATCAGCTTTGATAGTGAAAAGAAATCTGCAGTGTTGCGTGCTGGACACACGAATCTCGAAATGGTTCGAACAGCATTAGCATCGATGACGAAAATTGGCGGCAAATCGGTTGCCGTTCATGTTTTGAGAATATCTGGAACAATTAAGGGACTTCGAAAAAACACGTGAGGATTCGTACAGTTTCGGGTCAAGACCATGTTCGGTTCATCGCGAAATATTAGAGTTGGCGAAGTTGCTCTTGTTTGTGGGATGATGTTGCCGTCCCAGTCGCGCGCGCGACTTGAACTGAGTATGAAACTACGGTAATTACCGCCTACCCAACTGACATTCCCCAAAGACACTGCGGTGAAGAAGCAAAGAAAACACCCAGAAGCGAATTTCCATTGTTTGCTGCCCAAGCGAGCCTCCGAAGTGGAATATACTTCTAGAAGAAGATTTCGCAAGTCTTAACTTAACATACCATAGAATATGAATGGTAATAGAGGAAAATAGGTTTTGAAATCACGCCTCAAAACATTGCTCATTAGTTTTCTAGTTGCTTTGATGTTGGTATCAGCCGACTCCGCTATTGGAACAGTCTCCGCAGCAACCTCCAGCGTGATTTCGGCGACAACTGCAAAAGTCTCACCGAATTCCCCTTCGAACCGGACAGTTCTCTTTCAAGCCTTCGACAATGAAACAACCGGCGCAGTCCCGCAAAACTGGACCGTGAGCAATCCGAGCGCGGGCAGTTTTGTGATTGACAACACTACGTTTCATGGCGCCGGAGGGAAATCTGCAAAACTGGTAGGCAATGCAACATCGGATTCTCCTCGGCCCTACGTGAGTTTTACGCCGCAGAATGGCACTCTTGTAGTCTCATTTTCGATAATGCTTAACGATTCAGTCAGCGGCAACGCGGTTTTCGATGTGTACGTTGATGATGGCAACTTCAAGGGTTCGGACATAATGGTTGCGAACGGTGAGATCGGGTATCGTGGACAGGCCAACTCTTTCGTTACTTTGCGGAGTCCATTCATTCCTAATCGATGGTATGTAATCAAGATGATAATGAATATTCCCCAAAACACTTACGACATACATATAGACGACCACTTGGAAGAGACAGGCGCGCCTTTCACTGGACAAACCAGTCAGATCAAAAGAATATTACTCAACGAGACGTCAGGATCAACGATTTTGCCCACGGTTTACTTGGATGACCTCGAAGTGAGACAAGGCATAGTCATTCCAAGAGACTTTGCAACGATACAAGAAGGAATCAACGCAGCAAATCCAGGCGACGTTGTGTTTGTCTCCAAACAGAGAACCTACTTCGAGCAGATCACAATCTGGAAGAACATCTGGCTCGTCGGAGAAGACGTGCAGACCACGGTCATAAACCTTGATTTTCTAGCTTCTGGAAGCTATTCAGACGGAGTCACGGTGACATCTGACAGGGCTCAGATCTACAGTCTCACCATCAGTTCCACGCAGTACGGGGCGGGAATTCACGTTCTAGCCGCGAACAGCGTTGTAGCAAACAACAACGTGACCAACGGGCTCGGAGACGGAATCACCGTGTACGGTTCGGGAAACACCGTTACGGGCAACGTCATCCAAGCAAACCTCAAGGACGGAGTGCGCATTTCCGGTTCGAACAACGTGGTGACAAACAACACCATCACCTCGAACGATCAAGACGGCATTTTCCTTGACGGTAGCAATTCTATAATTGAAGATAATTACGTGGGCTCAAGCCTCGAGTACGGCATCAACGTAGCCTCGGGTGAAAACAATCTAGTAAGAAACAACACTATAAGAAATAATGGACTGGGACTCTACTGTCACTTGGCCACCTCGGACGACAAAGTCTATCAGAACAGGTTCATCAACAACGGCAACGGGCCTCAAGCCGTCGACGAAGGTGCCAACGCCTGGGACGACGGTTATCCTTACAACCTTACCAGCAAGACGGGCGGAGGCAATTATTGGAGCGACTTCAGCAGCATCGACGTGTATTCTGGCGTCAATCAGAATGAAGGTACTCCTTGTGGCCTCGCGTTGCCAGACGGAATCTGCGACAAACCGTACAACTTGTCTTCACAAACACGGGACAGGTATCCATTGTTTTTGATACAAAGCGTTGTGCAGAACCCTGGAAACGTGTCCAACATCGAATACGACACCAACGTGACAGTGACCGCCAAGGTACTGAGGTCAGTGAAAATCGCAGCGGCTTTCCTCCTGGTAGACTACGATTCTCAGCATCAGAACATCACCATGACAGTCGCGGATGACACGCTGAACGGAACAATACCGTCGAAGCCATACGGCACGCTGGTGAGCTTCACCGTCAGCGTGCACGCTGAATTCGCGGTGGAACTGAACTCGACCAAGTATCCGCTAGCTGGACCCTACAGCGTGGGCGACAAGAAACCGCCGTCCATCGGACAAACGGGGTCAGCTCCTTCGCCGCCAGACAACAACCAGACTATCCTAGTTTGGGCAGTGGTAACTGAACCAGCAAATGCTAGCGGCGTGAACGAGGTCGTCCTCTCCTACTTGTTCAACGGTACCGTGTGGAAAGCGGACATGACAAAGATTACAGACGACAACTACACCGCCTTGATGCCTGCTCAGCCTGGAAACGCAACGCTCTTCTTCAACGTCTCAGCGGTTGACAAAGCTAACAACTGGGCAGTCAAGAACAGCAGCAGCTTCGTCAACAGACTTCCACAGTTGTCCGTCAGCAACGGTACGGCAACCCTCAACCCAAGCGACGTCGACATGGGCGTCATGTACAGAGGCCAAACCGCGAGTTACAACGTGACCCTTTTCAACATCGGACAAGAACCTTTGGCGTGGAATGCAAGTCTCGGCAAAGATGGCGCCTGGTTGAAATCGGTCACCCTTAGTAATGGCACGATAGGTGCGGGTAACAGCACAGTGATCACCTTGCTCATTAACATGAGCGGTTGTGATCCCAACCTCTACGTGGCCGAGCTCACGATAAATGCCAATGGATCGGTCCCACAGTGGCTCATAGTGGTGCGCGTCACGGTGAGAGACATCACGATCGATGATTCTTTGGCTTCGATGCAGACGCCACAACGCTCCGACCTGGGCGTAACCCAGTACTACAGCTTCCACGCTGAATGGGCGCACAACTGCACGGATGCTGTTTCTGGGAAGATAAGCGTAACAAACGTAGGCTTAGTGGACGTTAACAGCACAGGATGGGCGAACTTCAACTTCACGTCAACGAATCCTGTGAAGAAGACTTTTGGCGTCGACGGTGTCGATTTTCTCTATGTGAAGGACGGCCAGACGTATCACATCAAATCATTCATTCAGAAAGCTTCAAACTTGACGACCATTTGGGATCGTGTTAACATAGTGCTGAAAGTCGCCGACGACAGAATTGACGTTGGATCTCCAGCTGTCCTCACGTGGAATGGCAGCTTCTACGAGTTTGACAATTCATCTTTCACAGGCATGCTCTATATCAACGACACACTGATCAAAGATGCAGTGGGCAAATACTACTTCACGGCGTCAGGCATCATGGACGGCAAATATGGTCTGACCAAATTCCGGAGCAACGTGGTCGCCTGCGTATGGGACAGAATAAAGATCATCGGAGGGGGGACGTCTCAACAGACGGCATCAGTTGGAAGCAGCGAACAAATCTGGTTCATAGCGGTCTATGAATACGACAACATGTTGCTCAAGGGACCGAACGGCACGTTGTTCTTAGATACGTATGTGTTCAACCAGAGCACTCAAGGTTGGCAATTGCAAACTTCCAGTGAACCCATGGAGTGGTCGACTCAGCACGATAGATGGGAAAAGTCCTACTCCTTCGACACACAGGGCTCCCGGAGATTCACGATTTCAAAGGTTGAAGACAACGTGTACAATTTGACTGCGATAAACGACGTCGTCGGGCCATCTGACGTAACATGGCTTTCAAGCGGATGGAGCAGTTGGTACACCCCTATCAACGATCAAACGGTACCTGTGCAGAACAGTCTAGAGATGCCTACGTGGGCAGTTGCGTCTATAGCCTTAACCCTAGGCGTCGGATTGATCGTCATCCTCATCATGCTGATCATGTCAGAAAAGAATCGAGCGTCAAAAGGAAAGTCGAAAGGGTCTTACGATTCTCATCGAAGATGAGTTTTCCACTTAGCATGCGCTTTCCGCATGTACCGCGTGGTCGCAAAGATTTTATCTGTCTGGGACGCTGCTACAATGTAGGGGGATGATGTCGCCGTCCCAGCCTTAGGGCTTACTAATTCTATTGATTGTGTTTGTTTCTTGTCTTGGTTGATGGTGTCTTTCTCCGTTTTACCCTGTGTTTCTTGTTTCGTATTTTCGTTTATCATCTCTCATCACACATCCATTCATTCTTCGTCGTTATTTTGACGAGGAGACAATATGCCTTTCTGAAAAGGAGACTAATAGGAAGCTAATCGAAGTATTTTCAGAGAGAGCATATTTCGCTTCCGTATGTGATGGGAGATTGCTTTTCCTCTTGAATTTCAAATGAGGGGAAGGCTTATGTCTCCGAGGAGATGGGCGTGGTGAATTGTCGAATGTCACGTGCTTTGGGGTAAAGTCGCCCGCGCAGGACATTACAACCAACATTACTGATTCTAGAACTTTTTTTCACAAAAGCTAATAGTCCATTCGACCAATAACTAGTCCTTGTTCTTCGAGAGAAAGGAGGGGGTGATACGATGAGGAAAATTCAAAAAGCTGTCTTGTTGACTTGCGTCATTGTTGCGGCACTGAGTGTCTTGGTGGTTCATGGAAGCTCTGCTATCACCTTTACACCGCTGATAAGTGTCCAGCCCTCCAGCACAGTGAACAATTCTCCTTCACAAGGGATGAGATTTCACATAAACATAACTATTCAAAACGTAAGCAATTGCGGTTCTGTGCAGATGACACTAATTTTTAACGGGACACAAATAGCAATAGTAGGAGCATCTTTTCTGCCAGATGCAAACTTGCCTAGTCCTACGTACTTCCAGTCAGGAAACGGTTTCATGAGCACTAACGTGACCTTCGGTATTCCCATGAGCACTGTCTCGCCAGTTACTATACTAGATTTGACTTTCAAGTTGTACAACAGATACTGTCAGAGTTCTTTGCATATAGATAGTCTTGTAGTTGCTGACCCTTCAGGGCAAACCCTGCAATCAAACAGTGAGGACGGGAGTGTTCAGATAAGACTGATAGGCGACTTGAACGGAGACAGTGTCGTGGACATTTACGATGCACTAATCCTGGCAAAAGCCTTTGGCAGTACTCAAAGCGCTCCAAATTGGAACCCCTACGCTGACATCAACGGTGACGGCGTCGTAGACATCTTTGACGCGATAATTCTGATAAGTCACATCGGAAGGTAGAACCACACAGACGATATGCACTCGACAACTGACTTTCGTGAACTGAGAGTGCTTTTTCTCTCTTTTCGTCAATCCTTTAGCGTGCGCGCTCGATAGAAGAGATATCAACTATGGATAAAGTTGTTTCTTGTAGTAGCTTTGGCTCGTGTACAACGCGGCTGCTGGGTTATGCGCGCGCTTGGGCTTCACCAGTATTCTTATGCTACTTCTTCAACTTGGCGCGCTCGATCATCCGCATTTTCTCACATCTAGATAATGCTCGCTCATAACTTCCTCAAAGTGTTATTTTTTGATTTTCACTCCTAGCTTTGGATCTCGTTCTTTCCATGGCTGTGCTATGTCTTGAGATATCAATTTTTGGCGTATCGTTCTGTAACGTGCGACGCGGATTGTAGGTCGTCTGGTGAGTGTGTCTGGTAAAGCTTGCATTTTCTATCCGCGTTTGGTTTTTAATCAAATTCCGCATGCTTGAGAGAATAGTTCCAAGAGTATGGGAAGAGAAGATGGTGTTCATTACGCGGGTTTTTTGAAGTATGTTATTCCTTTTGCTTGGCATACAGGATGCAGTCGTCTTTGATTGCTTGTTTGATTTCGGCTTGGTTCTCGCATATCACAGGTATCCATGTTATGTTTTTTTCGTCAAATAGACTGATGTATCGTTCTGTTTTGTTTCGGGTGTTTTGTGTCCCAAGAGTTGTTTGACCAAGAGTAAGTTATTTGTTAGGTGGTAGGCTTTGGATGCTTTGAAGCGTCGGAAGTCGTAAAGTTGGATTTGTTTGAGTTCGGGCATATCGTATTCTTCGGCGATTCTGTTTCGTGTGTGTCGGTAATTGTTGGATAGGCTGTCTGAGTTCATGTTGAAGAGTCGGCTGTTTGGGTTGAGTTTCTTCTTTTTGATGTAGATTCTTAAGAGATCTAGGGTTCTTGGTCTTGAGTTTTCCTTCTCTTCCGACGGTGTGTTTTGCTCCTGTGATGCTTACTATGCCTGTTGATAGGTCTATGTCTTTTAGTGTTAGCCATGTGAGTTCTATGGGTCTTTCGCCTAGGTCTTTGGTCATGGATAATTTCAGTGCCATTTCCAGTCTTGCGTGGTTGATTAAGAAGTCGATTAGTTCTTCTTTGGGTGGTCTGCGTTTCTTGTCGTATCTTTGGTAGAAGGGTTGTTCCCATGTTAAGTTCTGTGATCTCAGGTGAATGGCGTAGGCTTCTACCAAGTTTTCTTTGTGTCCGTTGCTGGTGGTCTTTTTGGCGATATAGAGTTTTACGGTTTCTGGGTCTTTGGTGTTGCAGTTTCGTTGCAAGTGTCTGAGGAGTTTGGCTACTTTGCGTATGGTGGTTTCCTCGTATGCGTTTTTCTTCATCCAGAGCATTGTGTTGACAATGTTCATATCTGACTGGGATGCTGTATTATCTACGGGGGATGATGTCGCCGTCCCAGTCGGATTATAAAGATGAAGAACTTATGACGGACAGACCCCGAAACTTTGATCCCGGGAATTTGTTTGCTTCAGAGGTTGATCGTTGTCCTCTAATGGAGACTCCTATTTGCCACTTCTTTTGAAAGAATCAATTTCTTTCCGCTTTCTCAAAAAGATGCTTAGACTGGAGTCAAAAGGGTTGTTCTATGGAAGCTTCGATTTTTCTGTTTGTGGTAGGCTCTGGAAGCTTTCGGGGAATTCACTATCCGTAAAGGCAATCTACCATTTTTTCGCAGGTTAAGCAGCGTTCGGGGACCGACGTCCCTTTCGGGCGTTTGTTCAAGTACCCGAAGAAGTGGCCGCATTTGCCTTCCAGCAGAAGTGCTTTTTCGGCTGGCTGTTTTGAGAGGATTGCGGCTTTGATCTCCTCGCTTTTCGGAGGGTCTGCAGCATGAACTTTGGTCATGCAGTGAGGACAAGCTTGGTACGTGTGCACGTTTCCAGAGCTTGCGACGGTTGCGAGGATCGGTTTGTGATATGTTTTCCCGCATTCGCCACAGGTTGGATCTTCAGTTTCTGGCCCGTGTGAGTCGTACTCGTTGAGCTTCCAGGAGCCTATGTTTATTTGCACCCTTGTCACCGCTTCATGTATCTTGAATCTTGATATGTAATAAACCTTTTTGTCTACGCGTTCAACGCAAATACTCAACTTCCTAACACTTCTTGTTATGCAGAGAAAAGTTTCATTTACATCACTTTCTGTGCGTTCGTTTAATGAATACAAAGAATACCTGGAGATGACGGGGATTAACGTCAACTTTAATAACAAGTTATTGCATAAATATCTCGTACGAGCGTACGCGTGCGCTTAGAGGAGAATGAGCTGCTTTTGTCCATCTCCTTTCTCCCGCTGCCATTCTCCTCTCAATTTACATTAATGCTTTTTTTTGTTTGAAAGGTGGGCCCGCCCGGGCTCGAACCGGGGATCTTCGCCGCATCCTCCAGCATATTCGCCGAGTGAGGGCGACGTCCTACCGACTAGACTACGAGCCCCTTCATTTTTGCTAAACGGTGGGGAGTTGGTTTAGGATTTGAAATAAATGTTTCCCCTTCATAAAGTCTTTCTTCGCTGGGTGTGAGTGGAAAGAGGCGTGAACGCGTTGAACGACGACGAACATCTGAATAGTATGAGCGACTTAATGGACGACAAGGTTTTGATGTTTCTGTTCTTCTTGTTTTTCGCAGTCGTCGGCTACGCCGTGTTTCATTTCCTATGAACTTGTCGTCGCACTCTTGCAATTTGAGAAACTTTGTTCCGTAAAGCTTTTCTACGCCAAACACGCGCCTTTGTTTGGGGTGCTAGTCCGGAGATTTATCAATTCTCTCTTCTCCTTTGGCTTAATTTCCCAATAAGTCAAGAGGACGGCACCCCATTTCTAAAGTTTGATTCAGAAAGCTTTAAGGCTCTACGCACTTTTTGTGGATGTTGATGTCGAGGTAGCTCAGTACAACGTGAGATGGCGATTTCTCCTGCAAACCCCTCTTCTTCATTTTGGGTATAATTCTGGTTTTATATTTGCACTATGATCGCTCTCGCTCGGCGTTAGGATAACGTCGAATTGGTGCCGGCTCTAAGGCTTTCTTGGCGACAATGAGAAATAGCTGGATTGACACAGAATAGTCTCTAGGATGACGTGAATGCTCGAGTATGTTAAGGGAAGTGAACATGACAACTGGCACTGGTGCAAGAATTGCACGCAATATCCTATGTACGTCTACACAAAGCAGTCGAAAAGGCCGAAGTCAGACCTCTGTCCACAATGTAAGGCGAAGGAAGACAACAAAGACTGCACAACATAAAACGAATGCTCTTCATTTCCACTTGTATCTCCTACGGTACTTTACGTTGTTTCTAAGTCAGTTTCTTAACTGTCCAGAGGGCTTGTCGTGCGCGCTCGCTTAGACACGTCTGGTTTTGATGCCTTCTGACTTTTCATCTTCTATGCGAATCTGCAGGTCATCTTGTATTAGTTCGAGACTCCTCAGTACGTCTGCGTAAGAGGTGGCTGCTGAAAACGCGATGACTGCGGCCGTGCCAACAATGAGTTTCGTGTCATGACCAAGTATCTCTCTAACCTCTTCTGGCACATTCAGGACACCGGACTCAATCTTCGCCACTAATGTTTTGAGCTCGCTCAATTCCAGACACCAGTTGAAAGAGAATCACTGACGCTATTCAAATATTTCCCTTTCGCGCACGCTAGATCATGTTCGGATTCTTCGCACGCGCGCGCGCGAGAACAAGTAGCCCTCCAACTATTGGTAGAGCGTCGATTATTGCGGCGATCAGGAAGAATAACGATGATGGTTGGCCTATTCCCCAAATGAGATCGAAAGCGTGGTAGGTGGTTTGTTGTGGAAGCCAGGAAGGGATGGACTTGATTCCTAAAAGTGGAGTGGGGAACAACCCGAAGATTATGCTGATTGCGGGACCCAGGATGCTGCTTCTCAGCAGAACTAGAACGCCTCCAACCATTATGAGTAAGCCGCAAAGGATCGATGTGTCGGACATAGAGGCGAAAACTGTGCTAACTTGGTCGGGTAGTGGTTGTAGCGCGCTCGGACGGAGAAGAAAGCGAACTGCATTTTCAAGAAGAATTAGCAGTATTCCGCTGGATATACACAGTAGACTACCGAAGGCACCAAGATAGGATAATTTGATCTTGCTTATTCCAAGGTAATCCTTCAGGGGACGTGTCATTGCCAGGATTACTGTAGCTATTTCTAGAGCAACGAACGCCAAGTACAAAAGCGCCGCATCGCCTGATTGTGTAACTGCGCTTGGTTTCCATATGTAGTCCAGTAGAAAGAGACTCATTGACATGATCAGGGCTGATTTGGCCAGAACCAGCGTCCAACTCCATCTCAAACGGAGGAATATGCCAATGCCAGAACGGAAGCCTGTGAGTAACAGGGTTCCAAAAAAGATATATCCCCATAAGCTGTCGCTAGTAAAAGGCAACTGCATTTGCGGCAAGAAGAACCAGAAGATTAAAGCTGTCGAGCTGCAGATTTCCAGCAACCCCAGGACAAACGCCTCCTTGGGCATTTTCCTGAACATCTTGACCTTGCGCCTCTCCATCTCCGCCCATGTTTCTACTGCGTCAATGGAAAGGAGAGCTTCTTTCCCTGCGTCTGTCAACCCATACAACCCATCCCCTCTGACTGCCACGAGTTCTCCGAGTTTCTTGAGATGATAGTCGATGTTCCCGCTGCTGTCAATCTCCAGCTGTCTCTTCAGGGAAGCAAAGCTGGTAGGTTGCCTTTCAAGGATTTTGAGAATCTTGATTCGCACAGGATGCGAGATAGCCTCAAACAGTTCCGCAGAATCTACCATTACAAGTCCTGAAACCCTTCTGTAAACCACTTGTAATTAATCCTTGCCATTTCAACCACAACCGAACCAGTAGTCAACAGTTGTTGACAACAACACTTGTGAAAAACAAACTGTGGGTCTATAATCGTTGACATCATAGTCAAGAAGACAGGAATTAACTGCCCCTTACTTCTTAATGGAGTTTATGGATATGGTTGAATGGTAGACTTTTCGGTCATTTTGGCCACTAGGAACGAGAGGAAATATGTAGGAAGAACCTTGCGGAAGATACTTGAAGCAAGCGACGAAGTTGGAAGACACGGGTTCAGTACAGAGATAATCGTTGTAGACAGTAGTACCGACGACACGTTCAGAGAGGCAAGGAAACACGTCAAAAACGTGTACACATTTCTTCCCAGTGGTGTTTCTAAGGCAAGAAATTTCGGAGCAAGTCTTGCCAGAGGCAGCATCTTGATCTTCATGGATGCAGACACAACTTTGCAGAAGTCTTCGCTCATTGACGTCGCTAAAGAGTTCAGAGACACTGCAGTGGTTTCAGTAATCTCGCGAGTATTACCTTCATCTCGACGGAAGACGTTTTCCACCGTCTTGTTCTATGTGTTAGATGGATTGTACGTCAGGTTATGCGCTCATCTGAGTCTTCTATTGAAGTTCTACAATAGAGGAGATATGACTGCAATAAGGAAAGACATCTTTTGCAAGATAAAAGGGTTTAACGAAAAACTTCACATGCTTGAGATAACGGATATGTTGCTGAAAGCATCGTCTTATGGAAGGACAAAGGTCTTGTCAACTCCCGTTTTTGAGTCCAGTCGAAGACTTAGACAATGGGGATTGTTGAAAAGCTACAAAGTGTGGTGGAGAAACTACTTTTGTTTTTACATATTGGGGCACTTGTATGATTCACGATATGAAGCTTGCAGAGGGAAAGCGCGCGCACCACGAGTTCACCTTCAAAGTTGCAGAGAAGCCTGATGAAGTCAAATCAATGCTTGAAGTCGGTTTTGAATACGTCTGTCAGAAGATAACCTAATATTCCTGAGAAAACGCAAATAAACCTCTGGATGGTCAACACTATCCGAGGTCATCCAAAAGTGCCGAGGTAGCTCAGCCTGGGAGAGCGCTCGACCCATTGCTAATTAAGCGTGAGGGCGAAGCTGAAGACCGAGTCGTCGCCGGTTCAAACCCGGCCCTCGGCACCAAACTAGTTCTGAACAACGTTAAGGAAGGATTTGAAATAATCTAGTGCTTCTTTCGTCAAATTCCTAACAGAACCTCTGAACAATAGTGAATAGGGCGTCGTACAACCCGCGAGACAGGACGTACAATGTTTTCTGTCTTCCAAAACTTGACGGAAACGATCTGAACTTAGGAGTTCTTTCATGGAAGAAGTCGAAAGCGAGCCCACTTTCCAATTGGGAGAGTCAGGTCCAATCGGACAGATACGCAGTTCGCCAACGGGAGAGACACCTAAGTACAGGTGCCCTGCATCGCAGATATGCGGCATCTCACCCTTCACAAACTTTGGCACGAGTTCGATGGTTCTTTCTGAAGGTCCAATAAAAGGATTTGTTGCCTTTTCTCTCAAAACATTACAGACAAAACCATCTACCTCGTTGCGGGGAACTGAGTAGTCTGAAATGAAGTTGTCTTCTCCACCGACTGGGAAGAACGTGACTAGCACGCCTAGGTTTTTGATCCATTTGCAGAATGGAATGAATTCTTTGTAGTTCAGGTTGTTTAGAACAAAATTGACGCCAACGGTGCAATCGTGCTTTACAGCAATGAGGTTTTTGAGTCCAAGAAAGGCTTCCCTGAACGTTCCCTTTTCTCCTCGTATCTGGTCATGCGTTTTTTCAAATCCGTCCAAGGAGACAAAGACTGCGTCAAATGCGGTTGATATTGATTTTGCCCTTTTTGGAGTAAGCAGCGTTCCGTTTGTATTGAGTCCGACAACCATTCCTCTCCGTTTTGCATATGTGGCTATTTCTTCCAGATCTTTCCTGACTAGTGGTTCGCCGCCTGTGATGCCAACGACGCTGACGCCGGAGTCTGCCAGTTCACCCACAACCTTCTTTGCTTGCCTTGTGTCTAACTCGTTGTCAGTCTTTAGCTTCCACGCGTTACAGAACATACATCTTCGGTTGCATCGAAACGTTATTTGATAACTGACAAAAAAAGGTCTGGGGCATCTTATTTTGTATCTAACAAAGCTGCTCGTGATCCTGAATGCCTGCGCCATTCTGTTCATGCTTATCTCCAAATTGAATCACGCTCCGTTAGAGTAATTCCTGAGAGCACTTTCTGTTTGAACAAATGATCATTGCGCTTTCTCTACGTACAACTAAGGATGGCGTTTAATTTAATTCCTGTCTTCTTGACAGTGATGTCTAGGATCGTTGACTAGCGGTTTTGGTTTGGTCAAGAATGCAAGAATTATCTAATGCTCTCACAAGAGAGTCTTGAGGAGTGAAGAGCGCGCGCGATACTTGCGCTCGTCGGCATGCGAAAAATCTAAGAATGCCACATTCTGAACATTACAACCGCGAAAAGCTCGAGTTCAGCGACAAATTTCTTCTAGGCGCACGCGTCGCGAGAGGCAGAATGCCGTGCTAGGAGGTTGACAGGTTCTCGAGCGAAGTATGGCCAGATGGTCTGAAATGTTGGTCGGATCTCCAATTTCGGATATGTGGT
>CAVTZU010000009.1:0-84398 GCA_963739305.1 Candidatus Bathyarchaeota archaeon | reverse complement strand
GAGATCGGTTCAATGTCCACCTTGATCGGCTTTCCACCGATGAGCTCCGCTCTAAGTGTTCGGTGACCAGCCTTGTCTAGAACCACGAAGGCAAGAGAAGAATTGCCAGACTTCTCCTCTTGATATGTCCACAAACCTTGCTTTCTGAGGAAGCAGGTATTTCTGATAGACAAAGTCAAGCAGGTTACCCATGTAACTCTCAGGAATCTCAACCTCGACGAGGTAAGAGCCAGTCTTGACTGAAATCTCAGATCCTCCAGAACCTTTGCCGTTATTCAGCTTCTAGTCCACATCAGCGTAATAAATATAATTATCTGCTGCTGTGGCACACCTCTCCGCTACAAGTGCCTCTGCTACGCTGACAGAAAACTTCTGTTAACGACAATCAACGCACCATGATTGTAACTCAAGATCACATGCGGGCACCAAAGCTATGCGGGTGATTAGAGCGCGCTGGAACCTTCTCCAGCTTAGATTGATTTAAGTCTTGATGCGTTATGGCTGGGACATGAAATCGATAAATTCTTTCAAAGTGCGCTTTTCAAGAACGTAGTTAGTTCTCTTCTCTTCTCCAATCGTTGAGGAAGGTTTCGGCCCGTAGTCATGACCAGGGTATACTTCAACCTTGTCATCGAGTTTCATCAGTTTGTCAAAGAGACTATGATACATGTCTTCAGGGCTGCTTCCAGGCAAATCAGTTCTTCCACATTCTCCAACGAACAGCGTGTCCCCGGTCAACAATTTGTCGTCAACCAAGAGGCATATGCCATCAACGGTGTGGCCAGGAGTGTAGATCACCCTGATTGAGACGTCGCCGACGTTTACCGTGTCCTGATCAACCACGGAAACATCTTTCTTTGTCTTCGAAAGTTCATGTGCAACGATCTTTGCACCAAACGTCCTCTTTATTTCATCATTACCAGCGGTATGGTCACTGTGGCCATGCGTGTCTATGACGTACTTAGCTTTCAGCCTGTGATCCTTGAGCAGCTTTGTTATTGCAGCAGCATTGAAGCTCGGGTCTATGACGGCGGCTTCACCGGTTTTTTCGTCGGCTAACACGTAGGAAAAGTTGTCACCATATTGTTTGATTTGTTTGAAGAACATTCAGTTCGTCACCATTTTTCACTCTGTTTTTCTGACGTACTGCTCCTCAGGCAGATGCTCCATCCGCATGCCCAAGTCCGCTAGATCCTTCAGGTTCTGGACACATCCTATGCTTGCGTCTATGTTGCGGTGAACAGGATGAAACCACATGTACTTGGGCACGAGGTTGAACTGCAACGGCACTCTGCCGGTTACGCCGTATTTTTCGTATAGGTCCGGTATCACTTGCCCCGAGACACCGCTACTCGAGTGGTTGTGTAGCTTTTCAGCAACTCCGAAGCTCCAAAAGCTCCTATGCCATGCCAGACAACGGCGTTCTCAGGTGATGCTAGAGAGTAAAGGAAGAACTGGGGTGAAGAAGGCGTCTCCTTGAAGTTATAATTCCCAAGTTTGTCACCTTCCACCATGAAGCTATCATCTGCCTGTACAACGCTGACATCTGCAGGGTCAATTGCATTTGGATAAAGAAGCGTCGTTCGATAGTCCACTTTTACGTTCTTAAGCTTGTCTCCGTCGAAATAGATTCTTCCTCTCGCTGCTCTTTTCGATCCATAGCCTTTTGCAGAATGAGGAATTGTCAACAACGTGCTTAGATTCTTCATGCTCCTGCCCATGCACTTGTATATGTTTTCAAATGATCGGTAGTCCTTGTGGGCTTCTCGAATTATGTGATGAAGTAAGCTTTCTGTGGATTCCTTTTGCATCGCTGTCAGTGGCAGTCGCATTGAGTATAGTGACAGGTCGATTCCAAATGCTTCCGACAACCTTGCTAGGTGTTCGTACTTGACAGCATCAACCATGTCAATGTAACTGTTGTTACAATCTTGACGGTGATGTTCTATGGTTTCAATCTCTTTTTTACAAAAGAGCGAGCCTTCATATTTCTGGACGAACTTCTCGTCGATTCGGAGGTTTTCTGTTTTCACGAATGCTGCTGGGAAGGCGCTCTGTCCACTGTCTACGATTGATTGTTTGAGGGGGTTCATTGAATACCTGTCTATCTCGATGTCATCCGTGTTGAGAAGAAAGGAAACAACTGTTCCAGTCGAAGGTTTTCTCAGGATGGCGCAGATTTCTTCCATCTCTTGGGGAGTAGGCTGATGCAGTCCTCGCTCTTTGAAGTAGTTTGAGCAGACCTCCAGCAGACGCGTCGCAATTATCCCCTGAACATCCTCAACGGTGAGTTGCGGATTAGCGTATTCAACGGAGCATCTCAGGAAGAAGTGTGAACCGTCAAATGTGGCAGAATTTCTCTGCCTTTCCTTGAACCAGTACAACTCTGTTTGTTTCTTTTCTTCTCCTTTGAACAGTTCAAGTTGCTTAACCGAAGCTTCAATGCAAGGCCATGAAGTCTTGATGAAATCATCAAGTATGATTCCGCAAAGATTCGAAGACATTTTGTCAACCTCTTTCAAGAGATTCTGCTGTGAGGATGCAGTCTTTGGCCATGGGGGGGCCATTGAACATTCTTTTCACCCTGAGGGCTTGGCTGAACCCATTTTTGGTCAGCATCGAAAGTATTTCGACTTCTTTCTCTGGCACGAAGACAGAGGCTTCGTGACCCTGCAGGTCATTGAGCGTGGTTGCGATCAGGCTCAAGGCAGTCTTCATTTTTCCTCTAACGCAAGCGATTGGGCCCAGTTCGGCCATTCCTCGGAAGACTTTTGCTACTGAGTAGCCGACGATTCTTTTGTTCTCTATGGACACGTATGTAACGTTGTCGGGGTCTGAGATGATTGGTTCAAGCATTTTGTTTCTCGATTCACCGAAACAGGACTTGTCAAGTTCAATGATCTTGCGAAAGTCTTTTTTGTCAGCTCTTTTCACGCTGCTTTGGGAAGGGGATGCGAAGGCTTTTCCTTTAATGACGATGAAGTCCAAGTCAGCCTTGAACCCTAGTCTCTGATAAAACGGTATCCTTTCCATGTATGCGTAGAGACCAACCGTCGAAACCTTCTTGCTTTTCAAGTATTCCAAAGCCTGTTTGACCAACATGGAGCCTCCGCCTTTCCCTCGTGCGCTTTCTTTGACAATCAAGTTTCCAAACCAGGCGATCTTGCCAAAGCTCACTGTCGTGGCAATCCCTATTTTCGCTGAGTCTTCATTGAGCACAAAGCATCCGCCAGGTTCAAGTTCCATCATGAATTCGAAATCTGACCTGCTCAATCCCCACCCCATTTCGGCTGTGATCTGGACGGCGAAATCGAAGTCAGATGTCGACATATTTCTTACTTGAAGCGTGATAGTGAACCTTCTTTTGGGCAAGTCGGTGATTCTGAACACTTGTTCGAAAGGATAAACTTTACTAATCTTCTCCTTCATACCCTCAGACCACAAGGAGAGTCCATAATCATAAGGCATCCACCAAGCGTCATTATAACCCGGAGAGTTCCCGTCGCAACTTATCCTTTCATCGATTATTTCAAGGGGTTCGACAAAGTTGAGGCTGTGAAACGGATTTTTGGCGATGACACTGAAAAAGTGCTTTCAAACCTTAGGGTTGAGTTCATGGGACGAAGGGGATACATGGGCGTCAGCGAAGTGGACGGACACATGATAATCAGCGCTGATTACCTCAGGACGGGCAACCGTCTTGAAATCTATCTTGACTTTATCCATGAACTCGTTCATGTGAAGCAGTTTATGGAAGGCAAAGAGCTTTTTGATCACAACTTCTCCTACGTTGAAAGACCAACTGAGGTAGAAGCTTACAAGTCTGCGGTTGAGGAAGCAAGGCGTCTCGGACTGAGTGACAAAAGAATCTGTGAATACTTGAAAACGGAATGGATGGATGACGAAGAGTTTAAGCGCTTGGCAAAAGCTGTAAACGTGAACTGGGCGAGAAAGCGAAGAAAAAGCAGTGGCAGCAAAGCAACCTGAGATCGCGTGCGCTCATTTGGTGAATTCTTGCTAAGATTTCTGAAGCTCCCAAGGAGCTTCAAGCAGAATATAAGAACGGCGTGGAATATTGCTAATGACATACAAACGAGGAAGTGCGAGGTTGTTCGACAAGAATCCTTCTGACAATCGCGGAAATATGGCAAGTACAAACGATGAATCAACTCCTGGCAAAATCCGTTGGGTAGGCGTCGATTTGGGAGGAACCTGGACAAGAGTGGTTCTCTCAGATGACAAGGGAAATTTTGTGGAGAGAATAGATGAGAAAGTTGACAAGAGCAGTGCCATCGCGATCAGCAGACAGATAGTAAGGATAACCCGTTTCTTGCTCGATAAGCATGACCTGACTGCAAGAAGCCTGAAAGGTGTAGGTATTGCGTCGGCGGGGCCGATGATACAAAATGAAGGAGTGCTGATGAAGCCTCCCAACATTCCATTTGACGTCGTGCCGTTGACAAAACCCATTTCGAAAGAGCTTGGCATCCCGGTATGCTTAATCAACGATTGTGCGGGGGCAGCTTTAGGCGAAAGCATGTTCGGAGCCGCAAAGGAGGAAGACAACTTTGTCTACGTGACGATAAGCACAGGCATAGGTTGCGGAGCGATCATTAATGGCAATCTGTCCCTGGGGAAAGATGGAAATGCGCATGAAGTGGGACACTTCGTCATAGATTATCAGGGAACGCTGAAGTGCGGCTGTGGAAGACGAGGCCACTGGGAAGCCTACTGTTCAGGAAGAAACATTCCAAATTTCGTAAGAATGAGACTTGAACAAATGCCTCCTGAAAGAACAAAACAAAGCTTGTTGTACAAACGTTTCCACGGAGATTTCTCAAAATTGACAGCGGCTGACTTATTCGCCTCGGCAAAAGAACACGACGAGATTTCTCTGAAGCTCGTCAAAGAACTTGGTGTTCTAAACGCTGCGGGCTTTGCAACCATCATCAACGCGTATGATCCCTCTCTCATCACCGTCGGAGGCACCGTGACTCTCAAGAACAAAGAAATGATCATATCCCCCGTTCGAAAGCACGTGAGAGATTACGCGGTGAACAGAGTTCCAAAGATACTGGTCACTCCTCTGGGAGGAGATGTGGGTCTCTACGGCGCTGTGGCAGCCGCCATAAAGTACCTTTCATAAGAAACCCGAAGGATCTGAACGCTGGAAAGCCAAGTTTGCTTGATTGTTTTGATTTTTCCCGTAATATCAGAGTAAAACAGCAAGTTGTTTAGCGCGCGTTTTCCTTTCCGATTCGTCTCTTTCTGTTACCGCTCAACATTACAACTATCGTTACTAAAAATAACGGTAAGATCCACAGCAATGAGTACTCCGGGACGATGACAATTTCATGCGTCGATTGCGGATAAGCAAGGTACACCCATCTGCACGTTCCGTTATCATAAACTGTAGTGTTCAGGAAAGCAACCTGCGTTTGATTGTTGTCGATGATAATCTGAATCGTCCCATTTTTCGGGTCTATCAGAGCATGCGGAATGCCTATTCTGCAGAAACCAACCGTTTGGTTCACAGTTGCATTTGAAACTTGAAGCCTAATCGTGCTAGGTGAAATATACTCCAAATCGTCTATCGTCGAGTTCGTCACGACGTCTACCCTTTTATCGAGTGCAACCAAATAGCTACTGAAAGTTCCAACCAACGGGTGATTATCTACGTTTTGGGCATCTATCGTGCAGGGCGTGTCGCCGATTCCGTCATTGTCGCTGTCCGTGCCCGTGTAGTTGCTCCAGAAGTTTCCCTCAAGGCCGTTGTCCCAGAAGTTAGTCGAGTTACGAACGGAAACGTGAGACCAATTCGTTGTGAAGCTGTTGTCAAAGATCGCGTTATTATTAGATTGTGACAAGAAAATGCCGTACAATTGGTTTGAACTGAACGTGTTTCCCGCGATCGTATTGTTGTTTGAGTTCGTAAGTGTGATTCCGTTGCCGTTGTTTGTCACGTTGTTGTCAACTATGGTCATTCCACTGGAGTTCTCAATATCTACCTGATTCAGATTGTTTGCAAAGATGTTCTCCGACACCAGGATTTCAGTCGAGTCCTGTATTACCATTGAATAGTCGCGGCTAGATGTCACGTTGTTGTTGACGATGGCAATGTCTTGCCCGTTTTTCATGTAGATTCCAACGCTGTCGGAGAAGAAGTCATTGTGTGTTATGTTGACATTTCGACGGTTGCTTCCCATATCTATTCCGTACAATCCTTCACATGAACATCCCGAATACTGTATCTTGAAGTCGCTGATGGAAAAGTTATCAGCGTTAACGTAAAGGACGGTGCTGTTGCCGTTTCCGTCGATTATTGTTGAATCCTTGTTTTCTCCAACCAAGCTCAGAGACTTGTTAATCGTCAAGGTTTCAAAGTATTGTCCCGAACCTACGTAAAGAGTGGATCCTTCAGTTGCGTTGTTCACGGCTTGCTGAATCGAATCGTAATTTACGTACGTTGTGTAGCCTTCTGCTATCCAGCCCAGTATCCCGCCGGCCATGTTGTAGACGTGAAGAAAACCGTTTGCCACAAGGATCTGGCTAGCATTAGTGCTCCTTATTCCCGATCTACAATAGATCAGAATTTCGTCGGCAACGTTCAATTCGCTCAAGTTGGCACCCAGTTGAAACAGGGGAATCAGCTTAGCGTTTCTGATGTGTCCTGTGACGTATTCGCTCTCGTTTCTCACATCCAATATGACTAAGGACGGAGTTGTGTCTATCATGGTTCTTGCCTGGACGACATTTACGTCTACGTAACCCGTGGCTGAGAATGCCTTGGAAAGCAAGGGTGAAAACGCCGCCAGAAACAACAAAACCGTAAGAATGACGAGAAGACGCTTAGTTTTCATGCTGCATCGCCTCAGAAGATTAGGAAAGTGGTTCTTATGGGTTATGGAATTATCCTCTCGAAGAGAAGACTACAAACTCGAAGCTGTACCTGGAATCGAGGCATCTCGTTCATGATTTGCTAGACATGCAACGACTGATCTGACCGATCTCGCAGCGCACGCGCTTCATGTTACTTGAACAATATACCTGTTCGATGGATATTCTGACTGCCCAATTTCTGATAGTTTTTCAAGTCTGCTTCTTTCGAGTGATTCTCCTGTAATACCTCTTCACATGCAGCAACGCGTGTGCCAGAAACGTTTCCTCCTGATTGCGGGCTCTCTGCAGGATGGAATCGCGAGAAACTAGCGTCTCTTTAAGGTCTGCAAGTTCCTTCTTAGGCGAGTACTTGATGTAAATGGGCACTCCCACTAACAGCAGAACGAACCCTAAAGCAATTTGCGTGAACGTACACTGAGTTATGAGGTACAGAGAAAATATGACTCCCAACGCTGGAATCAACGGGCCTCCTTTCAAACGAAACTGGGTCTGCAGGCCTTTCCTGCGGAGAACGAAGATTGACCCGCTTGTCGCAACGTAAGCAATTGCCATCAAGAACACCGACGTTGCTATAAGAGTATCCAGACTGCCGACTATCGCAGCTGCAAGGGCAGTGACGGCTTGAACCATAATTCCCAAATAGGGAGTCTTGAATTTCGGATGAATCTTGGCAAAAAATCTGGGAAAAAGACCGTCAGCAGCCAACGCGTAACCTAGCCTCGATGTTCCAATCATTCCAGATTCGTCCGACCCGGCAACTGAAATCAGTGCTCCAACGCCCACTATCAACCCGCCAGCCACGGCAAGAGCCGGGAGTGAACTCATGACTCCGTTGGTTGCAGAGGCCAAGGGTGCATTGTCCGAGCTGAGAAGGTTGAATCGTCTCACTCCGAAAAGCACGACGTTGGTCACGAGGTAAAAGATGGTCACGATTGAGATCCCAAGGATTATGGCCTTGGGAATGGTTTTGCTGGGGTTTTCTATTTCTTCTGCTGGAATGGTTGAGATTTCAAAGCCTGCGTAGGCCCAGAATATCAAGACGAGGGCCAATCCAAAGTTGCCGAACCCATATGGGGCGAACGGAGAGAAATTCGTTGCGACGGTTGAAGTGTTGAATGCCATGAAGAGTATGCCGACTATTGCGAAGAAAACCAGCGGGGCCAGTTTGATCAAGGTTAACACGTCATTTATCTTTCCTGCGGCTCTGACGCCGACAATGTTCGTAACGATTAGAAAAACCACGAACAACGTTTTTACGGCTATCTGTGAAATAAGGTCGAGGCCTGGCAGGAAAAACATTAGATATCGAGTGAAAGCAACCGGAAAGACGGCGAGAGACATCCATTCGGCGAGCCAGAGTGACCAGCCAACAGAGAAGCCCGCAAAGGAGCCCCATGCTGCATGAGCGTAAGCATATGGCCCGCCTACTTTTGGAAGGAGAGCTGCGCACTGGGCGAAACACAATGCGATGACTATGGCTATTATTCCGCCGAGGATCCACGCTACCAGTGAAAATGGCCCGAGGAGACCTGCTCCAAAGGCTGAAGCAACGTAGATATCTGCTCCTATTATGGCTCCAACTACTAGATTGGTCACGTCGAAAAGCGTGAGTTTTGACTTGAGATCAACCTTTGTCAAACGAACCATCCGCGTTCAAACATTGGATCTATCGTGAGGGTTCACCCTTGCTGTCGTGAGCTTGACAGTGCTTGATTATCGAGGTTAATTGTGTATAACCTTTACGTGCGAGTGTCGCAGTTTCTGGGAGTAGCGGTTTCAGAATTGTGGAAACGACACGTATGATTAGTGGCTACGGATGAAGGTCACAAACGCTAAAAAGGTGGATAACCAGAAAGAACTAATGTAAGGTAAACATCTGTGTCACCTGAAACTTAGGAGATGCGTATAATGATTAGCGAGTTGCCTTCAGAAAAACTGAGAAAAGAATGCCCTCAGACTTCTGTGAGCTGCAAGAGCACTCAGGATTTCGCTCCACTGCAAGAAATCATTGGGCAAGAAAGAGCTGTGCGAGCGTTGAAATTCGGGCTTGGAATCAAGGATCGAGGTTTCAACTTGTATGTTTCTGGTCTTCCTGGAACGGGTAGAAAAACGGCTGTCAAAAACTTCCTTGAAGAAATAGCGCGAGCTAAGCCCGCTCCCTTCGACTGGTGCTACGTGAACAACTTCTCCAACGAGTACGAGCCCAAAGCACTCAAGCTGCCCTCGGGTAAGGGGAAAGAATTCCAAGGTGACATGAAGAGCCTCGTCGAGAATGCAAAGGGCGCGCTTCCAAAAGCCTTCGAAAGCGAAGACTACGCCAAAAAGAGAGACGCAACCATCAGCGCTTTAGAAGAACAAAGAAAACAGCTAATCGATCAATTGAATACTGAAGCCCAAAAAGCAGGTTTCGTGATCCAGAGCACACGAATTGGGCTCCTGCTAATTCCTGTCATCAAGGGCAAACCGATCAGTGATCAAGAATTGATGACGTTGTCCCCGAAGGTCAGACAAGACTTGGAAGCCAAAAGAGGCAGTTTGGAATCGGAACTGAGAAACGCAATGCGGCAGTTCGTGGATATGGACCGGAAGATACATCAAGAACTTGAAAAACTGAACAAAGATGTTGCCCTTTACGCTATCGGAAACTTGGTGACTGATCTTGCTGAGAAGTACAAAGACTTCTCGGACGTTGCAAGCTACTTGAAGGAAGTGCAAAATGACATTTTGGATCACTTGTCTCAATTCGTGAAAGGTCCTGAAGAAACTCCGCAAGTGCCCTTTCCAGTTCCATGGGTCAGGGAAAGCCCATTTAGAAAGTACGAAGTAAACGTCGTGGTTGACAACTCAAAGACCAAGGGCGCACCTGTTATCATCGGGCTCAACCCGACTTATCAAAACCTCTTCGGCAGAGTTGAAAAAGAAGCCCAGTTTGGGGCTCTCGTCACCGACTTCACGATGATTCGGGGTGGATTCCTGCACAGGGCCAACGGTGGATACCTGATTCTTCCCGTGGAGGAGCTGTTTCGGAACCCCTTCTCCTATGATGGCTTGAAGAGAGCGTTAAGAAACGAGCGTATCTTCATCGAAGAGGCCGAAGAAGCGTTGGGCTTCATCACCACGAAAAGCTTGAAGCCTGAACCGATTCCGTTGGACGTCAAGGTTGTTCTGATTGGAGATCCCTACGTCTATCAGCAACTGTACGTTCTTGACATGGAATTTAGTCAGCTCTTCAAGGTCAAGGCGGATTTTGACACAACGATGGATCGAACAGATGAAAACACTGAGCAATACGCAGGTTTCGTCTGCGCTCTCTGTCAGAAGGAAAATCTCAAACACCTCGATGGCTCAGGCTTGGCAAAGGTGATTGAACACAGCTCGCGATTGGCTGAGGATCAGCAGAAGCTTTCAACCATGTTTGCGGAGGTCGCAGATATCATTCGTGAAGCCAACTTCTATGCTGCGGAAGAGAAATCGGAGTTTGTTACCGGGGTTCACGTGAAAAAGGCTATTGAAGAGAAGGTTTACCGTTCGAAACTCATTCAAGAGAAGATTCAGGAGATGATCCAGCGAGGAATCCTTCTAATTGATACGGACTCAGAAAGTGTGGGCCAAGTCAACGGTCTTTCCGTGATTGGTCTCGGAGACTTTGAATTCGGCACTCCTTCACGGGTGACGGTAAGTGTAGGTCTAGGTCGAGAAGGAGTTGTTGACATTGAGCGGGAAGCCAAGATGGGAGGACCCATCCACACGAAAGGAGTGCTAATTCTAAGCGGTTACTTGAATTCGAAATATGCTCAGGACAAACCCCTCAGCCTAGCAGCTCGTCTCGTTTTCGAGCAGAACTATGAGGGCGTGGAAGGTGACAGCGCCTCAAGCACCGAACTCTACGCCATCCTGTCTGCTCTCTCCGGCCTTCCTATAAAGCAGAATCTTGCTGTCACGGGATCTTTGGATCAGAAGGGTGAGGTTCAAGCCATTGGTGGGGTAAACGAGAAAATTGAAGGTTTCTTTGAAGTCTGCAAGATCAAAGGTTTTACGGGCAAGCAAGGCGTGATGATACCCGAGAGCAACGTGCAGAACCTCATGTTGAAAGAGGAAATCGTGGAAGCAGCAAAAGAAGGGAAATTCCATATCTATCCTGTCAAGACGATTGACGAAGGAATCGAAATCCTGACTGGGGTCAAAGCTGGGCAAAAGCGTCAGGACGGAGCTTTTGAGGAAGGAACCGTTAACGATAGAGTCGACAAGCGTCTTAAAGAGATGGCTGACAAGCTCAAGGAGTTCCAATTATCCTCGACTGAAACGAAGAAAGATCAAAGTTGAGGTACGATTCATCGCGCTTGTAACGAAGCGTTGGTCTCTGATTCATGTTGGGCGTCGGTGAGCTGGTTTCGGAGCGAGTGGACCGCTGTTTTTGTTTTCTACGTTGGTCCTTGAGTAGGGGCTGGTCAACATGGTTTTTGATTGGAAAACAGTCTAAAAGACCCTACCCCCCGGCTTTTTTTCTTGTGCGGTGCCGTTTGCGTGGTCTTGGTTGGGGCTTGTTTTGGTTCTTTGGGTGGTTTTTGCTTGTTTTGTATGTTGAAAGTGACTGGAACAGTTAGATTCTCGTTGAATCAAGCAATTGCAGGATTTTGTGGTGGAGGGTAGTTGCCGCGTCCGTCGAGTGAGTTGAGTGAGTCGTTTGTCGACGGTTTGAAGACTGCGAAGGCACAACAGCAGAAGCGCGCGTTATCATGGATTATTCTTGATGATACAGTCGGTTGACCGTCAAGCGTAATTCGACAGAGTTATAAGAAGCCTAAGGAAGAGGGAAACTGAGGAAACCTTTTTGATCAAAAAAATAATAATTCTCGGAATTCGTCGCCTTAGCCGTTATCGCGGTTGCGGTGATGCCTTCTCCAGGTGATCTTTGCATCCGTCGAGCGCGTCCCAATCTACAGAAGCTCTTGGGCAAATGTCAGTTCAGGGTGGACCGGCATCTGGAGCGGCAATTGAACCGACAAATCAAACATTTTCTGAACCCGTGACTCAGCCAACGATCGAAACAGTTCCCAAACCAGTTTACGCGAACGTTACAGTCGTACCGGAAAACGTTGTGGTAACCGTTAACCAGACGTTCAAAGTAGAAGTGTGGATAAACAACGTCACCGACATGGCTGGATGGCAAGTCGGCCTCCTATGGAACAAAGAGATAATCACGTGTCTGGACGCTCAGGTGAACACTCCGCCCGAGTGGGGAGGAGTGGGGTTTGACTGGTTCAACAAGACCGCAGCAGACGTGAACTTGACCGCTGTATACACGGCTTGGTTGTTTGGTTCAGGGATAGAGAACGATTACAACGATACGACTGGACGGTACCTCAAAGCTGAGGTCTGGGGGCCAAACGGAGGAGACTATCAGAACACTTTGAACGGAACAATCTGTGTATTGACGCTTACTTTCCAAGCTCTACAACCAGGATCCAGCCTCTTAGACTTAACAAGCACAGAGATCGGTGACGGAACTGCAAGCCCAATAGGGTTCTTGGTCTACGACGGGAGCGTAGAAGTGCAAGCACAATAGCGCGCGCTCAAACGGTCGTCTTTCCGAAGTTGCTGACCAGTATGATAAGGTCGAAGATGTCTATTATGCCGTCGTTGTTGAGGTCTGCTCTGCTATTCCAGTTGGGCTGTCCAAGGCTAGATCCGAAAGCCCGCGCTGCTAGTATGGCGTCCGATATGTCAATTGCTCCGTCATGATTTATGTCCCCTGGAAGACTGCTAGTACGGTATGGTTTCATCAGTGGGTATCTGTCAGTATTATTTGTATCAATGCTGTACGGTGTGTCTCCTATCCCGTCGATTCCAGTCTCGTTCTGGTATGTTCCGCTTTGGATATCTGTGCCGTTGTAATCGCTCCAGTAGTTTCCGCCAGATGGATAACCATCATCCCAGGTGTTGTTTATGTTTCCGTTGTCAATGAAGACTTGTCGAGTGTTGTTGATGACGAGGTTATGGAAAATCACATTTCTCGTTGAGTAGGCAATTCGAATTCCCTCTGCGTTATTTGTGAGGGTGTTGTCTGAAATGGAGTTATCATGTGCCATCTGAACATAAATGCCAGAGAAATGGTTATTTGCTATCTCGTTCTGCGTGACTCTGTTGTTGTTGCTGAAATAAGACAGTTGAATGGCATAGCCATTGTTCATCATAACGTTCTTTTCAATAGTTTGGTTGTTTCCGTAGATTATTATAGCAGCTCCACAATTTGTAATGAAGTTGCCACTTAGAGTATTGCGAGCGCCACTTACTTGAATCCCTTGACTTGTCGAATTTATTATTATATTGTCGGTGATTGTAACATTCTGTGCGCTTGCTACGATGCCAGCGTTTCCATTCTGCATTGTAAAACCAGAAATACGGACATTGTCTGATTCAACCACAAAAACTACGCCACCGGGGGAACCAATAACGAAGGTAGTGTCTTTGTTTTCTCCGGAGATTGTTAGACTTTTGTTGGCAACTATGTCTTCGTAGTATGTTCCAGTTCTAACGAAAACAGTGTCCCCTGTGTTGGCCGCGTTTATGGCCGCTTGTATAGTTGGATATTCATCTGGAACTCTGATAACTTGTGGGTGGGTCTCGCCGATGGCATAGAGGTTACCGTCGTTAGAAGCAACGTAAATTGTTCCGTCATTTCCAATAGCTGGAGAAGATGAGATAGAATCATCAGTCATGTAAGTCCAGTTTAGTGTGCCGTCAGGGTTGATGGCATAAAGGTTGTAGTCGGCTGAGCCCACGTATACTGTGCCGTCGGCATCTATCGCCGGAGAAGAAAAAACATAGTCCCCAGTTAGGTAGCTCCACCTCAGTGTTCCGTCAGGGTTGAGAGCGTAGAGCTTATGGTCATATGAGCCAACGTATATTGTGCCGTCAAGAGCTATGGCAGGGGTGGAATGAATTATGCTTGTGGAATATTTCCACTTAAGGCTACCATTAGGGTCTAAGGCGTAGAATTCTCCATCGCGAGAGCCTACGTATATTGTGCCATCTGATCCTATGGCGGGAGAAGCTAAATGGACGTCATCGCCTGTGAGATAACTCCACTTTACTATGCCTTCAGGACTAATGGCATAAAGCTTGTCATCCCAAGAGCCAACGTACACTGTGCCGTCAGAACCGATTGCTGGAGAGGAAGTGACCCAGTCTCCAGTTGTATAGCTCCATTTCAAAGTGCCATCAGGGTTAATAGCATAAAGCTTGTTGTCAGCAGAGCCTACATAAATTGTGCCATCATTGCCTATGGTCGGGGACGACCAAACAAAGTATCCAGTGGTGAAACGCCACTTGATTGTCCCATGTGGATCAACGGCGTAAAGTGCATAAGACTTGTCTGCGCCACCTATGTATACCGTGCCGTCAGAGCCTATGGTTGGGGAGGAAAAATAAGCATCTATGGCGATGCTCCAATTGAGGCTACCGTCGGGGTTTATAGCATAAAGTGCACCGTCGGAGGAGGCTACATAAATCGTGCCATCGGCACCGATTGTTGGAGAGGAATAGATGTCATCTTTTGTCTTGAAAATCCACTTTAGTGCAGGTGTTTGAGCTACATTATAGGGGCTTCTGCCAGTGTGTTGTTGATCATGATGAAACATCGGCCAAGGGCTTTCAATCAAACCAGCTTCCGCTTTGGTTGGTTGAATGTTAAATGCCAAAGTCAAAGTATTGGCTAACAGCAAGATGAACATAACTGCAGAAAACGTTCGCTTCAGCAATCTCCCTTCCCCAATTCAATTAAAACTATACCTTATTAGGTAATTTATCCGTTATGGAGAAGACTAGCGCGCGCTGCAGTGATAAATACTTTGACTCATATTACGAATATTTACTTGTGAACTTGAAATGAATAAACTTACGAGCCGACTGGGGTTTTGGTCAGCAGTCATTATCACCTTGCTTGTTATCTCAATTGATGCAGGTATGATTTTATCGGCCATCCTTTTTCCCATGACCACAATCACCAGCATAGAAGCTTACGTAAGTACCTTCAATAGTTTGCAAATGTTGCCGTTTATCCCATCGCTGCTGCTTGCGCCCCTGTTCGTCATATTGATGCTTGCTATTCATCACTACGCTGCTGATGACCAGAAAGTTTTGAGTCAACTAGGCTTTTCTTTCGCCCTAATCTGCGCCGCCGTCCTCAGCATCCACTACTACGTTCAGTTAACTTTTGTCCGACAGGGCATCGTGAACCACGAAACAGCAGGAGTATGGCAGTTTGCCACTCCTAATCCTCATTCCTTCTTCTGGACATTTGCTGCACTCGGGTACGGCTTCATGGGTATTGCCCTGTTATGTGCAGCTCCAGTCTTCGCAGGGAAATCCGAACGTGCCATCAAGTGGCTATTCATTGCGAACGGAATTGTTGGTATTGGATTCCTAATTGGTAATGCACTGGGCATTTTCATGGTAAACATACTCGCCAGCTTCGTTTGGGGCGTCCTATTTCCGATAGCCACCATACTAGTAGCCAGAGAATTCAGAAACTCGCAGGCATCATAGCGCGCGCTAGACGCAGAGCGCCTTTATGCTTTTATGGCACTATGTTGATTTTTGAATCTGCTCTGAAAAGGCACGGAACCTTTGGTTTCGCTGGTTGGGTATTCCTTAATAGGGGCATGCTAATTTCACTATCATTCTGGTGACGACGTAAACCTTGGATGCCGACCGTCACGACCTTTGTGATGCTCAATTCGGTGAACGGGACAACGATGTTCTAGCGTTGATAGGCGAAGAGGATTTAGCGACGTTTTCGTTCGACGGATTGAAGAGGCGGTTGGGGTTGCATCCCGAGACGCTCTCTCGAATACTTGACAGGCTAGAAGAGGAGGGCATCGTGAAGAAAGGGCCTTCAGGTTATGAGGTCACTTCCAAGATCAGCGACTTGCTGCCGCTCCCCCAAACTTCAGACGATGGCTCTCGCATGCCTTTGCTTCAAACGTTTCTGCCATCTGACGTGCCGATCCCACGGTTGATCTCGAGCCTTAAGGGGAAATGGTTCGGTTCACTTCGCTGGTTGGGTCTCTCGAACAACGGTCAGGGTGTTACTCTGAAGTGGATCACCGAGGACGATGCCATCCAGGTTAGCGCAACTATCTCAGAAACGGCGCTCACGATAGAAGCCAAGTTCCTGCAAGACAGGAATCTAAACGTGGCTTTGAAAGCTTCTCATCAATTGTTAGCTCACATAAGCAGACTTTGTTCGCGTTCACAGCTGCTCAGACGGGTAGCATATTTTGGAAATTCCGATGTGTATCTGACGCCAGCGTAAATGTGACCGACTTTTCACGTTTGTTAGTCAACAAATAGCGCCTGTGTATCTTCTTCTATGAGGTGAAATAATGAGTGAATCGGTCAATTATTTGCAGGTGTTGAAGTCAATCTCTGACGCTACCGCTGAACTCGTTCGAAAGCTTGCACCGTCAGTCGTCAACGTGAACACAAGCATGACGAGAGGAACGGGTGTTGTACTCAACTCAGACGGTCATGTCGTAACGTGCAGTCATGTTCTTGGAAGAAGCGCCTCGGTCAAAATTGGTTCAGGAGAGAAGATTCTCGATGCGAAGATAGTGGGAATCGATCCCTACTCCGACATCGCGTTGCTTAAGGCAGAACATGCAGATTTGAAGCCTATTGAAGTCGGCAACTCGGACAAGTTGAGTCCTGGGCAGTTCGTTCTGGCTCTTGCGAATCCATTCAACAGACAGCCAAGCGTCACAACAGGCATCGTGACAAGTGTGGGAAGCACACTCAGAGGGTGGAGAGGAACTGCGATGGAAAACGTGATCGCGACGGATGCGAAACTGAATCCAGGCTTCTCAGGCGGACCGCTTGTTGATGCTTCTGGAATGATGATCGGGTTGAATACGGCTTACGTCTGGTCTCGCGGCATAGCGATTCCCATCAACAAAGTCAAGAACGTTACTGATAGGCTTATGAACGGAGGCAAAATCAAAAGAGGATATCTGGGCATTATCTCGAACACTGTTCCAATCTCAACGGACACGGTAGAAACAACAGGGATCAAACAAGACACTGGGGTCATGATTTTCTCGGTTGAACCGGATTCACCCGCAAGAAAGGCTGGTCTTGCAATGGGTGACGTGATAGTGAAGTTCAATGGGGAACCCGTCTTAGACTTCTATGATCTTCCGAGACTCCTCACTGAAGACGTTGTTGGAAAAAAGGTGAAACTGTCGATATTGCGCGGAGAAAAATTGATAGACTTTACAGTCATTTCGAGCCTCGCAAAGAGTGAGAGTGACGAATAGGATGTTTCCAAGCAGACATAACTTCGAGCCAGAACCACCGCAACCTCTTCCTCAGCCAAGGCCACTTCGACGATTTCCATCAACACTTCCGAACATTCGCAACGGCGCGCGTTTGCAGACTGGCATTCAAATATTGCCACAACCGGACTAAAGCGAGTCTAGAGTTTGACGAAGGAATGACTGCACCAAACTCCCAATTTCTCGGATCGAATCTTCTCCTAACCTAAAATCTTCACCAAGTTTATGAACCGATGAAATCGTGACAGCATTGAAGGATTGATTTCCCGAGCCGTCATATTCGTTGTCTGTACAGAATTTTCCCGTCTCCAACGAGGTTCATGAGGTTCAAAGGCTTCAAATCATAAGCGTATGAGTAACCTCTGACGCAAGTCCTCACGCACACGTTGCACTTCTCAGCTCTGGAAACGTGATCTCGGTAGAGTCTGCTCGAAAAGTAGTCTTCGAATGATCCTTTCTTAAGATCGTAGGTGTGATCGTACGTGCAGCTGAAGATCTTCTTGTCGGCGGACACGTAGACAAACATCTTCGGGAACTGACAGGTCCAGCGTTTGCCTCTCTGTGAAGTGTTTCAGCACGTATTCCGTTTCCATCAAAGGATAGCCTTCCCGCTTCAGTCTCAACAGAGAACGGTAGAAGGCTCTGAGTTGCTCCTTGCTCAGTCCATAGTCCTGCACGGGCGATTCTGTTCTTCCCTTCTCAAAGCTGGATTGAACAGTGGGCTCAACTGAATTGTATGAAATGCCAACGTGAAGGTCACGGGCAAGTTTCGCCATCGGTTCGACGGCATCCAGGTTCAACGTGCTAATCGTAGTCACCAAAGTGACTCTGGTGTCCCCTACTTGCCTGATTCTTTCAATGCCCTTGATGACTTCGTTGAAGGAACCATTTCTCCCTCTGATGAAGTCGTGGTACTCGTTGAAATAGTCCAGCGAAACGAAGATGAAGTCGAGGTTGGCTAGGTCCTTCGCCTTTGTTGCAAGGAGGGACGCGTTAGTGTTCATCGTCGTCAAGAAACCCTTGTCCTTTGCGTAATCGACAACTCTTCCGATGTCCTTTCTGATGATAGGTTCCCCGCCAAAGAGGTAGTAACCGCGCATGCCAGAGGCGTAGGCTTCGTCGAGAAGAGTGAAGACATCTTGAGTGGACAAGTCATCGTTAATTCTGCTCGACATTTGCCAGTAAGTGCATGTTTTACACTTGGAATTGCAGCCATAAGTGATCGCGTGCGCTAGGAAGAAGGGCTTATGCGTGAAGAACCTTGATTTCAGCAAAGAGAGAAAAGTGTCGATGTATCTCACTCCATCGCTCTTTTCATGCGTCTGTTCCCTATCAAGCGTCTTGTGCAACAATTTGCTGTGTCCAGCTTGAGTTGTTTCCAATGTTGAGATTAGCAATGTTAGACTCTTCCAATCTAGGCATCAGATTTCAAGGGATATCTTCATCTTCGTCAGGTTGCAGCAGCTGCTTGCACTTACTTCGACTATGTCTTCTATTCTGACGCCGCCTACTTCAGGGTCGTAGAGTCCAGGTTCAACTGTAACCACGTTGTGTTCTTGAAGCGGAAGCTTGTTGAATTCGTGCATTCCTGGTCCTTCATGTACCTGTAAGCCAACTCCGTGTCCAAGACTGTGCGTGTATCCTTTGCTGATTCTCTTTCCGCCCTTGATCGTGTCGTAACCAGCTTTCTCGAAAAGGCGATAACACAGTTCCTGCATATGACTGCCTGTCACGCCAGCCTTAATGGCGTCGATCGAAGCTTGTCTAACTTCGGCCACAGTCTCAAACATTTTCCTGATAGTCTTTGATGCTCTTCCCTTCACGACTGTCCGGGTCATGTCTGAAACATACCGTTTGCCGATGCTCTTCGGAAAAACGTCCATCACAATCGGCTCATTCGCCTTCAAAACATCGCTCACTTTGCCAGCATAGTGGCCAATCGCACTCTTGGGCCCACACGGTATCATCGTCTCCTCCTCAGCGACGCAGCCATCGTCAACGAAGGTGTGATCAAAAATACCTCGAACCCTTCCAACAGTCAGTTTCTCTCTCTTACCGTTTAATCGCGTGAATAACGTGCCGTCCTGTCCAACTTCGGCGCTAGAAATCTCTTCGATCGCTTTGGAAGTCGCCTTTTCAACAACTCTTTGAACAGACGTAATAGCTTTGATTTCTTCAGGGTCTTTAGTTTCTCTTGCTTTCTCGAGCACGTCGAGCATCGGTTTAATCTTCAACCCTTCTTTCCGATAAGTGTCCGCAAACATTACGGGGAAATCTGGCGGAACGTAAATTGGCTTGTCGATTCCCAGTTCTTTCTTGGCAACGGACGCAACGAACTTCATCCCCCCAACTTTGGGATCAGAAGCCGATTTGAAGAACTTCATGAAGTCATAGTCATGAGTTGAACGAACGTCCTTGACCGCCGACTCTTTCTTTGCTCTATCCAACTCCATCTGGTTGATCACAATAATCGGCTCTCCGTCAACCTTCTTGAGATAAATGAAAGGGTCAATCGCCAAGAAACCGCTGATGTAAAACATGTTGACGTTTGTATAGCTCCCAGAGTACATCAACATCGAGCCAAACTCGTTGTCTGCGAGAATCCGATCGATGTCCGCCTTCAACCTGCATTCCTTCGTGAAAGATTAGGTCGAATCAATGGAATAAAGAGTTATCTGAAGCATCCAGTCGATAAGTGCGGATGTTTGACGCGCGCGAGATCATCACATTCCAGTTCTTGTTTAGCTGATCATTTTTAGATAAAACTTGGGATTGGAAACGAGTTCTTCTTTGACTGCTCTGAAGAATGTCTCTTTTGAAGCGAGAGAAGCCTCTTTGAAGCAGTTTATCAAGCATTGTGTGTTATCGCATCTGGAATTGTCTGGAGCCAACAGGCCCAAGTCTTGGCGTTCTCTAAGATTGAACATTTTTTCTCGTTTGTAACATGGGAACACGTTCAGGTTACAGTCAATCGTTATTATTGTTTCGCCGGCTTTGCAAGGATATCTGCTGGAAAGACCATCATGAGCTCGCAGTACATCCCTCAAGTAGCAGGATGCAGTGACGACGTCAGAGCCGTGCAGTTTCATTTGCAGGACTTTGGCCACCATGTTTCTCATGTTTCTTTGTCTTTTAGAGAGTGAACTATACAGGGTTCCGCCGACCACGAATGTCCCTTTGTTTGAAGAGGTATAAGGGTAGGACAACGCGAAGGAGACGCCCAGTTCCTCATTTACGTAGCGAACGACTTGCTCCACGTCTTTGACGGTCCAAGCGGGATTAAGAAAAGTAATGGCATAGAGTTTTATTCCGTAGGCTTTTGCCGTTCGGATGGTTTCCTTGGCTTTCTTTGATATTCCCCTGATGCATTTTGCGTTGTCCCACAAGCCTTCTTTGTAATGGTCTACTGAGACAGACAGGACATCCAGATTGTTTCTCAGTCTGTTCAGAGTAGCTTGAGAAATGGTGCCGTTTGTCGTTATTGATGTGATCATGCCCTTTCTCTTGGCGTACTCCACTGCTTCAGCCAAGTGCGGGTATAATCCAGTTTCGCCGCCTGTGAAGTATATGATTGAAAAACCGTTCTTTGCCAAAACATCTATTGCATAGGTCAAATCGTCCAGTTTCATATCAATTGGTGGCAGCGCCCAAATATCGCATCGGTCAACGCACCGCGCGTTGCATCTCGTTGTAACTTGGATGAGGGCAAACTTCACCTCTCCAGAGTTTTTCACGAAGCGAGAAGCTGCCTTTGCTAAGGTTGTAAGCTGCAAATTTCAATTTCTCCTCAGAATCGTTCAGGTCATTCTCTTTGTCGGGGTGAAATCAGGAAGAGACAAAGGCATGATCCCGAGTTTGTGTCCTCCAGATGATCTGTCTCCTCTAGTCTGAAATAATCCGAATTTACTCTTAAACGTATTTGCGTGTAGGCGTCTTGCTGAGTTATTGGCTAACGTATTATGGTGACAACCTCGACGTTCTCAGAAAGTATTTTCGCGTGCGCTCCACACCGACAGCCACTTGTACAACATAGCCTCAAATGAATAGTTGCGACCCCCTGGAGGTTTTCAGCATGTTGGCAGAACCAGGGAACAGAAAACGTAGAACAATTCTCGTACCACTGCTAATTGCGCTTGTGATCCTCGCTTCTTTCCTCGTCTATGCAATTCTATATCAGTCTGATCAGGCTCCTCCAGGACCCAGTGTGGCAATTGATGTAGGGCTTTTGGTGACAGTCCTCGTGTGCGTTTGCATTGGTTTCTGGCTGACGTATGCGGCAAATAATTGGAAAAGAGGAGTTTTGCTCTTTGCCGGATTGATTTGTGCTTCCGGAATATTTTTCCTGTTTAGTTTTTTAGGCGTGGGCTTAGTAGGCTTTGAGATATCGTATCCTGCTGCGTATAACAACATATGCCTAGCAGGACGTTTCATGCTTGTAATAGCCATAATTCTGGGGTTCACGGCTTTTCTTGCTTTAATTCTAATCCTGCACTCGCTCGAGATCGCTGAAGCGCGTGCGCGCCTGCAGGAAAGTAGATAATTCAACTTAGCAGAACCGGTGTATGTAAGTTATGCGCGACCGGTTGCTCCAAAAACAGTGATTCTCGTGTTATCGTGTGAACCTTGAACTCTTGCTAAATGTATTGTTTTCTGTTCAAGACGTTCTAGTTGGGCTACTCTTCTGTTGATTGCCGCTAGCTCTTTCTGTAACTCTTTTATCATTTTCTCAATCTGTTTGCGCTTGCTTTCTAAGACGTTCTTCGTGTCTTCTGGTTTTTCTTTTCTCTCTTCAAGGAAGACTGAGAAAAGGTTCGGTATTCTTGGGATTGAAACGGTCTTCTCTACGTCCAACACGCTTTTCATGAATTCTGTGAATAGGCCGGTCATGCTATTGGCAATTTGATTCTCTTTGGCCAGAGACCGCTGTAAAACCTGCTTGCCCGCCTCGGTGATTCGAAATATCTTTCTTTTTCTTTTCTTCTGAACCTCCCATTTTCCCTCGATGTATCTGGAATCTTCTAGGTTTCGAAGTATGGGATAGATGCCGCCAGCGGTGGGTCTCCAAAAACCCATGGTTCTTTCTTTGATCTCTCTCATTATTTCATAGCCGTGATACGGCCTTTTGCTTAGAAGAATCAGCGCCGCAATACGTATGTAGCCCTTCTGCGTTTCCTTGAGCCAGTGCCCAGCAGTTATTTCGTCTTCACTGCGTTTTGGGTTCATCTTTCGCATCTGAATATAATCGGAATATTTATATTTTACTACGATATATTGCACCGAACAATATCTCTCGGTGATGGTCTCTTGGAAAATGATCCAATAATTGAGATTAAAAACTTGACGAAGGCTTTCGGCGATTTCGTGGCGGTCGACAGCATCTCCTTCGACGTGAAGAAAGGCGAGATTTTCGGTCTGCTCGGTCCCAACGGAGCTGGTAAGAGTACGACGTTAAGAGTGCTCTCCACATTAGCCAGGCCAACAAAGGGAACTGCCACGATTGGCGGTTACGACATAGTGAAGAACGATAATGAAGTGAGGAAACTGATAGGAATCGTTTCCGAAAAGATGATTATGTACAATCGACTGACGGCTAAAGAGAACTTGATCTTCTTCGGAAATCTCTTCAACATTCCTAAAAGCGTCTTGATGAAGAGAATTGATGACCTGCTGGAGCTGGTTCAACTTACCAAATGGAAGAATGCTCAGGTGGGAACGTTTTCCACTGGCATGCGACAGAGGATGAACGTGATACGGGCTCTGCTCAACATGCCTCAGGTGCTATTCTTGGATGAGCCAACTCTGGGTTTGGATCCTCAATCGTCTGTTGAGATTAGAGAGTTCATAAAGAAACTCAATAGAGAAAATAAGACCACAATTCTTATAACGACGCATATGATGGTCGATGCCGATTTGCTGTGTGATCGCATAGGCATTATGGACCATGCCAAAATTGTTGCGCTTGACACGTCTACGAATTTAAAGAGGCTCATTTCTGGAAAGGACACGACAATACTGAACCTAGAGATTGGAAACTTATCACCCGGTATTATTGAGGCAATCCGGGCGTGCAAGTGCACGGATGCAGTTTCTCAAGAGAATTCTACCCATTTGAGAATCATTGCCCACGGCGATGAGGCGTTCGACTCAGTAATTGACGCTGTGAGGGAGAAAGGCGGAAAGATAAATTCTATGGAAAATCCTCAGCCTACTCTTGAGGATGTGTTCTTGCACATAACTGGTCACGAGGTAAGAGATAGCGCAGACCAAAAGATACCGATGGCGATGGGTCGTCGTCACTTTGGAGCGCCTCAGCAAGGGAGGGGAAGGTGACCCATTATGGGTGCAAAGACTCTAGTTTCGCACACTTTCAGGATTGCTTGGAAAGATTTGACGGAGCTGTATCGGAATCGGCTCGGGTTAGTCCTGCTTGTTCTGATGCCTTTGTTCATGATGGTCATGGTCGGCTTCATTTATCCATCTGGCAACAGCTTACCGACGAACTTGCCTGTTGCACTCGCAAACGAAGATGCTGGTTATGGCAATTCTATTTTCTTTGGACAGAATTTCACGATGGCATTTCAACATATCAACAACATGACAGACACTTTCGTTCTTTCCAATGCAACGAGTGCTGACGACATCAGGAGCCTGGTTCAGAAAGGCGATATTGAAGGCGGCATAATCATCCCTAGCAATTTCACTGCAAGTATCGTGGCCGGTCAACAAGGTACCCTGATCATCGTAATTGACCAGTCTAACCCGCAGGTGTCGGCAACCATTCAGGCAGCTTTGTCAGCTGTATTTGATCAAATGGGAACAGCTTTAGCTCTTCAGAGGCTAAATCAAACAGGCCTAGCGGCCGTGAAGCCTTACAGTGTTCAGACTGTGGGAGTTGTATCCGGGACCCCCAGTTACTTTGACTTTATCGCTCCGGGGATAATGGCGATGACTGTGATGATGAGCGTCATGACAGGGCTTCCTGTGGCAATATCGCAGGAGAAGGAAGTTGGAACTTTGGACGGAATGATGGTTGCGCCGATCAACAGGCTTTCGATTATACTTGGGAAAACTCTGGGTCAGACTGCAAGAGGCTTGCTGCAAGGAGTCGTCATCTTGGTGCTGGCAACTGTCTTGTTCCACGTTGCAATTCAAGGAAGCATAGTGCTCGTCTTCGCGTTGTTGCTCTTAGGCGTGTTTAGCTTCGTCGGCTTGGGCATCGTAATAACGTCCTTTGCCAAAGACCAGGAGACGGCGCAGATGATGATGATGACGCTTATGTTTCCAATGATGTTTCTCAGCGGAGTGTTCTTCCCGGTACAACAGATGCCGTGGTACATGCAAGACATCTCAAAAGTGCTTCCTCTGACCTATGCATCGCAAGCCCTGAGAAAAGTCATGGTTTTAGGCGCAGGAATACCTGACATAACAACTGAGCTTGCAGTGATGATAGTGTTCGGAGCAATCATGATCGCAATCGCAGTGCCCGTTTTCAGAAGAATGATGACAAGATAAGAAACAAAGAAGTTCATTACACGAACTGACAAGGCGCGCTTCAAAACAATTGTGGGTCTGTTTTGAAGTGCGTGGGTGGGACCCCCCACCCGACTTTACCAGTAAAAATATGCTCAGATTATGTTTGGCGAAAGTTCGAAACTTTCCCGGGCTATCATGAAATCCGAGTGAGGACGACGTTCAAGCTCTTGGCCTAAAAAAGGTGCGGAGCATGGGAGTCTCTTGCTACTTTCCTTTCCAGTTTTCAGGTGGATGCTATTTGTCTTTCTTGAAAGTTTCTATGGTGAACTTGTTTCCGTCAGGGTCCATGAATGTTGCTGCTCGAGCACCCCAATGCTGATCTTTTGGCTCCGTCGTGAATTCAACCCCTTTCGCCTTGAGATCCCGATAGGCCCTGTCAACATCGTCCACAAGCAGAAAAATCTCAAACCTCTTTGATGGTTCAAGACCAAACTGCACTCCTCCAACATCAAAGGTTGCATAATTGGACCATTCGCCAGTCTTTTTAAGCTCAAGGATATTTTCATAGAAAAACACGGCCTTTTTCAGATCCGAAACAGGAAAGGTAATATGACATACCTTCTCAATCACGACTTATCACCTCCTGACCGCAAACTCCTGTTAATGTACGAAAGTCCTATAAGATTTCAGCGCGCGCACTACAAGAACTACTGTCCCATTGAACTGTTCAAAGAGACTTTGAAGAAGTAGCGCGCGCAACTCTATACACGGAGAAGAACTGAAGGGTTTTGTTCCATCGACAAGTGAAACCGCAAAGTTTCTGATGCAACTAAGACAACAGCTTTCGCGCGCGCTCAGGACAAAATGTTTTCGTTGCAGAAATGAGTCAGAAGCCCATTGGATTTGTATATTTCGCACAGAAAAAAGACAATTTTGCGATAGAAGAACTCGATGTCGCAAAAAAGCATCAGGGACAAGGAATAGGCAGGCGCGCGCGACAGATGCGCGAAAAAAACAGTTATCTTACTTCAGGATACCTTATTGTTGTCGTGGTAGCGTTGTCGGCTTTAAAGAAGATTGAAATCAAGCCTATAGGTTTTGTTAGACGTACATCATCTGATGAGAATGTCAGAGACAAAAGCCTTGTTTCAAAGATAATGCTCAAGAAAAATCTTGTCAAAGCTCTGGACGGCGTTGAAGAGTTTTCCCACGTTTTCATTATATATTGGATGCACAAGATATCGAATGCTCAAAGAAGGTCAGTTCATAGTGAAGGTAGAGCAGAAACACCATCTGTAGGGGTTCTTGCATGCAGGGGCCCAATTCGTCCGAATCCTATCGGTTTGACTTTGGTAGAGCTTGTTAAACGTGAAGAAAATGTTCTTTGGGTAAGAGGTCTTGACGCTCTTGATAGGACTCCGGTTCTGGACATCAAGCCGTATGGCCGTCCATCTGACATTGCAACGAATTTCAGAGTTCCAAAACGGTTCTGCGAAAAATAGCAGGCAAAAGCGCGCGCCAGAAAAAGCTGAAATAGCGCGGCTACGCATTCATTCAACTGGTAAATTTGATGGGTAGGACAAAATCGCGCATCGGAACACCGAGCAAGAACCCGCCGCTTCCCGAAGACTCGATGGATTTTGCCAAGCCCGGTATGTTCACGCCAGAAGGGAGACTACTCCAGGTGGAGTGGGCTCGGAAGTGCCCATCAGGCGGAAACCTCGCTGTCGCGATGAAGACGTTGGATGGACTGATTTTGGCCAAAGGGAAAGGTTCTGTCAAGACAGAATTGGGGAGAGGAATTCCTTCGATCTGGCATGTGGCCCAATCGTTGGCGTTCGTGGCCACTGGCAATATAGGAGACATGTTCCATGTTCATGATATGCTTACGAGTCAGGACACCCAGACATTCAGGGATGCCGCTCGCAGGATTCGGGACATCCTCCACGAGCACGCGGTGAGCACGGTCAAGCGACCGCTTGCTCTCTTCGTTCTCCTCGGAGGGTTTGATGGCGGAGTCCAGAAGATTGCTGACATAGACGTGTTGGGGTCTCAGACCGAGTGTGACGCCTGGGCGATTGGCAGCGGAAACGTGAAAGCGCGAGAGCTGTTAGCAAGTTATTGGAAGCCAACCCTGAATCAGAAGTCGGGGTTGCGACTTATCAAGAAGATATACGGGTCAGTGCCTGCAGAGACATACCTCCTGCCCAGACCGAGCTCAAAATAAGAGAGCGCGTTAGTTTCCCACTTCGCGCGCGCGTGGTAAGACCCTGTTCTAACTCTTGGAACTGTATGTTCTGACGCTTAGAACTAAATACAGCGAACCTCAAGTGTCCTATTCGGGGATAGTCTGTGCGGAAGCGTGCCGTTGGAAATCGAAAGCTGATCGTAATATCATTAGCGTTAGTATCTATTATTCTGGTCAGTTACGTAACGCTGGTCTATTATCTGAGAAGCGTCTCGAATTCAGCGTATGCCACATCTGACGAAAAAGCCTATTCTGTCGACCCGAAGTTAGTCTCAGCAAACACAAAGTTTGCCTTTGACCTGTTCAAGATGCTTCTCACTGAGGATACGAACACAAACGTTTTCATTTCTCCTCTTAGCGTCTCGATAGCTTTGGCAATGCTCTACAACGGCGCAGAAGGTACGACCAGAGACGCGATGGCGAAGACTCTCAATTTTGGAAACATGACTTTGGAAGAGATAAACCAAGAATACTCGGCTTTGATACAGAGCCTGGAGAACGTTGACCAAGCAGTGAAGCTGCTGATCAGTAACTCGGTTTGGATGAAGCAGGAGTTTGAGCCCTTTGTCAAACCAAGTTTCCTGCATAGTGTGGGAACCTCGTATGACAGCGAGATGTTTACGCGCGATTTTAGTAGTCTCCAGACTGTTAACGAAATCAACGATTGGGTAAACAAGCAAACCGCGGGCAAGATAAAACAGATAATGAACAACCTGAGCCCTGAGCTGGTGATGCTTCTGATCAACGCGATATACTTCAAGGGGACATGGACAACAGAATTCGACAAGGTCAAGACGCAGCAGCAGGACTTCTTCTTGGGTGACGGAAGCCACGTAAAGGTTGACATGATGACCACTTCGAGCAACTTCAGTTACTACTCAGGCGAGAACTGTGAAATAGCAAGACTGCCCTACGGAAGAGACAAAGTCGCAATGTACATTTTCTTGCCGAAGGAAGGTGTTTCTCTCGACTCGTTTGTCACCGGCCTGAACCAGACTGTTCACGACGGATACGTCAGCAGACTTCAGCCCCTAGAAGACCTTATAGTCAAGATGCCGAAATTTCAAGTGGAGTACGGTACGAAACGTCTCAACGGCGTTCTAAATAACTTGGGCATGGGAATAGCATTTGACCCTGACCAAGCCAACTTCACGGGCATCGCATCAACAGCCTCAGGAAATCTGTACGTTTCGTACGTGGACCACAAAGCTGTTGTTGAAGTAAATGAAGAAGGGACCGAAGCAGCTGCAGTTACTAGCGTAGGCGTAGGCATAACAGCAATTGGACCAGGAACCCCGCCCAGTTTTGTGGTCAATAGACCGTTCTACTATGAAATCAGGGACGACCGCTCAGGCTCAATCCTGTTCATGGGAGAAATGCTCAACCCCGCCGGAACATAGAGCTCTGCGTTGAAAAAATCAAAGAAGAAACATTACCTTCAGCCGGTAACCCAACGATATAGCAAGAAGTAGCGCGCGCTCGGAAGAGGCAGACACGTGAGCGAAATAAAAAAGGGATTTTGGTATAAATTACAATCTGGGAACGGTAACTCCCGGGCTACCATTGCGCGCGCGCCGGCTAACTTCTGAAGTATTTGGTTCGGAATTCCAAGAGTTTGAGCAAGTAGATTTGGCATTGATCAATAAGGCTTTCTGTCAAGGCTTGCAGATTAGTCTCGTATTCTCGCAGATGGGCTATGGGATTGAGGCTTTCATACAGATTGCGAACGGTGTCGCCCAATTCATGAATAGGTTCGAGTTCTTCATCTAAACCCAAACAAGATTAGCGCCTGCGGAAAAATATTTTTGGAGGACGAGATGGAATATTTAAGTAGGGTAATATTGCAAGGAGAATTAGACCGCCCCCAAAGAACGCTATGGCTGGAGCAAAGCATGCTCCGCAGATTATGAAGGCAAGTTCATATCTTCTCATCATGCTTCTGAATGAAGTCGGACGCATTGGATTCTTATAGGCAACAACAAGAAGAACCATAGCCGCAACGAACCCAAACACGATGAGAAAAAGCGAAGTTGCATCTCTAAAATATCCAAGAGAGAACAACATTAGATTAACCATGAAGCAAACAATTACAAACGCGACAACAAGCAAGATATTGCACGTGATTCTAGGTTTTTCGGGCGTAGTCACCGTTGCGTCACAATTTGATTATTTACTTGGTTCGGCTATAACTTTTCCGCAAAACCAAAAAACTGAAAACTGTTCAGAAAGAGAATGTAAACGCCGACGGCGCCTACGTCAGCGTTACGGTCGCTGGGATTTGAACCCAGGATAAATAGAGATGTCTCCCGCACAATCCCATTTTTTTCTAGAGTAGTTTAAAGGTTCCTCATTGGTGGTAGAGGTACACGAAGATAGGAGTCTCCACAGAGTTTGATTGCTCTGACTCCTTCTCAAAGCCGAGACGCTCAAGGAGTGAAATGAACGAAGGGAGAGTCAACGGAGAAACTCGAAAACAAGCAAAGGGTAGTCCCTTCGACGCAAAATGACTGATGACCGTTTTCACGAGAACCTCAGCCCTGTCTCCAGTGACGTTGATGTTTGTGACATGGTTGAAGATAGTCACAGGGATTTGGAGCCAATGAGCGACAATCGCTCCTTCGAGTTCCACCGTCTCGGGGAAAACTTTCACGAAATCGTGCCAAAACTGTTCAAGCCTTCCAACGTTCTCCATAGTGTATCTCCCTGTTTCCTGTGCTCGACACCTAAGGACAAAATCACTTAGGACAATATTAAAGACTAAGCTAGTGGACTACGCTTTAGGCATATTTCTTGGAGAAAGCCAGTTTTTGGTTTTGCGGAAAAGTTATAGCTAAACCGAAAAGACATTACTTCACTCGACATTAAAGAAAAGAGGGGGTGATGTGCAGTATGGCAAACATGTTACAAGACCAACCTTACAAGAACCGTGAGCACGTAATAGCTGAGATTAGAAGATGTGCGATGGCTAGTGGCGTTAGTTCGTTACTTAGCTTTCTATTCGCTGTTATAGGAATCATTGGTGATGCTTTGAACACTACTCTTGGCTTGACATCATTATCTTGGTTTCTGCTGGCAATCTTTGCCGCTATACATGCTATAGTTCCATCTATGCATCTCGTTGTGGCAAAGCATTTTCTGGGCATAGAAGCTGAAAGCAAATCTTACCCACAAAGCCCCAAATAATTAATCAATTGATTAAATAAGCTCAATATATGGTCGCGCGCGCTTCAATGATGGTGCGGGGGGTGGGATTTGAACCCACGAACCTCTACAGGATAGGCGCCTCAGGCCTACGCCTTTGACCATGCTTGGCAACCCCCGCTTTCTTGCTGGTCGCTCTATCTCGTAGCTTTTTGACTAAATTAAGTCTTGCCCATTAATTTTGATACAATTGGAGAAAAAAGTAAGTGTTTATCGAAGCTCCTAGAGTATTCGAAAATCCTCCTTGATCGTCGTCAACACGACATGCGTATTCGTCCTTTCCACGTATGGCAGAGAGAGCAGATGCTTCGTAAACCTGCTCAGTTCGTCACGAGTCTTGAACTTCGCAATAATTGCCGCATCTGACATGCCGGTTAAGTCGTAAACGCAGCACACGTTAGGCATTCGCGCTATCTCATTTTCCATTTCCAGAAGTCTGCCCTTCGAGACCGTTATTTCAGTCACAACGGTCAGTTCGTAGCCCAGTTTTTCTTGATCAAGCAGAACTGTGTATCCTTTGATTATGCCTTCTTCTTCCATCTTCTTGGTTCTTGCCAATGCTGTGCCAATCGAGATGTCACATTGTTTGGCAACTTGTCTGGACGAAAGCCTCGCATCTTCGGACAACGCTTTCAGTATTTTGACATTTGTATCATCCAAGTTCATAATCACCTCGCCACCGCTAAACATTCATCCAATAAATCAATCAATTATTTAACGTTTGCCTCTCAAAATTGGAACAAGCCTTATATATGTTCAATGCGTTCTGAATTGGTTATATATTTGACCTGGTGAAATCATCATGGTATACGTCAAGCCTCAACCTATACAAGACATCGATGCGTCTCTCAGACTTACGAAAAACGCTGACTACATCCTTCTACACTTTACTGACGTTCTCGGCTACCTGAAGGGAAGAACAATACCCGCCGAAGAAGCCAAGAATGCCCTATATGACGGCGTAACGTTCGACGGATCCTCGATGCTCGGTGGCGTAAACATAGAGCAAAGCGACATGATAATGAAACCCGACGCCTCCACCTTCATCGTTTGCCCCTACTATTTCTACGACAAAAGCGTCGCCGGCTTCATCTGTGACATAAAACGACCAGACAAAACGCAGTTTGAAGGCGACCCCAGATACATCCTCCGAAGAGAAATGGACAAAATCCGATCACTGGAGGTATGAGTCAACCGCGGCGGCCGAACTCGAATTCTACCTGGTCCAGAAGGATCAGAACGGCGAAGTCGTCCCCGTCGAGAACCATCTCATCGACAAGCAGCGCTACTTCGACATTGCGCCTGGAAGAGACTTGACCGAGTCCTACCGCATGGAATTGTCAAACACGCTTAACACAATGGGAATTCAGGTGGAGCGCGAACATCACGAAGTAGGCTCAGCCCAGAACGAGATCACATTCAAGTACTCTGATCCACTGACCACGGCTGACAAGATAATGCGGTACAAGTTCGCCACGAAGGGCGTCGCCGACAAGAAGTACGGGTGGACGGCAACGTTCATGCCCAAGCCCTGGCACGGTAAGGCTGGCAGCGGGATGCACATACACCTCGGACTGACTGACACCAAGAAAGGCAAAAATCCGTTTTTTGACTCGGAAGGCTACGCATACGTCAGTCAGGAATGCAGGTACTTCATAGGTGGCATACTTGAGCACGCGCGGGCTCTCTGTGCAGTAATAGCTCCGACAGTTAACAGTTACAAGCGACTTGTTCCCGGCTACGAGGCCCCCGTTTATATCGCGTGGAGCAAAAGAAACCGTTCAGCCCTAGTTCGCATACCGGCCTTCTCACCTGAAAGCCCGATGGAAGCTCGTATAGAGTTTCGCTGCCCTGATCCGCTCTGCAACCCTTACCTCACGTATGCAGCGGTGCTCGAAGCCGGAATGGAAGGCCTCAAAAACAAGATCGACCCAGGCGACCCCGTGGAATCCAACATCTACCACATGACCGATGAACAACGAAAAGAGTCCAACATCAAGACCCTGCCCACGACACTCCTAGAAGCTCTAGAGGAATGGCAAAGGGACGACATCTGCATCAAGACGCTGGGCAAGGACACTGCCGAAAAATACGTGCAGCTCAAGAAACAAGAATGGCTCGAATACGAACCGCATGAGACAAAAGACAAAAACGAAGTGACAGCCTGGGAGAGACAAAAATACCTTTACGCCTAAACCCAACAGGGCATTGTCCCTAACTCTTTACTGCGAGGAAAAGTCTTCACGGCTTTGTTCACATATTGCCAAGTGAATCCGCGCTTCGTTCAAGCACGGGCACCCGCTCTCTTTCTATCTTCATTTCGTCGAAGTACTTCATCGCGTTACCAGTCAGATAAAGCAGTACGGTTTCTTCACGATCAAACTCTTCCCTGTCTTCGAGTTTCCTGAGTCCTGAAAGAGTCGCTGCTGCCTCTGGACACGCGTAAATTCCCATTTTCAAAAATGTCTTCATGGAATCGAGTATTTCATCATCTTCGACCGCCACCGCAGTGCCCTTCGTTTCTTTCAAGGCTCGGAAAATCAGATAACTCGCGAAGGGATAAGGGACTTTGAGACCGGCTGCTATCGTTTCCGCGTTTTCCCAAGGCACTTTCACTTCAGGCTCGTTGCTGTCAAATGCCTTGACGAGGGGAGCGCATCCAGCAGCTTGAACGATTATCAAACGAGGCGCTTTCTCCACCCAACCAAGCTGAATCAGTTCTTTGAAGCCTTTCCATATGCCTATCACTCCTTCGCCTCCTCCAGTGGGGAAGATAATGGTGTCCGGCGGTTTCCAATCGAACTGTTCTGCGATTTCAAACGCGATTGCCTTGTATCCTTCGACTCTGTAGGGTTGCTTGTTCGTGGAAATGTTGAACCACCCGTATTTCGGCTGAAGCCTCTTGACGATTTCGCCGCAATCATTGATCAATCCATTAACGAGGTACGTCTTAGCTCCTAAATAGAGACATTCCTTGAGTATTAATTCGGGAACATCTTGAGGCATGAAGGCGTACACTTCCACTCGGGCTAGTGCTCCGTAGGCAGCTAGGGCTGATGCAGCGTTTCCTGCGGACGGAACGGCAATTCGTTTAACCCCTAACTCTTTGAGTTTTGAGACTGCAACAGCCATTCCTCGTGCCTTGAAGCTTGCAGTCGGAAGGCGACCGTCATCCTTGACGTACACGTTCTTCAGAGTTGTGACGCCATCTTCGGGAAAGTGAAGCACCGGCGTGTACGGCTCACCTAAGGAAATGACGCTTTGAACGGATGCGAGTGGAAGCAGCTCGATGAATTTCCAGAAGGTGTCGTCCCTTCTTTCCAGAATATCCTTTGATAATTTGCTGGCCACGCGTTTCAGGTCGTACCGAAAAAGGAGGGCGCCGCCGCATTTTGTGCACACGGTCAGGAGTTTATCAGCGGGAAAGGTTTCTCCGCATTTGCTGCATTCCACGTCAAGCGTGAACAATGTCTCAACCAAAGGAACATGTCCTTGAAAACCGTAATAACCGTTTTCGTAGCTCTCTGCTTGAGTGCGTTCAGCTTATATTGAAAGGAGACAGAGGAGAAGTGATTCATAATGAGCGACGATAAGTCGTATTCGCAGTCAGAGACTCTCTATCGCGGAATCCTTCTCTGCGTCGCCGTTGCAGTTGTTTCCTACATCTTTTTCGTTTTTTACAAGCCGATAAGCAGTCTGATGTGGGCGTTCATCATAAGCATCGTTATAGCTAACGTGACGAACCTTCCGAAAAGCATCAGCATCGGAGTAAATTTCTGTTCAAAGGATCTTCTGAGAGCCGTCATCGCCGTCTTGGGCATCGTCACAAGCGCCCTAATCTGGCTGCAGGTCGGAGTTGGAATTCTGAACGCGCTTGTCGTAGTCTTGTTTTCATTTTTCTTCGGCACCTGGTTGGGAAAGAAGATGGGTCTTGAAAGGACGCTGACTACTCTTGTGGGTGTCGGAACCGCGATCTGCGGAGCGTCTGCAATAGCTGCAACTGCGCCCGCAATAAAGGCCAGAGAGGAAGAAGTAGGCCTTGCATTAGCCTGCATAACGCTCTTTGGTCTCGTCGCGATGTTTGCTTATCCCTACCTTTTCATCAACACTATCGTTGGAACATGGCTGAAGCACAACGCAAACTTATTCAGCATTTGGTGCGGGTCCGGAATTCATGAGGCATCCCAAGTTATTGCAGCTGCTGGCGCTTTGAACTCTGACGCTATTGGACCTGCAGTGCTCGTCAAGTCCGTTCGAATTTTCATGATCGGCCCGATGATACTGGTTGCTACGTATCTCTTCTCGAGAAAAGATAAGTCAGCCGTCGGTGAAGTTCGGACAAAAACAGTCCTTCCTGTTTATGGCATCCTGTTCATAGTTAACTCGGTTTTCTGCGCGCTTCTCGACATCTATGCTCCTCAATTACTTAAGATCGGTTTCGACTGGGTCACAGTCAAGGGCACGCTCAAGGATACGATAATTCCTTTTCTGCTTGCAACGTGCTTCGCAGGAGTTGGGATGAAAGTGAAATTCAGAGACATAGCTAAACTCGGGGCTAAGCCGTTTGCCTTCGGTGCGCTGATGGCTCTGCTAGCTGGATTGCTTGCTTTGGGACTCGCGGTGCTCGCTGGATTATTCCTCTAGACTGAGATTTCTCCTCTTAAAAAGACTGAAATGCTTCCGCTAGTTAGCTCATGTCTTTTTCAAGTAACCTTCCCTGGGTTCATAGATGGTTCCTTCACGAAGTAACTGTCCCAGCAGACGACTCGATTCTGACGTCGGAATCTTGTGATTTTTCCTCAAGCTCAGCCTCAAGCACACCTTTCTCCACCATGCCCGTATCCCTTGACATTTCGATCAGAGTACCCAGAATTACTTGCAAGCGATCGCGCGTGCTCTTGCTCTTTCCCGTCATGATTATGTCGATGTCGAACTTGTATGAGGACAGGTCAATGCCGACTTCCTCCAGTGATCGCTTCATTATCGCAATCGCGGCTTCAGCATCTTCAGCTAGAACTTCCTTCCTCAGAGCACATCGTGCTCTGGCTTCGGATATGCGAACAAGCGATTCAAGTTGTCTTGCTGTAATTGCAACAGGTGAACCTTCTACTTCGCTCGCTGAGCGCATGGCCAAGTAGAAGTCGTTCAACCTCTTCAGTGCGTCCTGAGTCAAAACGGGCTTCACGCTTTTCGCGTAGCTGATGTACTTCCGCAGCAAGTCCACAGCAATTGGCGGCTCGACCGGACTGGACCCCTTTCTGTGCAGCTCAAGGATGTGCATTGACATCTTCAAGTCCGACTCTTTGTTTGGGACGTCCCTCAGAACGAAAATCAAGTCGAACCTAGAAAGTATCGTTACGGGCAATGAGATGTTTTCTGCCACTGTTCGGTGCGGTTCATATCTTCCCAGCGTAGGATTTGCCGCGGCGAGTATTGCTGTCCTGGCGTTTAGGGTTGCAACGATGCCGCCTTTAGCAACTGAAACCGTGTGCTGCTCCATAGCTTCGTGAATGGCCACCCTGTCCTCAGGACGCATTTTATCCATTTCGTCAATACATGCGATTCCTTTGTCAGCAAGGACCAATGCACCGGCTTCGAGGCTCATCCCACCGCCTTTTTCCCTGATGACTGCAGCAGTCAATCCAGCCGCCGTGGTACCGCGCCCAGACGTGTACAACCCACGGGGGGCAATTCTGGCGACATACTGCAACAGTTGAGATTTCGCCGTTCCAGGATCACCCACTAATAGGGCGTTCATCTCGCCACGGATCGCGATGTCCGGTAATGCTTTGGGCACTCCGCCGAAGAGAAGGTACATTATTGCTTCCTTCACGTGGTCATAGCCGTAGATCGACGGCGCAATCGAGGCTATGATTTTCCGGTGAACCCAAGGGTCCTTCGCCAACTCGAGTATACTTTCTTCCTCTTCAGGTGAAGGCATGGCTGACTCAGGTTCTTTGCCCAACACTTCAATAGAGTTGGCGTCCAGGTGGAGAATGAAAGTCCGAAGCTTCCCTACACCGGGAAGCGTGGGCGGCAACGCGCGAATGGGACCTACGCAAGCAATGTGGTCGCCCGGTCGGGCGATGTCAACGATCTCTCTGCCGATGAGCTTGATGTTCAGGGTTCTAGGCAGTTGTCCAGGAGGCAGATCTTCAGGTCTTTCTTGAATGCGTAGATCTTGTGAGTCTATGAATGTTGAGTCTTCCTGCACAAACTCGTAAGGTCCTTTGCTTCTGCAGTTAGGGTCGCTGCAGACGAAAGGTGCTCTCATGAAGGTGCCAGTCTGGTTAACAGGTGTTATTGTTCCACACCGTTTGCACTTGAAAGCGGCTTGCATGACCATCGGGCGAACAGGAGATGAACGGACGACGATGCCTTCGACCATGACGAACTTGCCGATGTGCTCTGAACCAAGCTTGCGCAAGGGTGCGGGTTCAAGAAGTTTGACAATTCTGACGTCCACTGCCGCTGTTTTCTCGGCGTACTCAGGATCTTCTATTTGAAGCTGCGCGTAAGCTGCGCTGTTTGCGTGTTTGAGGTACTCGTCAGGCTTAGTTAGAAGTTCCTCTGCGAGCGCTTGATCAAAGGCCAGAAGATCTTCGAACTCAACGGTCAAAGATGTTTTCCCGGTCATCGCCATCTGCGAAAGTCTTCGTCTGTACTCTTCGGTCTTCAGGAAATTCTGAAAACGTTCTTGTGGGTCCGCGATTTCTACTTCTTCAACCATCTGAGTGGCTCTCCTTATGGTTCAATATCTGCGTCTTCCAGTTATTGATGACCTTGAAAAGCTGTTCATACAGGAGCCTCTCCTCTCCTGTGAGGTTGCGCAAGGTATTCTCTGTCTGGGCTGGCGATGATGCGATTGAGACGATCTTTTTCAACCTTGAGTTGACGATGTCTTTGGTGAGTTGATCGACCCGTTCATATTCCCTCATTTTTTCCGGGTTGTTGCCTATTCCTTCCCGAAGTGTGGTAATATACCGACGGAGTTTCGGGTAGAAACCTTCAGGCAATTTTGATATCTGTCCTGCTGTTTGAACGCGTTCGGTCCATTGAATCTTGCTCAGCTTGGAAGCATCCAGCAGATCTTCTGCGTGAAAATGAGCAAGTCCCGATTTGGCCAGTTCCAAGGCAACCCAATAAGAGACTTCGTAATCGTTGCCTTCTTCGAACGGGCCAACAGAGAGTCCAGCGAGTTTGATCTCTGGGCTATTCCTGTTTGCAACGATTCTGGCAGGTGAGTTTTCGAAAATGAAATCTAGACTCTCAATTCTTGCAGTGACGGTTCTGGTCATCCTTGCTCCCTTCTATCTCTGGACGATGAAACGATTCTCTAGGCAAATATAAGGACAGTAGTTTAAAAGTTTAGATCAAGAGAAGAAAACAAAGTTGTGGGCTTCAATCTAGTTCAGGTTGTTCAAAACAAAAAAAGAAGTGAGGTTTTCTGGCTATGGCCAGAGACCTAAAGTCTTGATTGCATCGGCAACTCTGCCGACGCCCAGCATTAGAGCTGCGATTCGCATGTTGCACTCTTCTTTCCTCGACGACGTGTACACGTCTTTGAATGCTTTGACCATTTTGACTTCGAGTTTGCTGTTGACTTCTTCTAGCGGCCAGTGTTCCCGTTCCAAGTTTTGAACCCATTCATAGTAGCTGACTGTGACTCCGCCGGCGTTTGCTAGGATGTCGGGGATGAGCATTACTTTCTTTTCGTAGAGAATTGCGTCTGCTTCCGGAGTGGTCGGTCCGTTTGCGCCTTCGGAAACTATTTTTGCCTTTACTTGGTCAACGTTTTTCTTTGTAATTGAATTTTCCAGGGCTGCTGGTATGAGTACGTCGCATTTCGTTCCAAGCACTTCTTCATTTGTTATGTTCTCGGTTCCTTTGAAGTTCACAACTGATCCTGTTTTCTGTTTGTGTTCGTACACCTTGTATGGGTTCAGTCCTTCCTTAGAGTATATTCCGCCCATCGAGTCGCTTACTGCTAGGATCTTTGCGCCCCAATCGTGGGCTATTTTTGCTGCGTTCCATCCAACGTTGCCGAAGCCTTGAACTGCGATTGTTGATCCTTTGAACTTCATGTTCAGTTGTTTGCATGCTTCTCTGACACATATGTCGGCTCCTAATGAGGTCGCTTCGTTGCGGCCCTCTGAACCGCCAATTGCGATAGGTTTTCCCGTGACGCATTCTGGAACACTGTAGCCCTGTCTTTGACTGTAAGTGTCCATTATCCATGCCATCGTCTGTGAATCCGTATATACATCCGGGGCTGGAACGTCGCGATATGGCCCGATGATGTCGAAAATCATGCTAGTGTAACGTCTTGTCAGGTTCTCCAGTTCATTTCTGGACATTTCTTTTGGGTTGCAGCAGATGCCGCCCTTGGCTCCACCGTATGGAATATCCATTACTGAGCATTTCCATGTCATCCACATTGACAGCGCGGTAACCTCGTCCAGGTTCACGCCTGGATGATACCTTATGCCACCCTTGAACGGTCCCCTTGCGTCCATGTGTTGGACTCTCATTCCTTGGAAAACGCCAATTCTGCCCTTGTCCATTTTTATTGAAACGGTGACTAAGAGGGATCTCTTAGGTACCTGCAGCATCGCGTGTATTCCTTTGTCAAGTTGCAATTTCTCAGCAGCAAGTCTCAGCTGTTCAAGTGCAACACCGTATGGTGTTCGTTCTTTTGCCATGTTAATCTTCTCCAAAGAGGCTTCGCTCTTGGAATCGAAAATTTAAAGTTTACTATGTGTTTTGCAAAAAAAGAAAAGAAAAAGAAAGGATTGTTAACCTAGGATCCTTTCGACTGCGTCTTTCTCGAAGTCGTCAGCCATCGGTATGCCTGTGACTTTTGTAGCTCTCTCTGAGAGGCTCATCAGGTCGTTTCTGCTGAGAAGGTTCAGTTTCCATTTTCTGTTGCCTGCCAAGAGCTGCCTGAGTCCTACGCCAACTCTGTCTGTTAAGTACGTGTAGACGCCGACTGCTTCCCATGGTATTTCTTTGAAGCGTTCACCATACTTTTTCTTGAGTTCAGGTGCGGATATGAAGAACTTGTCCGGTGTTGAACCGAATTTGTCTGCAAAAGCTTTCGGCAACTTGCCTTCATCTGACAACTGCTTGAAGTAGCTTCCTTTGAAAGCTGCGGTTATCGGCGAGCGTCCCATCAAAACGGCTTTTATGAATGGTCCGTCTCCAAAGTTGCTCATGGCTATCGATTTGAATATCGAAGTCTCCTCTATGAACCCGCCTGCCATTATGAGGTCTGGAACGTAGCGTCCTTTCTTTTTCAGTAGTTGTGCACACTTCAGGACAATAGCTTCCAAGTAGACAGTTGGAATACTCATCTCATCCATCATAGGCACAGGACTCATACCTGTTCCGCCTGCTGCGCCGTCGAATGAAACGTAGTCAATTTTTGCTTCTGAGGCCATCTTCATTGTCCAAGCGACCGCTGAGGGTCTGTATGCTCCTGTTTTCAACGTTACTTTTTTCGCGCCTTGTTTTCTGAGCCACTCGATGTCTTCGATGAAGCTCTTTTCCTTTGGAATTCCGACTCTGCTGTGTCTCTCGAAGGATTTGAAGACGCCTTCCTTGAAGGCATTTTGGACTGATGGGTCTTCTGGGTCTGGTATAACAATGTAGCCTCTTTTCTTGAGAAGTTTGGCTTTTTCCAAGTCCCTAACTCTTACTTCGCCGCCGATTGCTTTTGCTCCTTGTCCCCATTTTCTTTCAATGACGTTTACTTCTAGTTTCGAGATGGCATATACGTCGACGCCTAGTCTTTGATCTTCAACGTTGGTCTGAACGACAATATCGCCGTATTTTCCGTCCCAGAATTTTCTGTACAGGTCAACTCTGCGTTTGAGTTCTTTTGACGACGTGACTTTTCCGTTCGTGATGGTTGCTTCAGGGTCCATGCCGCAGACGTTTTCCCCGACAATTACCGATGCGCCGGAGATTGCTGCGCCGACTGCCAACCCTTCCCAGTTGAGCCTTGCTACGTCTGTTGAACCAAATGCACCGTTCAAAATTGGAACTTTGAGTGGTATGCCTCCGACTTTTGTTTCGATGTTGACGTTGGGGAAAATGGTCAGGTCTGAGTTTGGTTCGATGCCGTCTGCTTCAAATAGTCCCGCTTGTATGTTGAAGTTTGACCAGTCAAGTCCGAAGTCTTTGAGGGCTCCTGCGGTGCTGTAGCCGAATTGAACCGGTTCAGGATAGAGAGCTTCTCTTCCTCTAAAGGCTGAAAGGCTTATTTCGCATAGAAACGGGCAGTCGCGAATGCATATTGGGCACATTCCGCTTGTTGGACTCGTGTCTTTGACTCGCGTTTGGGTCCCGGTTGTTGATTTTCCATTCAGGTACGAACTGTTCTTTTGTACACGTTCAGTCATTCTTTTCTCTCCTTAGCATTACCAATTTTTGGAAGTAGATGATTACTTTGAATGCACTTTTAAGTATTTACCTCAGAATCACGTTCTATGAACATTCATGAACATGGAGAATTTCAAAGGGTTTTGCTAGAGTCTGATTTTCAGCCCGTCAACTGAATATTCATGGCGTTGATAGGTTTGCTGGGAATATCTCCCGCCAGCTTTCTTGACTTCCAGAAATCTTTTTTCGCCTTCTCTATTTAGGTCGATCACGACTTGCGTTATGTGTTCGATAAGGGCGCAGAATTCTTTTGGATGCGCATTCTTGGCTATTGTCCAGTAGGCCAAGGTTTGATACGCATACAACGCAGGGCATACGTGACTGAAGAAAGTCTTCACTGCCTCGTTTCCCCAAACGTGCTCCATTAGTGATAGACTGTTGAAAACCAGTCTTGTTCCGGGGGATACGAATTCTCTTTCAATTCTGCCGAAGAACCTGTGAAATTGTTCAGGGTCTTTTGAGCTTGGAACCTTTCTGATCCAAGAAGGTGCCTTGTCGTAGAAATCAACAAATACAAGTTCACCTTGGCCTGAGGATTCTGAGAAGCAGTCTAGCACGAGGAATTTGCTTTCCCATCCTTTGGGAAGAGTCGTGATCAAGTTTCTTAATTGCAGCATAAGCGCTTGTGGAGGGTAAATAAAATCCAGATAGAGAACTTGATTTCCCTCCTTGATGCCCTGTCTCATGAAATTGTAGAGAAATTCTCTTGCAAAAGTTGCGGATTCCACTTCCCACACGACGTTTTCGCCTAGGAAAAGCCCGCCCTCCAATAGTTGATCCAACTGGGCTATGCCTGTTGAAAGCATGTTTTCTTCGTTCTTTTTCATTCCACGTCTCCGTTTTTTGTTTGGTTGGCAGCGTTAAAAAGGTTTAGGTGGAACATGGTTGTTCAGCCATGTACACGATGTACATAACATTTCTATACATGAACATTGCATTGTTATCTTCTCGCGAAAACAAGGTGAGAAAAATGTTAAGCCCTATTGAACTTTCAGGACGAGAGCTTGGAATGATTAAACTGATGACTGACTTCTTCGTTGAAAAACCAGAAATGGTTGCGAAGATAGAAAGCTACACGACTGCCCATTACGCACTTGTCACGACTTATTCGGAGAATTTTGGAATTCCGGAAGCAGACTCATGGAAAACACTTGAAGAACTTCAAAGGAAAGTCAACGAAACAGAGTACATTCAGATTGAGGCACCACGACCGATAAACAAGTGGCTTCAGATGTCAAAAGAAGAAATTAACATGCTGCGTACCATCATTGACTATTTCTCTGCCAACCCAAAAATGTCCCCTGCTGGTTCGGCTACTTCCAACAGAGCTGAATCAATAATCGAAGCCTATGTTTGGTTCTTCGGAAGCACGAATGGGAACGGTGAGGTTGCGCGGGAGAAATTCCAGAACCTAACGGAGAAACTGCAGACTGCTGTATCGATCAAGCTTGAAACATTGGCCCCAATAGTTGCCACGCCAAACCCTTACGAAGCAGTCCTGAGATTATTGGACATAGCTTCCCAAAAACTAAATCTTGATCCAGGACTGCACGAAATGCTCAAGCGACCAATGAGAACAATAATAGTGAACATTCCAGTTATCATGGATAACGGAAGCCTACAGGTTTTCACTGGATATCGAGTTCAGTACAATGACGTGCTTGGTCCAACAAAAGGAGGCATTCGTTATCATCCAGACTTGACGCTAGACGAGGTTGTCGCGTTGTCAGCATGGATGACCTTCAAGACCGCTGTCACGGGACTACCTCTCGGCGGAGGCAAGGGCGGAATAAGATGCAACCCCAAAGAAATGTCCCAAGGAGAACTTGAAAAACTGACAAGAGGTTACGCGCGAGCGATGGCAAGAAACATTGGACCACGATACGACGTTCCAGCCCCGGATGTATATACCGATTCACAGACCATGGCATGGATAATGGACGAGTATAGTGAAATCGTTGGATACAACGCCTTCGGTGTCGTTACGGGAAAACCAATCAGCGTTGGCGGTTCTTTAGGCAGAAATGAGGCTACCTCGCGCGGCGTTATGTACACGGTGATAGAAGCCGCGAAGCACGTGGGCCTCGAATTAAAGGGAGCTACCGTTGCCGTCCAAGGATACGGAAACGTTGGGTTCCATTCTGCTCGGCTGCTCAACGACCTCGGATGCAAAATAATCGCTGTCTCGGATTCCAAAGGTGCAATACACAATGCAAAAGGCGTTGACCCAATAAGAGTGATGGATCACAAGAACGAGACTGGATCTGTCGTTGGCTACAAAGGCAGTACGAACATCACGAATGAACAGCTCCTGGAATTGGAGTGTGACATTCTTGTTCCGTCGGCTTTGGAGAACCAAATAACTGTGAGAAACGCAGGAAGAATCAAAGCTAAGATTATGGCGGAGGGTGCTAATGGACCGACGACACCCGAGGCTGATGAAATCCTTTACAAGAACGGAGTCTTCGTGATTCCAGACATATTAGCCAACTCGGGAGGCGTCATCGTCAGCTACTTCGAGCAAGTACAGAACCAAATGAACTACTACTGGCCAGAGGACGAAGTCAGGGCAAAACTGCAGACCGCCATCGTCACAGCCTTCAAGTCCGTTCTTAGTGTCTCGTTGACGTACAAAGTGAACATGCGAATCGCAGCCTACATGAACGCGATAAAACGCGTCTCTGACGCGATGTTCACACGGAAGAACAATTCTTTCGTCCAGGTTCCAAGCGAAAAATCCTAACTTCCCTTCCTTTTTCTTTGTAGTCCATGTACATCAGTCGTTTTCTGTGAACACACTTAATAGAAACCAGCCCAAACCAACATATGGTTGAGACTTTGTCCATACACATTCATACTACCGTGTCGAAGAAAACGAACGAAATGCTCACGGAGCTGGCGAAAACTTACGGCACGAAGAACCGCGTGATTGAACAAGCGCTTCAAACGATGTTGAGAGTTGAAAAAGTTGGGTCATGTGAGGATTGTGCTGTAAGGGCGAAAATGAAGGAACAGGTTAACCTCAGAGAGGCTTTGGACCTTGTATCCGTCGGAAAGAAAACCGCAGACGGCTTGTTAGAAGTGGCCGTAGGAGACAAGACAATCAATGATTTTCTGAAGGAGCAGAAGGAAGAAGCCAAGAACACAATCGAAATACTGAAAGGTTCTGTGACGTGGAAAAAGCCTTCGAATTTCAAGGAATTCATGTTGATCCTAGGAGAAATAAGAGACCTGACTCGCATCTTTGAAATTGCCTCGTACAGTGAGATTGACAGCACGGTGATTCTTAGGCCTAATTCATTCACACGTCTGCCGGAAATTGTTGCATTCCAGGCAGCGACCATCCTCGAGGGGCTTCAAGTCTCTTTCGAAATGAGGCTTATGGGAGAAGATATTGCAGTGAAGTTGATGCGGCAAGAAATGTACCCTCTGAAACGAAAAGAACTAGGAGAACTCCTGACTGAACAAATCGAAAAGCGGCTTTCAAGCTCTGTTCCGGGCTTATTCAGGAACACTCTGATGCTGGTTGGACCAGCCTTCATGAGCTGGGCAGAGAAGCATCTTGAAGAGCCCATAACCGATTTTGGATCGTTTCTTGAAGACCTTAGGATCGCTCTTGGCGGCGGCGAGCTCCCGTCGGAGCCCAGGGAATTCGTGAATAGTCTGCTTTCTGCTTTCATAAAGATGAATTGGTTCAAACAAGCCAAGATACTAAGAGACGTTGACGACAAGACTCTGGATATTTCGTTTCAGTCGACGACGGCTGCCGTGTCGAAGCTTTCTATAGTGATGCTATCTGTTGTTTTGGCGACGCGGGGTTGGAAACTGCTGAGGTTTTCTGTTGAGCAGACGACTGCGAATGCTACTATCCAGTATGTAGGACCTGAAGATCAAAGTCTTCTGGATCAAATAGTGGAGGTCAGTCTTTATCAGACGATAGGCAAGCAGTTCTTGGACGTCATCCCAGTTCCCCGCGAGGTTTTCACCTCATTTGAGTCAAGAGTCTATGATTCTAACAAGGAGAAGTTCAACGAGACATATCATACAATGGGTGTCCGTGTCTCAAATGCGATCCGAATGTTGTCGAGAAATGATCCAGACAAGAGCAGGAGATTTGCTCAGAATTTCATCCTCAAAAATGTGGAATCCATTCAAGCAGACGCCGAAGTGCGATTCGTGGATGATGAACACTTCACCGTGATCTTCAAGAAAATTGACCCGATTCTGATGAGTAGTCAGCGTTCGTTAATCGAATCCTTGTTCAGAGAACTCGGTTACGAGATACAGGCAACTGCATTCCAGAATCTACTCAGTTTCAAGCTGAAGCCACTCGAAAAGCCTGTTCTGGAACCTGTTCCGCGCAAGAAGTTAATGGAAGCCCTGATCAATGAGATGTCAGCGAACTCGTGCGATGAAGCTTTTGAAAAAGTCAGGGAACCACTGGATGAAATGTTCCCGGAAGACTATCCGTGGACAATCAGAGAAGTCGGCGAGAGAATTACAGACATGTATCGTGAACTGGACGTTGAGGTCGAGATTGAGTACTTCGAAGGAGGTTTCACGCTGAAATACAAGACATGTCCTTACTACACCTTGGTCAAGTCAGGCCAGAAAACCTGGCTCTGTAACCTCCGAAAAAGAGTGATAGATCATGTGCTTTCGAGGGTTTCTCATGGTCAGAAAGGAAAAATCAAGATCATCAAATCTCTGCCCAAAAATGAGCATCCCTGCGAGTACGCTGTCTTCTTGACCAGCTTTCTGGAAGAATAAGTTTGACTGTGATGTTTACACTCACTAAAGGAACTGTTGACGCATCGAATGGCTAGTCGAAGACGAAGAAAATGCGTTGCTCCACTCTGAATTATTTGTAAAGACAAGGGCTGCTAGAGTTTGCTTTTTTCAGGTTTTCGAGATAGACTTTTTCATCACGGCCATGCAGAAACTGTTGTTGCCCGTTGACGAAATTCAGTGTTTGATACAGATTCTCGTCACCCTTCAGTTGCTGTTGGAAGTAGCATCCCCTTTTCAAGCCTTCGAGTTTGAGGCTTCGGAGGTACTCCAAGGCGTATTGGCAGTGTCCAACTATTTCGCATGAGGCGCATTTCGTCCAGTCTTCTGGGTACAAACATGAACCACATGTAACGTGACAAGCTCTTTTTCCAGGATAGAGGTTCGCTTTGACGTCGCCTTCGCAACGGCAACACTTGCTTTCCCATGTCTCTTGTTCTACCATTTGATCTTACCTCTAAAGAATGCTTATTTGGATATGCATTCTAAAGTAACTTCAAATCAATAAACCTTGTTGTTATGAACAATAATCTAAATGGAACAAATGCTTAATAACAATAACTGATATATCTATCAAAGGCATTGATAAATCTGCGCGTCAGTTCCAATGAGGGAGAATCCTTGGCAAGAGATATTGACGAAACGGACAAGAAAATATTGCGCATGTTAGCGGAGCAGCCCCAAATGTCACAAGCTGAGATTTCGGGGCGTTTGAAGATTTCGCAGCCTGCTGTGAGTGCGAGGATACACAAGCTCGAGGATAAGGGGGTACTGTCGTATCTAGTCGGAACCGACATAAAAAAAGCCCAGCTTTTCATGGCGAAAGTGGATATCACTACGGATAAAGTTGAGCAATTACTGAAGACTCTGGAAAACTGTCCTTTGTATTTGAACTGTTTTTTGACGTCGGGAAAACACAACATGACATGCCTTATGGCTAGGGGAGAACGTAAGGTCCATAATGTCTTGTGTTGATTCTCGTTTTAGGCAGAACCTTCCGATCAAAGGACATGGAGTTTGATTTGATAGTTTCGCCGACTCGACCTATGATAGTGCCGGTTAAGCCACAGGCGGAAAAAAAGAAGATCTCGCCTTGCGGCGCAGATTGCAGTGTTTGCGCGTTTTACACGGACGATAGGTGCCTGGGCTGTCCCGCTTCAATCTACTACAAAGGCACTCTGATGTGAAATAGGGTACTCTCGTTAGTTGACAGCTAACAACGCGCCGTTCGCTGCAAACTGTAAGCGTTTATTAACAGTTCTGCGATATGAAATCATTAACCGAGGTCTACACTTTGAGTTTTGAGATGTGGGCAGAAAAGTACCGTCCCAAGAAATTGGACAACATCGTAGATCAGAAAGATATCGTTGAACGGTTAAAGAGCTTCGTAAAATCGAGAAACGTACCTCACTGCATCTTTGCAGGTCCACCAGGCACGGGCAAAACAACAGCCGCGCTCTGCCTTGCGAGGGATTTTTACGGAGACGCCTATCGCGAGCACATTATGGAGTTGAACGCGAGCGACGAACGTGGAATCGACGTGGTAAGAGAAACCGTGAAAACGTTTGCAAGAGTGAAGTCCATCGGGGAGATTCCGTTTAAGATAATGATTCTTGACGAGGCGGACAACATGACCTCTGATGCGCAACAAGCTTTGAGACGTACGATGGAACGGTACACTGAAACGTGTCGATTCATAATGTGCGCCAACTACAGCGGCAAAATAATCGAGCCGATCCAATCGAGATGTGCGCCTTTTCGATTTACGTACTTGCCAAGAGAAGAGCACGATTGTCAGTTGAAGGAAATTGCCTCTAAGGAGAAGGTGAAAATCACGGTTGACGGCTTGGACGCGATTTTCGAGGTTTGCGGTGGCGACTTGAGAAGAGCAATTAACACGTTACAGTCGGCTGCTTCGATAGGCAAGCCTGTTGACGCCAAGGTTGTGTACTCGATCACGGGCAAGGCTAATCCTGCAGACGTTCAAAAGATGCTCAAAGTGGCAATCGGCGGCGAATTTATGGAAGCGAGAAAACAACTTCGTGAAATGATTCAGAAGTACGGCGTCGCTGGAAGTGACTTAATCCGTCAGATTCACACGGAAATCTTTCGAGCGGACGTGCCTGAGAAGTGGAAGATAAAGCTCGCAGATGTCGTTGGTGAAGTTGATTTCAGGTTGATTGAAGGCGCAGATGAAGAAATCCAACTGAGTGCGTTGTTAGCCAAGCTTGTTGAAGCGGGGGAAATGCTGAACTCAAAACAATAGGTGCCCTCTTTGTTCGGCGCTTGGACAGTTAAATACAAACCTCGGTCGCTTTCTGAGATCGTCGGCAACCCCGAAGCCATCAGAGTGTTCATTGACTGGATCAAGTCTTGGGAGAATGGTACCCCAAGGAAGAGGTGTGCATTCATCTATGGACCTCCAGGTATCGGGAAAACAGTCACTGTTGAGGCCACCGCAGATGATTTCAATATGGAGTTTGTGGAGAAGAACGCAAGCGACTACCGGACGGAAGATGCGATCAATCGGTTTGCAGGTCTAGCGTCACAGTATGGATCGTTGTTCGGTGGCAAGAGACTCATTCTGTTGGACGAATTAGACGGCTTAACCGGTACCTCCGATCGAGGAGGCGTCAAAGCTATTACTGACATCGCAAAGAAGGCGCAGTGTCCGCTGGTTTTGATCGCTAACAGTGCCTATGATCCGCGCTTTGCGTACCTTCGAAACTACTGCCTTTTAATAGAGTTCAAGAAACCAGCCGCCAGTGAAGTAGCTAAGCGGCTGAAGCACATATGTGAGGAAGAAGGAATACAAGCAGATGAGGACGCGTTGAAGTTTCTCGCTCAACGCTCGGAGGGTGACGTGCGGTCGGCGATTAACGATCTTCAAGCGTTGGGTCAAGGCAAAAAGAAGCTTGCATACGAAGACGTTTCTTGGATTGGTTATCGAGACAGACAGGACACCATCTTCAACGTGCTGCGGATGATCTTCTACAGCAAAACCGTCTCCAGCGCGAAGCAGGCGATGAACATGTCTGACGTTGATAATGACATGTTGTTCGAATGGATCTACGAGAACGTTCCTGCGCATTTCACTGATTCGCATGATTTGGCCCGGGCGATGGACGCTTTAGCTTTGGCTGACCTCTACCGAGGCAGGATTCGTCGGACTCAGGATTGGAGTCTACTGCGGTATGTGGTTGATTTCATGACCGGTGGCGTCGCAATGGCGAGAGAGAACACGAAGGCCAGTGGATGGATACCTTTCAAGTTTCCGACGAGGATCATGATGCTGTCACGGTCAAAGGTCGAACGTGCAGGTCAGCTGAGCATCGGGAAGAAGATCAAGCGGAGGTGCCATATATCTGCGAAAAGGGCTTCGAAAGAATTCCTTCCTTACATGAAGATCATCTTCAAGAACGACGTTGAGATGGCGGCTGGCATTTCCAAGTGGTTTGATCTGGATTCCGAAATGATCGAATACGTGGCGGGAAGCGAAGAAAAAGCGGAAGAAATAATCAAACTAATGGGTTAAGGATCTTCGTCTAGTGTATTTTGCTGCCTTCTACAATATCCTTTTCGGGTTGCAGAACAACAACGTTGCCTTTGTCATCTTCGGCCGCGAAGACCATACACTGCGATTCTACTCCCATCATCTTTCGTCTTTGAAGGTTAAGGATGAAAGCACATTTCTTGTTCACGAGTTGTTCCGGCTTGTACCATTGAAGAAGTCCAGCGACGGCTTGTCTTTTTTCTGTTCCGAAATCAACTATCATTCGGATGAGGTTACGTGAGCCTGGAATTTGGTTTGCTTCGAGTATTTTCCCGATACGAAGGTCAAGCTTCTGAAACTCGTCAAACGAGATCTCCATTTTGAAAGTTCACCTTCTCCATTTTTCACTTACAATCGGCTATTAAGGTTTCTGCGGTTTCCTCTTTCGGCTTAGTTTTTTCAGAGTCTTGTCGACGCCTTCCCAGCCTTCGACGGCCTTCGAGTGGACCAGTTCGAACGCTTCCTTCGAATTCATCGCACGCAATTCTTGGCCCGCAACTCTTCGCACAAGATACGATGCAGCATTCATGACTTCACCGTTCAGACGTGAATCTGCAAAGTCGGCAAGATGACAAATGAGAGCTTCAACCGTCTTGGGCCTGATTGGTCCGAACTCTCCGTGGTGAGCTGAGACAACGTGCACAAGCTCTATTGGGAAGCCCCTTCGAACGAGTTCTGCAGTTGCGATTGACAGGTGATCCATATAGTCTGCAAGCGGTGTCGACCCATAGTAGCCGTTCTGAGGTTTGCTATACGTTGCGGGTTTGAAGATGTCGTGCAATAATACGCCGGCTACAACGTGGTCCCGATTTACTTCTCCGTGATAGAATTTTTCCACTGAGTCGCACATGGCAAGTGCAATGTTTGCTGTTGAGACAACGTGTTCGATGTAGCCCCCTGCGTAGCTGTGATGGTGAGACTTGCCTGCAGGCGCGATCTCGAGGGAAAGGCCTGCGTAGGTTCTGCCGTCCAATTCGAAAGTCGGGTTTTCGAGTAGGTCGATGGTTTTGTTTCGAAGATTCTTGTCATGTATCTTGTTGGCTAGCTGTCTCAATTCCTTGTTCAACAATCAAGCTCACTTGCCAGTTGTGTGTGTTCGGGTGGAGTTATTGATTTTTCCCTTTTCAGCCGTGGCAATTTGGTGGGCCAGAGCGATTGGTTCCGGAATTCGCGAATGCACGGTGCAGTGTTTGACGATTTGGATGGCTGTTTCCAGCGAGATCATGTGACCGACGCTGACATAGACAGGTTTCTGCCCAGGTTTCGTCGTGACTTGGGCTCCGATGATTTGGTAGCCGTCCCGTATGAAAACGGTATCTTCGGTTCGGTTTAGTTTTTCAAGCCTGCCGTACAGCAGTGTTTTGGCTACTCCTATCGTAGGTTCTTTCAGAGCGAGTCCGAGGTGGCTTGCGAACCCGCAGCGGTATGGGTGTGCGTAGCCGTGTCCATCGGCTAGGATGATATCTGGCTTGATGTGAAACTTTTTGATGGCCATCATTGTTCCGGGAATTTCTCTGAAAGAAAGCAGCGTGGGAATGTAAGGGAAAGAAGTCTTGCGGATGTCTATTTTTGATTCTTTGGGTTGTAGTGTCTCATAGTCTAGTAAGACTGCCGTCGCAACTGATATATCATTAACGTAAGCAACATCGACGCCTGCGACATATCGGATTTCAAGTGGAAGTCTATCCTCTAGAATGATGCGCTTAGAGAGTTCGATCTGTGCTCTGCGTGCTTTTTCGATGGAGAATTCTGTTTTCAAAGTCGTAGTATGCACGCTGAGGTTTCTCAGGTTTTCTTTGTTTTCTTGGGCGCGATTCGTTTTTCGAGTCGGCTCAACTGTTTCTCCAGCATGCTTCTTCTGATTTCTTGAGTCACGTCACCTCGAGTTGCCTCGATGATTCTTCTTGCCACATCGTTCTTTCTTCTCAAGTCGCGGACGAGCATGTATGATTCGTCGAGTCCCATTAGTTCAGTGTAGATTTCGTCCATGAGTTGCAAAGACTTTTCGGCTTTTTCCACCTTTCCCTCGCGGAGTTCGTCGAGGGCGAGTCGTCTACATTCTCCTATCACGTCTGCCAGTCCGAGTACGTAGTCTGCTGAGGGCACTTTGATTTCGTCGGGGGTCAAGAAGCGGGATTCTTGGACCAGTTTGAGAAAGATGTTTGCTTCAGAGTATTCTTGGAGTGCGGCACTAAACATGCCTGTGTAGATGATTTCGGGAAAAGTTTCGGAAGTTTTCCATAGTCCTGCAAGTATTTCGCCTGCTTTTGCGACGAGGTTTTCAGCCTCTTTTAATCGTTTTTGGTGGATGAGCAGTATTGCTTGTTTCGAGAGGCTTGTGGCTTGCCTAGCGTCTTTCTGAGCGTTTTCGCGTATCTCGTATTTTCTTTGCAGTTCTTTTCTTATTGCGTTCAAAGTGGTTCTTAGTGTTGTCAAAAAATCAGCACCTGACTGCCGTTTAGAGTGTGAAACTGAGGATATATTGTTTCCTTAAAAAAGAGGAAGCGTGTGTATTTCAATTTGCAAGGGTAGCAGTTTTGAATAGGCCCTATGCTTGAGGATTGGGAGTCTTTGGGCTAACATCATTCTGTCCAATAGACCCATTTATCTTCGTTCTTTTCTGTTTTCAAGATTCCTTTCTCTACTCGCAACGATAGGATGCGCGACAGGTTGGCGTTCTTGCCTTTCACTGAGAGCTCTCTGGCCTCGAAGGCTTTCGCAACATCTGTTTTTGTTCTCTTATTTGGCAGTTTAAAGAAGCCCTCAAGTGTGAGATTCTTCATGATGCGGTGAGCTTGCCCACCCCAAGTCTGAGGCATTGATCCTCGAGGGCGAAGCTTCTTTTGTGTTCTCAACAGGTTTGTAGATTTTTTCTTGATTTCTTCGAAGGAGTCTCCAACCACCTCTATTTTCTGTGGATCTCCTTCTCCAAGGCCTCTCTTCACGAATTCCTGCAATACCGGCATCTTTTCAGGGTGCAAACCTGCGATAACTGCGCCGATTGTTTCAACAGCAACCGCGTCTCTTCCAACCAGTAAGATGTTCATCTTGGTCATGTTCTCTGCATTTTCTGAGCTCACGTGAGAGTTGGCGCCTACGCCGCGGTGCAGGTAAGTCCCATCTAGGACAGCCAAGTCTATGCCGCCTATGGCCTCAAAAATGTCGGGAAGGAGTATTTCGAGCTTTTTGTGAAACCTTGCTTTTTCTGTGTCTGGAACTAGACCTAGCAGGTTCTTCAGCACACTTCCTCTCTCATAGCTTCGAAGCACGTGGGTGCTCACGAAAACGTTTGGTTTGAAAAGAACCCTTGACAAACTCAGTTCTTCACCTGCAACTTTGACTTTTTTGGTTTCTGGATCATTTGATAGACTGAACGGAACCAGTCGGTTTGAGAAGAGCTCCTTCCAGACTTGAAGTCTGCTCAAGGCTTTTCCCCTATAGTTGTCTGATTCAACCAGCAGCATCCGCGGAGCTTTGCCAAAGCTTCTGGCAATGGCATCTACTACTCTGACTGAAGTGTGATTGTCCGCGTTTGGACTGAAAACCCCCACTTTGATTGTTATGGCTCGTTGGGGAGTGTTGAGTTCGTCTATGCCTCCGATCAGTTTGAGTGCTTGGTCAAAAGATGCTTGAACTTGGTCCTCAAATCTGATCAAAGCAACCTTGGATCCCATAAAGTCATCACGCGTTCTTTTTCTTGTTTACATGGATTCATATTGTCCGACTGAGTGGTGTCCTACTTCTAGGCCTTCTTTCTCGCAGAATTCAAGGATTCTAGACATGGCTCTCATGTCAATCGCCTTTATCCCGTCTTCGTCTGGTCCGACGATTTCAATTATTATGCTGAGACCGCCGATTCCGCAACAAGATAGTACGTTCTTGTAGATCCTAACGTCATAGTCGACAGGAAGTTTCATCTCTTTTACGACTTCTCTCACTTTCTCGATCAAAAAGTCGATTTGCTGCGTGTTCATCGCATTGACAAAGTAGACTTCTCTGCCACCTATTTTGGGCATTCATATCCCTTTGAAGGCTACGAGGGTCACCGTTTCTTTTATGCCTGGAATCTTTCTGATTTCCTCGAAGATGAACCTGTCGAGTTCTTCCATTTTGTCGAAAGCAACTTCCACGTGCAGATCATAAACGCCGTAGGTTGGAACTACCTGTTTGACTCCTGGTATCTTAGTGGTTTCAGCGAGCACCTGTGCATCCTTTCCCGCCTCGACTTTCGCCAAAATAAATGCAACGATCAACTTTGCGCACCAGTTCTACGTAGCCATCTTCGGTCTAATCAGCTTTTCGAGTCCAAAATTCCTAGATTTTCTTTGCCCCTTTTTGCCTATTACAACGCGCTCTTGACAGAATGCGGGTTAGTCTTTATTTTGCCTGTTTGTGCGCTCAATAGAAAAGATATAAGCCGAGGCAATCAGCTTCAACTTGGAGAATTTGAGTTGTCCGAAACGAGCAATTCCTCGGGAATGACGCAGCCAACCTCAGGAGTTGCCGCGAGGAAGAATGCCTATCGAAGGGCTTCAGCCATGCTAGGATTTGTAAGCGCAGGGTTGGCTTTGATCGCGTTGCCCTTCGTCTATTTCCTGCTAGTGCCATTAGTATTCATATCTGCAATAATCATGCTTATCGGCGGCGTCCTAATTTGGATCGATCGATCGCGATCGCGAACTACGGATGTAGGCGCAAGCTTAGTCCTCGTGGGAGGGTTGTTCGGGGGATTCCTCGGACACGGCGCGTTGCTCTATGTACTGTTGGCAAGTGTCTTCGGCGGCTGGGTCTACAGTTTGCCCTTGCTGCCCTTCGGATGGCTTATTCCCGCAGCTAGTTTTGTACTCGCTTTCATGAGTCGAAAACCATCAAGATAAAACTCCCACAAGCACAACAGGCTTAAGAACGAGATTTGCACTCTGCCTAGCGCGTTCTTTGATGAACAACCTGAGTTCTCAGAACTGCGCGATTAGCTTTCTAGAAGCCTATGATCATCGTTTCTGTTTTTGTTACTCCCTTGATTATTCTCATGGTTTGGGTGACTAAGATGCCCATCTCTTCCGGCGTTTCAGTTTCCACTCTTACGACGAAGTCGTAAAGGCCAAAAACGCCGTTCACTTCTTTGACGCCTTTCAGTTTGACGATTTCTTTTTTGACGTTGTTCATGAAGTCGAGATCTGGACTTGATGCATCTTCCTTCACGCTGACGAGCACGAAAGCTTCAATCAATCCTGACACCCATGGAGTTTTTGACGTTTTGGATATTAATTGCGAGTACTATGTGTTAAAGGAACGTTTGGAGTATAAATATTCTTATTTGAATATAACATTCATGGTTATCTGACTCAAGGATCAAGAACACTTCGGAGCTGTCATGATTTGTCTTTTTTCGGCCTTGTGTTACGAAACGTTTAATTTTCCTGCCTGAGATATTTTGCAGAAGAGGTTCTTGATTTGTCTGAAGCGGCAAGGATCGCTCTTCTTCAAGAAGTGATGAGGGAAGCGAAGCGAAACGAGAGAGCCGGTCTCGTTGTATGCATTGCAGGGATTGTGGTGTCTGTTGCTGGATTCTCGACTACGTCGCTGGCAAGCAATTCCTTTAATTTGGGAATCTTGGGGATTGTGATTGCTGCGCTTGGATTTGTGGTGTATCTCTATTACTCGCGTGTCTATCTGAGGTTCGTGGGGCAATTGGCTTCGATGGCGACCAAGAGTGCGGTGCCGTGTCCCCAGTGTGGAAAGGCTGTCCCTGAAGGTGAATTTGCTTTCTGTCCCTATTGTGGGTTCCAGCTCAAGTCTTAGACGCTTAGGCAGGGGCACGCGTGAATAACCAGAAATAGTTATAGAAGCATTAGAGACATGATCGTGTGTGCCTAGACTTTGTGCTGTTGCCTATCTTGTTTGAGTCTTGCTCAGGTAAACTCCTTTCTCTCGAAAAGCAACAGTCCTAGAATCGCGGTGATGATGAAGTAAAGTCCTAATATGGCAAGTCCTTCTGGGATCGTGGCATTGTATGTGGTTATAGTTATTCTTCCTGCTGCACCAAAGGTTTCGGTGTGAATGTGGTCTGGGTAGGGAACAGTCAGTATGTTTCCGATTATGCCGGCTCCGTAGGTCAGAATGAACCAGGGCTCTATTTTGACAAGGTTTGCAACGAGTGTTTGTATTAGTGAGAATACGAAGAGGAAAAGTATGGCGGTTACGATGATGGACATCGAGCTGCTCTTGAACAACGAGCTGAAGAAGAACGTGAATCCAAGGACGGCGGCAAGATAGAACCATGCGAATAGCAGAGATTCCGCGAACTGATATGGCACGTTTGCCCCAAAATAGTATATCCCGTTTCCCACCGTGATTACTGTGAATACAAGAAGTATCATGGTAGCGGCGAAGAAAGCTGCAAGCCACTTCCCGATATATATTGACGATCTTCTAATCGGGTTGGGGATTCCGAAGTAGCCTGTCTTGTTCTGAAATTCCCCTGAAATAGCGTCTCCCCCGAAGAAGATTCCAGAGAGTATGATCACGAAGGTTACGGAGTTTCCCCACCAGCTAGTCATAGAAAGATAGATCCGACGCAAGAAAACTCTCGGGACGGTAGTAGCCTACCAAGATCGTTAGAAGAGCGGATACCAAGAGACTTATGATAAGGAGTATGAAAAATCTACGGGATCTGAAGTAGTCGAGAAACGTGTACTTCATCGTAATGCCGACTTGTGCAATGCTGCTCGGCACTACGTTGCTAGGTGCAGTTTGTGTCTCGTTCATTTCAATCACACCGTCTCTTTGATCAGCTTGAGGTAAGCATCTTCCAGTTCCGACGTGGCTGGCTTGTAGCTAACCACTCCGATATTCATGCTTACCAGCTCAGAAAGGATCTGTGCTTGACTTTCTAAATCTCCTTTGAACCTGATCCTGAGGTTTCTCTCGTCTTTCCTTTCAGCTGCAACCACGCCAGGGAGGTTAGCGATAGACTTGGACACGAAATCGGCGCCGATAGGACGCTGCAGTCCAACTTCGACGATGTTTTCTCCTGCAGAAAACTTGGCTGTCACGTTGGAAATCGTGTCGTAAACGATCAGTTTTCCATGGTCGATCATCGCAACTTCATCGCAGACTTCGGAAACCTCGCTGAGAATGTGGGAGCTCATGAAAATTAGTCTTTTCTTATTCTTGAGAGATCTTACGATATCTCTGACTTCGCTCATTCCCCTGGGGTCAAGCCCGTTGCTCGGCTCATCGAGGAGGAGAATGTCTGGTTGGCTGAGCAGAGCCGAGGCTATGCATATTCTTTGTTTCATTCCCTTCGAGAACTTGCCGATTCTTTTGTCAATCCATTCTTCCATTCGCACTTCTGAAACGGCTTCTTCGATTCTTTTGTTTCGCTCTGCGCGGGGCACGCCTCTGATTTCGGCTATCATCATAAGCCCTTCTCTGGCGGTCAGCGATGAATAGATTTCGGGCGTTTCGATGAGTGAACCGACGGAAGCCAGCGCTTTTTTCTTGTTGGTGTGAACGTTTACTCCGTTTATCAGAGCTTGTCCAGTTGAAGGCCTGATTAGGTCAGTGAACATTTTGAGGGTGGTTGTCTTTCCTGCGCCGTTTGGCCCCAAGAATCCAACGCACTTTGACCCTTCGATTTTCAAATTTAGGTTTGATACGGCGAGAAACGAGCCGTAACGCTTGGAAAGATTTGATGCTTCAATTGACGGATTTGTCAAAATGGTCGATTCCTGCTTTTTTTACGTTCGCCCTTATTGTAACCTCACGCCATATCTTTTCCGCTCATATAAAGATTTGCCAGAAACGCATTTGGATGGCACATCATAACCTCAACTATCTTCGATACTCGTGGGGGGTGATTAGGCTTTCAGGGTCTCAACAGCTTTCTCGGCCCACTTCGGATCCTTCCAAAGTGCTCTGCCGACAGCAACTAGGTCAACTTTTCTGTCTCGAACTAGTTTGTCCGCGTATTCTGCTTGGGTGATTCCTCCCACGCCGACAACGGGAACACTTACGGCCTTTTTTATTTCGTAGGCTTGAGGGATGAAGTAGCCTTTTACGTTTCGAAGCTGCTTGGGTTCGCTTCCGCACAACCCGCCCGACACATCGATAACGTCAACGCCGTGTTGCTCAAGCTTCACTGCGAAGGCGACAGCGTCTTCGATGTGCGTCCCGTTAGGGTCAAGGTCGTCTGCGCCCAATCGGTAGAGCAGAAGCCGGTTTTTTATTCGTTCTCGAACTCTCTCCACAACCATCAGAGGAAAACGCATTCTGTTCTCGAGAGAGCCGCCGTACTCGTCCTCACGCTTATTGAGCAGCGGGGAGAAGAATTGGTTGAGCAGGAAGCCGTGGGCTCCGTGAAGCTCAACTCCGTCAAAACCCGCTTTAATTGCGCGTTCTGCAGCCGTCGCGAACTCTTCAGCTGAATCGTCAATCTCGCTTCTGGAGAGTTCACGGCTGAGCTTGGTTGCTGATGGACCCGCGGGTTCACTGCCGATGACTTCCCTGATCGCAACGCCTCCTGCGTGTGAGATCTGGACAACGACGGGGGTTGCTAACGCGTGAATTTTGCTCGCGAGCCGCTCTAGTCCTTCAATCAACTCGTCATCGTAGATCCCCAGCTGCTTGTAACTCAGTTTTCCACGTTCAGAGACATAGCAGTGTTCAACAATCAACAAGCCTAATGTCCCTGAACGTCTTGTGTAGAAACCAATCAGTCTGTCGGTGACCGCGCCCTTAATTGTGGCTCGGCCCGTTTGCATAGGAGGCATGACTATTCGATTTCTGAGAGTCAATCCTTTTATTTCCAATGGATCGAGAAGACTTGTCAACTTCCGAGCACCTCAGCAGGCTACAGACTGGCTTGCACCTATAAGAAAGTAACACATCCTTGGCTACGCACGAACGATTGTAGTTTATTCTTTGATGGCACCGAGAGAAATCGACCGCCTTATGGCTGCAGACGTACTCAAATCCGGCTTCGATTAGTTTTTTTGCCTCACCGACATTATCCGCCACTGCGGAACAGTATTCATCGCTCCCAAACTCAACTAATTGCGTGTAGATCAACGTATTAGCGACGTTCTTATGCCCCAATAATCTCATCACATGAAGAATATCTTTCGTCCGATGATACTTCATCGTCGCCTTCCAATGACGAAACGTGTGGAAGTGTATTTGCAGAATTCGAGGATTGCCCAGTTTATTTACACCATTCTTTCTTTGACCGTTGAAGCTGTTGTGTGCAGTCTGCCATGAGGTGCCAAAGACCATACCACGCTCTCTAGGTAACCTATTCATCGATCTTAAAACGTACTTGGGAAAAACAATGCACGGCGCGATAACTAGTTCTTGATAAGTCTTTTAGTCAAACAGCTTTAAATCGAGTCTTAGCGGTATGCTTCATTTGAGTGCGGGCGCTGGAATAGTTGAGCGTAAATTTCGAATCGTTGAGCGACGTCTTAAAGAATCAGATCAGGCGGAAGATTATCCTAACCCTGTCTAAGAACGGAAGCGTTTCGTACGTTGATCTGATGAACCTTGTGGGAATTACGAATACTGGGAAATTCAATTATCATCTCAAGATACTGGGAGATCTGATCAAGAAGGACGAAAGCAGAAAGTACAGTTTGTCCGACAAAGGTCAATTGGCCGTGAACTTCCTTCAGAAGTCCGTGGGGAAGGAAACCGAGCCATCATCTCTTCGCATCAATATCGAGAACCTTTGTGACTCGAGCCTTCAATCTCACGCAGGGTTTCATTTGGCTCATGTTCGTTATTGCTTTCGTGACGATTTTGTTTCAATGGTATCTATACTTTTTCGATGCAAGGTTTCTACGTCGGTAATCCGATCATTCCCTTGATGATTGTGACTTTACCTGTCTGTGCAGGGTTCGTACTTTTTGGTATGGCCGCCTTTCCAAAGATTGAAATAGATCTTGAAAGTGCAGTGGTTAGATACGCGTCTGTTCACTTGTTCTTTGGTCTGGACGAGTTGGGAATTGACCCAAGGGACACATTCTGAGGCTAGGGAAGTTCCCGATGACCAATTGGTTTGTCCCATTCAAAGAAAGGGAATGTTTTGACTTCTTAGATAAGCAAATAGAAGGGTACAGAGCAAAACCCCTTTTCCTCATCTATTTATTGTCATATCCACTGCTTGACTTCTTCTTTAATCTAGGAAGGAATATCTACGGAACATTGGCGCCGATGTACTGGGCCGTCACATGGGGAGTGGTGACCGCTCTTTCAATGGCGTTTTTCGCTTATGCTGCTCCTATCAACGTTCGATTAGGAAATCTACGTCGCGGTGCATCAGCGATGGTCTTTGGCATCTCAACTGGCATTGTAATATTCTTCTTAATGTTTTTCAGTCTGCAAATCTCCTGACCAACAGGCGCTAAGTTCTTGCCCAAACGATCGATCGAGTATTAGCGCGCACTAACTGTGGATTAGAATTTGAAGTTGCTGGAGAATGATAAGTGTTCTACTCTTTTGATTACTCTTTCCAGTTTTCTACCAGCAGTTTATTGTCGCCGAGTTTGAAGGTTATTTTGACGAAGACAGAATCTGAGCCTTTGAAGGGGAATATGCTGTCTTCGGCCAGGTCTTTGGGTAGGTAGACTAGATATTTTCCGTCTTTTCTCTTGAATAATCGTCCTTTTCCGTTACTGACCAACCGCTGACACCTTGATTCAATCTGTAGTATAAAGAGCACACTTTCGACCTTGCGAATATTTAAGTTTTGTTCTCATTCAATTCAACAAAAATTAATGTTGATCTGTAACAATCCCTTGTTTCTGTATTGATTACAATGCAGTTCAACCGTCGCCGAACTTCAAGCGGACGTTCAAGCCTGCTTAATAGTACGACGCGGCTGTCCTTTGATTCATCTATCAAGTTGTAACCTGTTTCTTTCGCTAGCTCGATGGAGAAATTACGGATCTCTTCGTGAGTTGCCATGCCCTCATAGCCCAGTCGGAGTCTCGAGAAGCCCACGTGCATGTAGGATTTTGCCTCGATGTACGTTGGGTTCGCTTTTTCGATGAGTCTGGAATAAGCTGCCGGGTTTTTCAGGTTTAACCCATGGACCGCCGTTATTCGCAGTGCAGTTGGACACTTGAAGCTGGGCAAAAGTTCTAGGGTTTCGTTGATTTTCTGCCAGGCTCTTGAAATTTGCGGTCTGCACGTCTGTTTGTATGTTTCTTTGTCGGGGGCACAGAGGGAAATGTAGAGTTGCGTGGGCTCTTCTTTCAAGTCTTTCAGGGCAGTCGGGATGGTTCCGTTTGATACCAGAAACGTTGTGAAGCCTTTTCTGTGAAAGGCCTGGATGAGGTCGCCGAGGTGTTCGTAGAGTGTGGGTTCGCCGGTTAGACTTATGGCTACGTGTCTTGGTCTAAGTGCTTCTCGATATTTTCTCATGTTGGTTTTCGGGTTGTCAGGGTAGCCGGTCAGGATGTGTTCCTGGGCTTCGATGCTTTTCTCGATTATTTCCTCTGGGTTGTCCCATGTTGGGAGGTTCATTTCATTCCACGTTAGGTGGAGGTCTTCGGTCTGGGCTCTCCAACAGAAGATGCATTTTTGAGTGCAATAGAATGTGGCAGGGGTCATTTGAATGCACTGATGTGTTTTTATGCCGTAGAACTTTTGTTTGTAACACGGGCGGTCATTGATTAGTGTTTCATAGAACCATCTGCATCTTTTCACTGCGGAATGTCGCCCAATGAGATGGTACTTTTGTCTTCTTAAGACGTCGATGAGAGTTGGCGGAGGGGCTGTTTCCATGATAGGTCGCTTTTTTGTTTAGGATATACATTTGAAGGTTAGTGAATGGTGGAATAAAAGTAGTTTTGATGGTTGAGAAAATTTAGTATAGGAAAAGTCAACGAATGCGCTTTTGTTTCCTTACGGCCTGGCAGAGTTCTTGAATGGTTTTTTGAAAGATCTCCCTTTCCTTGGTGAGGATTTCGATGGAATCGGTGAGTCCCTGTCTTTGGACGCGAAGGGTGTTCGTCTCTTCCTGAAGTCGACGGGTCCTTTCTTTGGAGGCCCTCATGTCCTTTTTCAACTCTGCAAATTCTTTTCGAAGCGTTCCCATCTCGGCGGTCAAGACATTCATGTACGCCTTTAACTCGTCTCTCTGCTTCTCCAATTCACGGTATTTGGACTTTCGGGTGAGACCGAAGACCATAGCGCGTTCCTCAAAGGTAGACGGGGCAGAGCATGATATAAAAACACTGCGCCGGGAAAGCTATACCTGAATACGGCGAATAGTCTTGTAAAGGATGGGTTGGCGCGCGCTGGTGCCCAGATGTACTCGGTGAACATATGGAGTTCCGTAATGTGAGTTACCGCAGAATCTCGCCTGCCACCCCTCAACTTTCTTGAACTTGACGCCTACAGGTCGGCGGAACACTCAAGATTCACTAACTGGCTTCAATTTCGCTGAAAAGTTTAAGTTGTCAAGATCAACACTCTCGTTTTAGTCAGGGTGTCAGCTATGTTTGACGTACAGACCGTTTCTATCGTAATTGCGTCTGCGGGTGTGCTGGCGGGAGTCGTGTACTACGTCTTGGAGATTCGGCACCAGAGTAGATTGAGACAAACGGAGAGCGTCATTCGGCTATCTCCATGGTTCAATATGAACGCCGAAGAGGTGCAGGAAGCAATAGCTCAGGTCTGCTCCATCGAGTACAAGAATTATGCGGATTATCGTTGAGAAATACTCTGGAAAGCAGGAGGACAAAATGTTGAAGATACTTGGGAACTATTTTGAAGGGATGGGTATACTTGTTTTCAGGAGACTTGTTGAAGCGGACATCGTGTATGATTTCTGGGGCGACATAATTGAGTCGTCTTGGGACGATGTTGAACCGCTTATCGGGGAAATGCGAAAAGATTCAGGTAACGCCAACATGTTCAGGTTTTGGGAGTACCTATCTGATGAGATGAAACGGAGAACGAAGAAGCTTCAGTCGAAAGCATAGGCCCATTTCGGAATGAAACTCTGCCCAAACTGAGCGTGTACTATTTCTGTGAACACTCAAGGCAAATGGCAATAAGCTTCACGTCTTGAAGTGGTTGTTGTAGACCTGTTAGGCCTTTCGCTAGTACAGTGACGTAGCCAATAGGTTTTCCGCATCTTTGGCATCTTAATGGTTTAGTGTTTCTCATTTTCTGTCACAAGGAATACTCACTGTCGGATCCTATAAGCAGTCTGATTCGTGAATTCTACTTATTCTTTTGCAGCGCGTTAGCCTTTGATGTGATGAACGAGCATCATCTGCATAGACATGTTTTGAGTAGAATTCATGGTGGCCGTTTGGATCGCCATCGTCTCTTGAAGCTCAGATTCAACCAGACGGCAGGTTCCATATTCAAGATACGTTTGTCCATTGAAAGAGAAGATTTCCGAAATTGAAACGTTGCCAGAAACCGGTGAGTTGACGACCATTGATATGTTGCCGCTTGAGATGTCGATCTTGAAGACTCGGTACTCGCCGGCTGGCACCGTGATGTTCTGGATTTCACCGAACTTCAACGTTACCGTTCCATTTAGACTGTAGTATGGAGAGGTTTCGTTCAATGGCACTTGTATTGTTTCCCCGACCTTTGCCTCGGTCTCTTGACCAAACGGCCAAAAGCTGCCAAACATGGAAAAAGCTGATTGGAGCCCACCGGTACTGTTAAGGTTCGTAGAGTATCCAGTCTTATTCATCTTCATGGTGAAGCTATACGATATCGGGGCGCCCGAAGGCATTGAAATCGTCATGGTCTCGTTGATAGTGTAGTTTTCTCCGTCGAAACTGATTACGTTAATGCTTAAACTCTCTGTAACGGGCGTGGAGATGTTCTGTCCAGTGCTACTCGTTCCAGTCACAGTAACGTTGTAAGTCATTTCTTCTCCTGGGGTGTAGTTGTAGGTCAAAGGTATTGTTTCCTCGACGCTTGGAGGGATCAAAAACATCAACACTAGAGCCAAAGCAACAGCGACAACAGAGATGGTTCCTACGATGGCAAAGATCTTTTTTCTTGACCTTCTGCTGGGTACTGGAGGCACAGGCGTCTGGTCTGCAGCAGGAGGATTCTCTGGGGATGACGCACGGTTCAAATTCATCGTGTAATTCCTGCTTACAATTAGGGAGTAGGGTTATTTGGGTTTTTCCTTTAGGCGCGCGCTAGAGCCCGTTGATGAAGGTGACCGAGGTTTCATATGCTATTCAAACGGGTTCTTCATTATTTGAAGCAGTACTGGGCTTCTCGGAACTCGGCTGAGAGTTTGGCTACTTCTTTCTTGATGGTGTCCGGTTTCTCTCGGTCGATGACGGTTCTCTTGAGGAGTTCCGCGATCTTATGCATGTCTCGTTGTTTCATTCCGCGCCTTGTGACTTCGCAGGTTCCAATTCTGATGACGCAGTCGCTAATTATGTTTGCTTTTTGAAGTCTTTCAGCGATGCTTCTAGCCTCATCGAGGTTTCCGTAGTCCAAGATTGTTTGGTGTGATTCAGTGAACCCTAGATGTTCGCATTTCACGGGGAACCCGTAGTCATGGAGAGCCTTGGCCAGTGTCTTAGAGTTGCGGATGATTTGCGTTGCATAGGGTTTGCCGAACTTTTTCAACTCTGCAAGGGCCAGGGTCAGTGCAGCGATGCGGTTCCAGTGGGCGTTGTCGACGAAGCCTGGGTAGATCTTCTTTTTGAGGTGTTTGCCTGGTTGATTGTTTGCGAGGATTATGCCTCCTTGGGGTCCGAAGAGGCTCTTGTGGGTTGACCCGAAGAGAAGCTGGGCTCCCTCTCGAATTGGATCTTGGAATTGTCCGCCTGCGATGAGGCCGAGGACATGTGAACCATCAAACCCGACGGTTGCGCCGTTTTCTCGTGCAGTTTTGGCCAGTTCTTTGACAGGGTGAGGAAAAAGAATTAGGCTGGCGCCGAAAAGGACGATTTTCGGCTTGGTTTTGGTGATGAGTTCTTGTGCTTCTTCGGCTCGTATGTTAAAGTCTTTCTTCGAAAAAGGGAAGGCGACGGCTTTGAGTTTGAGAAAACCGGCTAATCCATTTTTCCACATTCCAGGATAACCACCATCTCGTTCTGAGACGCAAAGTAGTGTGTCGCCTGGTTCTGTCAAGTTTGCTAGAACGATGAGGTCGGCGATGTGTCCTGAAAGGGGGCGTAGGTCAGCGGTTTCGACTTTGAAGAGGTCTTTGGCGACTTTCTCGCCGTACTGTTCGATTTGATCGGTGAAGCGGGTTCCCATATAAAATCTGTCTACTGACGTGTATCGGTGAGCCAAGTCAGATGAGAGTAGCGCTCTGGCTGCCGGGCTCATGACGTTTTCGGATGGGATGAGGTTTAGACACTGTTTTGTGCGCCATTTTTCGTGGCTGCGTACCAAGTTCAGGATTTCGTTGATCATTTCTAGTCACTCGGGCGTCGGACTACTGTTACGGTTGAGGGGCTTAATTCGTTTTTGGAGAATTCAATTGCCCCCTGTTCTGTTGAGTTTACACCTGCTTCAAACGGGTCATGGATCTTGTTTGACGACGCAAGGACAATGTTAGAATACTCTTCCTTAACAAGATGATGAGCGAACCGCGATTGCTGAAATTCAGACGCGTCGCGATTCTCTGTACTCTCAAGATAGTTTGAAAAGGCTGAAGGCACGAGTCAGTTGGCTCTTTTCTTCTGTCGCTTTGAGACTCGCGCCAAGAAGAGGATTTGTTTTTTGCTAGATGTGTTCTTCGAAGTGGTTAGCGATCAGAATCATGTCGTATATGTCGATGATGCTGTCTCGATTGACGTCGACCCACTGGTTCCATTTGAGGTCAGACGGTCTTGTTCCAAATGCCATTGCCGCTTGGATAGCGTCGAAGATGTCCACTACTCCGTCGTTGTTTATGTCGCCGAAGAGTCTGACTTGTATCGAACCGTCGGTGAATTCATTGTTAAGCGTGTCTGTTTCGTTCCAAACGGTGCTTGCAACGGCGCTAATCGTGTAGTTGTGACCGGCTGCAACATTGTTTGTATTCCAGAAGAGATTCAGGTCTAGGGTTGCGTTTGACGCTAGGTCGTTGATGGTTTGGACGGTTATCACGTTGTTATTGTAGTAGAGCGTTAAGTCGAACGTTTCCGAGGAGTTGCCAAGGTTGGCCACAGTTACGTTGGCTTCTATTATCCATCCGTTGTATATGACGCTAGGAGATACGCTGACGTTGGTGACTGCGACGTCGTGTGCTCCCCCTGCTCTGCCGTTTTGAGATGCAAGCCAGTCAACCATGTTGTGTGCAAGAATGAAGTTGTCGAAGACTCCGATGTCATAGTCCATCAATGGGTCCTCGTCGGCTATTCCTATGATTTTTCCTGGTCCGACTCGTGAAGCAGCGAGCATAGTCTGTCCGTATGGATCTCGGATTAGGCTTAGAGCTTGGGAACTGACGTTGAGGACAGACATTGGAGACCCGAAGTAAACAGTGGTCACTCCGTTCGTTACAGGATGTGGTGTGATGTCGGTCATGGTTCCGCCTCCTGCTCCATTCTGCCACGATATGCCGGCAAATCTCGTCAAACTGTCGTAGATGTTGGGGAAGTCGTCGCCTATTACGAGAAGCCCTCCGCCGGCTTTCACGAAATTCTCTACTGCCAAGAGTTCATCTGGAGCATACTGCACAGTCGCTTGTGGAATGATGAACACGTCGTAACCATCTAGCGAGTCAGGGGTGACAAAACTGCCGTTTAATGTGTCGACGACGTATCCTCTGGCCACGAGATCTGTTATCCAAGAGCTGTAGTAACCTTGGTAGTCGCCGAAGTGTGTGCTATCCCATAGAACAAAACCTTTGAACTGCCTGACATTGACAATGTTCGTGGCAACGTTGTTGTGGATAAACTCCTCGGACGACAAAGGCAGCGCATAGGCTGTCACGTTGTACGTTCCTTCGACCTGAGGAGTCCAGGCGTAATGCAGCATGTATGATTGACCTACGAGAAGCTCTTGAACATTGGCAGAGTCGACCTGTGTGTCGTTGATCAACAGCTGGACCTCTACGTTCGTTTCGTTGTTCAGCCCGCGGTTGGAAACGGATGCTTTGACTGCGATTGATGCACCGATTCTGATGAGAGTCGGAACTTCGAGCGATGCCACGAGGTCATGGTCGCTTGGTGTTGGAACTGATAGCCAGTCTATTAGGTTGTTGGCCAACCGCATGTTGTCGGCTTGTATGATCCCGTAATCCATCAAAGTGTCTTCGTCAGAAAATCCTGCGACTTTGCCTGGTGGTTGCTCTGAAACGGCTAGCATTATGTTATGGGAGGGGTCTCTGACTAAACCTTGAGCTGTTGCGTTCACTGTCATGAATGCCACCGGCGCAACGAGGCTTACGGTGGATACGCCTGCGGTGACGGGATGGGGTGTGATGTCGGTTGTGAGTCCGCTCGTGCCGCCGCTAACCCATTGTATACCTGCAAACGCGGTCAGGTCCGTGTAGATGTACGGGTTGTCATCGCCTATTACGAGAAGCCCTCCTCCTGCCAGGACGAAATCCTGTATAGCCGAGAGTTCTGCGGAACTATACGTCTGGTATGCCTGTGAGGAGACGAACACGTCATAGCCGTCCAACAGGCTGGTCGTAATAGGGCTCGTGTTCAAAGTGTCAATGACATACCCTCTTCTTTGCAGGCTTGCGGTCCATGTTCTATAGTTGTACATTCCGTCGTTTCCATGAGTCTGGTCGAAAAGAACCCGTTTGACCTGCTTCACCGTTACGATCTTGGTTTCGACGTTGTTTCCAGAGTATTCTTCGCCTTGAACCTGCGGAGCGTAGGCGGTTATATTGTAGACTCCTTCAATTGTTGGAGTCCAGAGGTAGTTCAGAGTATATTCTGTGGATGTGTCCAGTTCTGGCGTGGAAACAGAGTAGACTAGTGTGTCGTTGATGAAGAGTTGCAATGAAACGTTTGTTTCATTATTCAGTCCCCTGTTATGAACGATTGCGTCTAGCTGAACCGTAGACGCTGGTTCAACGTAGTCCGGAGCATCCAGCGTAACGGATAGTTCATGTTGATATCGAATGGAAAGCCAGTCGACGCAGTTCAAGGCTAGAACAGAGTTGTCGCTGTCGAAGAAGTCAATCTGGCCATCACCGTCTACGTCATTCGCTGAATCCCAAATGTTGCTGTCAGTCACAAGTACGATCTTCCCGCTTCCCGTTGTCTGCCCTTCGAACGCGCTGACAACTGAAATGCCAAGGGCAGGTGTTCCATCCCCGTACCAGTAGGCTGTGTAATCTTTGCTGGTGACGACGAGCTTTGATTCATCCGTTGACACACTTGTGATTCCGTCGCTAGCGTACATCTCAATCCTGTTTACGCCTTCAGTTACTGGATGCGAAAGCATGTTTGCACGCTCATAGTAGGGCCACAGGGACATACCGACGTTGTGAGCGCTGCTGCAGATGCCATCTCCTTTCATTACAATTCCAAAACTCGATGCGATCGCGCGGGTCTGGGTCCCCCAGTTCATCCAGTCGCTTATGAGCAGCAGGTTGCCTCCGGCTTTTACCCAACTGACAATGGCGTCCAACTCAGACGAGGCGTAAGCGTATTGGGGCGCGGCTATTATCAGGACGTTTATCGGTTCAAGGACGCTCGGAGTTATTGTGGTTCCTGGATCAATCGTCGAGACCACGTATCCGTTAAGGCCGAGGTAGTTGGCGAATTCAAAGTAGCCCCCACTGACATCAGCGGCTGGGTTGTTGCCTATCGAGTATACTGGCATGTGAGATTCATCGAAGACAACAAGCTCTCCGCCGGATCGTACGCGAAGTATCTTTGTGACGGTGTTGTCATTCGGGTCGTCTTCCCCGGGCACGGGTGGAGCATAGGCCGTTACGTTATATTTTCCTTCGGCGGTGGGAGACCACTCGTATTCGATGGTTTCAGACGTCCCATTTAGCAGCTTCGGAATTGTCACAGCCGCTACTGACGTGTCGCTGATAAGTAACTCGAGGTTGACGTTGGTTTCATTGTTCACTCCGACGTTGGTGACCGTTGCGTTGATTAATGCTGTTTCTCCGGGTTGCACGTGTAACGGGACCTGTAGGCTAACTGCGAGTTCATGGGCAGGCTTTTGGTACCGTGACCATCTCATAGCGTTGTAGAGGAGTTGCAGATGGTGGTGATAGTACGCCGGTATGTATTCGAGAAGTGGAGAAATGTATACCAGACCTTTGTACGTCGTGATTGCGCTTTCCTGGAAGTGTCCAATGGCATCATATTCACCGTTCGCCAGTTCGTTTTGGTCCCATCGCCCGTCACTAGGAAGTGCAGTTGTTGAAACAGGGAAAACAAATGGATTGGGAACGCCAGCGAAGATGGGTTGACTCGTGTTGAGCAAGTGCATGAGGTCTGTGCCAGTCGTCGTCCACATCGTTGTCTGGTTCAAGCCGACGAGGGGAGCCAGCTTGTTGTTGTTGGGAACTGAACGGTAGAACGTTCCGGAAGTGATCACTAGCCCATGGCCTTCGTGGACGTAGCGGGTTATCGCGTTGATCTCTGGATCTGTAAATTGCCATCCGACGGTCGGGTCGTAGGCACAGGAAATGACCAGAACATCTGCTTCGGTAGAGGCGATGTCTTCGTACGTGATTCCCTCTTTGTTCAGGGAAACATAGTCGATGTATACCATCTTGTCCCCGAAAAGTTGCCAGTCGTTCATGATGGCTTGCCAGTTTGTGACTATTTCACCGATGATGTTACCTGCCGAGTGCAGGACTACGGCTTTTATCGGGACCCCCACGAACACGTCTTTCTGCAGCACGTTGTTTTCAACGATTGTTTCGCCTGTCACTGGTACGACATAGAATGTGATATTGTATGTTCCTTCGATTGACGGGGTCCAGGCTAGGTTTGCTGTCGCCAAGTTTCCAGCGGACAGAGAGCCAATTACGGTGGAGTCTACCAAAGTGGCATTCGCAAACAGCTGTACCGTAATGTTTGTTTCGTTTTCTCCAAAGTTGAGCACTGTCCCGTTTACTTTTGCTGTATAGCCCGGTTTAACGTAGGGCGGTGTGTTCAGGCTGTAGGCGATTAATTCATGAGTTGGCGGTAGTGTCTCGACCGCTTTTTGAGCGTTGATTCTTCCGTACCCATAGTAGATGTCGAAGCCCTTGGTACCTAAGTCGTCGGCGGTGTACCGAAGCCACGAGCGCACCCAGTCTCTCGTTCTGTTCGGGTATTCGCTCCAAACAAGCGCAGCTACTCCCGCAACATGGGGGCAAGCCATGGACGTGCCGCTGGCGCTCATGTATCCATTGGAGGGCACGGTCGAGTATATGTCAACCCCTGGGGCAGCAAGTTCTATCCAGTCTCCATAGTTTGAGAAGTATGCTTTGTTGTCGCCCTGGTCGGTCGCGGCTACGGCTATAACCTCGTCATAGGCTGCCGGGATTGATTTCATGTCAGTGTTGCTGTTTCCGGCAGCTGCTACTAGCAGGACTCCTGCGTCATAGGCATACTTCACTGCGTCGTGGATGAGTTGGCTGTCGCCGTATCCCCCGAGACTCATGCTGATTATTTTCGCTCCGCTGTCTGTGGCGTTTATGATTCCATTAGCGATCCAGTCATCATAGCCATAACCGCTACTGTCGAGGACTTTTTCAGCCATCACTTTGACCTGCGCTAGTCCAGCTATTCCTACGCTGTTGTTAAGGGCGGCCGCGATTATTCCTGCGCAGTGAGTTCCGTGTCCATAGTCATCCATCGGGTCTGGATCCTGGTAAGCCCAATCGTATCCCAACGGAACGTAGTTTGGCGCGATGTCTGGGTGAGTGTAGCAGATGCCGGTATCAACAACTGCAACGATAATCGAAGGATCGCCAGTTGTGGTGTTCCAGGCGAAATCTGCGCCTATCTTTTGTGGACCCCATTGCTGGTTCCAGTATGGGTCGTCGGGGGCAAATTGGGCTTGGAACTTCACACTGGGTTCGACGTAACTTGAGAGTTTAGCGTTCTGCACGTCTTCGATGAAGCGTGTTGAAGTTGTGAGGGGAAGTTCGAAGATGACGTACCGGATCTTTCCCTTCATCTTGACCGTGTCAACGATTGCTGCTTGGTCCAGAGCAGCGATTTTCTCGAGGCTAAAGATTTTGGATTGATCTTCCGCATTGATCCCGACTGCCAGCCTGGTTGTATTGCCGATGAGGTTGAAGTAGCTACTGTTCTGAGCTGGACCCGTTGGGCTCAACCCTTTTTGCACGCTGCCAGAGATGTAATCGGAGGATCCTGTCTTCGGTGTGGATGATTGGGGGAGTACGTTCGACAAGTCTGATTTGAGGTTCTTGCCAGACTCTCGTTGTCCGGATTGTGACTCGGCGTGGTACACCACGCTTAACATGCTTATCACGAGAAGTGCCGTGAACAAAATGCAGAATACTCGTTTTCCCACTGCTTACTCCCCCAGTGTAACGAACGATAATTAATGTATGGTGATTCATGGCTAATATGCCTTATGGAACTCTGTTCGGACTGCAAATCAAAGCGGGTTTTCATGCATTAACTGATGCGTGAACGGCGCCGACGGACACTATTCATGAAGCCTGCGCAATCTAGACTGTTCATTGCAGATCATCCTAGAATGGAATCATATGCTAAACTCTATCGGAATACGTCACCGGTAGCAATCAAGAACGCGCCCATGATCATAGGGAAAGAGTTTAGGAGTTTTTCTTTCTTTATCGCAATACCACCTTGATATTGCTGCGCGTAATCGAAGAAAGTTGCCACATGTGGGGCAGGTCGAAGTCGGCGGATTGCCCGATGGCGGAGTTGGCGCCGTCGGTACCATGGCCGCGAAAATACTTGCTGGGCGGTGTGATTTCCGCAAGACTTGCTTGAGGGTTATCTTTCTCCTTTGAGCCAGCCCTTGATTCCAAGCTCTGTGACTGTGAGAGATATCGGCTCAGGTTGATGCGACTTGTACTGGCCGTTTTCATCAAGGTACAGGACCGTGGGCTTAAATGAGAATTCACCTTGAACCTTCGGCTTGAGTATAAGCTTCACCTCTTCAGTCTTCAATGGGTCAACCCGTTTTCCCTTCATGTTCAAGTAGCTGTCCTCTACCCTGTAAATTTCAGGCTTCTCTGCCAATTCGAAGCCTTTTGGAATCAGTTCAGTGATTTTGATCAGGAGCGCGGCGCCTTTTCCGGCATTCACAAGTTCTATCTCCAGCTCCAGGTTTTCGCCGATCTTAAGTTGCCTTTGACGGGTTATGATGTTTGCCTGTATGTTAGCGTTCTCAAACTTTTCTAGGCCGACAGCGTTTTCTCGATTTGGATTTGGTGTGCCAAACGCGGTCGTTGTAGAAACAACTGCAGGAGTATGCAGTACCTCACTGAGGGACATAGCCAATTCTCTTTCTTCTTTCACTTTGTTCAGAAGCCTCAATACCTGCTCTCTCTTCTCGGGATGTTCCGCCTTCATAAAAGATCCCGCTGAGGTCTGGAGGATTTTTTCAGCCATCGCGAAGAGCTTGGTTTTCCTCTCAGGGTCAACTTCTTTCTTGGCACTGTTGATAGTTGAGTAAGCGTCCAGAAGGAGTTCGGTTGCTTTTGCATATTCTGAGGCGCTCTGATAACCAGCTTTCACATAGTATTTTGCAGCGCTTTCTAGCTGCGCGACAGCGGTTTCGTGGAGTTTTTCATCTCCCGTATCGGAAAATCCCATGCCGGCCTCAAGGGCTCTGCAGAACCTACTGTGTCCCAGTGCCAATGTCTTTGTTTTCTCGTTGGGGCTCAGTTCTTTAGCCTTCTCAAAGAGTTGAGATGCTTCTGCGTACAGACCTGGCGATTCCTCAGCTTCAGCCAAGGTCATCTTTGCCCAAGCCTGAGAAAGAGTTGCGATGAGGTTGAACTCCTTTTTGTCCCGCTCTGTTTCTACAGCCTCCTGTATTCCTTCAAGGATTTCTGCTGCCGAACTGTACTTCTCTGAGCTTGAAAAGTGATCTCCCTTCTTGTCAAAGATCTTGGCTTCTTCAACTGCGACTCGTGCTGCGCAGTATTGATGTCTCAGGCCTGTAGCCTTCAGCATCTCTGTTGCCATCTCTTTTTCCTCGTCTTCCTCGATCGTTGGCAGCTGGTTCTCCAGAGACTTTCTGGTTTCCTCGAAAAGCGAAGAAGCTGCTTCGAAGGCTTGTAGAGCTTCTTCACTGTTCTCTTTTCTGCTCAGTTCTTCGGCTCCGTCAAGCTTTGCCCAAGCGGAATAGTTAGGTGCGAGATAGTTCCATCGTTTCAAAGATTTGTGAAGACCTGCGGCTTTGTCAAAATGCTCTTCTGCCATGTTATATTCTTGTTTCTGATGGTGAAATCTTGCTTTTTCAATCTCGCTCCAAGCTTGCATGTACAGGGCATGGTCATTGTAGAAGGCTTTGAGCTGTGGGAACTTCTCTAATGCCGAAGAATAGCTCCGTGCTGCACACTCAAAATCCTGAGAGGCAGTCAAATGCTCTCCAAGCTTGTCAAATACCTGTGCTCTTCTCCAACAATTCTCCGCTATTCTACTCACCAAGCTGAGCCTTTGATAGGATTCGGTTGAAGCGTCATAACTCTGTCCTGCTTTTTTCAGATGCTCCCTGTCGCCCGTTAACTCGTACAAACGAACAAGTGCTTTTGCGTATCCGTATTGCAGTGCTCCTACAGTTGCGAAAAGAGAGGTCCCTGAGCCTCTCTTCGTCATGTACGTCAATTCTCTGAGGCACAATTCTATTGCTTTCTGCTTGTCGGCCACTGCGGCTCCAAGCAAAGCCTTCTTTTTCTCCGAGTCCTCGGTCACTTCAGCGAGTGCATATTCTATGTTTCCCAACGAACTTCGCCCAATACCAATGTTCCAGTAAAGAAAAGGTTCAAGTCTCTCGGCAATTTCTTTGCTTCTATTGATGTAAGCGAGGGCTTCTTCAAGACCTCTTTTCCTATCCGCAGGGTCTGTTTCGAATTTGGCGAGCCTTTGGCGAAGCAAGGCTGCGCCACCATACCAACCCATTATGATTTCCGGATAACCTGATTCTTCCCACAATTTTTGATCGCGCAGACCCCGACTGGAAAGCCTCTTCGTCTAAGATTCTTTTTTTCTTTAGATCAGTCTCAACGTCACGTTGGTAAAGGAGACGGAAAATTTCCATTGATTTAGCCCAAGCAAAATCGCCGCGGGGGCTTACGAAGGGCACTTTGCTGAACTCACGCAGTGATTCCTCTGCATATTTTAGAACTCTTTCCTTGGCGCGATCTTTCTCAGCCGGATCATCTGTTCCTTCAAGCTTCCAGGCAGTGTGGTAGACGAGCCAATCTAACGCGCAACCGATAATGAACTTGTCATTATTCTTTCTGCCATAATCTAATGCTTTCGTACAGTTTTCAAACGCTTCGTCGGAGCCTTCTAAGCCGAAGAAAACTTGGCCTCCAAAAACAGGATAAATAAACTCGGTCATCGCTACTTCTTCGGAAAGTTCCTTAGCCTTGCTCCAGTAGCTAAGGCCCTCCTGTCGATATTTTTCCCTTTCATCAATGTCTCGAAAGTAATAGCTAAAAACTCCTAGGAAAACAACTGTTCTTGCGTAAGCCCTTGCGAGCTCTGAAGAGTCTCCCGAGGCTGAAAGGAATCTTATCGTTTTCCGACCAGACTCGACCGCTTCTTCCATCACTTTTTCGCGAGATTTGAAATCGGATTCACGAGTGAACAGAAAAACCGCCGTGTCTGAGAGTTGAATGTAAGTTTTTGCATATTCGCCAAGTTCCTCTGCTCTTTCCGATGCTTGCATACTTGCCGTTGCAAGCTTCCAACATTCATCCAGGAACTTCTTCTTTTCAGAACTGTCAATCGCTAACCAATGGTCAACGTATGCTTTGGCAGCTTCGGATCGAAGAACTTTGGCTCGCGCTGTCGGCGCATCTTGACTGATGCTATTGTAAGCTTCTCGAGCTTTCTCATAGCTAGCAGCAGCCTTTCTCATTCGATCTCTGAATTCGTCTACTTCGTCAGCCTGCATTGCGGCCCTGCGAAAGGCGTAGCCTAAGCGCTCTTGGAGTTCACCTAACCTCAAGAAATCCTGTGGTGGTATTGAGTCAAGTCCTTTCTTGTAAGTCTCGGCCGCGCCCAGCCAATCGTATTCTTTTTCCCTTTTGTTGGCTTGGCTGATCACTTCGTCAATATTAGACGTATTCTGCATATTATCAGACTACAATCTAGGTACAATTAAGTCTCTGAAAAGGCTTTTCATGACATTCTGAGTCGTACTCGATCAGGTGGCTGATACTGATGGCTGCGCGCACGAAAGGCGCCAAACAAACCTGACGCCTCAACTCCAAGACAAAAAAACCATTTACAAAAACTATTACCAAACCGAAACCAGCAACACAAGTCAACATACATTCCAAGCACTTTTCCATTAAGAACCCTCCAACAAGTCCCGCTCAAACCGCCACCAACAACACCGCCCAAGAAAAAAAGGCCGGGGGGTAGGGTGTTTTAGAGCTGAAAACACTCAAAAACCATGTTGAGTAGGCCATACCAAAGGCCTACACCAAAAAGCGCCCAATTGTGATACAACTTAAAAGGTAAAGTTTAAAATGGACTCAGCGTTAGAACATGTTCACACATTTCATCCAAAAACGCGAGGGAAAACTTTGACCAAAACCTCTATCAAGAAACTTCATCAACTCACACTCCTCTTCCTCATCTTCACAACGGTCACAATGACCGTTTCAATACTGCCCCACGCATCTGCCGTAATGATCGTCTACCAAGTGAACCCATCATCCGGCCCAGTCGGCACGGTCGCGCTGGTCTCAGCCAACGTAACAACCAGCAACGGCACCTACAGCCTCTACTTCGACGACCGATTCCTCACCAACGGAACCGCCATCGAATATTCTGCAGATTCTAACGTCACCATTCCCGACGCAGGCTCAGGAACCCACACAATAAAAATCGTCGATCAAGCAACAGGTGACAACGCCACCAACACCTTCACGGTAACCACAGCCTACTCAATCGACATTCCAACCAACAAAACCTTCCAAGAAGGCGACTCAGTGCCTGTGAGAGTCAACGTCACCGGCGGAGCCGCAAGCATAAATCAGACCGGAACAATAACCATCGCGCCCCCAACCAACGCACAGTACACTCAAAACATCACCCTGCCCGTTTCCAACCTTGGAAACGCAACCAAGACCCTCACCTACCCCAACGACTTCTCCGCAGCCGCGAACACCAGCTACTATGGCACGTACACAGCCTTCTTCAACTCAACAGTCGCCAACACCACATTCCCCGTCCAACTAGTCAACGCCACCCAATACCACCGAAACCAAACAGTCAACATCAAAGCACTCTACGGACCAAGCGAACTCGTCACCCTGACAATAACCGGAAACGACATCAGCATCCAAACAAACACAACCGATCCAACAGGCTTAATCGACTACAACTGGACGGTCCCCACAACCGCCGCCATCGGATCCTACAACGTCAATATCGTCGCTGTCAACACAGCAGCCAGAAAAACCATCCCTGACAACCAAAACTTCACGATCCCCGGATTCCCAGTCAACGTCACCGCCAGAAACCTCGCCAACGAAACGGTCGCATCCATCACCATCCAAGCCTACGAGAACGAGACGTTAACAACCAGCGGAAACACTACGACCACAGGAGCCGTAACCCTCTACCTCGAAATAGGCAGCTTCGCCTGCCAGGCATACTACCAAGGCGTGCTCCTCGGCGAACAAGACGTCCAAGTAAACGACACGATCGCTTTTGACATAACGTGCAACCTCACCAACCTCGGAATCCAAGTAATCGCAAACGTCAACGGAGCCCAACTCGACATCCCAGAAGCCGGAGTATTCCTCAGCCCGTACAATAATACGTACACAAGCGACCTAAACGGAAGCGTCATAATTCACAGTTTACTCCCAAACCAAACGTACAGCCTCAACCTGACTCGCTACAGCAACTCATTCAACATAACCAACCTCTCGAGCCTTCTCATAAACAACACCCCACAGCCATGGTACAACATAACGATTCTATGTCCAAACCTGAACCTTCAAATCAACGCCACAAAAGCAAACGGACAACCCTTCAATAACGCGCTCGTAAAAGCCCAAGACCTCGAGGGCGCACCAATCTTCCAGGGCAACACCGACACAAACGGGCAGATCACATTCACTGCCCCCTTCGGCATATACAGAATCCAAGTCCTAGGAAGCAACCAAACAGTCCTAAACGAAACAACCATTGACCTGTTCGGGAACAATGCGACAACAATCCCATGCGACCTCTACGGACTAACACTGACAGTCCAGATCGTCGACTACTTCGGCCAAGGAATCTCAGCAATGAACGTACAAGTGCAAGGTAACGCACAGCCACAGGTCACAGGTACAACGGCGGCAGACGGAAAAGTCACCTTCAATAATCTAGTCGGAGGAAGCCTCCAAGTAAGCGTCTACTCAAGCGATCCATCCACACCGTTAGTTGGTCAAGGCATCGACCTGCAAAACAACGCCACGCTCAAAATCACAATAAGCAAATACGTCGTGGTGGCAGGAACACTCATGGACGCAGGCCAACTCACAACCATTGCCATCATCGTAATAGTCGTAGTAGTCCTTCTGATAGCAGAAATCTACAGACGACAACGAACCAAACCCATGAAGACCGAAACCGAGGAAACCGAACCCGAAAGAGCCAAACCTCAAGAAACCAAGACCGAGGAAACCGACTCTTCAAAAGCTGATCCTCAACAAAGACAAACCGATAGTCCAAATAAGGAGTCCTAAGGAAAAAAGTTTATATCAAAAAGCGTTAATTCTACTCTTGAAAGAAGTAGACAAGCAACCATAGAGTTTTGTTAGAAAAAATTTAACCAGAGGTTGTGCATGTATTGGCACAAGTCAAAAGTTGTTCTCAAACGTGTGAAGCCTTCAAATGCACGAAGAACGCTACCGTAAACCAAAAAGATGGCGTATGGTGCAGATGGACAGAAGACATGTGTAACGTCGCAATCTGCACCTACGCAATCTGCACCAAGAGACGACTGCTTCCACGAGGAATATGCGGAGAAACCATAAAGAGAAAAACAATAGAAAAGGCACCGGACGAAGTCATCGGACCCACAGTGAGGCTTCGAGGCAAAACACTGCGCAAAATCGGAGAAAAAGAAATATTCTAGCAACGGCTACGAAAAAGAAAACTGTCCGCTAAAACATTCTCTCTTTTTCGTTTCTTCACTTAGCAGGGATCCGCTTAACCACCGGAGGTTTGACCTTCTTCAGAATCCGATACCCACAGATAATACATTTAATCTCGCCGCCGCGCATATCCAGTTCTTCGGCTGGAACCCGAGCGCCACACTTGACGCACTCGTAAGCGATGCCTGAAGATGACTTATCGCCCAAATGCTTCCCTCTTCCTAAAGGGAGAAAGCCAGTTTGCTTTTAAACGTTTCCAGCCCAATCACTGAACCATAGGAACGATCCGAGCTTGACTAAACACTCGCGGACTCGGCTTTCGCAAACTTGTCGGGAAAGAGAAGACTCTGCCATCGTTAATTCTTACGACATGATAGGCAACATCGCGATAGTCCAGCTCACACGGGAATCCAGAAAGCATGGCAAGGACATCGTGCGAATGATCATGTCTAACCACGCAAACGTCAAAACAGTATTGTTCCAAACGAGCGCTGTCAGCGGCAAGTTCAGGCTTCGAAAACTCCAGCACGGCGCGGGCGAGAAAACGACCTCAACCCTTCACAAAGAGTCGAAATGTGTCTTCAGAGTCGATGTCGCAAAATGTTACTTTTCACCAAGACTCCTCCACGAGAGAATGCGAATCGCTCAAACAGTCAAATACGGCGAGGTGGTTGTGAACATGTTTGCCGGCGTCGGCTGCTATTCCATCCTCATCGCCAAGAAATCGAACGCCCGAAAAGTCTATTCAATCGACATCAACCCAGTAGCCGTCGAGTACATGAAAGAAAACGTAAGAATGAACGGAGTGTTTGTAAATGTGGTTCCAATTCTTGGAGACGCGAAAGACATCGTCCAGAAAAGACTGCGCCACGTTGCAGACAGGGTTCTTATGCCTTTGCCTGAAAAAGCCCTCGAATACCTTCCCTATGCTCTGCTTGCGCTCAAGGAGAGCGGTGGATCCCTTCACTATTACGATTTCATGCACGCCAAGAAAACTGAAGACCCAGTGGAGAAGGTCAGGCTCAAAGTCACAGAAAAACTGCTGACTTTGGGGGCTTCATTTGACACCTTCTATGGTCGAGTCGTCAGAGAAACCGGTCCAAACTGGTATCAAGTAGTCTTAGATATCCAAATAATCCCAAGAGGGGACAGATCCTCGACTCCTCATGTTGATCCCCTCTAACGTTGCCAATAACTTATGTTTGTGACTTGTCTCCAATGAAGTCTGCCACCGTGAAAAAGCTTTATACTTTTGCCTTGAACATAAGCTGGGGCGTGATAATATCAGGAAGTCGCTGATGGACATCCTTGCGTGTCCGATTGACAAGTATTATCCTCTTGAGCTTCACGTTTTTGAGGAGGACGACGAGGTCATCGAAGGCCTAATAATCTGCCCGAAATGCTCTCGATGGTATCCAATCAGAGATGAGATTCCCGAGATGTTGCCTGACGAGCTGCGAAAGAAGAATGAGGACCTGCCCTTCCTGAAAAAATGGAAGGCAAGAATACCAAAGGAGATAATCGCCGAAGGGAAACCCTTCAACTTGAAGAAACCCTGATTTTTCGGGGGAACAACTCTACTTCAGCTTCACGATTTTTCCTGAAGCTGACGACTTCAAGGCTGACTCAGCTATCCTCAGAGCTCTCAACCCGTCCAACCCGGTAATCAACGGCTTTTCCTTGCCAAGCACGCAGTTTGCAAAATGCCGAAGCTCAAGCTTCAATGGTTCCGTTGTTGGATACCTTGGTTGAACCGTTTGTTTTGCGTCTTCAATCCGCAGCTCCTGTGTGATGTAATCCAAGCTAATTATGGCCTCGCTTCCCGTGGCAATTAGAATCCTCGTCTTGTACGGCGTCAACCAGTTAGACTCAATGAACGCGGTCCTTTGGTCTTCGAACGTCAGCATGATTTGCGCGTAATCTTCGAATTTCTTGTTCCTCATGCTCCCCGTCTTAGCATACACGGCTATTGGGTCTTTATCAAATAGATACAGCATGACGTCTATGTCGTGGATGGCCGTGTCCTTCACAACTCCTACATCCCCGATTCTCTCAGGCCACTGAGAGACTCGTTTTGCCGTGGCACTCACAAGTTCACCAATCCTATTCTCTTCAACTGCCTTCTTCATCTGTTGAAGTCCTGGAATAAAGCGCATGAGAAACCCTACGGTAAGATGCACATGATTTTTCTTTACAGCCTCAAGCAGTTTCTCTGCTTGTCTGACGCTTGCAGCCATGGGTTTTTCAACGAGAACGTGTTTTCCTGCATTGGCGGCCTCCGTGGCAACCCTTGCGAGGCTTGTCGACCACGTGCATACACTAACGGCCTTGATTTCTTCATTTTTGAGCATCCTCCTGACGCTGGTGTAGGATTTCGCACCGAACTGGTCTGCTACAGCTCTGGCTCTTCCGGCGTCTATGTCGCAAACAGCCAGTAGATCTGTCTCCTCGAGTTCTCGGTAGACCCTAGCGTGGTTTTTGCCCCAGAAACCTGTTCCAACGACGGCTACGCCTAGTTTTTTCATTTTGTCCAAACTCCTCTTCCTAACCCGCGATATATGAAGCCTCGCTTTTCTACCTTGTCAGGTTCGAAGATCCCTTCAAGATCGACGATAGCGCCTGGCCTTTTCATCATGATCTTCAGTCTGTCTAGGTTCATGCGTCTAAACTGGTCGTGGCCTGTCGTTATTACTATACAATCCGAGCCTTCAAGAGTTTCGGTCAAACTCTTTTTCAAGTGAAACTGTGAGTCGAGCAAATCGTCTTCCGAAAAGTACGGGTCGTAAAGGTTAATCCTGGAACCTTTAGCCAACAACACTTGAGCTATTTCCCTCACGATTCTTTTCGGGTGCCCTTTCATATTCGGTGTCTCTGATAATCCCAGCAGAGCTATTTTGGCTCTTCTAGGCGTTTTCCCACAGCTTCTGAGTGCATCCTTGACCAGGTTGGCAACGCGTTTGGCTGCCTGTTCGTTTATGTCCCTGGCGACTTCCACGATGTGTAGCTTCAGGTTCAGGTTTTCGGCATCAGTGAGAAGAAGATAAAGCTCCTCCTTTGACAGTGTGCTGGAGAGCGTCGGCACCGAAGAAGAGCTATCACCCGAGCCTTTCAGGAGTTCACTAACTTCGAGATAATCGACCTTTGTTTTTTCGCAGAATTGAGTCAGCTCGTTTGACAATGCAGCGTTCACGTCTTGGCGCTGAACTGCAAAGAGTGCTGCCATCCCTGCCGCTTTTACGTTGTCTGTCTTCTTGAGTTCACCCTTGGTGATTAATCCGAGCACGGCTGATGAAATATCTAGACTGTTTTTGTCAGGTGCCGCAACGATACGTGGAGAAAATGAATGCCCAAGTGGGCTGTAAGCCAGCGCATAGTCGGTTCCGATTTTGAAGCCAGAAGCGTTTTCTAAGGTTTCTTCAATCGTGCTCTTGAAAACGTCGATTCCCATTGGTTTTGTGATGATGATAAGCGAACCACACGCGAGACTTTGACCTACCTTTTTGCACGTGTTTTCAATGCTTGAGTAATCGATCTTCTTCTTGGAATCTATCCTCGGAGAAACATTCAACAAAATAATGCTGCTCTTCGAGATTGCTTCCTTCATGTCGCTCGTAGCAGCTATCTGTTTAGACTTAACGTGATTCTTCAGTTTAGCCTGTGTCTCATCTTCTAAGTAGCGCGTTTTTCCTTTCATCAAATCGTTTACAACAGTCTGATCCGCGTCGAAACAGATCACCTTGAAGCCCGCATCTGCAAACAGAAGGGCGTGCAGAACTCCAACCTGTCCGCAACCAACGATGCAGACTGTGTACTTTCCGCGTTTCTCCGCGGTGTCCAAGTCCTCAAGTTGTGCGTGGATCAGCGGCGTCGACATGTTCTTTCTTCCAAAGTGGTGTTTGGGCCTTCTAATCGTTAAGTCCGGTGATTATTCTCTTCAGTTTCTGAGTGTATTCGCTCACAAGTCTTCGGGCTTTTTCCGCGGTTTTTGCTTCCGCGTAAAGCCGATAGATGGGTTCTGTGCCGCTTGGTCTGATAAGTATCGCTCGTTTGTCGTCGAAACGGATTTTTACACCATCGATCGTATTTATGTTCAAATTCTTGACTTCAGAAATCAGTTTCTTCAGTATCTTTGCCTTTTGTTCTTCTCTGCATTCAACCTTGCCTTTCTCAATAAAGTATTCTGGCAGTTCCTTGATGAGGCTTGACAATTTCCGTTTTGTTCTTGCAATTATCTGCAGAATCAGCGCGGTTGACATGGCACCGTCTCTGACTGGTTGATGCGGTCCGTAGAATATTCCGCCGTTCTCTTCTCCACCGAGTTTAGCTCCGAGTTCTTTCATTTTTTGGGCAACCGTAACGCTTCCCACTTTAGTCCAAACTATCACGCCCTTGTAAGTGTCAGCTACATCTTGGACAATAGTTGAAGAGCTTACCGGAGTGACTATCTTCTCGCCAGGATGCTCTTTCAGGAAATACTTTTCAACCAAAGCGAAAGTCTTGTCGCCCATATGAATCTGCCCTTTCTCGTCAACGAACACCGAACGATCGGCGTCTCCATCGTAAGCCACACCCAAGTCCGCTTTTACGGCCTTCACCGTGAGCGCTAGGTCTCTAAGGTTTTCCGGTCGAGGTTCAGGGGGCCTTCCCGGAAAAGTTCCATCAATGTTGGCGTTTACCGTCGTAACCTTGCACCCGAGTTCGCGGAGCAAACGAGGAGCTACAAGCGCACCCACGCTGTTCGCAGCATCTATGACGACGTGAAAATGCTCCTTTCTTATCGTCTTGAGGTCCACGTGGGTTTCGATGGCATAGATGTATTCGTCGATGACTCCAAGAATTTCGTGGGTTTCCCCGATTTTGTCCCATGCGGCAAGCTTGAAATTTTCATTGAAGTAGATTTCTTCAATTTCCAATTCTTGCTCGTGTGAGATTTCTACACCGTCGTTCCAAAGAACCTTTATCCCATTGTACTCAGGAGGGTTGTGAGACGCCGTAATTATCACTCCGCCATCAACTCTTTTGTTTCTCACCGAAATTGCAGAGCTGGCGTTGGAGCCATTCCGGCCATGAGAACCCTGCATCCTGTCGCGTTAAGTCCCGCAACCATGGCTTTCGCGAGCATCGGTCCACTTGTTCTTGCGTCATAACCAAGAATGACCGTGCCTCGTTTGAAGAACGTGCCAATCGCGAAACCAACTTGTACTGCCATCTCGGAAGTCAGATCCACGTTGACCAGTCCACGTATTCCATTCGTTCCAAACAACCTTTTTTGGTTCGACATTTTGCTTTCCTCCCTGATTCGATAATTTTCTAAATGCTAGAGTCCTTCTTCCGACACTTCTTTAGCTGGACAGATCGAGGTTCCGGCTGGAAATGACACATTGTCTTCTACTCTTGCGTGATCTCCGACAATGCAGCCTTCTCTGACGTTTACTTTCTTACCGATGTAAACACCTTCACCAATTATTGCGTTGTGCACTTGAGCATTGTCGGATACCTCAGTTCCAGGGAGAAGTATCGAGTTTTCTATGTCAACATAAGTGCCAATGGTGGCGTTGTGTCCCAAGACGGTGTATGGACCTATTATTGATCCTCTTCCTATGCTGACGTCCTTGTCAAAATCTACTGGACCCTTAATTTTCACGCCTTCCCCTTTGTAATCCAGTCGTACCGCCGTTTCTGTCAAGCATGGTTCTGTTCAATTCCTTATAATCTTCGGGTTTGCCGATGTCTGTCCACAAACCGTGATGAACGTAGCCGTAGAGCTCGTGTTCTTCAACGAGCTTTGGGAAGACTTCGCGTTCGATTGACACTGTTCGACCTTCTGGAATGTATTTGAAAATCCTTGGACTGAGCACATATGTTCCTGCGTTAATCAAATTGCTCGGAACTTTTCCTGACGCTGGTTTTTCAAAAAATCCCTTTATTCGATTGTCTCTCGCCAACGTCGCCACACCGTATCTGCTTGGGTCTCGCACTTCATGGAGCGCTATCGTCGCCGTACACTTGTTTTTCTCATGTCGATTGAGCATTTCTGAGTAGTCTATGTCCGCGAAAGTGTCACCGTTGAGCGCTAGGAAGGGAGAATCATGTCCGACGCGTTTCTCCGTTCTCTTTATTGCGCCCCCTGTCCCCAACGGCTTTCGCAATGGGTCACGTGAATAGTTGACCTGTAATCCGCATCTTGGGATACGGTGTTGTTTTATGTGAACTTCCGTTTGATAGAAAACTGCAAGAATTACATCTTTGACGTTGTTCTTGGCTAGTCTTTCATAAGTCCACTGAAGCAGTGGCTTGTTGACTATCGGAAAAAGAATCTTCGGTCGCGTGCAACTCAACGGCCGAAGCCTCGTAGCGAAGCCGCCTGCCAAGATCACCGCTTTCAAACGCATAACCACCCGCTTCAAATTGTAAGCTTATATTCGGTCGACATGCAATAAAACCGTTTCGTGGAGGAACAAACCAGTGAAAGTCTTGCTGAATGAAATGACGTGGAGAGAGGCGAAACAGTATTTTACGAAGTATGATATCGCGATCGTGCCAGTAGGGTCAAATGAACAGCATGGTCCTCCAAACCCGCTTGGAACGGACCATCTGATCGCCAGAGGCATAGCCGAAGAAGTTGCGAAAATGACAGGCGTCGTCTGCCTGCCAACAATCCCGTTCGGCGTGAGTCCTCACCACAAACAATTCTGGGGAACGATTTCGGTGTCTCCAAGAGCTTTGAAAAGATACATGAAAGATGTTTGTTTATCGCTCAAGTACTACGGCGTGCACAAGATCGTTATTGTCAACGGACACGGTGGGAACCTTTCAGCTCTTGCGGAGATGGCTCGTGAACTGAGAGAAGAAGGCGTGTTTGTGTCAGTGTTCCAGTGGTGGCCGGCTGCTGCCGTGCTTTTGCCAAATATATTCAAGGGCGACGAACGGAGACACGCGGCTGCTGAAGAAACCTCGATGAACATGGTTCTCAACCCAGAGCTAGTTCAGATCAAAGAGGCCGTGGACGAGAAAGTTGAAAAGAATGCCTTGTTTGCAGAGGGCGTCACTCTTGCTTTGAGCACGATCGATGAGACAGCTTCAGGCTCGTTCGGCAAGACGTCGACGGCTTCCGCTGCAAAAGGCAAACGTGTTTTCGAGGCGGTGGTGAAAGAGCTTGCCCGGCACGTTGAATTGTTGAAGAAGGCAAAAACGGAAAGTTTACTCGAAAAACCTAAA
>CAVTZU010000008.1:0-80878 GCA_963739305.1 Candidatus Bathyarchaeota archaeon | reverse complement strand
TAATAGTTTACGAAAAAGGCGCAAAAATTGTTGACGCACGGATAATCTTGGAATAAGGGCAGTGTTTCCAAATTCCCGCTCACTTTTCGGAAGCTTCAAGTATTTCGATTGGGTTTGACTTGGCTTTCTAAGGAAAGCAATAGTAATTAGGCCGATAGTAGATGGAGGAAAAGAAGGAAGGAAACCTTGTCGGCGCAGCAGAAAGCTCGTATGATAAAAGAAATTGACCTGAAACTCGCGTCATTGAGAGACGAGTATGATTCTTTACACAATTCAGCAAGCGAGTCAGCAGAGAAGAGGAACAAGTTAAACGAGAAATTTAGGGGTCTACGGGATGAAATCCAACAACTCAAGAGCGAACGCGACCAGATAAACGACAAGGTTCGTGAGCTTAAGGAACGACGGAACGATATCGCGGCAGGGGTCAAGGAAAAAATCCTGCAAATCAGTGAGCTCAATGAGAAAAGCCGATCGGTAGCGAAGAAAAGGCCTCGTAGAAGCCACGAGGATCTAAAGGAAGAGGTTGAGTCAATAGATTGGCAGATTCAAACGACTTCACATACCCTTGAGGAAGACAAAGAACTTGTTGGGAAAGTGAAGGAGCTCGAGGACGAGCTCAGTGTTCACAGAAAATTTGAGCGTCTCCGCAAAACCGTCAATGGGCTCAGGACCGAAATTGCGGAACTGAGGGCGGAGAGTCAACGTTGCCATCAGGCACTGATCGCTCAAGCCAAGAAAAGTCAGGAAACACATGCGAAGATGTTGGCAAAAGTTCAGGAAGCGAAGAACGCCAAAACGGAAGCTGACGCTTTTCATAAGCAGTTTCTTGACGCCAAAGAGAAAGCGAAGCCAATAGAAGATCAGATAGTGAGCATCACAAGAGAAATCCGCCAGCTCAAAGGCGAGATTCATGACGAAGAGGAGCAAGAAAAGAAACAAAACGAAAACGAGCTTCGACAGACGCTTGAAGAAAAGGCCAGAGAAAAGCTGAAACGAGGCGAAAAACTGAGTTGGCAAGAATTTCAGCTTCTGTCTGAAAAAGGCATTACAACGCAAGGTTAAAGTGAACATTCACATATACACTCAGCCATTGAGATTCACATGAGCGATCCCAGCGCAAGCGAACAAAAACGCATTCTCGTTTTATGTGTCGATAGGGACGGTGATTTGGGAGCAAAGGCTGGAGTCAAAACACCTGTCCTGGGCAGGGAAGAGAACCTTAACGCCGCTGTTTCGTTGGCTTTGAAGGACCCTGAAGAGCCTGATGCTAACGCCATGTTCGAGGCTGTACGTATCTATGATCGTCTGAAGGTCGAAGGCAAGCCAGAAGAGGTTTTTGAGATTGCGACGCTCTCTGGTTCCGAGCTTGGTGGAATCAGCGCGGACAGAAAGCTGGTTGCTGAACTTAACGACTTGCTTGCATCGTTTTCTGCAACTGAAGTTATTCTCGTTACGGACGGTTACTCTGACGAAGCTGTTTTGCCGGTTGTTCAGTCCAGAGTTCCCGTGACCTCTGTCAGACGGATAATCGTCAAGCACAGCGAATCGATAGAAGAGACTGCCGCACTATTCTCTAGGTACCTAAGAATCCTTGTGGATAACCCGCGCTACTCTCGGATTGTTTTGGGTTTGCCGGGTTTGTTGATACTGATTCTTGTAGTGTTTGCAGTTATCGGTTTGGTACAGTACTACATCATAGCCTTCGTTTTTGTCCTCAGCGTTTTCCTGCTGATCAAAGGTTTCGGAGTAGACAGAATGGCAAAAGGCTTCTACAAGTGGATCAGAGAGTACTCTCCGCCTCCGCTACGAGTGCAGATCTCGAGTTTCTCAATGCTTGCAGGAGCGCTGTGCATTGTCTTAGGAATATACCTCGGGGCAGCCCGTACGGCAATCGAGGTTACACCTCAGCAAGACATTGCTGGGTACCTCACCATCTTGCCCCGGCTGACTGGCTTCTTCATCGGAGACGCGATCACCCTCATTGTGATAGGCATCTGCGTGACTCTTTCAGGCAGAGCCATCCGTTGGTATCTCGAACGGGATTCGAGACTGCTTCGAAATTGCGCCCTGATAGTGACAATTGCTTGGTCACGACAAATCTTCGATTCGGCCTCGGAACTTCTGATCGGGAACACGGGTTCTGAACGGCTCGTTCTTGCAGTAGTTGTGGGCGTATTGATAGGAGTAGCCTCGGTCCTGATAACCTTCCTGGTGCACCGTCGGACGAAAGCATTCTTCCGAGAGACGGAAGGGCAAGTTGAAGAGCTTGGACAAGAATAGCCCAAAGAACGAGCATTCTGCTGCTGCCGAAGTTTGCGACCGCATCAAATGAATTGCCCCAGACTCGGAGAAACTCTTAATTGAAAGCACGCGACTTTTACCGATGATCCACAAGACGACCTTGCCCTTGTCTGTATGATGATGAGGTTCGAATAGTGTTCAAAACCTTGCTTTCAACGATTGGCGCCTACAAGTTCTATGAAGAATGGTTGTGGCGACAGGTCAGCAACGGCGTCAAACCTCAGCACATAGCAATAATTCTGGACGGAAACAGGAGATGGGCTTCAGGGAAGACCGTTGATCCATGGCTTGGACACGCAAAGAGGCGCAGAGAAGGTGGAAGAACTTCTCGATTGGTGCCTAAAACTCGACGTTGAATCCGTCACACTTTACGTTTTCTCTACCGAAAACTTCCGGCGGACCTCCGCAGAAATTCAGGAAATCATGCGAATTGCACAGGAATGGTTCCGCAAGCTTCTGACTGACGCAAGGATTCACAATGACAAGGTCCGTGTCAAAATTATCGGCAGAACCGGCTTGCTGCCTGAGGAGCTGCAACAGCTGATAGGGGAAGTGGAAAAGACAACTGAAAACTACAGCAAACACTTCTTGAATTTCGCTTTTGCTTATGGAGGAAGAGCGGAAATCGTTGACGCCGCTCGAAAAATAGCACGAGAAGTGCACGACGGCAAATTGGACCCTGAAAAAGTCGATGAGAAAACATTCGAACAGTACTTGTACACTTCACACATGCCACAGCAAGACCCAGATCTGATCATAAGAACGTCAGGAGAGGAAAGACTCAGTGGCTTTCTTTTGTGGCAGTCCGCCTACAGCGAACTCTTCTTCCTGGACGTTTATTGGCCAGATTTCCGTTTGATCGATCTTTTGAGAGCCGTGAGAACCTTTCAAAGGCGCAAAAGAAGATTCGGTGAGTAGACCTGCCTACGCTCTCCTGCGCGAACTCGCTATAGAAACAACGTCTCTATCTTTAAGCACGTAATCTTCTCCAACCCTTTTTTTCTCCCTCGCCTCAACGGCATACAAGAAGCCCTGACCCAGATCTGTATGGATAATGTAAGCAAGCTGTCTCGCCGTCGTACCGTACGGCACCAGATAAGCATCAGGCAAAACCCTTCCCATGTGATCACTCAAGTGCTCCAAATCCTCGACTGGGTACACCGTTATCATGCTGAGCAGCTTGAAATAGGCCGTGTTTATGGCTTCCTGAACTCCCGTTGAACCCATCTCAATCAGAATTTTCTGCTTTATAGTTTCCAATGCCTTGATCTGGCTTTCGTTGAGCTTTTCAGGAACGCTGATGTTGAAGTTGCAGTCTCCCGGCCTGTAGTCGATCAGTTTCTTCTCTGCCGCTCGTCGGAGCGCAAGTTCGGCTTCCGCGCAGGCTGGGATAACGAGGCGATTCGACTCCTTCAATCGAGCAAGGTTCGCCTCAGATGTCGGCAGATCCATCTTGTTAGCGACGATCAATATGGGCTTCGAAACTTGTCTCAGCGTGTCCACAAACCTAAGATAGTCCTCATCACTCCAGAACGTTGGCTTCTCCCCACTGAGACCTGACTTTCTCAAGGCTTCAAGAATATGATTTCTCTTTATTCCCAACCCGCTCAACCGCTCTTCAAGCATTTCTGCAAGGTCCTTGGACTCTGTCTCGGCTGTCCGCGCAATCTTTGGCCAATCCTTCTTCAATATGCTGCTCATCCACATCGTGATCTCGTGTTCCAGAAATTTCACGTCATCAAGAGGATCGTTCTCACCGAGCTTGCACAGTCTTCCTTCACAGTCCGTTCCACCCGAGGCGTCAACAATGTGTATCAGCGCGTCGGCTTTGCGAATCTCATCCAAAAACTGGTTTCCTAAACCTTTCCCTTCCCACGCACCTGGAACCAAGCCTGCGCAATCGATAAAATCAATAGGAATCAGTCTCACACCGTTCATGCATATGGAGTTAGCAGGATTGTCGGTGACGTCGAATTCTTCGTGGACGCAAGGCGTTCGAACGTAGCCTATTCCCCTGTTGGGTTTAATCGTCGTGAACGGGTAGTTGGCGATCTCCGCGGGAGCCAGCGTCGCTGCACAGAAGAAAGTCGATTTACCAGTGTTCGGTTTTCCGACGATTCCCAACAATTTCGAATAGGACCTCTGCACCTCCCTCACTCCCTGCTGTCAATACTTAGGTCAAGTCTGCTGTTACAATTGGTAAATACCTTGGTACGAGACTCTATATGGTTTGTGCTGGCAAAACCAACTAGAACAAATCAAAAGAAAAAGACTCTCGAGTCGGGCATATTTGGATCCAAATATTCATGGTACATTGAAACCTAGGAGGGGAGGGCCCACAATCACTGAAAAAACATCGAATAAAATGCGCGGACTAATTCGAGAAACAGCTCGGTACACTTCTTCTCAACACATTTTCTCCTGAGCAATGAACCATGGCAAACTAATATGGCTAGGAAACTCGTGTCGGTTCAAAAAGAAAATGGGTGCTGGGGGACTCGCGTTTTAGTTATGCGTTCCGGTTATGATAACGTCACCGGTGAAGGTCTGTCCCATTTTGGTAGGACGCTGAGGCCGTTAGAGTCAGGGTTGCTAAGGTGGCATTACCCACGCCTGGTTGCACAGTCGCTCCGACTTTGTTCCATGTTAACGTCAAGTATTCGTTCGCTTCAACAGGACTCCAAGTGCCATTACTCAAGTTCACCGTCATGTCAGTTGTTCCTTTGTTCACGATGTAGACTCGTTGTGTCACATAACTTCCAGGGCTCACATCACTCCAATTTATAGAGTACACTTGATTAGTGCATGGTGCGTCTAGGTAAACGCCCAAGTTTACTCCTACAATGGTTCCGTTGCTCGGGATAGTTTTCGATTGACGTGACAACTGCGAAAACCCCTGACAATCACTATGGCAGCTAATGCTAAAACCGCTACATATATGATTACGTTTTTCTTCGCCAATTTTTTTCGCCGATCGCCCGTATTTCATGTTGAATCCTAATAAGAATTCAGAAACGGAAATTCTGAGCACAAATGAGTATTCAGAATCCACCTGAACTTAACCGTCAACGTAGGCGCGTCCTGCTCTGAGCGAAACGGTATAATATTAGTGGAAAGGGTCTATAGCAAATGAATCAACATGCTAAAAGACGGAGAACACTCGAATGGCAACAAGTCTGAACAAGGAATTACTCGTTCATATGCTTCAAAAGATGTTTGAGATTCGCTTCTTCGAAGAAAAAGTCTTCGACCTTTACGGTCAAAACCTCGTTCCCGGCACGATTCACCTGTACGCCGGCGAAGAGGCAGTCGCCGTTGGCGTGTGCAGTAATCTGCGAAATGATGATTACATCACGAGCACCCATCGAGGTCACGGACACTGCATAGCAAAAGGAGCCGATATGAAGCGAGTCATGGCCGAAATCCTGGGAAAAGAAACGGGCTACTGCAAAGGAAAAGGCGGCTCAATGCACATCGCCGACTTCAACGTCGGCATGCTAGGCGCCACGGCCGTCGTGGGCGCTGGGCTTCCGATAGCCGTCGGTGCTGGTCTCTCAGCAAAGCTCAGACATACCGATCAGGTCACTGCATGCTTCTTCGGTGAAGGCGCCTCAAACCAAGGAACCTTTCATGAAAGCCTGAACCTCGCGTCCATATGGAATTTGCCAGTCATTTTCGTTTGCGAGAACAACCTCTACGCGATGGGAACGCGACAGTCAAGAGTGATGAGGATTCGAAAACGTCTCGGACCGTGCATCAGGCTATGGGATCCCAGGCGTATGCGTCGATGGAAATGATGTCCTAGCCGTGTACGAGGCAGCACGTATGCGCCGTCGATAACGCGAGGAAAGGTCAAGGTCCAACGCTCATGGAGTGCAAGACGTACAGGCGTCGCGGTCATTCGCGCGCTGATCCCGGCAAGTACAGAGCAAAAGAAGAGGTCGATGAGTGGTTGGCCAAAGATCCAATTCGAAGACTAAAAGACAAGGCATTGAAGGATCACGTTCTTCAAGAAGACGAAATAGCAAAAATCCAGAAGGAAGCCGAAGCGATGGTGGAAGACGCAGCAAAGTTTGCCTTGGCCAGTCCGTACCCAAAGCCGGACGAGGCATTGGAAGACGTCTATGGTTAAGAGGCGAGATGCCCGTGCGAAAAATCACTTACCGAGACGCGCTTCGAGAAGCGCTGAGGGAAGAAATGAAGAGAGATCCATCGGTCTTTCTGCTTGGCGAAGACATCGGACGATACTGGGGAGGCGCCTTCAAAGTGACCGATGGATTGGCTCAGGAATTCGGTGACGAAAGAGTAAGGGACACCCCGATATCAGAATCGGCAATAGTCGGTACGGCCGTCGGCGCCGCAATAACAGGAATGCGTCCAGTCGTCTGAAATCATGTTCGGAGACCTAACGGCGTTGGCCATGGATCAAATCGCAAACCAAGCCGCAAAGATACGGTACATGTTCGGAGGACAAGCCACGTGCCCACTCGTGGTAAGAACGCCTTTCGGCGCTGGCGTTAATCTCGCGTCTCATCATTCACAGAGCCTGGAGGCATGGTACATGCACGTTCCAGGACTCAACGTTGCGGTGCCCTCCTCACCGTACGAAGCAAAAGGACTGCTTAAGACTGCAATTCGCGGTGAAAACCCCGTTTTCTTCTGCGAACACAAGCTTCTCTATCCGGTTGAAGGCGAAGTTCCTGAAGATGAATATCTGGTTCCCTTCGGAGCAGCCGCTGTGAAAAAGGAAGGATCCGACGTAACAGTCGTCGCCACCCTCTACATGGTTCACAAGGCGCTCGACGCCGCTCAAATTCTAGAGAAAGACGGAATCAGCGTTGAAGTCATTGACCCGAGAACGCTCACACCCCTGGACACCAAGACGATAATCAAATCCGTCAAGAAAACCGGAAGAATTGTTGTAGTGAGCGAAGACTGCAAAACCGCAGGAGTAAGCGCAGAAATCGCCGCTAGGGTGGCCGAGGAAGCAATAGACTATCTTGACGCTCCCATAAAGCGCGTGACCGCTTCTGACACACCTATTCCGTTTAGTCCTCCGTTGGAACAATTTATAATTCCCAACGAGCAATCAATAATTCGAGCCATCAAGGAGATCGTGTGAAATGGCAACTGACGTGGTCATGCCAAGACTCAGCGTAACGATGAAGGAAGGAACAGTCGGGAAATGGTACAAGAACCAAGGCGAAACGGTTGAGAAGGGTGAACCCATAGCCGAAGTCGTGTCAGAAAAAGCCACCTATGACCTGGAATCACCAGCAACAGGCGTGCTGAGGAAGATTCTCGTGGAAGCAGGAGTCGACGCCCCAGTCAACGCCGTTCTGGCCGTGATAACTGCTCCAGACGAGCCCCTACCACAAATTGAAACCCGACCAGCCTCGCCCAGTATGACGACCGGAGGCCAAGAACGAGTCCTAGCGTCTCCGGCAGCGAAGCGTCTCGCAAAAGATCAAGGCATCGATTTGGCAACGATAACAGGAAGCGGGCCAGAAGGACGAATAGACGAAGACGACGTAAAGAAATTCCTAGAAACAAGAACGGGAGTGCAGCCCAAGATCAAAGAGGTCATCGTTCTCAGCGGTTTCAGGAAAACCTCAGCCGAGCGACTTGCGACCAGCTTTAGGACTGCTCCTCACAGCACGGTTGTTATGGAAGTCGACGTTTCCAACGCCGCAGAACTCCATGATAGACTCAAAGTCTCATACACCTCGATCATCGTCAAAGCCGTTGCAGAAGCCTTGAGAGATGTACCGATAATAAACTCCAGTCTTGAAGGTGACAAGATCAAGATCTTCCAAGACGTGAACGTTGGTGTTGCCGTCGCCACCGAGAATGGACTCGTCGTTCCAGTGATAAGGAACGTGGATCAGAAAACTCTGAAGGACATCGACACCGAAGTCGTTGGCTTGACGGAAAAGGCAAAACAGGCAAAGCTGTCGAAAGAAGAAGTAACCGGAGGAACCTTCACAGTGACCAACCTGGGCATGTACGGAGTTGATTTCTTCATCCCCATAATCAACCTCTCCGAAGCCGCGATACTTGCAGTGGGCAAAATATCTGAAAAGCCAGCAGCAATCGAGGGACGCGTTGAGATCAGACCGACGATGATGATAAGCTTAGCATACGATCACAGGATCGTTGACGGAGCCCCCGCCGCTCAGTTTCTGCGGAGTGTAAAAGAAAAAATCGAGAAAATGTAGGAACCGACTTGGTACAATCTGGGTTTGGAAAAAGTTGCGAGTTCCTTAAACAAAAGGACAATGAACCCCAATGAAAGCTGCCGTCTACTACAGCCAGAAGGACATACGGATAGAGGAGATTCCTCAGCCAAGAATAGGGCAAGATGAAATTCTCGTCCACATGAAAGCATGCGGCGTTTGTGGTTCAGACCTCATGGACTGGTATCTGGAAAAACGCGTACCACTCGTTCTGGGACACGAACCAGCCGGCGTGGTCGCAAAGAAAGGTAAGAACGTAAGTCAGTTCGATGTCGGCGACCGGGTCTTCGTGCACCATCACGTTGCCTGCATGACTTGTCACTATTGTCTCAACGGTGACTATACCCTTTGTCAAGCAGTTTCACGAAACAAACATCACGCCGGGTGGCTTCGCTGAATATTTCAAAGTCCCCGCGCCTAATCTCAGGTTGGACACGTTGAAAATCCCGAGAAAAATGTCCTTTGAACAGGCAACACTGATCGAGCCAGTGGGCTGCTGCGTCCGCGCCCATGAGAAGTGCGGGACAAATATAGGCGATTCAATAGCAATCATTGGTTCCGGCCCAACAGGCCTGATCCTTGCGTCTCTTGCAAGAATCTACGGAGCATCACCGATAATAGTGAGTGACCTGATCGATTTTCGATTGAGTTTAGCCAGGAAACTTGGAGCAGATGTCGTCGTGAACCCTAAAAAAGAGAACATGCTCGACGTAGTCAAGACGGAAACCGAGGGAAGAGGCGTTGATATAGCGATTGTGACTGCTCCGAACCTGGCGGCTTACAAGGCGGGTATTGCTGCATGCAGGAAGGGTGGCAAACTCTGCGTCTTCGCGCCCACGAACCCGGAAGAGTATCTTCAGGTGCACCCGAAAGAACTGTTCTTTTCAGAGCTGCAAATCATACCCTCCTACTCAACCTCTCACCTTGAGACAAGAGCAGCACTGGAACTTATGCGGTCAGGCAGAATTAGGCTTGGAGATTTGATAACTCACAGATTCAGGCTTCAAGAGACCGCTGAGGCCTTCCAAACTGCCCTAGCGGGTGAGAGAAGCCTGAAGGTAATGGTGCTGAACAAATGACCGAAACGAAGAATCTGAATAAGCTTAATTTTCATGGTTGAAGTGGAAGTGCAATGAAATGAACAGTAAAATGAAAGCGGCGATGCTATACGGCATCAGAGATCTCAGAATTGAGGAAGTGGACGTTCCCCGCGTTGGAATGGGCGAGGTTCTCGTGAAGGTGAAGGCTGCCACAACTTGTGGAACCGACCTGAAGATATATCAGCGAGGGTACGTTGAAAAGGTGATCAAGCTTCCGTCAATTTTCGGGCACGAGTGGGCCGGCGAGGTTTCTGAAGTCGGTCAAGGTTTGGAATGGCCTGTGAAAGGCCAGAGGATTCGTGCAGGGAATAGTGCCCCTTGTCTACATTGCACCATGTGCCAAAGAGGGAACTACAACCTTTGTGAAAACATGATCTGGTTGTGGGGCGCATACGCTGAGTACATCAAGGTTCCAGCACGGATGGTTCTGGTCAATATGCAGGAGATTGCGCCGCACGTGTCGTATGAAGAAGCTGCGTTGGCCGAACCGTTGGCCTGTGTTCTTCACGGTGTTGAAGAAGCAGGAGTGAAGTTGGGCGATTCCGTCGCCATAATAGGCGCTGGACCAATAGGGTTGCTTCATCTACTGACGGTCAAGAGGATGGGTGCCGAAAAGGTCGCGATGATTGATCTGGTCGATGAAAGACTCAACTTTGCAAAGGAAATCGGTGCTGACGAAACGATAAACGGCAAGAAAGAGGATGAAATTGAAAAAGTTAAACAATTCACCCGAGGATACGGAGCCGACGTAGTCATAGAGGCAATAGGGTTGCAAGCGACCTGGGAAAAAGCTCTGAAACTGGCGCGAAAAGGCGGAACGGTCCTCGAGTTTGGCGGGTGCCCTCCAGGCACTGAGGTGAAGGTCAACGCGGAACAGCTTCATTATGGCGAAACAAAGGTTCTCGGCACTTTCCACGCGACTCCGTTGCATTTCAGAAAGGCTCTCCGTTTGATATCGTCGAGAACGATCGATGTTCGACCGCTCGTAACTCGAACGATGAAGCTTGAAAACCTCAAAGACGCGTTTGAGATATTGTCCACTTCGAAGACCGAGATAAAAATCGCAATTACACCTTAATCCTGGCAATTTTACCCTACTTTCTTTTCCTGAAGAACGTTAAGCCATCCTTGGTCAGCACGTATTCACGCGCGCATAGACTTACGAAAGACCTCAAGAATCTGACCCAGAAAGGTTTGTCCAAATGATTTCTAAATAGCAGATTGCAGAACCGACGGAATAGATACATTTATTTCGCAATTATCTCCCAAGTAATCGAATTCAGAAGCGAACGTCCAGCTTGGAGAAGACCTGATGGAAATCGCGGTCGATGTCAAAAACCTCGTCAAGATTTACAACCACACGACCAGAGCATTGGATGGAATCGACTTACGTTTGGAATCAGGCATAGCCTTCGCTCTGCTAGGTCCAAACGGCGCCGGCAAGACTACGCTGATGAGAATTCTGACCACGCAGCTAAGACCTACAGCCGGCGAAGCGTATGTTTTCGGGTTAAACGTCGATCGCGAAGGTGGTAAAGTACGGAGACTCATCAGCTACGTGCCACAGGAAATGAGTGTCTGGACAGACATAAGTGGGTATGAAAACCTTCTAATTTATGCCAAGATCTTCGGCCTTCCTTCTCACGAAAGAAAACAAATCATTGACGACTCATTGAAGAAAATGGGACTAAGTCAAGTTGCTCACAGTCTCGTGAAAGCTTACTCCGGAGGAATGGTCAGAAGACTGGAAATTGCATGTGCCATGCTGATCAAGCCTAAGATCATGTTCTTGGACGAGCCGACGATAGGGTTGGATCCTTCAGCAAAGAAAGTTGTGTGGGAGACACTCACGTCATTCAAGAAAGAGTATGGGGTGACGGTGTTCTTCAACACGCACTACATGGACGAAGCCGACCTTTACTCAGATAGGATCGCGATAATCGACAAGGGAAAGATAGTCAAGTTAGGCTCGGCAGACGAACTTAAACGGTCTCTCGGAGGAGAAACCATCTCATTCAGCCTTGCTGGAAACAACGTCAAAGAAACGACCCTGCAAAAAATAAGAACTTTAACCTCTGTCAGAGACGTCATAGTCAACAGCACCGAGTTGAATATCCTCTCTGAAGATGCAGAAACCACTCTTGTGGAGGCCATGGAAATTTTGAGGAACGAGAAGATCCCTCTGGAGAAAATTTCCATAATGAAACCAACATTGGACGATGTCTTCCTGAAATACGCTGGAAGCCGACTTGAAACTACTGGTAGAATAAGCGAAGTCACGCACACCAGAGACATGATCAGGAGAGGATAGTATTGAGAGACTCTGTGCGAACCTTTTTCGTCATGATCGAGCTTGAGTTGAGGCGACTTAGACATGACAGAACGGAACTCTATTTCAGAGCCGTTCAACCCATCCTGTGGATCGTCATATTTGGACCAGTAATGGGTTCCATAAGGGCAATACCCACTGGAAACATACCCTATACAGACTTCATCACTCCCGGCGTGCTTATTCAGTCCACAACCTTCCTTTGCATATTCTACGGGCTAATGATGGTCTGGGAAAGAGACTCAGGAATCCTCAAGAAACTCCTCGTCACGCCGGCCTCCAGATACGCGACTGTCATCGGTCGCTCGATGGCCTCAGGCATGAGGGCAATATTCCAAGGCCTAATAGTCATTCCAGTCGCGTTAATCATGAGCGTCAAATTCATTCCTAACCCAGCATACTTCATCTTTGCCTTCGTGATCATTTTCCTCGCTTCAGGAGGTTTCGCAGCCATATCCATCCTCGCAGCCTCCTTCATGAAAACTAGAGAAAGGTTCATGGGAATAGGCCAAGCCATAATAATGCCCCTCTTCTTCGCAAGCAACGCACTCTATCCAGTTCAAATCATGCCGCAGATCCTGAAGGATTTTTCAGCTTTCAATCCCTTAAGCTACGTAGTTGACGCCGTGAGAGGATTGTTGATAACTGGAGACTTAACAAACCTTCCAATCGATTTGGCAGCAATAGCCATCTTCGACGTGATATTGTTTATTCTTGCATCAGTCAGTTTCAGACGAATAATCGAATAGCTAGCACTGGCCTAGAGCTTCGGCAAGATTGTCTTCACGGAATATAGCGGGCGATTGGTGAAAAACCCGAAAACCGCAAGCTGCAGAAAGTCAAAACTCAACTGTGGTCAGCGCGCGCATGCGTGATTCTAGTTTCACAGCTTCTTAGATAGACGTAGTTCCGCAGATCCTATAAGACGATGAACTCATAGTGAATTGGGTTCGGAGATCGTGATTGATCCCAGGGTAGACAACCATGTGGGTCGACAGTCTGGTTCAATCCTGAGAATCGCAACGCAAGGAGCTAGTTGACCTCGTATTCGACATGGCAATCTACTACACTAACATGAACCGTAAATGGAGTTCGGGTCACATGATCGTGTTCGTTCACAAGACGGAACTTGGTGATGCCTTCGTTGGGTATGGTTCAATCGAGCGCGTATCGGAGAAAGATGCCTTGTCTGAAGAAGAGCGGGCTGAGTGTTTTCGGGGTGGGTGGAAAAGAGCAATTGAGTTCAGATACGTCAGGAGATTCGCCAGACCACTATTGATCAAAGACACTTTCTTTAGGGCCTCAAAGTTGCGAGGACGGTACTTTCACGGCCTCAGATTAAGTGAACAGCAAGTGGAAGAGATATTGCAGCAGAGTGACGTTTGGAAGTTCACCAAAAGTCTTAAAACAAATCGGCGATGAATGAATAGCGTGGCGAATTGAGATGGTCTATTGCACCAAGTGTGGCACAAGAAATGCTGACGATGCAAGGGTTTGCGTGCAGTGTGGAGCTTCATTGTACGCAGTGGGTGAAAGTGATACTTACAGACGCATGGAGGGAGAATGCTTCGGTTTGCCGCGGGGCGGCGCTATCGTTGGTATCGCCATAGGCACTATAATCGTGCTTTGGGGACTGATAACGATATTGCAGTCAACCAACCCGCCGATAATTCCCACAAACATCACAGTGTGGCCGATTGCCCTGATTATCTTCGGAATTCTGATCGTCGTCGGCGCGATGTATGGCCCAAGACGAAGACGCTAACAAGCTTATTGCCCTCTGACAGATCAAATTCTTTCAACGCGATATTCTTTTTTCAGTCACGTTGATGACGAAAGAACTTAAATGTCGATGGGCGCTTTAAGGTTCTGTCATTGCTGAAGGGGAGATTATGACAAAGTACGTTTTTGTCACGGGCGGTGTTTTGAGCTCGGTCGGTAAGGGAATATTGACTTCTTCTATTGGCAAGATGCTCCAGGCGAGAGGAATCAAAGTCAGCGTGATAAAGATTGACCCTTACGTCAATGTGGATGCTGGAACTATGAATCCCTACATGCACGGCGAGGTCTACGTGACCGATGACGGCGGCGAAACCGATCTGGACCTGGGGTGGTATGAACGATTTCTTGATTTGAATCTGAGGAAAGACAACAATGTCACGACTGGACTGGTTTACCGAGCGGTAATTGAGAAGGAGAGGCGCGGTGATTTTCTAGGAAGGTGTGTTCAGATCGTCCCACATATTACGAACGAGATCAAGCATCGGATACGCAATGTTGCGAAGGATTCCGCTGCGGATGTCGTTTTGACTGAGGTTGGAGGCACGGTGGGAGACATCGAAGGCTTGCCGTTTCTTGAGGCTATCAGACAAATGCGTTTGGAAGAAGGCTATGAGAACACGCTTTATGTGCACGTAGCGTTGGTTCCGGTGCTCGATGTGACGCAGGAAATGAAGACTAAGCCTCTACAGCACAGCGTGAATGAGCTGCGGCGCATCGGCATTCAGCCTGACACGATTGTTGCCAGAAGCCCTGAAATGATTGATGCTGAGGCGAGGAGGAAGATCGCCTTGTTCGGGACGATACCTGAGGACGCGGTTTTCTGCTCGTACAACGTTGGGTCAATCTACCAGGTTCCGCTGATTCTGGATGAGCAGGGAATGAGCGATTTTGTCTGTAAGCGTTTTGGTTTCTCGGATTGCAAGAAAGATTTCAAGGATTGGAGAGGGTTTGTGGACGCGGTTTTGAAGCCGGAGCATGAGGTGAAAGTGGCTCTGGTGGGAAAGTATGCTAGGCTCGCTGATGCGTACGTTAGCATGAGTGAGGCTCTGAGGCATGGCGGTGCGGCTTGCAGGGCCAGGGTTTGTATCGAGTACCTTGAGGCCGAGAAGCTTGAGCAGAACCCTGATAGCTTGGAGGTCCTGAAAGGCTTTGACGGCGTATTCGTGCCGTATGGGTTTGGTCCAAGGGGGACTGAAGGGAAAATTTCGGCTATCAAGTTTGCCCGGGAGAACGATGTTCCATTTCTCGGTATATGTTATGGGCTTCAGTTGGCGGTTGTCGAGTTTTCGAGGAACGTTTGCGGCTTGAAAGGTGCAAATAGCACTGAGATAGATCCGAGTTCGGCCTCATCCTGTTATCGATTTGATGCCTGAGCAACGGGGAATCGAGATCAAGGGCGCGACGATGCGCCTTGGTGCACACAAGATCGTGGTTGAGCCCAACACGCTTGGTTACGCGCTTTACGGATGTGGGGAGATTTATGAGCGTCACCGGCACAGGTTCGAAGTCAACCTTGATTATGCTGATGCGCTGAGGAAGAACGGTTTAGTGTTTTCTGCCAAGAGCACCGATGGGCGTAGGATGGAGATGTTGGAGTTGCCTGATCGGTTCTTCTTTTTTGCTTCGCAGTTCCACGGAGAGTTTAAGAGTCGGCCGTTGAAGCCGGACCCTGAGTATTATGGGTTTATCAAGGCGTCTTTGGACAGGAAGCTTGGAAAGAAGAAGCCTGAGTTCAGGTAAACAGGGAAAATATTCCTTCTATTGGCTTTGGGAAAGTTTTTTGTGTTCTTGTCTCATACACCTGTTCATGACGACTTCTAATCCGGCTGCTCTTGCGGTTCCGGCTGCTTGTTCATTGATTATTCCGAGTTGCATCCAGATTACGTATGGTTTATCGTGAAGCTCTTTCAGTTCTAACGGCTTGCTCAACTATGGACGGCACGTCGGATGCGGGTCTAAATATATCTACGACTTCGATCGTTTTTTGGATTTCAGTTGGTATGTCGAGCAGACTTTTGTAGCTCTTTTCTCCCAGCACCTCATTCGTCGTTGGGTTGATGGGGATTATCTTGTATCCTTGACTCTGTAGGTAGGCGGCCACTCCATGACTGTCTTTTGTGGGGTCGCGACTCAATCCCACGATGGCGATGGTTTTGTATTTAGTCAATATTTCTTTTATTTGGTCTCGGCTCAAGATTTTCATCCTTCGTGAAAGCCAGGTTTTGATGTTCTCTATTATGATCGAAGCATTTAGTTTTTCCGCAGGGGATAGATCATTATTGAAGAGGATCAATTTCTTTGCTTTCATGTTTGTGGGCTCTTCAGGACCGATACATTCTGGTCGTTCTATCTGTGAAGGGAAGGTTTGATCGCGGATTCTGGCTCCGCACCCGATATAAGGGAGAGGTTGTTGTGATTTTTCGATAGGTGACGCTTTGGCAGAGAGGGGTGACGCGGCAACAGTTGAGGAGCATCGCAGGAGGCTGGACGATGCTGGGAGCTACGCGGAAGTCTGGGAGCTCGTTAAGGATACTGTTGAGTATGTTTTTCACAAGCGGAGGAGCAGCATGATGCTTTTTCTTGACGATTTGCCTATTCAGTTGGGCGCGTATCATTCGGTTGGGACCAACAACATCGTCCTGAATCGTGTGCTCGTTCAGATTGTCGAAGCCGCGGTGGAGAACAAGAGGATGGTGAACGCGTTGGTGTATAACCTCCTGGTGCACGAGTACCTGCACGCTTTGGGTGAACTCTCCGAGGTAAAAGTGAGAAGTTTGGTTGTTGAGGTGTGTAAGAAGAGTTTTGGGGAAGATCACCTTGCGACGCAGCTTGCCATCAAAAGTCCCTGGACACTATTGAAAGGCATACCCTTAGACGGCGTCAACGTTCCCAAGCGCGTGATGGAGATCGTCAAGAACTTTGAAAAATCTGACAAGTACATCGTCTAAGTTGTCTCTTTGAGAACTTTTTTGTACCTTCCATTGCAGCGCCAAAAGCTAAAATCCCAGATGTTCGTCTGCATTTAGGGGCGATTCGTAATGGATTCAAGTCGAGTCATAGGGAAACCACACGCTAACCCGTATCAAAGTGAAGGAAAAATCCTTGTAAGCAAAATAACAAGTACTGGCGACCTGAAAGGCAACATTCTGAAGGCTGTTGACTTGATAGGTGGGTTCGGAAAGACCATCGAAAAGGGCGATAGCGTGCTATTAAAACCGAATTTCAACAGCGCGGACCCGCCGCCTGCCTCTAGTAGCCCCGATTTTCTGCGTGCCTTGGTCGAGTTGTTGTTTGAGCACGGGGCGAGAGAAGTTGTCGTAGGCGAGTCTTCAATGCAGGGTACTTCCACGCGAAGGATTATGGAAAAAGCCGGAGCACTAAACGAATTGAAGGACACGGGCGCGGAAGTCGTCTTCTTCGATGAAGAAAAGTGGATGAAGACCAAAGTTGGCGGCAAGTTCCTTGCGGACGTCAGCCTGGCAATGCGAGCTCTTAGCGTTGATAAGCTCGTGTATAGTTGCTGCATGAAAACTCATTTTCGAGCAGACTTTTCTCTCAGCATGAAGCTGGCTTTTGGTTTTACGAAGGGCAGTGAACGAATGGGTTTTCACTTGCGGCACTTGAAGGAGAAGCTTGTTGACCTTAACTTGGTCGTCAATCCAAGCCTGATACTCATGGATGGCAGGAAATGTTTCATTACGGGCGGGCCATTTCATGGCGAGGTAAGAGAGCCGAATCTGATAATGGCTTCGGGAGACAGGATTGCGATGGACGTTGAAAGCATTAAGGTCATAGAAGGTTTTGAGGGTGCCAACCTTTCGGGGAATCCGTGGGGTATGACGCAGATTCGTCATGCGGTTGAGCTGGGTCTCGGAGTTAGAAGCGAGCAGGAATACAACGTCCTGCTTGGATGAGGAAAGACCGCTATTTTATTCTTTCGAAGTGAATTACGTAGACGAGCTGGTTCTCGTCCCATTCTCCATGGTTTCTCTTCCACTGTTTTTTGAATTGCTCTAGGGTGTATCCCCCTTCTCTCTTTGCATCTTCTTCGTTGAAGTATTTCAGCCGCTTTCTTTCGATCGAGGTGATTCGGATGTCTGCGACGTGGGGTTCCCATATGGCTACGCGGACTGCCGCGCCTGTCTTCACCTTGATGTCTGGCAGGTTCGGTCTTGAGGTCTGCGTTTTGACGCCTTTAAGCAGCGGGTCCTTGTCAATTGATTCGAACTTCATTTCGTAGGGGGCGTCTTCGACTTCTTTTATTGCCTGTTCAACTGGTTTTTCGGGTTGCCGTATCAGTTTCTCGATGATCTGGGCCTTGTCTTTTGATGGGCGTTTTTTCTCCGCAAGCTTCTTGATTAATTCAACTCTTTTTTCGGGTTGTTCCACGGATCGTCCCACTTTTACGGCTGTTAGGTAATCGATTTTGCCTTCAGGTACTTGTCCAGAGACCGTTGAAGGAGCGATGTATTCTTGGGCTTCTTTCGGAACGACCTCGACGGTTCTAAGCCATAGTGAGACGGAGTCGCTGCTGACTCCAATTTTTCTCGCTATCGAAGTTTGCGAAGGATATTTCTCACTGCAGTTCTCGAGAAGGTACTTGCAGACTTTTCCTTTTTCAATCGCGCTTAACTCTTGCCTCTGTATGTTCTCGATAAGGTTCAATTGGACAACCTCATCGTCCGTGTAGTCTCTAACTATCACTGGCATTCTTTCGATTCCCGCTTGTTGTGAAGCTCGATATCGCCTTTCTCCCAACACGACTTCGTACTCATCGTCCATTGGTCTAACGATTATGGGTTGCAATAGGCCGACTTCTCTTATGCTGACTGCTAACTCGTTTAAACGTTCTATGTTCACTTCCGTTCTTGGGTTGAGTTTGGATGGGTGGATCTTTTTGATTTCAATCTCTCTGACAATTGTTGGTAGCGCCATTTGAGGTCACTTCGCATTTTCTTGTTTACACCACTGGGTTTAAGTATTTAAAAGCACGTCGCGAACGTGGGTTTCAGAGACCTTAGAGATAATGTCTATTCTTGGGGATATTGGGTCTCAGCCGGACCTCAGGTATGCACACGCGTAAACGTCGGTTTGACCCTGAATTCCGAACTGGACGAAGAGAACTGAATGTTTGTATAGAGAGGCTGTAACTTCTGCAAAAACCCCTATGATAGGGGCTTGGAGTTTGGCAAAATATATAATGTTGCTCAATGCTTCCATGCCCTAGGTAAACAGGTGTCAGAAGATTTGTCCTCGCCGCCGAAGTATAATTTCACTTGGAAGACTTTGGCTCTTCCGTTGATAGGGATAGCGGCGTTCATTATCTACATTTATGTTTTCAACGTAGACGTACAAGCCATCATCGCAGAAGTCTGGAAGGTCAATTTCTATTACTACGTTCTGGCTGTCGCGGCGTCCTTGCTCGATGTGCTCTTTTTCACGGGTGCTTGGCAGTTGTTGCTGCGGTTTCTATCAGTGAGGTTTTCCTTTTTGAAGTCTTTGGCCTTTGTGTGGATTGGCATATACGTTGATACGATCATCCCCGCAGAGTCCATCAGTGGAGAACTTGCGAGGATTTACCTCGTCAACAAGGAGCAGTATGGAACTTCAGGAAAAGCCACAGCTTCAATCGTGGCCCAGAGGCTAATCGGAATGGGAATCACCATTGCATCATTGTTGGCAGGTGCAGCTTTTCTTCTCGTTGAGAGTCTTCTACACGGAATAATGCTGACGCTGATACTTTTTCTGATCGCAATGGTCTGCATGTTCTTCTTGATAGTGGTCTTCTTTTCCTTCAGGGAAAAATGGACGCACCGATTGTTGGACGGGCTGATTAGATTCGCCGAATGGATAAGCAGGGGCCGGTGGAAACTGACCGCAGTGAGGGAGGAATTTCTTCAAGCCCATCGGGATTTCCACTTAGCCGTCAAGGAGTACCTTCATGCTCCGAAAACGCTGTTCCTTGCTTCTTCCTTTTCTGTAATCTCTTGGATTCTTAATCTCCTTGTCTTCTATTTCACTTTTCAAGCGATCGGATACCCTCAAGTACCGTGGGGTGCAATCCTCGTCATCGTGGCGATTTTTGTCGCGGTCAAGTCAATACCGATAGGCGTTCCCTTCGAGGTCGGTCTTCCTGAAATCACTTTAACGGCGCTTTTCCAGGGTTTCGGAGTTCCCGGGTTGATAGGGGCGACGGCTACGATCTTGACGCGTCTATTGACGCTGTGGCTGAGGTTCTTCATAGGTTTCGGAGCACAGCAGTGGCTGGGCATCAAAGCAATAATGTCCAATACTAACGGAGAAGCCAATCTCAAATGACTATGAAAGCCTAAATTCTACCGTGGAGTATCGTTCACTAGTCCTGAACAATGTCCATAACGATCGAAGATGCATCTTTCGGAGACCTCGACAGACTTTACGAGATCGAGTCCGAGTGTTTCAAGGAAGAGGCATTCACGAAGAGTCAGATTGCCCGGTTGCTCGGAGACTACAACTCGATAAGTTTGGTTGCGCGGGTTGAAGGACAAATCGCGGGCTTCGTGATCGGAGTTATCTATGCGGATAGAAAGGCATTGCACGGACACATCTATACGATAGAGGTGTTGCCCGCTTATCGTCGGCGTGGTATCGGCGAAAAACTGCTACTGGAGATCGAGAGTGTCTTTCGACAGAAAGATGTTGAAGCTTCCAGTCTTGAGGTCAGAGAAGATAATGCGGCAGCCATTGGGTTGTACAGGAAATTGGGTTACGATACAGTTGGGAAGCTGAAGAACTACTATCGCAATGCTCACGGCGTGTATCTGAGGAAGAGATTAGCTTAGTTTCAGGAGCCTCAGCTTGGTCTTTTCGTCAAATGCTCTTTGGAGGTCGATTCCTGTTGCTTCTATTATTATGAGTTCAGCTGTGGGTCCTACGAGGCAGCCTTTTTGCAAGTGTCCTCCAAAGGCTTGGCCTTTTTCGTTTGAGACGACGATGTGAGCGTGTACTGCAGTTTCGCCTTTCTCGTCGATAGCTAGGTTGCCGGTGCATGATGCTATTTCGAAGTGGCCTTTCAGTTCGGTGTTGATGTACTCTCCGTTCTTGTAGCAGCCTAGCACGGCTTGTTTTAGAGCACCGATGAGGATTATGGCTCCGGCTTTTACGTCGTTTTGTTGGGCTGTTTTCTTTATGGATTCGGCGATGTCATCGTCTTCGCGGAAGCGGGCGAAGCATATTCTGCCTACGGATCCCTTTAACATCGTATTGATTCTCCATGATGGTTATCTAAGGGTTTCTTTGTGAACGCAAACTCTAAAAGCCTTTTGTTCATATATCATGATGAACAGTGAGAGGGCTTTGGTCGCAGGGGAAGAGAAGGAAACTCAGAGGCTCGTCAAGGCAATTGTGATTCTTATTCGAAACACGACTTGGCGGTGTGGAAAGCTGGAGAGATCGATAGTGAAGAATCTCTGCAGACGGAACGCTGGTTTTGGGAAGCCTGGCATGCCGATCAAAGATATGATTCAAAGCTTCAAGCTGACGGGCAAGAAAAAGAACGAGTTTCTGGACGCTTTGAAGAGGTTGGAAAGGCGGAATATAGTCAAGATCGCGATGATGTAGTGGCGCCTTTGAGGAAGCTTCTCTTTGGAAGTAGACCATGCAACGTGGTCATCAACTGAAGAAAATTAGCAAGCATAAAACGATTTATTCCCTGTGGCTTTTTTCGGAAAACACTGTGATTAGAAAACAAATATTGGGCGCCTGGGTTCCATCTGGGAAGCGTCAGGTGCGTCAGTGCGTTGAGTGAATTCAATAGAAAAAAGATTGAGTTTTTTCTGAGCTGTCCCAAACGTGCCGGCATTTTTCCGTCGAGATGCTGCACAGTAGGAATCTCGATAATCTAGTTATCGAGAGGCTTGTCTGAACCCTTGTCAGGTCTTTTCAACGATTGCTTTGGCGTTTTCGATCCATTTACCGGTGAAGTAAGGCGCTATCTTTAGCTTTGAGGCCAACTCTTCTGGTGAGGCTTTTGCTAGGTCTTCTACGGTGTTTATTCCGACTGCCTTTAGTTGTAGTGCACGTTTGTCTTTGATGCCTTTGACTTCGAGCAGGTCATGCATGACCGTTTTGACTTCGACGATCGGTGCTGGTTGAGGTTCGATCTTTTCGTCGACCTTCGTTTCCGGTATGACATCATCGACTTTTGGCATTGTCACTGTTGGCGGCGGAGGGGGCGGAGAGACTGCCATCTGTGTGGTTCCAGCTTGTTCTCTTGGTCTCTGTGTGTATCCTACTCCGATGAAGGCGAGTCCGACGACGGCGGGTATGACGATCCATAGTGTTTGCTCGGTGGCTGCATAGGCGGCTACTGTACCGGTAATGATGAAACATATTATTGCCACTGCGTACAACACGTAGTCTGAGCGCATGTTGTTTCTCCCGCCCTCTATTCTCTATGGAAGTGTTTAAATAATTTTCTGAATTTGTTAAGTAAAAAAAGGAGATTTAGGCTTGTTTGTGGCTATGCCTTCTCTTTCTGCCTATTTGCCAAGCAGTTTGTCTTCAGGAGGCATCGGCTTAATCAAGCCTTGCTTCATGAGAGCTTTGACTGATTCGCGAGAGTTCTGGATCAATGCCACAGCTCTGTCGTAGAGTTCCTTCTTGCTTGGTTTTATCCTTGCAACTCCTTGTTCGATCGACTTGAGTGCACAGGCTACTGCTTCGCGCGGGAAGACCTCCCATTCTTCCATGCGGGGCAAGATGTCTTTTTCATGCATTCCACGTTCTTCCGCGAACTTTGCTAGTTCCTGTGCTGCGGCGACGCACATGTCATCCGTGATGGTTTTCGCCCGCACGTCTAGAACTCCTCTGAATATTCCTGGAAAGCCCAGGCTGTTGTTGACTTGATTGGGGAAGTCACTCCGACCTGTTGCGATGATGCGGGCTCCTGCTTCTTCTGCTTCCCAGGGCCATATTTCCGGTATCGGGTTTGCGCATGCAAAGATTATCGATTTGTCGGACATTGTTTTTATCCATTCTTTCTTTATCGTGCCTGGTCCTGGTTTCGATGCGGCCACGACTGCGTCAACGTTCTTGAAGGCTGCAGCGATGTCTCCTGTTCTGTGTTCCGCGTTTGTCTTCTGTGTCAGCTCGTATTTCCATGGGTCTTCGTCTTTGGTTATGTCTTTTCTTCCTGGGTAAATCAGGCCTTTGGTGTCAACTAGCATTATGTTGCCTGGTTTTATTCCCCATTTTATTAGGACGTATGCTGTGCGGAGGTTTGCGGAGCCGGCGCCCACGAGTGTTATCAGGGCTTTCTTGGGGTCTTTGCCTACGATCTTGAATGCGTTCATCAGGCCCGCGAGTATGACTGTTGCTGTTCCTTGCTGGTCATCATGCCAGACTGGGATTTGCAGTTTCTCTCTGGCTTTTTCTAGGACATAGAAGCATTTTGGTTTCTCGATGTCTTCTAGATTTATGCCGCCGAATGTGGGTTCTATCAGTTCGCACGTTCTCACTATTTCATCTGGATCTTTGGTTCTAATACAGATTGGGAACGCGTCCACGGCGCCCAGGTACTTGAAGAGTAACCCTTTTCCTTCCATAACGGGCAAGGCGGCCTCGGGTCCGATGTCGCCGAGTCCCAGCACTCGAGTTCCGTCCGATACGACGGCGACGTAGTTCCATCGGTTTGTGAGCTCGAAAGACTTGTCCTTGTCGGCTTGAATTTCCTTGCAGGCAGCTGCTACTCCAGGCGTGTACCATATTGCGAAGTCAGCCGGGCTTGTGACCGCGCATTTGGGCATCACTTGGACTTTTCCTTCGTAGAATCTGTGGAGCGGTGGAGCTAGTAATGAGGGTTTCTTAGCTTTTGCCAATAACTCCTCGACGGTTGGCTTGACTTCTTTGGCTTTAGGTTTGGACATTCCTGGTTCTCCTATTGGTGAAGTGTTTTTGAGTTGCCAAAAACGTTTAAGGGTTGCGGTGTCGACTCATGGAAGTTACGCAGGAAATTAGTGTTTCTTCCGATGAAACCCGAGAAGACTGTTTGCAGTCCTTCTGAACCCGATCTTCTCGTGGACTCGTCTCGCAGGGATGTTGTCATTTGCAACCCAAGGAGCAGGCTTCAGGTGCAAGCGCGTGCTTGCGGGAACTCCTGCTCGTTTCTTCTGTCAAGTGAGGTTATGTTCCACGTCTTTTTTCAAGAAGCACTTCTTCGCAGAGCTTGTCTCAAACTGACAGGGTTCTCACTCGTCGAGTTGAATGAAAGAAAATGGTGGAAGTTGCTCTAAACGCTACGTTGCGTTTAGTAACGTCTCGGTCGGAAGCCGCCTCTTCTGTCTCTGTCTCTTCCGCCGAAATCGCGTCTGCCGCCGCCGAAGTCTCCTCTTCCGCCGCCTCTGAATGGTCTTCTCTCTTGCTCGTACACTTTGGTTGACATGTTGTTCTCCGTGTTCACTTCGCCTGCGAGTGGTGTTTCCGCTATCTCGAGCGTTCCGTATCTCCCTACGTTCAGTCGCATGTTGCCTCTGAACAGGTTTATGTAACCGTTTTTGATGTTCACAGTGTCTCCGTCGTTGACTTTTTCAATGTTGTCGTCCCAAAGTGTTAGGTAGATGCATCCTGTCTCGTCTCCGACCATGGCATCGCTGACTTTGTGCGGTTCTCCATCTCTTCCTGCGGCAACGTTCCTGACTTCGCTCTTGGACAAGACCTTGGCCAGCACGTTCACGGCTCGGGAAGATGGGTTGAGTTCGCCGATTTTGACGTCTACGGGTTGTTTAGCTCCGGTAAATCCTTCAACTGCCAAGCTTTTTCAACATCCTATTTTTTCGACGATTCAACTTTAACAAACAGACCGCACTTAAGGCTTTTGGTATGAAAGAGTGGCGAAGTCTCCCGCAACAATCCCATCCTTTTTCTTTTTCCTTGAAGAGGAATCATTGTCATCTTTTAGTGCACGCGGAGACCTAACATGAGCCTGCTTGAAGCCTCGAGACTCTTCATTGAAGGAAAAAGCAGCAACACGCAGCGCACATATTCGTCAGCGTCATACATCATGCATTCAAGAAGGAAATTGTTGCAACTGTGAACGAGATTTTCAGAATCCTCAGTAAGAACGGTTGGTTTCTCGCAAATCTAGCCTCGGTGACAGACCCAAGATTCGGTACTGGTAAAATGTTGGAAGACAATACCTCTTGGATTACGGAGGCTTTCGAAGAGAAGTGCTTCGGAGAATTACATCATTTCTTTACAAAATCTGAGCTTTTCAGATTGCTGCATAACTTCCTCAACAAGAAGGTCACCAGAATGAAAGACAAGCCAAACTACTGGAAGGTATTAGCCACCAAGTAGAGTTTTATTGTTGGGGTAAAGTCTTATTCCAACAACAACAAGATTAGCGCCTGCTACTTTTTTCTGGAGAGCATATTTTTCGATTCTTCCAGAGATTGTTTTCGTCTGTTCTCGCATTCTTTTTGCAGCCAAAGCCAACGTTGAAGATACCATTCATTACTCCAAGCTTGTTTCTGTTCTTCCAACCATTTCTTGGCTCCTCTGGCTTTCTGTCTTCGGAGATTTTCTATGACTGGCAAATGGTGCAGCCAAACGGGATTATGGCAGAACTGGATGAGTTTTGAGCAAGGAAATTCATCGCAATCGCTGCAGGTTTCATGACCCTTCTGCTCGGCCCAACATTTGTAGATATCACAGGTTCCATGGTGCGCCGAAGCAGCACATTCCCCGCAATCACAGCCACAACCATGACAGCTCTTGTATACCAGATAATCTATGCAAGCCCCACAGTAGAGACCACAAGGTGCTAGAAGTTTGTCGTCTTCCGTTTGGCTCAACCATCCTGCCTCCTTCAGTTATCTGATATCTCTATCTCTGAAATAAGTTGGTTGGTTTGGGGTGAAGTTTACCCCCACACTTGTTTCTTGTGTCGACTAGAAAATAAAGAACGTTGTTGGCCTGAAGCTCAGAAAAAGAGGGGGAGATTGATGGTTTGCCGAGGCTTGTCAGGGATCTGTCCAACCAAAGTGGTCCGCTAAGATGATGGCGTCGTAAATGTCGACGACTCCATCGTGGTTTATGTCGCCCAATATTTCCTCAGCGTACTCGGACACTATTCTGACCTTTTGAGAAAGCCCTGTTATATTGAAATATACAAAATAATGTGTTGCATTCCACGTTATGACGGACGGTGTGGGCGCATCGTCCAAGTACACAGTGAAAGCCCCGGACATCAAGGTTTTCGGGATTGAAACGTTGCAGAATCCGTCGATGCTGGACGTTATGTTGAAACTCAGCTGCTTCAGGGTCTTGTTGAAACTATACTGTGAATACACAATGTAGTCACTGAAGACTTCGACAGTGTAGTTTCCCCGGTACGTTGTAATGGTCAGTGTCCACGTGACGGGTTTTGGTGGTATAGGATTCTGAATCGTCCAACCAAACATCCTCAACAGCATTTGTACGTCAAACGAGTCAACCACTCCGTCGGGCATCAGATCTTGTGGAATCGAACCGGGCGGTCCGTGCCATCCAAATGCACTCGCCATCAACATCGAATCTTTCACTCCAAGATTCCGTCTCCGTCCAGGTCTTCCTTAACCACAAAGACTCTGACTCTGCCTGCGTTTATGAAGTTGTTCGTCATGTTCGAATCGTAGATGGTGCCGTCAGAAATCACGTCGGCAAAACTGTGCACGTCGTAAGTGCCGGGTGAGAGTTTGCCTAGCGTCTCATTCCAATACAAAGGCAGTTTCACTGTTCCAAGTGGGGGAACAAGGATAGTTGTGTTGTACAGCGTCGTGTTTTCAGAGGTAACGCTGTCTGTCCTTGTCAAAGTCAGGTTGACCAATACTAATGGAATGGGTTGGCTGTCTAGTCTTTCGACTCTTACGTCAATTGTAATGTTTGTGTTACTTGTCTTATTCATTCCAGAGAAGTATACAACCATGCCATCAACATTCGTAATGCTGGTTATTGCTACATCTACAGGTAATTGCGATTGAACTTTAGATATTGGGAGACCTAACAGGATCAACAGTCCCGCAAGCATCACAAGAGCAGCAGCCACAACCTTTCTGCTAATATGCTTCATATGCACGACTCCTCCTGAATAACCCTCTACTGAGAAGAACCGATGTACTCCTAGAAGAATCTTTCGTTTACTTTGAGGTTACCGCGCGCGCCGTAGAACAAACACGACAAGCCGACCGTATCTTCGATTCTCGGCACAAGGAGTATTAGTAGATGGTGCCTGTACTAGTATAGAGAAGAATGGCAAAGAAATGACAGAATACTATGGAGAAGAAATCACAGGACAATGCATGAAAAGACTACAGCCAGCCGCAACATGGAAAAGGTATGGGTCCCTTTGTTAAGAATCTTTTCGCCGAAGCCAGCCGCACTACAGAAACCTGACTGATCGATCGATCAAGAGAGTTGATAGTTTTCTTTTCCATTTAGGTTTGCTTTGGGTATCGTTATGATGAATTTGGCTCCTTTACCCGGTTCACCTGTTTCTTGGATTTGCCAGCCGTAAACCTCCATCATCTTCCTGATCAAGAACAAGCCAAAGCCTGTGCTACCCCCAGTGCTAAAGCCCTCAGTGAAGAGTTTCAATTTGTTCTCTGCGGAGATGCCTACGCCGTCATCCTCATAGACCAGACGCAACTCACCCGACTCTGCTTTTTCATAATACACCCTTACCGCTGTGGCTTTCCCGCCGTATTTTCTAGTGTTGTCAATGAAATTGTAGAATAGTTGCCTAAGAAACGAATCCGCCAGCACGGTTAATCCATGACATCCATTAACCACCTTAATGGTTAAGCCAGAAAAAAGAGCCACAGTCTCATCTAAGGTCTTCTCCACATCAACATAGGTTAACTCTTCAACGCCCAACTTCTCGTATATTTTGGCGAAATCAAAAATCTTTCTAACCTCTTTAACAGCCTGCTCCATCATGCCCAATCCCTCTACGATGTCTGCCTGATCAGCATGCTTCTTCTTCAGCAAATACGCATATCCAGTCACCGCTGAAAGCTTGTTATTAACATCATGCCTAGACAAGCCTCCAACCACACGTAACTTTTCATTCATCATTTCAATTCTATCGCTATTTTGTCTTAACTTCTCCTCCGCTTTTTTGCTTTCAGTGACGTCTCTGAATATGCCTACCAAGTATTCTTGGCTTCCAATTTTCAGGGATTTAGAACTAACATCGCAATAAACCACTCTTCCATCTTTTCTCAGAACAGGAATGTCCTTCGAAAGAGCCACTTTCCCATGCCTTTGCTTTTCAAAACTGTCAATTACATAAGGCAAATCTTTCTTAGGATTAATGTCACCTACACCTAATTTGAGCAATTCTTCTAATGAATAGCCTGTCATTTCACAAATTCGGGATTAGCAAAAGAGAATCTTCTTGTTTTAGCATCGGCAGCAAGAATGCCATCGTTTGCTCCCTCAAAGATTGCTCTAAATCTTTCTTCGCTCTCCTGCAGCATCTTTTCTGTTTTCTTGCGTTCAGTGATTCTTCCCAATCTCTCTGCAACGGCATCTATTAGGAATCTTTCTTCTTTCGGAAAGGGACCTTCAGCAATTGTAGGCCGTTCTTCAAGGTAACCGACTTCCACAGAGCCAACCTTTTTTCCAAATACTTCAATGTCAGCCTGCAGCTTCCATCTGGTCTCCTTGAAGTTTTTCGTCGAAAACTCTCGATTCTCAACAACTATTCTTGCACATGTAATGTCTGGATATTGCACAGCAGGGGGAAGCAGGTCAGCCGTTTTTTGCAATGCATCATCTAACGAAATGTCAGATTTCTCAAAAAGCCTTGACATACCATAAAAACAGTTGAGCTCCTTTACACGCTCATGAAGGTTATGAAGAAGCCTGCTTTTTTCTTCCTCCGCTTTTTTGCGTCCTGTGATGTCAGTTATCATTCCAAGAATAGTTTTTTCTCCCTTGTAGGTTATCAAATTTGTCGCAATTATTGCGGTTATTCTCTTTCCTTCTTTTGTGAGAAGCGTACATTCGTATGGAGTGACGTATTCGCCTTCCATATGTCTTCTGAAAGTTGACTTTACTTGATCTATAGATTCTGGGGCAATCAAGGTGAGGAACTTAAAATCAGGAGAGCAGAGCTCTTCCGTTCGGTATCCAACAATTTCTTCGCATTTTTTATTTGCATAAAATACCTTTCCCATCTTGTTCATAAAAATCATATTTGGCGACTGTTCTGCAAGAACCCTAAATTTCTCCTCAGACTCACTGCGTTCTGTTATGTCCCTGGAGATGTAAACCAGTTGGACTGTGTTTCCTTCTTGGTTTCTTACAGGATGGGCAGAAACTTCCACGAATATTTCGTTGTTGCCTTTATCGAAATGCGTGTGTTCAACTGTAACGGTTTTGCCAGTCTTTAACACTTCCTGAATTGGACAAATATGAAGAGGAGGTTCACAAGGTGTGGAGCGATGATGAGTTGTTTCATAGCAAGTCTTCCCCATTAGGTCTTCTTTTCTTAACATTAATCGTTTCAATGCTGCTTCATTGAAGCCTGTAATTCTATAGTCGTTAGGATCGATTACCAGAAGAGAGTCAGCGATTGAATCAATTACATTTTCATTGAATTCATTCAAAGACCTCAGTTTTTCCTCTGCGTTCTTTCGTTCAGTGACATCTCTCATGATTACTTGAGCTCCCACAGGATTGCCATCTTTAGTCAATAAACTAGGATGCACTTCTGCCCATCGACTCGTTCCATCTCTCCGAACATAAAGAAATTCAACTGGTGAAGGTGATTCTCCCTTCATCAGAGACTTGAACATGCTCTGGAATTTTGGAATGTCTTCCACTCGACTGGATTTCAACTCCGTGAATGGTTTGCCAACGATTTCTTCAGAGTCATAGCCTACTAAAGTCAGGAAACTACGGTTGGCCGATGTGATTATGCCTTCTGTATTCACAGCTACTATGCCGTCGGGAGCCAGCTCAACCAGACTTCTATATTTTTCCTCAGAATCGTGAAGCTCCTCCTCTGCCCTTTTACGTTGAGTGATGGGTATGACCAGTTCCAGCACCGCTGTGACATTTCCATCTGTGTCCTTAATCGGAGTAGCCGTGACCTCTGACCAGATAATTTTTCCGTCAGCATCCTTTCTCACTTGTTCGTGAACAACTTTGGATTTTCCAGTTTCAAAAATCTCTTGAACTCCACATTTTGGACAAATGTTCTTTCTATGATTGTAGGTTGAGTAGCAGGTTTTGCCCTCTAGATCGCCGAATATTCGTTTGAGAACGTCATTCGCCCAAAGAGTACGGTAATCTTTCGAAATCATGATAAGCCCAGCACCAATGCTTCTTGTAACTGTTTCAAGCTTATCTCTTTCAGCAAACAGGTTCTCCTCGGCTTTCTTCTGTTCCACGGTAGTTCTTATGCCATGTGCCAATTCGCCATAGACTGTTTCTGGTTCACCATGTTTGTCGAAGTATCCCGAAGCACCCAAGTTCAGTGCTTTTACGGCTATTTCCTCTCTGCCTTTTCCAGTAAAAACAATGAATGGAATATTGTTTCCATTTGCTCGCAGTTCTTTTAGAAATTCAAGCCCATCTTTACCAGGCATCTGGTAATCACAAACAACAGCATCATAATCCGTCTTCTTCAGTTTTTCAGAGGCTTCATTGACTGAAGACACGGTGTCTACGTAAATTTCACCCTGCATTTCCAAGCATTGTTTCGCAACCTTCAGGCATACCTGGTCATCATCAACGTGTAAGACTTTGATCGTTCCTGCCATGGCTACATTCAAAACTGTTTCTGCAGAAGACTCAACGATAGATTCTGCCATTCAGATCATCTACTCCTTACGCAACCTCAAACATACACTGACTATCTAATACTAGCTTCTTAGTTTGCGTTTGAAAGATTAAATGCTTACGAATTGATTGTGTAGATTTATAAGCTTTGTAATTCAGAGTCGAAACTAATATCCCATGACATATGGCACAGATCGATCAAGTTCTCATGTCGGGAGACATCTGCCGCGCGATATAGTATGATACCATTAAGCACTCCTACTGTGGCGGTGATGAAACCATTTCTCGCATCAGGCACAGTTTGTGCATTAGACTTTCAGGCATAAATCTATTCTTCTTTTTCTATCCTCTTTGATTCATTAGCAAATTGAGGAACAAACTTGACTACAGATAATCGGTCAGAATCCAAGAAAGATGTGACCTATGGCACCGGAATTGGACTTGCAATGGGAGTCGGACTAGATGTCGTATTTGGAATATTAATGGACAATCTTGCCTTAGGCATTGCACTTGGAGCATCATTTGGATTAGTTTTCGGCTTCGCCTTAGCCTCCACGAGAAAGAGCAAAAGCACAAGTCAATGAAGACCAAACACATCGAACAATGAAGAACCCCAGTAGAGCATTCTTCTATCTATCGCGCGCGCTGTTTCTGTCTCAACGATTAGTCTTCCAGAATCGTTTCCGATTTGTCATGCACAATGACCTCGATCATTGCGTGCATTTGTGAGTCCTAGACAACATACGAGCCGTTCAAAGCATGAGTGAGATTCAACTGCAAGATTCAAGTTCCCTGCAATAGAACTTCGATGCTGTCGGTCGTTGTTCTGAGGCGGTTTTCGCGCACGCACTGATCAAGCTGCAGTCAACGACCCAAACCAAGCAAAACGAGAAGCATACGATGCTTCGCAACTAGTTTAGGAACATGCGCGCTCATCATCGCGTTATGATTCTTTTGCGGCTTTCTCATTGTTTTGCTGTTTTTCTAGCGTTGATAGTGGATGTTCTGGAATAGCTATGAAGTTTTCGGAATCTTCTTGCTTGATTCTTGGATCTGTCGGAAGTGTAATGGTGAACGTGGAGCCTTTTCCTGCGGAGCTTTCCGCGAAGATTGTGCCTCCGTGTGCGTCTACCATGCGTTTGCAAATTGCCAGTCCGAGGCCCATTCCACTAGCTTTGGTTGTGAAAAAAGGTGACCAGAGTTTTGTCATGACCTCACTTGATATGCCGACGCCCGTGTCAGAGAAACTGACTGTAACACCTTCCTTCGCTCTTGCGCTCTCCACCGTCAACGTTCCGCCGTTCGGCATCGCGTCAAACGCGTTTTCTACTACTTTGGCGAAAGCGGTTTTCATTTTTTCTTGATCACATTTGATTCTTAGTGTTTCTTGTGTCTTGTCCAGTACTCTAACATTGCTTGGAACCTTCACACGGGAAAGGACTTCGCTCAGGATATGTCTTGGTTCGGTTTCGGATATGTCAAGCTTCATCTCCTCTGCGCACTTCAAGAGGTCAGTTATGATTCTATCCGAGTGAGCGATTGCCCTCTGAATGGTTTCAACCATTTCCTTTGATTTGGGATCCATTTTTGCTTCCAACTTTGTCTTCAAATAGTACGTGGCCCCACTGATTCCTGTCAGGGGATTTCGCAAGTCGTGTCCAACCATCGCTGCCACCTGGCCGATGGCTGCAAGATGCTCTGCTTTTCGCAATCTAGAAGACTTGTCTTCGATGTCGGTCAACATTCTGTTTATCGACTTTGCCAGACCTGCCAACTCGTCATTTCCATCGGTTGGCACACGAGTTTTGAGATCTCTATTTCTTCCTATGTTCCGCACAGCCTTGGTAAGTCTGACAACCCGAGACAAAACTGTTCTTTCCATGAGTAACATAATGGCTGCTACGAAAACAACGGTCAAACCAATGAGCGACAGGAGGAAGTAGTTGATCGTACTTAGTCCTTGTTTGTAAATGTCTCTAGGCATGTCAATCCTTGAAGTGAGAATGGGATTTCCATAAACATCTTTTATTAAAGAATATCCGGCAACATAATCTGCGTTCAAGGGTTGGCAGAAGCCTGTTTCGTTATTCGCAAATGCTGAGAGTGCGTTTTGGAAATCTGGAAGCACTGGCGAATCATTATAACGCTGTAATGTGAGAGACAAATCCGTCGTTCGGGCTAGTTGTTCGATTTCATCAGAGTCCAAGTAGCGTGCCATGATCAGTGCTCCATGAACAGGTCCGTTACCTTGGCTTGTCAAAATGGGCCTTGAGCAAATCAACAAGGGATTTTCTGGCAGAAGAATGATCCCGTCAATCCTTCTGTCAGTTGTGGAAAAGCGCCAAAGAACATCATGAGAAGCGAGTTCTCTTTCCAGACTCTCTGGAACTGGGACTTCCGTCAGGTTATGCAAGTCGTAGGCTTTGCCGCACACAATCTGACCCGAGAGGTTTACGAACAACAGAATGTTGATCTTCAAAGTGGTGAAAGCTGAATCCACAACATTTGAGTTAATGTAATTGTCGTTTGGGGCAACAATGAATGCGTAGGTGTCGTCCCATACTGCCCAATCGCCTGACTTGCTGTACAAATCAGAGATATCACTGGACAGAGCGCTTTGAAATCTGCCAAGGTTTTGATATACATTGGTTTCTTCCAGTTCTTTGAAGCTATTCAACAATAAGGAATTAGAAGCGAAATATACTGTTACCATCATGGTGATAGCTAGAATGCCAATTATGGTCAATGTTCTCTTCCGCATTTCCATTGTCTCGCCTACTGTTTACGGGATTCGCGTGTTTTTCGCAAGTCGTAATCGAGGATAAGTCCAATTCACAGGGTCAACCTAAAGGGATTATAGATAAATCATTTATGAACGAGCGCTACTTATTTTTGCACACTGGTGGACAGAAGGAGAATTTGAAAAAGAGAAAAATCAGATTTGATTGAGATGAAACTCAGGCTTCCAAGAGGATCACATTAATTTCTTTTTTTGACGACGCGCAACTGTCACAAGAGTGTTTCAAAAGCCTTTTTTTGTGTTGAGAAGAATGTTGTTTGTAACAAATGACTTAGCGCGCGCGACCGCGCTCTATCGCGCACTACTGTTCCTACAACAATCAGAACTCCACCTACAAACAAGAATACCCACCAAAAAAATAGAATCCCGAGGAGAGCTGTTTCTAATACCGCAGCCCATTCTGGCATAGGTCTGTACGGGTAGGGCTGCCCCCCAAAACTAAAAAGAATCGCCAGAAGAAGCATCAAGAAATCTAGTATTCCGAAAATTAGGAATATCAACCCTGCTTTCATTAAGAAATTCCTTTTAGCAATTGGTCCATTCATTTTTCCACTGCAAAACAACTATTGGGTCAACAGTTAATTAGCATTTTCAAAAGGGGTGGGTTGGGGGTAAAGTTTTATCCCACCAACCAAATCCTACCACAAGCCATAAGATACGCTCCGACTGCTTAGGAAATTGTAAGGTCCAGCTTGGAGGGCGTAGACCTGTCTGTCAAGATTCTGGTTTTCACCGAGGGAACTATTCTAACAAACAAGAAATGGATTGGTATTCCAAGAGAAGAGATAGTCAAGCAAGTCAAGAAATGGTCAAACCTCTCGAAAGAAGAGCTTGAAAAACTGCGGAAATCTGGTGACGCACCTTCTCCTGAATATTTCGCAGCTTCAGTTCCAATAGGGAACAGCGTAAGAAAAATCGGAGCCTGGAAGAAACAAGGTGCAACTATTGTGTATCTTACATCCAGAACGAAATCAGAGGAAATCGACATCATACGAAAAATTCTCAAGAAATTCAAATTCCCTCAAGGACAACTACTTTCCAGAAAAGAAGGTGAGGATTACAAAGACGTGGCGGAGAAAGTCCTGCCAGATATTATAGTCGAGGATGACTGTGAGAGCATTGGCGGAGAAGAAGAAATGACTTACCCTGGCATTAGGGAAGAACTGAAGTCCAAGATAGAGTCGATTGTTGTCAAAGAGTTTGGTGGAATAGACCACTTGCCTGATAACGCTGCGGAGCTAATGAGATATCGTAGCTAGCTGTGTGTTTGGGATAAAACTTTACCCCCAAACCCAACTTTTGGTTTTAGGGAAAAGTTATAGCTGAATAGAGAGCACATATGTGTTTTTGGCTTCAGAGGAGGTGATAGGTTGAAGTTTGGGGATGTCATTATGGCTACGGCATCTGCGTCTGTGATTTTCGTTTTGCTATTTGCTGTTCTAGGATTGGTGTTGGTTCCAGCGGGTTCTTATCCAGGACTATTGGCTACTGGAAGTGTGTCTCTTTTTGTTGGTAGTTTGGTTGCTGGTTACGTCTTCGCTGAGAAGATACAAGAGGAGTCTAGGATGAGGTCAATTGGTAAAATAGTTGTATTGTTCACTTTTGTAACTATTTCATTAGTCTGATGCTTTACAGTGGCGTTGGACATTACAATGCTGTGGCTGATGAAGCTCTTCAGAAAATGTTCTCCACTGGTTCATGGACAAACATGGATTGGTTCACTTTCGAGACAATGTACCTGTATGTCAACACAGCTTTGAACGCTGTTTTTGATTTGGTGCTTGTTTTCATAGGGCTATATTTGGGTTCGATGCGTAAGCCTTCTGCAAAGACTAAAGAATAGCAAAAACATCGTACCATCACTTTCCCTTCATTCCCGTATTTCCTACTTTAGTGTCTGTTTTAGTCTCGTGTATATCGCACATCGCGCGCGCGGGGGCTACGCACGCTCAAATTACACGAGGTTTTGGCTCTTTGCCAGCTTCGATAATTCTGCCAGCATAGTTCAAGACAAAAGCATTCGGGAATGTTTGCCAGAGTCTCGTTTGGGCTTTGAAACCTGTGCAGTGACAAGGTGAGATCAAGTTCATTCCAACATGGCTAAGATCTGTGATCGTTCGCTGAATGTATTCATCCGAACGACCGATGAGGTGAGTACCCCCGATCACTCCAGCAAGTTGTTTGAAGCCTCCTACTTTTTGGATATGAGACAGGGTATTTATGAGACCAGAGTGGGCGCAGCCTGTGATGACGTAAACCCCCACGTCCTTGACTTGTGCATAAAGAGCCTGGTCATCGCGAATGTGATCATCAGTTTCCTTTCCATCAAGACAAATCGTCAATCTTTCCCCTTCGGGGAGATCCATAACATTTTCGAATTCTGATGTCCTTGGGATCGGGCCTGTAGTCCACAGTCCCGGCAATATTTCGGTGGGTCTTGACGTGTGAACGACGGTTCCTCCCGCTTTCTCAATGTCTGCTACGCCTTCTCTTTCAGGAACTCCTATTCGTCTTGTCTTTCCGTCCTTGGTTTTCTGGAAGCGAGGGAGAAACGTGTGTGGGTGCGCGTAGACCTTTACTCCTCCAGCGGCTTTGACGATCTCCACCGTAGCCGCTGTGTGATCTAGATGACCGTGGCTCAATACAACACAGTCAACCTCGCTAAGGTCTTTTTTCAGGAGTTTTATATTCTGGAGCAGTGCACGCTTGTCCTTTCCGGTGTCGAAGATGATTTTTCTTTGGCGATTCTGAGCGTCACTAAACTCCAAGAGAAATGAGAGACCCCATTGACCGAGCAGAAATGACATGGCTGAATTTTCAACAAGAGTAATGATCGTTAAGGAACGGACCGGTTGAATGTTCATGAAAAGTCATCTGGTCCTTTCCCATTTAGAGTTTTGGGTCAGACCTAGCGCAGCGCGCACCGAAACAGTACCTTTTCTATCAAAGTAAACATGCAAATCCAAAAGAAAACCACGGCAAGAATCAGCCAGCGCCCCAGCGAAAGCTCCATCGACAGTACTCCGCAAGAAAAAAAGGCCGGGAGGTAGGGTGTTTTAGAGCTGAAAACACTCAAAAACCATGTTGAGTAGGCCCTCACTCAATACCCACTCTTCCCCTTTTTCTTCGAGTTTAACGCGCTCTGTTACAGGTGATCTGCCGGCAAGCATTGCCTGCAAAACAAGTGGTCAACGCAAGTCATAACCATGACAATGCGAAAAAAGTTGCTTCTTATCTTCTCTTCTGTTTCTTTCCGCCGCTAGCCCTTCTTGTTTGATGCCCCTTCTGCCTATCGATTGCTTTTCCCGTAGGCTTATCTTTCCTACTCATTTTCGTCACTTCCACCTGAACTTTGCTCAGGGGCTGGTTCGGCTCCTCTCGGATGCTTCTCCATCCATTTCAACGCATAGGCTTCTGCTTTCGATGCAGTCGCATACTCTGGTGAAATAGTCTCTCCTTTATCATCAATTCTTACCCTGGGAAACAGCAGCACCACGTAATGCCTTCCAAACTCTTTCTTTGTGACGATCAGATTCTGTCCCGTGGTCTCATTAATGAATCCTTGCTGTCGGTCCATTTTTCTCCAGCCTCTTACGATTTTCAACAACTATTCCTCAATCGCCTTTCTTTGGCTAGCAGGACCTAAGAGCTGATCAACACTTTCGCTTGACAGTTTGACACATCAACACTGCTGAGCAAGCCCTTTCTTCCAATGTTCAATTGCCTTTGGCCTTTGAATGTGGAAGCCCTTGCATTCTGGATCTGAACAGTGTCTCCAGCAGAAATGCAATATATCTGCTCGTTCCAGAGACACAGCCTAATCGTTCCAGTTTCATCTGCTATCAGTGCATTCGCTACGCTCGCGTAATTTCCATAGCGTGTGTAGACCATGGTTGGCTTTGGAATCTCCAAAACCTTGGCCTTCAGACAAATCTGCGTCATCCCACTCCGCAGATCTCTGATCGGAAGAACCGATGATTGCCTATCTCTCTTAGCCAGGAGTCTGCGTATCTTTTCAGTCTCCATGAAATCTCTGATCGGATGGCCTTTCTCCAAAAGGAATTGTTTGAATACTGAAAGCTGTGCAACAACTTTGGAACTCGTCAGAATTAGAAACATAACCTTATCCCGCGTTTCGCCACGCCACTCGATCGAAAGGTCTCCGCAAACGGACTTTTTGCTTTCTTCTGCCACAATCAACGCGTAGAAAAGACTGTCTGGGTCAACCTCGTATTTTGCTGAAAGAAACGCGAGATACTCGCTAGTTGATGAAGTTTTCCTTCTCAAGATCTCTCACTCATTTTCGATACTTCACCTGTTTCGGAAATGCTGGTCAATTTCGAAACCTTCACAGCAGCTACATCGTGAGGTAGCCTTTGAGCCTCAATTGCTCAGTCTGGTTCTTCCTGTACCGCCAGAATATGTCGCCTCTCGTGTCTGACTGGAAGTCCCAAGGAGAAACCAACACGATGTCTCCATCTCGGATCCACACGCGTCTTTTGAGTTTGCCTCGAACCCGGCACAATCGTTCCTTGCCATCTTGGCACTTGACCATTATTCGGTCAAAGCCAAGCATTTTGACCGCTATTCCTAGCACATCATTCTTGCTTGGATACAACATATTTTCCAAGTTTTCTTCATTAAGGACTTTTCTTTTACCCAATTTTCGCACCTTCAGAACCATGAGAACATGGTTGCCTACGAGTCGTGACTAGTCAGAACGATCAGAGAAAAAGCATACTCTGCGATTGAACTCTTCCTCTAGAGAATCCTAACTGTTAAAGGATGTATCATCAAGTATATAGGTCTATGCGGATGGATTTGTAAAAGTACCATCTGGCACAGCCTTGCGTTCAGTTCAGAGAGTGTTTCGAGTGTTTCGGCCTTTGTTCTTGGCGCACTCGGAACAATTTCTGTCTCAGAACACTGCATTATCGGTTGAAGACGCTGGTGGGTTCTTGCTCGATTCTTCCTTTCCAGTCGTCTCCTCGACGTGCCCATGCCTGTTTCGGATCAAAACTGAAGTTCATACCCTCTTTTTCTGATCGCTTCAGCATATGTTTCGAGAAGCATGTTCTGCAGTAAACTGGTTTCCCGACAGTGGGCTTGAAAGGTACAGTAGTGGCGCTGCCACAGTCCGTACACGTGACTTCGAACATTCTTTTCTGCAATCTATTGATCACCTCTATTCGTGTTGAGCGTAATTAGAAAATGTGAAAAATGGAAGAAAAATGATGCCAAGCTAGCGTTGCTGGCTTAACTTAGAATCTTCTTCTTGGTGGTCCACGTTTCGAATAGCAATCTCGACAGTAAACAGGTCTGCTCGGGTCAGGCTTGAATGGAACTTCACAGTCTTTTCCACAATCAGCACAAACTGCCTTATGCATTTCTTTCTCGTACAATGACTATTTCAACTCCTCGTATGCTGCTGTGCAAAAATCGCTTCTTACACGCTGAATTAAGGTTCGCGCCGGGGCTTATAAACAGAGCACCCTTAAATCAAATTATGCATGTTTAAGAGCGAGGTATGCATTAGAAGGGTGTTGCAATGGCGTATGTTTATGCATCAACCTGCTTATGGAACAATAGTGAACTATCGAATAGGCATCAGAACACAGATGCCAAAATGGTGCCTCATCCGGATCATTGGTGAAGATACTGTCTCTAAGTCAGGCCAGCTCATTGGTCGAAAAGTGGTTCTGAAGTATGGAAAGAACAGCTTCATCGGCAGAATCATGAGCTTGCACGGCAAGAAAGGCGTTGTCACAGCCAAATTCCACAAAGGCATACCTGGGCAAGCATTAGGGGCAAGAGTCGAACTACCTGGCTAGCGCGCGCCCGAAATTGGTCTTAATTCTTCTTTGCCTTTTTGGGTTCAATTTGACCTTGTTTGATAGGCAAATCCTGGCATTTTGAGGGATGGTAAATCATGGAAGCTATGGCAGATCCTGCGGGAAGTGGGGGTTTCCCATGACACGTTGAGGCTTCACCTAGCCCGCTTGGAGCTCCAAGGCGTGGTCGTGAAAGCTAGCAGCAAGTGCGCCTCGAAACCGCCCCCAAACCACAAAAAAGGAATAAATATCATTTTTAACCATTTTAGGGACAAGCCAGCGCGCTAACACTTTTATTTAGGCATCCTTCAGTCTTGGATGGGTTTCCAGGTTCAATCCAACAAATGCAACTGGTGCCTGTCAGTTTGCTACAGGGTTGAATCGTTGGAAACCCTTCTCTTTCCTTTTGGGGAAAGGTGCAGGAGTAAAGTTAGCGCGCGCGGTGCGTATTGAGATGCCTCTGATGGGAGGATTGTTCAACCAAAAGCTGCCAACTACTCATGAAACCGAATAAAAACTATTAAAATCTGAATTAAGCAACGCCCTAGCGCGCTATGTGTGGATGGCGGCAAAGGAGCGGGGGTTAGCGCGCGCATATACGAGTTTTCTGCACCTAATTATGACCTATCACCTAAATGCAAAGTGAATGCTGTGTCTAAGATAGGAATCTAGGATAAGGGAGCCGCGTGAAAATATCCTCAGGCTGCTCTGCTGTTTAATCGCTTTATAAGAAAGTGTGTAGTATAGGTCAGTAGCGTTCTGTTGTTGAAGGACGAGAAGAACACAGCAACGTTGTACGTTACAATTAATGATGAAAGGATTGATGGAAATGTCGGAAAAATCGGGAATTGTTTTCATTGGAAGTAAACCAGTAATGAGCTATGTTCTAGCGATTATTACAAGCCTATCGGCATCCAATGCTAAAGAAATAACCTTGAAAGCCCGAGGACAAGCGATCACCACGGCAGTTGACGCAGCTGAAATAACCAGAAATCGCTTCCTAAAAGACTTAAAAGTGAGCAAAGTCGCGATAGGAACAGAGGAGATGCCAGCAAGAGAAGGCGAAAACAGAGCACGGATGGTTTCAACAATGGAAATAACCCTTGCAAAAGAGTAGGAAAACCCTGCCGAACAAAGCATCAACCCTTAGTATCCTTCTTTCTAACGCGCGCTTTGCGGACTAACAATCAAATCGCTCAAATTCTGATACGTAATATGAGGAATTGTGTTTTGTGAAGGTTGTCCTGTGATGAGCCTACTCCATATGATAGAGACCGAAAAGATGGAAAAAAGAAAGAAAGTGACACGGTCTCAGCAAACGTTGCGGGATAAGTGTCCGGAATGTGGTAGTGTAAACCTTATCCATGACTATGATACGGGTGAGACCGTTTGCGGCGACTGTGGGCTCGTCTTATACGGGCAAATGATGGATAAAGGACCCGAATGGCGTGCATTTACCCAAGAAGAGAAAGCGTCAAGAAGCCGTGTTGGGATGCCAACATCTTATTCTGTGCATGATAAAGGCTTGTCAACGGCCATAGGCCAGATTGACCGTGACGCCTTCGGAAGAAAACTTCCATTATCAACGCGCCTGCTGATGTGGCGCCTGAGAAAATGGCAGATCCGTTCTAGGGCGCATTCTTCAGTTGACAGAAACCTAGCCCAGGCAATGGCTGAACTTGACCGCTTGTCAGACAGGGTCTACATTCCACGGCCAATCAAAGAGAAGGCTGCGGTTATTTACCGTAAAGCTTTAGATAAGAGCTTAGTCCGCGGAAGGTCTATCGCAGCCATAACGGCTGCTGCGGTTTATGCGGCTTGCCGCGGAAGTGGAACCCCAAGAGCACTTCATGAAATCGCAGAGGCAAGCCTAGTCGATAAAAAGGACGTTGCCCGTTGCTACCGGCTTTTGCTACGTGAACTTGATATGCACATGCCCATCGCTGACCCCCTTACGTACGTTTCAAAAATCGCTGAAAGAACAGGCATTTCGGGCAAGACCCAGGGAATTGCTATACAGATTCTTCGAGAAGCCAGAAAGAAGCGGGCTGCTGCCGGAAAGGACCCTATGGGATTGGCTGCTGCATCACTGTACATTGCTTGTTTGCAGAACAACGAGAAGAAGACACAGAAGTACATCGCTGAAGCTGCAGGCGTCACTGAGGTCACGGTGAGAAACCGCTACAAGACCCTGAAAAGGCAGCTGAAGCTAGAATTACGCGAACCCTAGAGGGATTAACAAAAATGGATGGTTGAAATGATGAAACAAACAAATCTGTATGAATCCTTGAACGCGAAGCTTGTCGTATTATCCTTCTCGAAAGGCGGTTTACCCTTTGCCTTTCACTATTTTGGTCAACATTTTCCGCGTAGAATTCTAGGCTACGAGCAATTTGAGAAGCATGACCAAGTTTTCATCGTCATCGACAACGGCGACCTTACGGAATTCTGAGTCTCTCGACAAAATCAAGCTGCATCATGCAGCGATTTGCCCATAATAGAAAAAGAAGGGCTCGAAAACATGCGATTACTTGCAAGTTTTCTGAATATCTTCATTGATCAACTTCAGCAGTCCCTTCACATACGAGTGATTACTGTAATTCTCTGTCATATTCTTGAATCTATTACCGGAAGGCATAGTATTTGGCTCTGTCTCTTTGCTTTCAAATATTCTATCGATTGTTAATACTCTGGCTGCGTCATATCGCAATTCAACAAGTATCCAAACCTTATCCGGTAACCTTTCAGTCTTATCAGCTTCAATAAAATCCTTGGATCGGTCAATACAGTCCATATGTCTCTTCAAAACCTCGGCCACACAATCTAACTCAGAGCGCATGCGCTTAATCGGCATAACGACCTCCAGATCTTATTCTTCGGATAACAACCAACAGAATTTAACAGTTTAGGTCAAAGCCCCCCGCACGCGCGAAGGCGATAGGCGATTAACTATGAAGTTTTTATTCGTAGAATATGAGGTTTAGTTCCTCCAACCTTGCGTGAAGCTTGTGCACTGAGTCATAAACGTCCTGTTCTTTCTTCGCTCCGGTGCAGACAAGGTTTCCGCTTGCGAATATCAGTATAACCACCTTAGGCTCGTCCATCCTGTAGATCAATCCTGGAAACTGCTCCGGCTCATACATGCTTTTTCCAAGCGCGCTCACTGCCAGTTCCAAGTCTACCCTTCCGCCCAAGCTTGCAGAAGCAACCATGTTCACAACCTTCAAATCCGGCCTACTGATGATGATTATTCCGCCCTTCTTCAGCTCTTTAACAACTGTCATAACAGCCCTGCGCGCTTCCTGCTCTGATTTGGCGCCTGTACAAACCATTTTTCCAGAGTTGAAAATCAACGTGGCGGTCTTCGGTCTCTTAAGCCTAAACACAAGTCCTGGAAATTCCTCTGGGTGGTATTCAACTCCAGGATAACTCTTCACGACGGCGTTTAAGTCAACTTTCTGGTTTAAGGTGGCAGTGGCAACAACGTTTTGAATGTTTACTATGGCTTTAGTCTTCGGCATTAGAAACCACTTCTTATAGCGTAGCGGATGCTTAAATACCCTTTATAAGGGTTCTTATGTTGCCAGTGTATAGACGCTTCCCGCACATTCCCTATTTTTCTCTGATACATAAAATTGGCTTGAAGGAGATTTCTTAGAGGGATAAGCAAGCTTTAACAGCGATTTCCATTCTATACTAGCTGGAGCGAAGATATGAAGTGACGAGACTGTCAATTCATAGACTGTTCTGCTATTTCCCTTGAGGAGGTAAAAGAGGAATGAGATTGAAAGTCTTGCCAATAGGCAGTTTAGTTCCACCAGAATGGGGATTTACAGAGACTGAGGCAAAGAAACCAGCTGGATTCTGTACGATTAAACAAGCAACAGAATTCGCTATGCAAAATTTGGATTTAAAACAGGGCGAATTCAAAGTGTTGAAGGGCAGAGGAGTCGATTTAGACGGCAATCCTAAAGGAAAATGGATTCTTAAAGTCAAGATGGAGTGATTTCAAATGAGCAGAATAGTAATTCACGATTTGGTACTTCCGATAGTTGTCAGGAAAAGAACAACATTAGGATAATTAAGCGAAACGTAAAAAGCGCGTGCGGCTTATCTGGGCTCTTCTTTTTCTTCCGGCGCTTCTGCTTAGTTTTTCAATTTGGGAATTAGCTTCCTTACCCATTCTATTTTAGTAGAGTAAGCTTCACGCAATCGTGGAGAAGTAATGGGTTTCCATTTTTGAGCCACTGCAAGCATTCGACTTTTGCGCGCACTAATCTTGCCTTTTCGTTTGGGCTTTGTTTTCCTTATCGGTTTATAATGTTCAGGTTTCATATTCGATCTCCGCTAGTTCAAGCTCAGATACCTAATATATATAGACGTTTTGTCACCTTTTTGATTTAGCGCGCGCGCCAAGACTTAGACCTAGAAAGAAAAGGGATTAGCTGTCACGTTTCCCGTAGTTGTGGCAACTTTTCATCGTTTGCCTTTTGTAATCTCAAGGTATCTGGAGACTATCTTCTTGGGTGACATTTTGTTCACGTTTTCCACTTGCAGAAAGCCTAGGCCAGTCGTTCCAGCGTTTACTGTTCTCTCCAGAAGTTTCTTCTGTAGTAGGGGTTTGAGCAACTCGCTCACAGCCTCTTCAGTCACCCCGAATCCCTTTTGCAACACTTCTAAGGTCGTCGTTAGCACTGTGATATGCCTCTACAACTCAAATATCGTGTTCTCCAAGTTCTTGACTTTTCCAGTGTCCTTAGTAGCTTTCAGGAACAACTTCAATACGTTGCTTATTTTGATGAAGTCTGGCTTCAACCTTGTTCGGATGTTGTAAGTTTCGTCGCTGGCTTTAATTGACTTGCCAACCATCAGTTTTGAAGCCTAAGGTGGGAGCGCCTAGTTCCGTTGCGGTTGTCATAAAGAGCTTTCTTCCCGTGTGCCAGGCGAACACGGCATTCTTCTGTATGCCAGCCCTATTAATCAAATCATTCAAGATGTTTGAGATTTGCCTTGAACTCAGCTTTTGAATGCCTTTTCTCTTGATTCCTTGCCAGTTCTTGCTCTGAAACAGATACGGGTTTTCCTTGTCAATCGTTGGCAGATACTTGTCTAGGAGAGCTTTGAATTCTTCGTTTATGAAGGCATGGGCCACGGTTTCCTCTTTTACGCAATTTATCATAACTGGGATTGGGGGTTCGCTGCTTGCTAGCTAGCAAGCTACATCACGAACCCTCAAACCCAAAAGATAGGCCTCCGAGAGAATCTGCTCTCTCAAATCGGCAACACTCGCCATCTTTTGAATCTCCGAGATTTCTACCGGGTGGTCTCTAGTGGTTATGGTGCTTCGGTAAATGCCTAGACTCTTCTTATATTTCGGATTTTTGCTGAAGTATTTCATACATTGAATCGGACAGTTAACATAGTTTCGGCAAGTGTTTTGAGGATGCCCTTTCTCTTGCTTCAGCCACGAATAGAATTTGTCAATGCTGTGTCCCAGTTCTTCGTCACTGAGATCAACAAGACTCTCGATAGGTTTGCCGTAAAACTCCTCAAACTTCTTGATTCCGCTTTTGTAAGTCTTTCTCGTGTATTTGCTTGGAAGAGCCGAAAGCCAGTCTTCCATTTTTGCCATATCCATATTTTTTCACGCTCCTTGGATAAGGCAATTCTGAAGTCAGAATCCAGATTTCGAGTCGAGATTTACGCAATTGTATTTCGCAGTTCCCCCGCCAATCCCTCTTTCTTTTTACCACGCTTGCACTCCACAGAATTCAGTTCGCATTAGGTGAAGGTTATAAGCCTTGTTTGTTGTTACTATTTGATTCTTGGAAGGAAGATTTGTTTGAAACGATCGAAGAAGAAGCAGGCGAAAAAAGAACGATTTTTGAAAAGAATGAAAAGTCGAGGAAAATGGAAACATGGAAAGAGTAACGTTGAGAAAGTGAGGAGACTAGAAGAAGCACGGACTCTTCTAGCCAGTGCGTCTCCATAGGTGAAGGCGTCCGTAGCTTACGAAAACATTTTTATTTTCTACAAGTCCCTTTCTCTTCGCTTAGCGCGCGCTCGTCTGAACGCCAAGTCCAGCGTGTTTCCACGATATTTCTAACGCATATCTACATAGAACAAGACATCCCCGCTTTTGCGGTCTCAGCCTTCCCAATGATAAGCGAACATAGCCATTTTGCCCTTCCTTTCATGAAGTTGACCCAGCAACTGAATGGCGCGTGCCTCAGTGGCGCGAAGAAAAAGAAGAAAACGTAAAAAAGCGACTTTTGGCCTCTCACCCTTATAAGCCGGGCTGATAATCTATATTGCAGGAAAGGCGTGCTACCGACTTATCGCAACATCATTTGCATAAGAACTGGCCTGCTTTTTTATGGATCGTGTTATACGTGTTAAATCTGAGAAAGGTATCTGACGGAAACCGCAGCAGATTACAGATCATTGCGGAGATTCTGAGGCAGCTGCGAATACCAGTAGGAAAGTCCAACATCATGTCCCACTGTAATATGAGCACCGCACAATCAGGGGAGTACCTGAATCTTATGACTTCAAGTAATCTTGTTCGGATGGGTGCCTGTGCAGGAAAAGTGACGTATCAGAGAACAGAAACTGGCCAGGAGTTTCTAGACTTATTCAAGAGGATGGCTCTGCTACTTGATTCTGGAATTTCTTCACCCTTCCTAGTTTAGCCAGAACCGAGGAAAGAATCAAGGAGTCGGTCTTGTGCTGAATATTAGTGATGTCAGGAAGTGCAGGAACTCTTTGGAGCTGAATGACTTCGTCGAGAAGTTCATTGCTGAGGGGAACTTGCAAGACGAGACTGTCGACAGTATATATTGGAGTCTGTTCGAAGAATGGAAAAAGACTCTGAAGAAGAAGCCCACGCGCATGCTTTAGCGTGGCTTCCCGTTTTTTGTCTACTTTGATGTGTCGGCTATCCAACGCGTGCGAGAGCTTTGTCGTCTTCGGTGACTCAATCAAAGCGACCGCTGCAACCAGGGCAACGATTGTCAATACTGGGAGAACAATTTGCTCAAGCGTAGGTGTATCAATGTTTGAAAGCCATCGCACCGCCTACTATTATTTGATTTTGCATTCAAGAACTAATGAGTCCTAGCAAAGGAATCACGGTGCGACGAAACTGCTGCTTATCTTCTCTTTTGTTTCTTTCGCGCGCGTTTGGAACTCTGAATAAACGAATTTTGTTCGTAACATCTTGAAGCTAAAATTCTCAAAGAATTCTGTGCATGATTTCTTTATGCTCCTGACAAGGACTTAGAAAAAAGCAGAAAACTAAATACGATGAGAAAGCATTTACGACCACAAGTTGAAAGGAGACCTTCAGATGACGCCCGATTCAGGCGAACTGTTTGATTCCTTCACCCAATATATCGTGAAAAAGGACATCGACAAGATGATGGACCTATTCAATGACGATGCCACGTACGTCGTGTACGCACAGCCTTACAAGCCTGTTTCAGGCAGACATTCGTTGAGGGCCTTCATGCAAGATGAATTCAAGAAAATAGAAGGCTACAAATCCAAGAAACTCTTTGTTTGCGAAAAAAAAGACAGCGTCGTCGTTGAATGGCTCGTCGACTTTAAGAACCCTGTGACTGGAAAGAAAAATGAGGTTCAAGGAGTCAGCATAGTAGAAACCAAGAATGGAAAGATGCAGACCTAGAAAGAATACTTCAAGCGATAGCCTAAAATCAATCCAACACAGTCAGGTGAATGAACAGAAATGACCCATCCTTTTGAAGCCATGAAAGAAGCCATAGCGAGCTATGATGAAGATCAACTCAAGAGACTCGTCAAAGACGCCATCGATGGAGGCATCGACCCTCTCAAAATCTTGAATGAAGGGCTGACTCCCGCCATCAGAGAAATTGGCGACAAGTTCGGTAGATGCGAAATATTCCTAACAGAACTCCTGCTTGCCTCAAACGCATGCATGGCAGGGATAGAGATCGCAAAACAGCGATTGCTAGAGGAAAAACGAGGAACTGGAGAGTCGAAGGGAAGAATCGTTTTGGGCACCGTTCGGGGCGACGTGCACAACATAGGCAAAGACATACTCAAGGTGCTGCTTGAAACTTCTGGATACGAAGTCTTCGACCTCGGAATCGACGTGCCCGCCGAAGAATTCGCGAAGAAGGCAGCTTCAGTGAAAGCGGATTTGGTCGCTTCCTCGGCGCTCCTGACGACGACGAGACCTCAGCAAAAGATAATTGAGGAAAAACTCAGGGAAGCAGGAATTCGTGAAAAAGTGAAGACCATGGTCGGAGGAGGGGCAACTGACCAAGACTGGGCCAGAGAGGTTAAAGCCGACTACTACGCCTCAGATGCTGTTGAAGGCGTGGAAGTAATCAAAAAGGCGCTTCAAAAGCGCAACTGAACTCACATAATGTTGGAGGTTAGGTTGTAACATGAAACCGAATCTGAAAATACTGAATGAGGATGAATTGGATGCGATTTACACAACTGCACTATACTTGCTCAAGAATGTTGGCGTACAAGTTCAGGACGAAGGAATTGTGAAACTGCTAGCTAACAACGGATGCGACGTCGGAGGACACAACCTCGTTCACTTTCCAGAATGGCTCGTAAAAGACTGTCTGAGTCACACCCCTAAGGAAGTCACGATATGCGGCAGAGACCCGAAGAAGGACATGACTATTGGAAGACAGAAGTATCCGTATATCGTTCCGCACGTGCTAAACGTGAACTACTATGATGCTGTGACTGAAAAATACGTGCCTACAACGAAAGAGCGCGTTGAGGACTTTGTCAAGATCTGCGACTACCTTGACACGATTGACGGCGTATGGATCATTACGATGCTTTCACAATTCAAGGAAATGTACATGTTCCACGGTTTTGAAATGGGAATTCGAAACACCACGAAACCCGTCTGCGTCAGCACGCTTGAGCCGCAGTCCATCGAACCGACTTATGAACTCGCCATGGCCATAGCAGGAGGAAAAGAGGAGCTCAAAAAAAGAGCTCTCATGACCGTTTGTCTATGCGCAGTATCCCCCCTTGCCTGGACTCAGCAGGCGTGTGATGCACTCAAAGCCGTTGCAAGATGGGGCATACAGCCAGCTCTGGCAACCGAGGCACCCGTGGGCGACACGGGTCCTGTTACCATCGCTGGAGACTTAGCTCAGAAGATGGCAGAGTACTTGAGTGGAGACGTAATCCTGCAATTACTAAATAAGGGTATGCCTGTCTTGTGGATCAATGTTCACGAATCTTTCGATCAAAGAACAGGTATGGTCAGTCTTGCGTCTCACGGCGACTTCGTTCAAGCTTGCGCCATGGGACAATTGGAGAGGTACATTGATGTCCCGATAATATCCCCCGTGTCCCCTGATTCACACATGCTTGATATGCAGGAAGCGTATGAATTGGGTTTCACCCTGCTCCCTCAGATGCTTGGAGGAAACAGAACCATAGTGATTCATGGTTTGGACAACACCCGCGCCTTCAACAATGAGTTATTGCTCCTCATCGATGACATGGTCATCGCCGCTCGCAGACTCTTGGATGGCATAGACGTCACTCCTGAAACCTTGGCTGCAGAAATTATTAGGAACGTTTGTTCCAAGATTGAGAAGGGAAGACGCATCGGACACTTCTTGGATCAGAGACACACTCTCACGTGGTACGAGAAGGAGCAGAGACCTCGAAAAGACTTCGTGTTCGAAAAACACAGTCGAGAAAAATGGATGGAGCTGGGAGCAAAGACTTTTCTGCAGAGAGCTCATGAGCGAGCAGAGGAGATACTCAAAACTCACAAACCAGAACCGCTGCCGAAGGAATTGGAAGCAAAAATCGCGGAAATACGAAAGAAATACAAAATAGAAGAGTAGCGACAGATCGACTAGCACAACATGGACAGACTTGATTTCTTGTTTTTTCAACACTTCTCCTGCGCCCTAAGTCCGTGATCAATGATGATTCATGAATTTAGACGATTATTCGAAAAAAGTATATGAGGCAAACCTGCTTCCTTGAATGATTGCACATGAACGCATCCGTCGAGTTCGTTCTTGTATGAAGGTTAGTCAAACCAAAAGGTGAAATGATAAGTTGGGCAAAAATTCTCTCTGCGAGAAATTGGCGAAAATAGTTGGAGACGATCGAGTATCAGATCAAGACTTCGCTCGCTTGGCAGTGAGCGTTGAATCGACCGCTATTGGGATATCGTTTCTGTCGCCCTTCTCAGACATGTTCAAACTGCCAGAAGTCGTGGTGAAACCCCAGACAACCGAAGAGGTTGTCGAGATCGTCAAGTTGGCCAACGAAATTAGAGTGCCGATCGTGGTGAAAGGAGGAGGTGCCGGAGCGTCTCTCGGCACGTTGTCCTCAAAAAGAGGAATACTCATTGACATGACTGATATGGAGAGCATCGTCGAAATAGACGAGCCTTCAATGGCGGTTCGAGTTCAATCAGGTGTGACATGGGGAAAGCTGAGACACGAACTCGGAAAACTTGGCCTCAGACCCGGACCGCTTGGACCGCACGGAACTTGGGGGTCTACGATAGGAGGAGCACTTTCTTATGACTCATGTTGCGTGGACTCACATCAGTACGGCCAATTGTCCGAGGATCTGCTCACTCTTCAAGTTGTTCTTCCAACGGGGGAAGTCATCGAAACTGGGTCGCAGACAAACCCCAAATCGTTGTTTTACCACAGATACTGCAACGGTCCTGATTTGGCCGGTCTTTTCCTTGGGGCCAGCGGTTCTTTGGGAATAGTGACTGAAGCCGCGATCCGAGTTTATCCTAAGGAGCAATTTACTGCACATGCGACCTTCGGGTTTGAAAGGCTTGCCGACTCGTGTCGAGCTATGCATGAAATATCCAGGGTGGGATACGACCACGACTTTTGGATGCTCTGCGGTAGACACACGGTTGAACTGAGTTATCCTGAACCTCTGGACAAGACCGATTCCGTGCTGGCCTTGTACACAGCGGGTTACGATGAAGAGACGATCGCGGTTCACGCTGGGATGTGGTCAGCCACGGTTGGAAAATGGAAAGCGAAAGAGTTGGATCCTTCATTTGCGGACAAATTCGCGTCTGATTACTCGGGTTTTGAGACGGCGGCGGGTCAATCGCTTGGATGGGGAATAGTCGTCATAATGCCTGTCCTGAGGATTCCTGAGGTTCATCTGCAGGTGGAGAAGTTCTTGAAGGAAAACGAGGAAGTGATGATGGGTGATCCGGGGAAGAAACTCTGGTCAGTCACGGGCTCTGGAGGAGTAAAGCATCCGATGTGTAACTACGGTTACGGTTTTACGGCCGACAGAAGCGATTCGAAGATTCGTAGACAAGCATTTGAAGTTCTCAAAGAGATACAGAAAAACGCCGTTCAGTACGGAGCAGCTTTTTACGACCTGGGAAGACTGCCCGTGGTAAACTACATTTGGACGGTCGCAGAACCAACTTACACTCTTCTGAAAACTCTCAAGAAAACTCTCGATCCTAACCACATAATGAACCCGGGAAGCCTGATGCTCTAGGAGAAAAAGAAATTGTTCGAAAAACAGCCAGAACTCAAAGCGCAATTGTACAGATGCTCCAAGTGTGGATATTGCAGGGATACCGTCTCCGACGAGCTAGGCTTCTACCATGTGTGCCCAGTTTACAAGAACTTAAGAATGGAGCACTATTCAGGACGAGGACGAACCACGGTTGCATTAGGCTTATCCGAAGGCGTCATCCGATTCTCGAAACCCTTGACTGATGTTATTTTCACGTGTCTGAGTTGTGGAGCCTGCAAGGAAATATGCCCCGAAAAGATAGATGTTTGCGGAATAACTAGAAACCTGCGACTAGAAGTATTCAGGCGAAAACTTCAGCCGGGCAAGATACGTCAAATTCAATCTGAACTAAAGAAAATGCACAACCTCTTCGGAGAGGAGGGACCTAGGTCAGAATGGGCAGAAGGCTTAAACCTTCCAAAGAGAGGAGAAACACTCTTTTTTGCAGGCTGCAGCGATTCGTACTCGTACCCGCAAACGGCACGGGCCTGCGTGAAGATTCTACAGAAGACTGGCAAAAGAGTTGCCTATTTGGGCGAGAAGGAATGGTGTTGCGGAGCACCGGCCTTCTGGAGCGGCAACAAGAAGCTGTTTGAACAGATTGCGCTTCACAATCTGAGGGTCATAAAAGCCAGCGGAGCGAAAGAAGTGATACTGGGCTGCGCCGTCTGCTATAACATGATTAAAACCAATTACTCAACAGCTGGCAAGGTTCCATTCAAAATCACTCACATAAGTCAATTTGTTGCAGACTCGCTTAAAGAAGGAAAAATCCAGTTCCTCAAGTCACTGAAGAAGAAGCTGACATATCACGATCCGTGCCATCTTGGCAGAGAGGAAAAAGTCTACGAAGAACCAAGAGACGTGATCAAGAAGATCCCAGGAGTTGTGTTGTGCGAGATGGAAAGAAACCGCAAGGCTGCCTGGTGCTGCGGAGAAGGAGTCGTCGTCAACGCGGTTAATCCGAACTTAACAAGGAAGATATCAGCCGAGAGAATAGATGAAGCCAGACGCGCGGGCGCAGAGGCCATAGTGACCTGCTGCCCAGGGTGTGTGGCCACTCTGAGCAAGGCCGCGGCATGGGTGAAATCGAGAGAACGAATTGAGATTCCTGTTTATGATTTGCCCGTCTTGGTTGCTGAAGCAATGGGCGTGAAGTCTTAGGGCCCATTTTTCGTCATCAACTTACAATGTATCAAAGAATCCTTTTTTTATGTCTAGGCTTCCCAAACTTCTATCGCGGCGTTGAAGCTGCTAGGAACAACTGTTACTGCCCGGCTGTATGGCCATATTGATATGTTCATATAGAACACGCCGTTGAAGCTCAGGTATTCTACGCCATTCATATCGAGCCACATGTTCCACTGATTTTGGTTCGCGTAGGCTTCATACACGCGAATCTCCAACTGCGTCCCTGTTGGGACGTTCGGTTGCCAATCTTTCCATCTTACGTACCAAAAAGTCTCATTTATGACAAAGTATTCAGATCGATATTGATGGTATCGCTGCACGGTTACGAATCCGGTGTCGAAGATCTTGTGGTAAACTAGGGTTGGATTTGGGTTTGTATCTTTTGGAAGAAAGTAAACGTATGATACCGTGGATATTGCGGCAACGAGCGCGATTAAAGCAATGATCATAGCAAGCGTCTTCTTTGGTAACTTTTGTCTCAATGATCGGCGAGACACTTGCTTCGACATTGCATTCACCGCGGAAACAGTCTCTACTATGTTCCCGTTACTTAATAATCTGACGAGGGGCAATTCTGAGACGACCAGTTCCGATCTGGAGCAGCTTTGCTACGCGCTATCTCATAAAAAATCCGCGATTAGGGTTACAAAGCTCTTAAAAGCGCATGAGAATGAGACTCGCATTGAAGAAATAACGATGGGTCTTCGACTATGGAAATGACAGGCTCCTACCGGCGACGGGTGTTGTTCGTCACGACGCTGGGTGCTTTCATGTCTCCTCTTGACGCAAGTATTGTCAGCGTCGCTCTGCCATCGATCGCCGCGACCTTCGAGATGGGTTATGCAGAGGTTATCTGGATTCCTGTCGCCTACCTGCTCTGTCTCGCAACGCTACTCTTGACATTCGGAAGGCTATCGGATACCAGGGGACGCAAATCATTTTTCACACTTGGCTTTCTGCTGTTCACGATCGCCTCGGCCCTCTGCGGCTCCGCTCAAAATGGTGTAGAACTCATAGTTTTCCGTGGTGCTCAAGGTGTCGGTGCCGCCATGTTCGGTGCAACGTCCGCGGCGATCGTCACCGAAGTTTTTCCTCCTGAGAAGAGGGGCAGAGCCTTAGGAATCAACACTCTGGCCGTGTACACGGGATTATCAGCAGGTCCAACGTTGGGAGGAGTAATCGTTCAGTCTCTCGGTTGGAGATCCATATTTTATATAAACGTGCCCATAGGCGTAATCGTCGTCTACGTGGCGGCGACGAAGTTGAAAGAGCTAACAAAAGGAAGAAATATCGAAGGCCATTTTGATTTCTTGGGCGCAGCTTCTTTCACCGGGGGGCTTTCACTAGTCCTCTTAGGTTTGACAATAGTTGGAAGCGTTCCTATCACGAGTCCTTTTATCGTTGGAGCCTTATCAGGTGGCTCAGTTCTCCTACTCGTTTTTCTGATCATTGAGCGAATGCGTGGAAAAGACGCGCTGCTCGACCTCAGTCTATTTCGAGAGAGTAGACTCTTCGCTGCAGCCAACCTTTCAGCACTCCTGAACTATACCGCCTACTTTGCGGTGCCCTATTTTCTTTCATTCTATTTCCAACGACTCTTAGGTTACTCGCCGATTAGCGCAGGCTTGATCTTGATCTCAATGCCCGTGCCCATGGCCTTCCTTTCTCCACTCAGCGGATGGCTATCAGATCGTTACGGTTCACGCCTCTTTTCCTCGATTGGAATGGGCCTCATCTTCGCCAGCCTGGCTTTCATGAGTCAGCTGAGTCTGGAAACGCCCATTCTCGAAGTTACCGCCGCGCTTGTGACACTCGGAGTGGGTATGGGCCTATTCTCGGCGCCCAACACGAGCTCAGTCATGGGCTCAGTGGACAGACCTCGATTGGGTGTCGCTGCGGCAACTTTGGCCACGATGAGGTTTGTCGGGCAGTCGCTGAGTTTGGCAATCATGGGCGCAGTGGCCGCAACTGTGATTCCGCCAGAATTTCTTTCAACCATATTCGCTGGAATCGGAAACGGAAGCTCGGTTCCGGCGAACGTTCTCCTGCGAGGGGAAAGCCAAGCATTCATCGTCGGAGCTGCCATCGCTGCACTCGGCATCGCAACATCGATGGTGAGAGGACGCGAAAAAAGAGACTCCAGAGCTTCAAAATCTCGATAGCTTGATTTCAACCAAATCCCGCAATAATCGGCGACTGAACGTACGTAACAAAAACAACAGCCATTCTTTCTGCAGCTGATCTTTCTCTTCAGACTGCTCCTAAACTCCTAGTTCTCGCCAGGGTCCAGGTCGGTTGAAAGGAGAAAGGAGAAAAGGGGATGAAAAATGATGTTTCAACTCTTCTGAACCGTGGCGAGCACCATTTTCGACGCAGTTTTTTCCGATTTGTTCTCAGCCTCCGACATCACGGTAAGGCCGACGGGTTATTAAGGTGTTTTTCAGAATTATGTCCAATTCTGTTCCTAATCTGATAATGCTCCACGAGATTGGCTGCTCGTTCACCTTGGGCTGGAAAGTCAGAGATAACAGAGGCTCGACGGAATTTGTTCCTTTGAAAGCTTTTCTACAAATCGCAACGTACGCCTTTTCATAACTTGCAGAGTATCTGTTACCACGCTGGATGGATAAAAAACGATATAAGCCTCATTTCAAATCGGCTAGGATTAGGAAATGGAGAGCTGTTTACTTTGAGAAGGTACATTCTGTTAGCAATCGTGCTGACGTTGTTGGTGGTAGGATTCGTCCTAGGACCGTGGCTCTACGCGAACTTGTTTGTTGGTACTAAGAGTCCTCCTCCGGGCGAGATCACCGAATACAACGGGCAGAAACTCAGCTCAATCAATGATTTTAGAATTGAAGCGATAAACGGCGTGCAGCAAATAGACAACGCCACATATAGACTCAGTGTCACAGGCCTCGTGGCAAACCCAATTGTCTTTACGTATGACGACGTTGTTAGTAAGCACACGCATTATTTGAAGGTAGTTACGCTTCACTGTGTGGAGGGCTGGGAAGTCACAGCTTTGTGGGAAGGCGTCCTGCTCAAAGACCTCTTGCAGGATGCTGGTTTCAACCAGAGCGCTGAAGTCGTGATATTCCGTGCTCAAGACGGATACAGCACGAGCCTGCCGCTGTCTTACATCGTGAATAATAACCTGATGTTGGCCTTCAAAGTCAATGGCCTTCCGCTGCCAGCAAGCGAAGGTTACCCTCTCCGACTGGTGGCCGAGGGCAAACTGGGGTACAAGTGGATAAAGTGGGTGACCCAAATCGAAGTGTCCAACAACGTCGGCTTCAAAGGATATTGGGAAAGCTACGGCTACGACAACAACGCAGACTGGCCTTGACCTGATTAACGGTCAAGTGAGTAGATATGTAGGTATTGTCCCGATTCTTACTTGTTTTCTTGTTTAGTCTCTTTCTTTGGTAATTCCTTAAACCCGTACATTCCCACAGGCGGCCATCCTGCTTCAGGCATGACTGATGGAATCAGCATAATTGTGTTCGCGCTTGACTGTTGACCTAGTTCGTAGAGGATGTTCATCCACCTGAGCCTTAGTCCCTCGTGGCTTTTTTCATACATTTTTGCGGCTTGTATCATCTTCTTGGCTGCTTCGAACTCGGCCGTGGCCAATGTGACTCTTGCCATCCTTTCCCTTTCTGCTTGTGCCTGCCTCGACATTGCGTCCTGCAGAACCGTTGGAATTATCACGTCTCTGACTTCGACCGAGGTGACTTTTATGCCCCACGCCTCGACTTTTTCATCAATTATTTCTCGAAGGTGAGTGCCTATTTTGTCTCTTTCAGAGAGAAGCTCGTTCAATTCAACCTTCCCGATCACTTCTCTCAAAGTGGTCTGTGCAGCTAGTGAGGTGGCACTGTGATAATCTTCCACGTAAAGGACCACCTTCTCCACGTCGACAGGCCGCATGTACATTACGGCGTCAACGTTCACCGGAACGTTATCTTTAGTCAACGTCTGCTCGGTCTTGAACGCGATGGTATCGAGCCTAGTGGAAACCCGCATTGGCGCCCTATCAATGAACGGAACCAGGTATGCGATGCCGGGTCCCTTCAGTCCCAAATAGCGTCCCAACCGGAGAACGGGCATTCTTTCCCACTCTTTCAGAATCCTGAGACCGCTTACTATGATTATTGCAATGACGACCGCGATGAAAGCCAGTACACCAGCTATTATGTCTCCATCCATGTTTCGCACCAAGAAATAGAGTCATATGTTAGAGCGGTTAAGCTTTTTCCTCGACAGGTTTGACGATAAGGAAAAGACCCTCGAGCCTCACCACTCGAATGTTCTGGCCTCTGCTTATACTACCGTCCTGTGCTCGGGCCTGCCAAAACTCTCCTAGCACTCGAATTTGACCTTCAGGCGCGAGATCTTTAACAACAACTCCTTCCGCGCCGATTAGCGGCTCCTTCCCTGTTCTGACCTTGAAGCGCCGCGATTGAGCTGCCTTGTAGACGATGACGGAGAAAAGAACTGCCATAGCAATCGTGATCGCGACCAACGATTCTTGAATTTGTTGAATATCCTGGTAGTAGAGAAGCCACTGTGCAGAAGGGAACAAAATCAGGCTACCTATGACCATGCATGAAGCTCCGCCTATTGCTAGAACTCCGATGTGCGTCTTCAGTTCGGCCACAATCATGACCGCCCCGACAGCAAACAGCACGATCGCGCCCAAACCTACACCGACAGCTTGAAAGCCGATGATGGCAAGAACGATACAGATCGCTCCTGCAACTTCAGCGCCGTGTCCTGGGGTTTTTATACCGATGAAGAACAGGAAAATGCCCACGATTAACAGCAACGAACTCACGAGAGGGTTGTAAAGAAGGCCTAGAAGGAAAATCTGGATTCCAGGCGAGTAACTGATGATGGTGGCGTTGCTGATGTTGTCGAAAAGTTGAGTTTCGCTGTAGTTCTGAGCGTCGACGATTGGAACAAGCTTCCAGGTTCGCTGACCGGAATCGCCTGTAAGATGGACGAGCGCGAAGCCTTCCAACCTGACCAGAAGGGTGTGTACGTTGTCAGCTAACACCTCAACAACATCGTTTCGGAAGGCGCTATCTGCTCCGAGGTTCAGGTTCTGCGTAACAAACAGTCCGGCCGCGGTGTCGTTCCGGCTGTGCAGGACTGCGTGGTTCACCATGAGCGCAGTTAGCGCGTTCAAGTACTTGGTATCAGTTATAGGCGTTCCCGTTGAATCAACGGGTTGACAGGACCCTATCGTTGTGCCCGACGCCATAGCGGCCACATGGGACGCCATCAGCACGTAGGTTCCTCCGCTCCAAGCTGTTGCGCCGACAGGATAAACGTAGCAGCAAACGGGGATTGAAGAGTTATCGAATAGGTTCATTATGGTTTGAACTGCGCCGACTTCGCCCCCAGGAGTGTTCAGTGTTACGATCACTAAACGAGCGTTCTGAGCAGCAGCCAAGCTTAATGCGTCCTGCATCATAGTCGCCGTCGCCGAATTGATTTCGCCGATGAGATCCACCTGCAAAACAGCGTTGGAAGCGTTTGAACAGAAGCTAATGCTGCTTATTTCACAGAGAACCAGCAATGCGAGCGTCAAGACGACCGCAAGTCTTAGTCGTCCCAAGAATGTATCCCTAGTTCTCTACGTATTAGAATCTCGGATAAATACGTTGGGATTGATGAACGCTGAGCGAAAAGATCCGCAGTGTTCATCCTGCGTTCTTCGAGAAACCGTGTTCCTTTCTCCCTAAGGAGCCATGACGTTTCGCTTTAATATTAGACAAGTAACAAAACATACCTTCTAACCCGCTTGATTACGTCTGGATGCGAAAATGCAATGACCAGTCTCCTTGAGAGAAACGCCACGTCAATCGCGATACTCCTAAGCATAGCGATGGGGTTCCTGCTTCCCTCCATCGGGTTGCTTTGGAGGAACTACGTTGGCTTGCTACTCGTTCTTCTCATGTTCTTTTCGTTTCTGCGGATCGACGCAGGAGATGCGAGACAGTCTCTTTGGAACGCGAAGGCAATTGGCTTCGCGTTGTTGATGGTCTACGTCTTCATGCCGGTTCTTGCTATACCCGCGAAGCTGTTGTTCTCGCCGATAATCTTCGCAGGAATAGTTCTTGGTTTCGCGGCACCCCCTGCCGTCGCAACCGCATTTTGGACCCGAGTCTTCAAAGGAGACATCGCCTTCGCGCTCATCGTCACCGCATCGGCAAGTCTTATCGCGATAGTGACTGTTCCTGCAACGATGCTCTTGGCAACTGGAACTATGGCTGGGGTGGATCTTTACTACTTGGTTTCTTTGATCGCAGAGCTCATACTGATTCCAGTGGTTGCTGTGTTTCTTCTCAAGAGAGTCGTCCGAATTGACTGGAGGCGATTGACAGACCACACGCACTGGATAGAGCTTGTCATCGTTTTCATGCTCGTTTGGGGGGCAATGGCTCCTGGAACTGGAAGCGTTGAAACTGATTTGGCTCAATTTGGTGCTCTGAACGTTTTCATGCTTGTTTCTCTGGGCCTCGGGTTTGCCGTAGCTTACCTACTTGGGAGGAGGTTTGGTTACGGACGAGCTGTGACTGTCGGAATCGCCACTTGCGTGAAGAATGCTGGGCTCAGCTTGGTCATAGGCCTGGCGGTTTTTGGCTCTTCAATTCTGCCTCCGTTGATAGCAAACCTAGTTGCTCAGAACTTATTGATCGTCTCTCTGGAAGTATACTTCAGAAATAGCGGAGAATTGAGACTTTAGGTCAGCACAGGACCTTTGTTCTTTGCTTCATATGGCAGTGTGCCGGTCCTGAAAATTACGAGTTTGTCTTTGAACGCTTCCAAGTATCCGAGCACCATTTCCTTTCCTTTCTGCGTCAACGCGTATACTGGAATGGTTATCCCAACTTGCAGTAGCGCCTTACTTCCGACCTGGTCTCGAAGTATTTTCGAAGCACTTGCACAAGCGATGTCGGCTTTGACGATGTGTTTCACATCAGCATCCTTTGCAAGCGTGTTGCAAACCGAGAACACAACAGCTTCTTTGCGTTCGGTTTTCTCAAGCTGACGGATCCCGCTTATTGCTTTGCTTTGAAAGCTTGCAACACTCACTGCTACACGTTTTGAGCCCGCCAGGAAAGCTTGTCGTACCCCTTCGACTTGGTCGATTGGTGTGGCGGTCTTGTCGAGAACTTTGCCGCCGTTTTTCTCAACGTATTGAATCACCTGTTGTATGGGCGAAGTCTTGATGATCCCAGTCAACCGTGCACCAATTCCTTGAACAAGTTTCGCGTTGTCTGTCATCACTGTTCCTGCACCTTCGCAGACAACAACTGCACAATCGATAAGATGTCTGTCAAGCCATACGCTCATCATTTCAGATGCACCATAGGCCACGATTGGATCCAGGCTGAATTCACGATTCTCGCAACAAAATCCGAATTCTCTAATCTTTCTTTCAACGCTATTCTGCACGGTCCGAGAGTCTATTCTCTTTGTTCCATAGAGCGATTCATGCAGCGGGCATTTACGAACGACTGGCTGGGTCACGGCGGCGACGCCTTTTTCAGAGATTTTGACGCGTGATCCGCAACAATAGATCTCGTGAGATCCGCAGGGCTTGGCGCAGATCGGGTTGACTTCTTTGGACAACGAATCACTTCGTATTCTTTGGATAAGGGGTCAACGCGTCTGAGTATTTAAGCAGTGAGAGAAAAGATAGAAAGCTCATACTTGAGATAGAACAGCTAACTGGGCTGTGGGAACGTCCAAAACTGGTGAAAACCCGGTTTTCTACTGCTGTTCCTTGTTGGTCTGGTCGTTTATCTGTTGTTCCATCATGTGACCGCGACAGAAAATCAAGGCCTTCTTGACGCCTGGAACTTTCATAGCGGCATTCTTTATGTCCAGGGCAAGTTTGAAGGCAATAGGACAGAAGGGACTCGACGGGACAAACTCAACTTTGAAGACACCCTGCTCCTGTTCTTTTACGCTTGTAATCATCTGCATGTCTGCGAAGGTCATCCCTGTTTCTGGGTCCACCACTTGACCAACAGCTTCGCGGACCTTATCTTCCATTTCAGTCAATCAATTGCACTTCCAATTTCTGCAATTTTCTAGTACGCTAAATCGAAATTGCATCCTATATACGTGTTTTGCTGGGTTACGGTTTTTCTTCGCTTCTGGCTTTTTTCATTCGCCAACTTAGCGTCATGGTTTTGGGGTGTGATGCTTTGACCTCGTCCAACCTGAGAAACCGCAGTGTTGTGTGGCGCTGCGATTATCTCTTCGGGGTTTGAGTACGCTTCCTCACATATTTTTCGCACTGTCTCGATGAACCGATCAATCTCCTCTTTTTCAAAAGTCTCTGTAGGCTCCACCATCAATGCTTCTTCGACAATGAGTGGAAAATAGATCGTTGGGGCGTGAAAGCCGTAATCAAGCAGTCGTTTGGCAACATTCAGGGCAGAAACACCCGTTTCATCTTTCAGGGTCTTCGCGCTGATAACACACTCGTGTTTTCTCGGCTTTTCCGAGTCGTACGGCAGACTCAGTCCTTTGATTCGACGAAGTTTTTCCATCAAGTAGTTGGCGTTCAAAACCGATACTTCTGCTGCCTCTTTCAACCCCTCCGACCCCATGCTCAGTATGTAGGCGTAGGCTCTTAGAAGCACAGCTGTGTTCCCGTAGAAACCTCTGAGTTTTCCGATGCTTTGCGGTCTCTCATAATCTAATCGATACCTGTTTCCTTCGTTAACCACGCGGGGAACGGGAAGGAACTTAGCCAAGCCCTCGATGACTCCAACTGGTCCGGCTCCTGGTCCGCCGCCTCCGTGGGGCGTGCTGAAGGTCTTGTGGATGTTGATGTGAACTATGTCAAACCCCATGTCTCCAGGTCTGGCTTTGCCCAAAAGTGGGTTCAGGTTGGCTCCATCATAGTAGAGTAATCCTCCCGCTTCATGAACGATTTTCGCAATTTCCAATATGTTTCTCTCGAACAGACCGAGCGTGTTAGGGTTAGTGAGCATGAGGCCAGCTGTCTTCTTGGACACAGCTGATTTGAGGGCTTCAACGTCCAGGCATCCGTCATTTCCAGAGGGGAGAACGACCACGTTGAATCCAGCCATCGAGGCGCTCGCAGGGTTGGTGCCGTGAGCAGAGTCCGGGACGAGTACCTCCGTTTTGTCGTCGCATTCTCCGTTCGCTCTTAGACAAGCATGCATCAACAAGGTGCCCAAGAGCTCCCCCTGTGCGCCGGCAGCAGGCTGCAAACACACTTCGTACATGCCTGTGATTTCGCTAAGCCATCGCTCGAGTTTGAAGAGGATCTCGAGCAGACCCTGAACTTTGCTTTCGTCCTGATACGGATGGGTCAGCGCTATCGAAGGGTGATTGGCAAGTGACTCGTTGATTTTCGGGTTGTACTTCATCGTGCAGCTTCCAAGGGGGTAGAACCCTGAGTCCACACCGTAATTCATCTCTGACAGTCGCAGGTAGTGTCGGTCAACTTCTACCTCTGAAAGTTCTGGAAGTTCGATTTTTCCTTCTCTCTGAATTTCTTTCGGGAGGAACGAGTTCAGATCGCCCATAGTTTTGCGAATCTCATTTTCAACGGTCGGCAGCAAATGTCCCTTTCTTCCCGTCTTCCCAAGGTCGAAGACTAATGGCTCGTTCCAGTTTGCCTGTTTGTACATTGCAGTTCACCTTCCTGTGACTATCTCTTGGAGAGCGGTGGCCAAGCGCTGAATTTCTTCCTGTGAGTGTATCTCTGTCACGCAGTACAGAGCAGTCTGTCCCAGTTCTGGGTGTTCCTTTGACAGATCCTTGCCACCTTGAATCTGACGCTTAAGAAGCCTTTCGTTCACTTCTTTGACTGTCAAATCGGCATCGTCAAAATTCACCGTGAATTCCTTGAAGTGAGGAGCCTTGAAGACGGGTGCTCGGATTTTCTGTATGCTCGAAATGAGGCGTATCGCGTAGTTGGCTTTGTAAGCTATCGTTTCTCCCAAGTCCCGGAAGCCTCCAGGGCCGAGAAGAGCCATGTAGACTGCAGATGCGACGGCGCACAGGGCTTCGTTAGTGCATATGTTCGACGTTGCCCTTTCACGCCTTATGTGTTGTTCGCGTGTCTGCATGGTCATACAGAAGCCTTGTCTTTTGTTGTCCTGAGTCGTTGTCAGCCCGATTATTCTGCCGGGCATTTGTCTTATCAATGTCATGTCGTTGCGGCAGGCCATCAATCCAAGAAGGGGTCCGCCGAAGTTCATGGCGTTTCCGAGTGGTTGGGCTTCGCCGATGACGATGTCCGCGCCATATTCGCCTGGTGGCCTTAGCACGCCAAGGGATGTTGGATCGACGCCCACGATGAAGAGAGCGTTCTTGGCGTGTGCTGCTTCACCTATTGCTTCAAGTTGAGTTTCCAGGAACCCCATGTAAGATGGGTTTTCAATGTAGACAGCCGCCGTCCTGTCCGTGATTCTTTTCCTTCAGATCTGCAAGTCTCAATTGCCCTGTGCCCTTTTCGTACCCTATTTTCTTCACCTCTATCCCGGCTGGATCGGCGTAGACTTTCAGGGCAGAAGCCCGTTCGGGATGGATGATCTCTGGAATTAAAATCTCGTTTCTTCCTTTCACTCTTGCAGCCATTCTTGCGGCTTCACCCAAAGCCGAGGCCCAGTCATACATTGAGCAGTTGGCAACCGTCATGCTTGTCAATTCGCAGATCATGCTTTGATACTCGAAGAGTGCTTGGAGCATGCCTTGTGAGATTTCAGGTTGGTAAGGAGTGTAAGCCGTAAGGAATTCGCTTCGTCCAATTATCTCTTTAACGACAGCAGGAACGTAATGCGGCCAACAGCCGGCACCCAAGAACATGGGCATCTGACTGCAGGTTTGCGTGTTTGACAGAAGTTTCTCCACGTGCTTTCTTACTTCAAACTCGGAGAGAGCTTGAACAGGCAGGTTCAGCTTGCTTTTGAGGAGACACTTGTCGGGGATGTCCCGGTAAAGCTCGTCAATCTGTGTGATGCCGATTTCGCGCATCATCTCATCTTTGATTTCCGGCACTGAATTCGGTATGTACGGATGACATCGATTGCCCAAGCACTTCACCGTCGTGACTTAGACATCGAGGAGGGTTTTTTAAGTTTTCTTAAACCATTCAAGCAGAACGATCTGGCAGTCGCAAAACAGCGTCGTCGTCTCTACTTTCTGCAGATTATCATGAAGTGCTCGCTTATCCCAACGCTCACGAGATCAGTGCAGGTCTTCAAGTGGGTTTCCCACCATATTTTCCAAGCGACAGGGTATTCTTTGAAGAGTCGAATTGTCTCTTTCTGATGCCCACTCGCCAGCCCTTCAAGACCAACCATCCGTAACACCGTTGCTCCAGCCTTTTCAAAGTCTTGTCTAAGCTCATCAGGACTATAGAAATGGCAGGGAGCAAATCCATATCCACCGCAATAGTCGCCATTGTCTCTTACGACCGGGAAATAGGGAAGCTCTATTTCCTGAGGAAAACGCGTGAGTTCAGTTACGAGAAGAGCCGGTCGTCCGATAACAGAAACAAATATCGGCGCCCCTTTCTTGGCAACACGTATCAATTCGTTGATGCTCTTCTTTCTTATTGCGCGATCCAAGACGTGACTAAGTGGACCACCCAGGCAAACAACTGCCTCAAAAGTCGCATCGTCAAATCGTGAAAGATCGCAAATGGTGCCTTGGGCGACGAGTTTGACGTGCTCTCTTACTCCTGCCTTCTTGATTTGAATTCTTGCTGCGGTCAATAATTCAGGCGTAAAATCGACCAGAGCGACGTCGTAACCCATTTCCGCCAGTGCAATCGTGTACCTGCCAGGACCGCCACCTGCATCGAGAACGTAACCGTCTGATGGAAGATACTTTTTCAGGTAGTGCATTGTGGTTTTGAATTCCAGTTGATGGTAAGCGTCTCGGGCAAGCCTCCTCCATTCCTTCAGAGCCATCTTTGAATAGTAGTCTCTGACGGTTTTCTCATAGCCTCGGTCAGAAGTGCTCGTCGCAAGGAGTTTTCGTTTGGCCCTTGTCAATTGTCTTTCCTGCGACCTAGTATTGTATTCCTTCCCTCGTAACGATTGTCTTGGGCGATTTTACGTCTTTGATCTCGTTTACAAAGTCTGCTCTGTCGAGCAGCTCTTTCGTTGCGAATCTTCCCGTTAACACAACATCCGTGTCGCCTGAGATTCTGTCAAGAAACTCCAGAACCTTCCTTGGATCCAAGAGTTGGCAGTACACTGCGAGGTTGATCTCATCCAAAACGAGCAGGGCCGGCTTCTTTTCCTTAAGGATTTTTTCGGCAAACCCTAGGGCTTTTTCAGCCAATTTCTTGTCTTCGTCTCCCAAACTGCTCAGACCGATCCAGCCTTTTCTGCCAAACTGGTAGATTTCATAGTAGGGTTCGAGCATTTTCTGCACCTGAAACTCGCCAGTGTTTTTCCACCATTTGAGAAACTGAATTATGACGACTTTGTGCTTGTGTCCTACGGACCGCAAGGCCAAACCAAGCGCATTCGCGGTCTTTCCTGCTCCAGTACCAGTATAAAGATACACGTGGCCCACAATGGTCCCGGATGGTTTGTTTGTTCAGCCGGGCTATTATGATTTTCCAACACAGAAGAATTTGATGGTCAAGTCCGTTCGATAAGCGCTTTTTACAAAAAGAGGCGAATCTACGGTAAAGTCTTTAATAGTATCATGCGTTTTGATTGTTCTGGAGGTTCAAAATGTCATACGATTATGATATGCTACTGAAGAAGGCACGCTCCCAGATTCCAGAGGTAGCTTCAAAGCGTGCACGTTTAGAGTTGCCCAAGCTCAATTACGCTAGAATCGGTATGCGAACTGTGATCTTCAACTTCAAGGAAGTAGCTGAGGCTCTAGACCGTGATCCTCAACACTTGCTAAAGTACCTGTCTGGAGAAATGGCCACGGCCGCAACCATACAAGGTTCGAGAGTTATCTTCCAAGGCAAGTTCTCTGAAGACACGTTTCTGAGGCTCATTCAGAGGTATCAAGAAACATTCGTCGTGTGTCCAGTGTGCAAACTACCAGATACGAAAGTCGTCAAAGAAAAACGTTTGTCCTTCATTGTTTGCGAAGCCTGCGGTGCGAGATCGTCAATCAAGCAGTTGTAAGAGTGTTCCCTATTGGACGTGTACATGAATCTCACAAAGATCGGAAGAAACGTTCTTCTCTGCATGTGTGACACGGAGATCTTGGGTAGAACATTTCGTGAAGGCAAGATCGTTTTCTGCGTGAAAGAGAATTTCTACAAAGGTGCTCGAGTCAACATTGAAGAAGCCGTATCAATGATCGAGTCCTCGACGATAGTGAATATGGTCGGCAAGAACGTTGTGAAAAAAGCGATAGAGAAAGGCTACGTTCACCCTGAAGCTGTTTTGAGAATTGAGGGAATACCGCACGCTCAAATCGTGAAGTTTTAATCATGCTTTTTTCCGTGTGATGAAACCTTCTGGCCATTTTCGTTTTCTGAACAGTTTAACCTCTCCTACTTCACACACATAATCGAATCCTGCTTCTATCTGTTTGAGAGCTTCTGTTTCTGTTCTGGCTGTTTTGGCGTGGTAGTCGTCGCCGCGCGCGCGAAAGACGAATCACGATCCCTGCGCTGAAGGATGGTGCGGAGGTGGTTGGTGGGATAAAACTTTCTATACGCCCCGAATCCAGAATATGAAAGGATTTATTTGGATTCTCGGTTGCCTCAGCATTGGGGGACGCAATGATTAAAACTGTTTGGGGCATAACTCTTTACGTCTCAGACTTGAAGAAGGCTGCCAAGTTCTATGAAGAGGTATTGGGCTTGGAAAAGAAGTACGAGTTCTCAAGTTACGTTGGCTTTGAATGTGGCGGCGTGGAAATAGGCTTGATGCCGAAACCCAAAGAAAATGCTCTAAGCAATGTATCGAACACAGTAGAGTTCCTTGTGAGCAACGTCAATGAGGTTTATCAGAAGTTGAAGGCGAAAGGCGTGAACTTCAAGAATGACCTGCACGAAGAAACTTGGGGTGGGAAGCAAGCAGCTTTCACGGACCCCGATGGGAACATTCTTGAAGTCACACAGATAGACTGGAAGAAGTATTATGAAGTGTCAGCGAAAGGCGCTCAGAAGGCAGAACGACGAAGCTGAACCGGACGCAAAAATGTGTGTGGGATAAAAAAAACTTTACCCCAACCAACCACCAACCAAACTTTTATAAAAATGAACATGTTGTCATGAGTCATGGACAGTTTTGTCGATAACTTGTTTGTTCGCTTAGGAGAGCGTGGCTTTCAGGCACGAATTGTCTCTGCCTTTCATTTGCAGGAGTTGCAGAAAGAGATAGAAAAGCTGCGTAGTCATGCCTTCCTTGATGGTCAGTTCTATCAAGACCGCCTTGCTTGGTTCAACTTCCAAATTCCTGAAGACCTGCCGAAAGCACAATCCTTGATTGTTGTAGCTGTCCCAAGACCCCAGACTCGAGCGATTTTTGTCTGGAATGGACAACGACGTCCACTGATTCTTCCTCCTACTTACACAGCATACGATGACATAGCGAAACAAGTTGAAAATCTTCTAGCAAAAATATTTAGAGAAAAAGGTTACAAATCAGCAAGAACGGCACTGCCCCTCAAACTGCTGGCAGCTCGAAGTGGTCTCGTTCAATATGGCAGGAACAATATTTGCTATGTATCTGGGCTGGGAAGTTTTCTCCAGCTAGTTGCCGTCTATTCTGATATGCCTTGTGAAGAAGACTCTTGGCAGGAAGCAACGATGATGAAGAGCTGCGAGGAATGTGAACTGTGTCGCCGAGCTTGCCCCACAGAAGCCATTCCTTCTGACCGCTTCCTTCTGCGTGCTGAACGATGCATCTCTTATCATAATGAAAAGAAAGGCGACGTTCCGTTTCCCAAGTGGATGGATGCTTCGTGGCATAACTGCGTCGTAGGATGTATGCGCTGCCAAAGAGTCTGTCCACAGAACAAAGAAGTTATACAATGGACAGGAGAGGAAGAGGAATTCTCCGAGGAAGAAACCGCTCTACTCTTAGAAGGTGTACCATATGACAAGCTGCCAGCCACAGCACAAAGGAAACTGGAGCGTCTAAGTCTAGTGGACTACCTTGACAGTCTTCCTCGCAACTTGGGCATTTTCTTCAAGAAACGTGAGTAGTCCAAATTCAAGTGAGTTCTCTGTGTGTTTGGGTTTGGGGGTAAAGTCTTATCCAACCAACCAAAATCGTCGTATGCTGCAGGGTGAATGTGAACGATAGTTACATTTGATTTGCGTCAACGTAGAGTTTCCTTTGTCCAAGGTTCGGTAATCTTTCCTGTCTGAGCGATTTGGTGAAAAAATGTAGTTTCATCTCAGTGTGTCTGAACTTTGAGAAGTTCACAGCTATCGGGTTTCTTGGGTCTACCGCTGCAATGATCTGGTTGACCTTATTCTCGAGAGCAATGTTGACTGTATGTTTTATCAATTCTGTCATGCTTTCTGAGTTCCTGCAAGCCATAGCTGTCAAGTTGTAGTTCAGCATTGGTTCGCCAGGCTTGGGAATTCTAGGCATTTCGGTAAATAAGCCAATCAACTTCATCAAGTATGTCTGTATTTTCAATGTCCGGTTCATTTTCTCTACAATGTATCTTCTTACTTTGCTGTGATCCCAGTATCCCAGACAGGCTTTAATGCCACTGTTGTCTTCAAGAACGAGGATGTTGTGAAACTCGAAGTATGGCATTCGCTTGACATACTCTAGGAAGTCCTTAGGTTGGAAAGGAGCGAAGAAATCGTAGGCGCGGTACATTTCGTTGATCAGGTTTGTTACATCATCAACGTCAGCCTCGTTCATACTCCTTATGTTTGCCTCTCCTGCAGTTTTCTGCTTCTTGTAAGGCATCAGGGAAAATATTGTGCAGTCTTTCACTTTCTTGAATCCCATTTTGGAAAATAAGTCTATCGAAGGCATGTTGTCCTCGATTATGTCTAGGTGCAATAGTTTGACATCCTTCTCCAGCACGACGTGCTCGATGTGCCTTTGAAGTTGTTCCGCAATTCCTTTTCGCCTGTGAAGAGGGTCAACGATGAAACCATACTCAAAGGCAGTCTTAAGCTGTTTTTCTTCAACGCAGGTATCGATTATTGCGTATGCGGCAGAACCAACTATTGTACTATTCTCAACTGCCACGAGAACCTGCCACTCTTTGAATGGTCTAGAACGGGCAAAATAGTCGGGCGAGCTGTCGATTCCAATAACCATGCTGGTGCCCATCGGACATTTCTTCTGAAGTTCATTAAGAGCATCATTATCGTCCTCAGTGGCCTCTTTGATCAGTATCATAGTGCTCCCATGCCCCAGACTCTTTCTATGTAAACCAGAGAATCTATTTAGCATTGGTGTTCCACCGCACCTGTGTGGGATAAAACTTTACCCCAAACCAAACCAAACTACGATGCTTCTAGCAGGGCGTATACGGGATTCAGGCAATAGTATCCAGCAGCAGGAATACAGGCAAGGAAGAACAGTAAGAGCAGGATATAGGGGTAGTATACGAATCGAGTATACGCCCCTTCAGGTGCAGACAAAAGGACAACGCTTTAGAATGCGTAACGCTTCTATTGCCAGTCAAGGTTGATGTGGTTTTGTCAAGAAAAGAAAAGAAAGCTGCAGGTTTAGAGCAGCATAAGAAATTGCAGCGAGAGAAAGAACTGAAAAGAAAAGAGAAAAAACAGGTTTCGCTTCCTGCAAAACATTCGAAAGGTACGAAATAGTTGTGTTTGGGATAAGACTTCCCCACACACAATTTTAGGAACAATTCTAGACACGCGCGCTGTCTATAGCACCTGAGCCTACTAGTCTGTTTCTTTAACTTTTTTCTTAGCAGGGTTGAGACAAAACGCTTATGCCTTTGGAATGCATTTCTTAACATTTAATGTTGAAAGCGAGGAATGTTTTTTTAGTCCCAAAAAGCGAGCTCCAAGAAACGCAAAAAACAAACACGGCAAAGGCATAAATTACCCTATTAAAATTGGGGAAGAATACGAAGTAGACATAGTAGATATGAGTCCAAACGGGGAAGGCATCGCCAGAATCAAAGGCTTTCCAATCTTCATCAGCAACGCAAAACCCAACGAACACCTAAAAATAAAAATAACAAATCTAATCAGCGGTTGCGCAGACGCCCAAATAATCCCATAACAGACGCGCGCTCTTTCTTGGGTGTGTGTGAGTTTTGGTTTTCTATGCAATTGTGTGTGACTAACTGACAGAGACAGATGGGGTACGCGCACGTTTGGGGGTTTTGGGGTTTTGGGGATAAAACTTTACCCTTTTTCTCTTCTTTCAGTTGCTCTGCAAGCTCATTGTGAGCCTACTTTAGAAGATGGTGTTGTGGCGCCTCAGAATCAATTTAATGTCAAATCATCTTGGGAAAAAAGAACCAAACTTAAATCCCTTCATACTGACGTGATATCATCATAGACGCCATGATTATTTCGACTTTAACCAGCTAAGTCTTATGAGAAACCGTTGAGTTAAAGCTCGCTACCCAAGGACGGACTGCTTTATGCTGCTATAGACAATTATGGCTATTCTTCCAGAAAGAACGTTGAATCTTCCATAAGTAGACCGGACGTTATTAGGGCGTATCGAAGAATGGTGGTTTTTTGAGACGTCTTTATTTTTTCTTATTTGCTTTTCCAGCGCATTGGGCACTGCAATATTTGTTTTTGTTATCTAATGTCGTAAAGACTTTTCCGCAAATTGAACATTTCTTTTGAATGATTCCCATTCAGTAGACCTCATCACTACAGTTACGATTCAACAAATATAAGATTGCGCTGGTTGGGGGTAAAGTTTTATCCCAAACCCAAACCCAAACACCACAAATCCCCCTTTTTCTATTCAGTATAATGCTTAACCATTATTGTCGCGCTCGCATCACGCTCGCGCTCCAACCCGCAAAAACTCAAAACAACAACTAGCGCGCACTAATTTGCGAAACGTGACGTGTCGCTGTGGGAGACGATCTTCAAAAGACTTATCTTTTAGCTCATCAAACAGACTATTGGTGCAACTTGAGATGGGGGTCTTGCTCAAGGCAAGCATTGCGGTGTTTTCCATCCTTATCCTGTTCGGGTTGTTTCCGCTTGGTCGGCAGACCTCTTTAATGTACGGGTCAAGTTCAGCGTCAAATGCTCCTTCCGTAGTGGCAGAAACTGAATTCAACTATCCAATTGGCACAAAGGGAAATCAGATTTTCTTCCATGACGGATACTGGTTTGTTTTCTACTTCAACGGTTCAGACGTAGCGTGCACCGACGGCGTGATCCTTTACAAATCTTCTTCGGACGGTGAAAACTGGAGTGACCCGCAAATCGCGGCGGAAGATGCGAACATCTCCGTGTACTTCAGTCTCTACCAGTTTAACGATACGGTGGTCGTTGCATACACGTCAATGCAAGCCTTCTCCAGCGATTCTTTCTTCGATTGCATCGTCAGAACCAGAATGGGAACAATATCTTCAAGAAACATTACTTGGGAAACGCCAACTGTTCTACTGAGCGGGCCTGAAATCGGCGGGAGAATCTGCGATTATTGGGGTGATTATGCCTTCGATAGACATTGGCTGACCATCGAATACCTTTATGGAGGAATTGAATACAGATGCGCAATCTTCTCTACAACTGACTTTGTCACTTGGGACCTCAGCAAAGATTGGATCAACGCAAACGGCGGATACGTTTCACAGGTGACTTTGAAGTACGTAGAAGACAGCAGGCTCATGGCCCTCTATGGAAGTTGGGGAGGCAACGAGTTCAACTACATGTTCTACAACGGTTCAGAGTGGAGCAACGAATACGCGACTTCAGGTGCCGACTTGGATTATGGGTTATACAAGGCTCAGTGCGAAACAGTGGTCAACGGAACAATGTATATGCTATACTCGCACTGGGATTATGTCACAAACCTGAAACTTGCCGTTTACAACGGAAGCTGGTATTTCAGCGACTTTCTGCTGAACCAAAGCTATTGGGGAGGCGACAGTTCAGCTACTTTCGACACTGTCACGGGCAGAATATACTTCTTCTACATAAACGCTGAAACAAACCAAGTACTGGCGGCATACTCGATGGACTATGTGAATTGGGTCAAAGACGTGAAAGTGGATGAAGTCAACTCTGATTACGTGCGCCGAACCAGAACCTCGGAGTCCTGCGTCGGAAACCCAGCTGTCGCTTGGATAGCAGGCTCGACGCCGCCTTTCCAAATAAGGCTTCAAATATTGGCTTCCATTGGCGAATCCACAGACTCGTCTGTGAAAACAGGCAAATTTGGACATGTGAATTCCAACGGCAACGTTGATATTTTCAATTACATCCTAGCCGTCGACTCTTTCGGGTGCGTTGTGGGAGACCCAAAATGGAATTCCGCAGCTGATCAAAACCATGACGGGCAAGTCGACATCTACGATATGATTTTGATTTCGCAAGATTTTGGAAAGTAATAAGTCCAAATCATATAGCGCGCGCTAGTATACGCTTAGGAATTAAACACAGATAGAACTCCTCGATGATGAGGCATTTACGATGGGCTTGCGTCGGAGTTGGAAATGACTCTGGAACGAGTGTACAAAGACTACCTTCTGTTTATTGCTTTCTCAGGGCTGATTCTGGTTTCTATTATTGCTTTGTATGAATATTTCACCATTCATGACACGAGGCTTTTGTTTTTGGGTGTGGTTTCGATGGTGCTTGGAGTCCTGGGGACAATAGCACGAGTAGTGTTCACTGTCGAGTTTTGGCGGGCAATCTTTCAGAATTGGAGAAAACATTGAAGAGAATTTGTGTGTGGGATAAAACTTTACCCCCAAAACCCAAAACCCAAACGACAAAACTGACTGGCATTTTGAAGTAGATTGTATTGTATTATAATGCATTACAAAGCGCGTGCTGCGGAACGAGTTACCACGTTTTCTTTTTGACGCGGTAAAGCTCAACAAACCCGCAATGCTCACAATAAAAGGCGTGTAAAAAACAACAGATCGAGTCAAATGAAAACTATTAGTATCCGACAAGTCACTTGTATATGTGAAGGGGGAGTGGTTTAGACGAGCCGAAAGTGGGCTTTGCTTTTCGTGATGATGCTGATTTCCGCAACCTTCACGATTCTCATACCTACCCATGGTTTAGCAACTGAAACCACACGCGTTTACATTGACCCACCTTCCATCGTCGATCCTCCAACATTCTTCAATGTCTCAGTGAAGATCGAGAACGTTCAGAATCTCATGGGAGTTCAACTAAAGTTGAATTGGAACCCGTCCCTTCTTTGCGCGGTCAACATGACAGACGTGATTTTTCACGAAACAGTTCCTCAGAGTAAATGGAACAACATCTGGGGAATACAGAACGAGATTAACAATACACTCGGCAGCGCCAGCTACGCCTACACTTACGTGGATGGGTATGGTGCTCTTCAAGCTGGCTACGCTCCCATTTCAGGAAACTTCACGATCTTCATCATTCTGTTTCAGATCAGAAGCGTCGGCAACTGCACCCTCAATTTTGATGTTTCAAAACTGGCTGATTCCGAGGCTGCTCAGATCGTTCACGACACAATCGACGGATTCTTCAGCAACAGTATTCCGCCTCCGCCAATCCCTCCGCCGCCTTCACCTGAACCGCAAGTTTCATTCTACGTTGATCCCCGCGCAGTGAAAAACGAGAGCCTCATGATCAACAGCACGTTCTCGGTCGGAATAAAGCTAGACAGTATAGCAGACAATTCAGGGGTCGCAGCCTACAGTTTCGGCCTCTCCTGGAACTCGACACTCCTAAAATTTGTCAACGTGAAAGATGTTATGTTCCATGAAGTTGTAGCTCAGACCAATTGGACCATGATATACACGATGGTTTTGTTGTCAAATACAAGTGATGCAATGTCTCTTATTAGCGGATTGCCTTTGGGTTACGGACCCGTATTTGGAAACCATACAGCGGCGGTTGTTACCTTCCAAGTTATCAACGTTGGGAAATGCCCATTGTTATTGGATGGTTTAGCAACCAACCTGACAGCACATAATCTGATTAGCACTTCCAAGAATGGGTACTTCTCGAACGCTATGAGTGGAGACTTGAACGGTGACGGCCGAGTGGACATATTCGATGCTCTTCTCTTTGCAAAGTCCTTTGGAGCCCGACCTGACCTTCAGAGTTGGAATGAAGATGCCGACATCAACGGTGATGGTGTCGTGGACATATATGATGCAATAGCCCTATGCAACTGCTTTGGACACACAAGATAACGAGTGCCGTTTACAATTGCTAGCGTAATGTATCCTTATGTCTCAAACATCTCAATCAAGTTACGTACCGCTGTCGCCTTGGAAGAGTTTTCATTGAACTTGTAATATCGGATGCGCTTGCGCGCGCGGAAGACGAATACTGAGCTACGAGGAAACCTTTGGAGAAATCTACAACTCTCTGAGCGAGATTCAAGACCTGCTCGAAACTGCACACAAGAAAATGGATATTTTGGGACAACGGGTTCTATACTACACAAACACGGTCAGTAAACGCCGCTGACCATCTTTCTTTTTCCCAAAACCAAAATCGGTCTTTTCAAGCCATTTTTGTAAGTATTTTTGGTTCTTTCCATTCTTCTCGAAGAATACTGTGGATTATTTCTTTCTGCAAACAAACAGAATCTTTCTGCCTTCTTCCCTGAGATTATTTTCAAGGATATCAAAGTGTTCAGAGAGAGCAGACTTCATTTTTGCAACTGGATATATTTTCTCTGTGAATTTGTATTTGTTCAGTTGGAAAAGCCCTTCGGGAAGTCTCTCGAATATTTTAACGTCCCAAGTCAACCTGTTTCCGTTCACTATGCCCATGTCATAGTAGTATCCTCCTGAAAATTCCCTGACTGAAGTCAACCTCTTGTATTTCTCCCGCCAACGAAGCGTGTCCCTCAACATTTTTGGGGTGTAGACATCAAAAATGAAGAGCCCGCCTTCGTTCAAATGTTCACTCACTGTTTTGAACGTGGATTTCCAATGGTCAAAGTCCTTCAAGAAATTGATTGCATCATCAGCAGAAAATATGACATCAGACTTCTCAGGGATCTTGAAGTTGTGCATACTGGAAACGAAGAATCTTCCTTTGGGAATTTTCCTCCTACAAACTTCAATGTAGTCTTTCTCAACGTCCAAACCGTAGATGAGGTATCTCTTTGGAAGATTGACTAGGACTGCTCCAATTCCGCATCCTATTTCCATTATCTTCTTTGCTCGCCTGTGATGCTCATTGATAGGCTTAAGAACGTAGTCTGCCCTTTCTTTTGCTGCTTTCTTGCCACCATGCTGCACTGACTCCCAGAAATAAACAAACGGCTTTGACGCCTTGCTTCTTTGCTCATATTCAACCATATTCAACCCTCAGATTCACGTTCTTGCCTTCAATCAACCCAAATCACCAATTCAAATACTCAAGTTGATTTGGCTATAACTTTTCTGCAGGAACGAATGTTGGTTGGTTGGTTTGGTTGGATAAAACTTTACCCCAAACCCAGACTTTCGACCTAGTTCAACAATTTTCTACTTTTTTTCCTTAACAATGGGTATGCTTCAATGATTACCGCGGCCGCCACGCGATCAATCCATGAAGCATCGAAGTGAGGAGCTCCGCAACTTTTAAAAAACGGATTTTCCACATATGACTAGGCTGAATGAAATGAGGGCGCTTCCAATCTTCATCGGACTCTTTCTTGCATTGATCCTAATGCCATGTTACGGAATTGGTTCTCCAACGCATACGGCGTATGCAGCTAACAGTTCACCAAGTCTTAAGGACACCAACAGTCAGTACTCTAAAGTTCAAGATGATGTCGTAATCCTCGTTACGTCGATGGGCAACATATCAATCGAGGTGTTTGCCGACATGCCGATTACATCTGGCAACTTCAAAAACCTAACTCAATACGGCATCTATGACGGAACGATATTTCACAGAGTCGCCCACGGCTTTGTTATTCAAGGTGGCGACGCAACCTCGAAAGGAATTATCGTGCCAACCATACCTGACGAGCTTCCGAACAAGCACAGTAATATCAGAGGGTCAGTTGCAATGGCAAAAACAAGTCAGCCGAATTCGGCTAATAGCCAGTTTTACATAAACCTCGTCAACAATACGGATTTGGACACCAGATACACTGTTTTCGGCAAAGTAATCGCTGGAATGAGCGTGGTCGACAGCATAGGTAGCGTTCAAACGGTTCCTTCGGATGATGGTCAGCCAGTCACTACTATCACTATTCTGCACGCGGTGTTGGGCCAACCGGTGCCCGAATATTCGCTATTGATTCTGCTGACCTTGTTCGTGACTTCGACTCTTCTTGCAGTCGGTCTTCACAGAAAAAAGCCGAGGCCAACGGCGAGAAACCTTCGGAATTAGTACGATAATCTGAGCTCTCGAACATAGTTTTAAAAGGAAGAATTATAATCCTTTAACAGCCATGATTTCGAGGTGCTCGATTGGGTAAGAAGAAGGTCCTGTCCGAACAGGAATTGAACACGCTTGTATTGCCCTCTGCAAACGACATCTTAGGCGTTGCCATAAAGCTACTCGGCTATGACCGTGTTCTCGTTAAGTGTCAGGACGGGCACGAACGCTTATGCCGCATCCGCGGTAAGATGAAGAGACGCGTCTGGATACGCGAAGGCGACATCGTCTTGGTTTCACCATGGGATTTTCAAAGCGACAAACGTGGAGATTTGATCTGGCGCTACACGAAGTCGCAGGCAGATCAGCTTCGCAGGCAGGGTCACGTAACTATCTAGTTCCTCGGGAGATCGTGATGACCTACCGCAGAAACGTCGACAAGAGACTGCTGAAGGAAGAGAAGAATTACGAGACAGATCAATTGATGAAAGACAAACGCAGCGAAGAGTACGAGGTCTTGGAAGAGGTTTTCGATCGGTCTACGCTCATGGTAATCTACGACTTCATGAACAAGGGGACCATAGATGAGATTCACGGAGTCATCAAAGCCGGAAAAGAAGCACGCGTCTACTGGGGAAAGAACAAGGAAGGGAAAGAACTAGCAATAAAGATCTACCTGGTCATCTCCTCTGAATTCCGTAAGGGCATGCTGAAGTACATCGAGGGAGATCCGAGATTCCAAGGCGTTAAACACGGAACTCGCGCACTGATTTTCGCTTGGTCACAGAAGGAATTCAAGAACCTTGAGCTGGCCATACGCGCGAAAGTGAGAGTTCCGAGGCCAATAGCCGTGAAAAACAATGTTCTAGTGATGGAGTTCATCGGTGAAAACGGCGAGAGTGCCCCGTCGCTCAAAGAGAAAACTCCCAAGAACTCTGCCAAAGTCTACGAGGACCTTATGACCTATTTGGAAAGGCTTTACAAGAAAGCCGGCCTGGTTCATGGAGACATCAGTGAGTATAACGTCATGATATGGCGGGGCCGCACGGTGTTGTTTGACGTTGCTCAGGCTGTGCCGCTTGTGCATCCCATGGCTGATTTCCTTCTGCGCCGAGACTTAACTAACCTTAATAAGTACTTCAGCCGCCTGGAGGTTAAGGTGCCTTCAGTCGAAGAGTGTTACAGGAGGGTTACTGGTCATGTCTAGAGCTAATACGTTCATAAAAATTCCGAAGGAACGAGTGGGCGTCCTCGTGGGTCCAGAAGGCAGAACGAAAAAGAGCATCGAGGACAAACTCTCGGTCGAGCTCCAGATTGACGGCGAGGCGGGCGACGTCAACATTTTGATGAAGGAAAACGCAGCAGATCCTTCAATGCTTTTTGCTGCTAAGGATGTCGTCACAGCATTAGGCAGAGGATTCTCGCCTGAACACGCTTTTCGTCTGATTCGCGACGAAGAAGCCGTGCTGGATTTGATTGATCTGCGGGCAGTCTTCGGGAAGTCGGAAGCGGATATTAAGCGCGTGAAGGGCCGGATTATCGGGATGAACGGCAAGACACGAGCGATAATTGAGGAATTGACTGATGCGAACGTGGCCGTCTATGGGCATACCGTGGGCATAATTGGAACGATGGACCAGGTTCAAATTGCACGGGAGGCAATCGAGATGCTCATAAAGGGCAGTATGCACGGCACTGTCTACAGATTCTTGCATAGAAAACGCAGGGAACTTAAGAAGAAAAAGCTTGAATTATGGGAAAAGCCCCACGAAGAAAAATGAGTTAATTCACTATTACTTAAGGGGTTCATGCGTCCTCGTTCGTGATGGATGAATCGAAGATTGTTTCGAAGTGTAAACGCAAGTTCGATCATATTGTTATCTAGCGCCGGAGACTTAGTTAGGGCGGACAGATACTGGTTACTAAGGATAGAGAACGCAGGCTTCTTTGTAGATAAGCATCATTTTGAAAGCGGTTGTTTGCTTTCGTTGCAAAAGCAACGCTCGTATACGAAAGCATCAACAAGAGTCAGTTTTCACGAGGCGAAGGCTCGTTCTGCGCTTCACTTTAACTGAACTCTCTATTTTCATGAAGAGTCGTTCCAGGATTACTCTTTTAACCAGTTGCAACGTGAACTTGCTGATTGTAGGCTTGACGGGTCCTGCTCTCAGTCCAGTCTCGGGTGGTTGCCAATTCCCTCACAAGAGTTCAGATCAGGAGTTTTTCTGGGAGCAAGACCCTCAACCTTCAAGTTGTCCAGGAGCACAAGACATGTCATGCAAAAACGGTGGATGTGAATTTGACAGTAAGCTTCGAAGAACTCTGACCGTGAGATTGTCACGAGATGGGTTGAGGTACGGGCGATTGTGGAGCGAAGTTGAACTTCCGAAACTTCTTGCCAACATTGAAAAGAATAATGCTGCCGTACCTTCGCAGGGCCAGCAGAGTTAGTTAGTCTTTTGTGCTTTCTATGATATTATTGCTCCCTCCAGGTTCAGTATGAACCTGAAGAGAGCTTTAGCGGTGCTCCGCACTCAAGATCACAATCATTCTAAATTCATGGGGGCCAGAGTCTTCATCGCCCGCTATGCAAAGCTAAAAGTAGCAAACATAAAAACCTTATACGCAACTTTACCGTCAACAGTGAGAACTTGTGCTGAAAGAAATCAAGGTTGTTCCGCTTGCCGCTGAAAGTCTGGGAGTACGTTCAATGTGCACGTACGTGCAGACCCCAGACGTACGAGTTATCTTAGATGCGGGAGTTTCACTTTGCCCGAACAGGTTTGGCTTGCCTCCTCACCCCCAAGAGTTTGAGGCAATTATAGAAGCTCGCAGAAGAATTGCCCAAGCGGTCGAAAAAGCACAAGTGGTTACTATAAGTCATTATCACTATGACCATCACACTCCTTCTTTCGAGGACTGGTTGGTCAACTGGACTGAACGCGACGAAACGGCCAGACAGATTTATCTAGAGAAAGTTGTTTTGGCAAAGAATCCGCGTGAGAACATCAACTTCAGCCAACGCGAGAGAGCTTGGATATTCACAAGAACCGGCGGAAAATTCGCGCAATCAATCCAGAACGCCGATAACAAAACATTCACCTTTGGACAAACGAACTTGCGATTTTCTGAGGCTGTCTTCCATGGACCGGACAAATCGGAGCTGGGATGGGTTATTATGGTCGTTATTGAAACAGGAAATGAGAAGTTCTTGTTTGCATCTGACGTTCAGGGTCCAATCTCGAATCGTCCACTCGAAATAATCACGGAGGAGGCGCCTCAGATGTTGATGATAGGCGGACCACCGCTGTACCTGTCTCCTTTCAATGTCAGTGAAAAAGAAATGGAAAAAGGACTAATGAACCTTATCGAAATCGTCAAGAAAGTTCCTCACGTAATCCTTGACCACCACATAACAAGGGACGAAAACTGGCGAGAAAAAACGGTGGATCTGTTCTACGAAGCCTACAGATCAGGATCCACTATTCAGACTGCCGCGGAGTTCTTGGGCAGGAAAGACAGTTTACTTGAAGCTTCGAGAAAAAGACTCTTCGCCGAGAATGCTCCGTCTCGCGATTTTGAGAAGTGGATGAAAGCGAACGACGATACGAAGAGACGCACAAAACCTCCAATCTGAAAATCCTGAACGAATCAACCAAATCATAGATAGGCAACCAGAACGTCTACGTCCATGAAGAAAATGACTCTAAAGTAAAGTTGAGTGGGGCCGGGGCCGGGAATTGAACCCGGGCGATAGGCTCCACAGACATGCGTTTCAAGATTTGAATGGTTTCGCTGATTTTCTAAGGATAGATTTGAGACTAAGTGATCTCACTGTTAAGGGCCATGTGATTCAAGCTAAGCGTTTCTTGAAGTGATTAGACAGTCAGAATGTCAAGGAAGTCTCTCGGGAGACTTTGAGAGGCTATCTCAAACAATACTCAGACAAGAATGTGCATACTTACTCAAACGTAGTTAAGACTTTGAAACGATTCTTTCGGGATTCTTAAAAAGCCTGAGCTAGTGGAATCCTTCCGTTTACCTAAGAAACCATTTCAACCTAGACGTATTCCAACTAGAGACGATCTGCAAAGATTCTATGAGGCTATTGATTCAAAGATAGGTAAGGCTCTATTCTTGATGTATGCTTCTAGCGGTTTAAGAAAACGTGAACTGCTTTCGTTACGCTATGAGAACGTAGATTTTCAGAAACGTATGCTTCTGCCTAACTGCCACGTTGGAGAGACTAAGCAAAGTTTCGTTAGCTTCTACAATCTAGAGGCAGAGAGGGCCTTAACTGAATATCTAGAGACTAGGAAAGACAAGACAGGAAAGCTGTTCAGAATAGGCTCTCACACGTTTCTCGATCTATGGAAGAAAGCAAAGAATAAGACAGGGTTACAGATAACGCCACAGACTTTGAGAGAATGGTTCTGTTCTGAAATGGTTTCCCAAGGAATAAGTGATAGCTACGTTGATGCGTTCTGCGGAAGGATTCCACGTTCAATACTTGCGAAACATTACTTAGACTATTCACCGGAGAAACTCAAGGCTATCTATGAGAGGGCCAACCTGACCATCAACACGTAATCTTTCTGTGTCGTCTCGTCATCAAGTCTAGGCGACAGTTTTTAGGGAACTTTGCGATAGAGACATCTAGGCATCATAATGAACGCAATGCAAGCTCTTGCTGCATTTTCCACTTTATGCGTTCTAGCATGGTACGAGTCTATTGTTATAACATTATTAGGTGCAATTTTCCGACTACTGGAACTCATAACGAGACTTAGGCACCTCTGATAATCATTGGCTATGTGCTTTTGGGTTTATTTGGTATGGTGGCAATACTGATAGGAGCACGAATAATATACCGAAAGTTGGGCGAAGAAGAATAGTGAAGTTTACCAATCTATTTTCCTATTATGATATTTTGGAACAATCTATGACAAGGCTATGAGAAGGCTAACCTTACCATCAATTCTTGACTGGGATCACAACAACGGCAAGACATATTCACAATGGTTTATACTACTAGGGCTGATGCTTTTCCTAGGGAGTGTGTCCTTCCTCCCGTTTGTACGACTCGTCATTTGTCCGAGCTACTATCTTGGGAATCGTAGCTATTGCATAAGCTATGGTAACGATACCAAGTATGATCGCTGCAAACCCTATGTAATCGTAGTATTGAACTATTTCCCTGCTCAATAATTCTTGCGAAAAATAGTCTATGATTAGAAACATTATTCCAATGCCTAGTAAGAAGCCACCAATTAATCCATCTAAGTATTTGCTCCAGATGTCTCTTGATAATGTCGTAAGCAAACACCCCAATTGATAGTTCTGAGTAGTTGATTTAAATCTATTTCCCATAATGACTATGGATGTTTATTCACTCATAGAAGCCCACGCGGGCGTTAGCCTTGCGGGTGATTCTAGTTAATGGTGGTTTGTCAGGATGACAAACAAATATGACGGAACA
>CAVTZU010000007.1:0-33318 GCA_963739305.1 Candidatus Bathyarchaeota archaeon | reverse complement strand
TTGTCAGGATTACGAACGAATATGACGGAACAAGCGTTGTTTTCGCAGCAGTACTTAGCCTTGCCTGGTTCCTTCTTCAATGGTTTACCGCATTCTGGACAATTAACCATCTTTGAATTCCCATATTAAAAAAGAGGAGATAACGTAAAACTGTTGTGAAACCCAGATAATGATGTAAGCTCCATCTACTGGGAAGAGCAGTCGGAAGCGTTTTGGCAAAACACTATACAGGGAAAGGACTTAGAGACATTGAAAAGAATCTATGATAAAGCTGACTTTACCATTAACGCCTAACCTTTTTGTGACGTCTAGTTCTTTGCTGGAGTATTCCCTGACAAGAATACAGTATATAGCCACATGCCACGCAAGTTATTGAAGTGAACAGAGGGATATAGTTTGAGTCCGGAACTCACGGAGCTTAGCCGAATCGTTTGCAGCAAGTGTGAAACAAAGGAATACGACAAGTGTCAAGGTTGCAGAATATACGTTTTGGTGAACAAGATAGCTGCACAATAGACGCATATTAGTGAAGGCAACTACCTAAACGTTTCAGAGATCGCTAATCTATTCATAGAAACCGCAAAGTTTTCTCGCATCTGTTTCCTATAATGATATTCTAAAAGGCTCAAATCAAATTGACAACTACTCTATGGATGTTTGTCCGCTCTTCACACTATCCACGATCTTGCGGATTCTTGACAGATCGTAGGCTCCCAAAATAATAGCAAGTATTATTGTTCCAAAACCTAAGTAATAAAATGTCGTAATGTCACCAGCGTTCATCCTTGATGATAAATAGTTGACAAACATCAGAACAGCTAGTCCAAGTCCGCCAAGCGCGCCAGCTATACATCCATAGTAAAATCTGAGGAGAATTTCATGATACAACTTCAAAGCAAAACACCCTGGATGATAATTGAGGGTTAAGTTTCTTTAAATGTATTTCCTATCATGATATTTTGGGAAATAGAACATAGTTCTAGAACATACGTGAACAAGTTCTTGTGAGGAAGAAGTGCTATTATCCTCCTCCGTAGGTGTATTGACTGTTCGTTCGTTTGTAGGGGTTTCTGTTTGATTATTCTGTTTCTCAGCTCTGAGTCTCTGCTTTCTTCATCAATAATTCCAAGGGCTTTCTACTCTTGGAATCGAAGTATAACGACACTTTTCACATTGCATTTTTACGATTTGCATACTACACGCACGCGCTTGGGAACGCAAAACACAGAAACAAGCTCCTAGGTTCCTAATTCATGTTCTTTCCAAGAAAATGAGTGGGGCCGGGGCCGGGAATTGAACCCGGGCGATAGGCTCCACAGGCCTATAGGCTACCAGGCTACCTCACCCCGGCCACATTTTTGTTGACCTCGTAGCCTGTTCTCCATCACTTGCGCTTTCTCAGGAATATTAGGTTATCTTTCTGGCAGACGTATTCAAAGCCCACTTCCAAGAGCGATTTGACTTCTTCCGGTTTGTCGCGCGCGCGAGAGAGAAACGGAGCTCGCATCACTATTAGGGATTAACAACATTTTTACATAATCCTCTCTAGTTATCCAAGAGGGAATTTGAACATGGCTAATTGTCCCGAATGTGGTAAACCATTGAAGAAGGACCCAGGCAAGGCTAAGTACTGCTGCGAAAACAACGCTTGTTCCGTTATATTCGTTCGTAACCCTGACAAAGAATCTGTAATGGAGATAACATACGACGCCAGCGCGCCCGCTAAAACCCACTAGAGGTAAAAACCCTCATTCTAACTTGTTGGCATGTTTCGAAGTAGACTAGCGCGCGCTAATTAGCTTCGCTTCGTCTCTTCCTTGTTCTTTTTGATCAGGTCGTCGGCCACAACCGAAAGTGTCAGGCTTCTGAAATGAACACTGTCTTTAAGATCTATCAAGAAACTCTCAACACGGTTTGTCTGGACAAATGGTCGTGATTTCGTGTAGTTCACTTGTTCCGTGTAATTTGAATAGTTTCTGTGAAGCGTGATTATAATCCCATTGAAACCAAGGCCTATGCCTCGCTCAATAAGCAAGTCTGGAAAAACCTTCTTGTTCACTTCCTCGGCTGCGGTAGTGATAACGGCCCCTTTCTCGTCAGGTCTAGCGTTGTTCTTCACAGTTATGAAAGAGACGCTCATCAATTCATACCCTAATTTAGCGAAATCAGGTATCATTGTATACTCTTTGATGTACCCTTCCTTCTCCAACTTGCGCAAGGTTCTTGTAACAGTAGGCTGAGAAACACCTAGAGCCTTGGCTAGTGCCCTGTCACTTCTACGACAGTTCTTCATCAATTCAGAAACGAGTTTACGCTCGGTGTCTTTCAAGTTTTTCACGTCTTCTAGAAAGGACTTTAGCAGTACAGTGATGTATCAAATTAAAAACTTTGCTCCTCGTTCGATATAGCATTTGTCTCGTGTTCTAAACATAAACCGTGCATCACAAACTTGGAAAAGATTCAAACACAATAATGTTCTTCCCTTCTTTTTCTATGTCTCAAAAGGCTCAATCAAGTCGCTTACTGCGATTGCTTTAGAAGAGGTATCGTTGAACTTGTAATATCGGATTCGCTTGCCAAACTTGATGTACAACGTGTTCTTCTGATTCATTTGATTCAATCATGATACCTCATATTCTATGATAGAACTTTGTTTCACAGATCTTATTTACTACTAAGACTAATCTCCCATGGGGATGAAAAATTGCCAAAGACATTGAATGGTAATAAGGAAAAACTGATCGCTGCATTTCTCATCAGTTCTTTGATGGTAAGCTGCTTCATGGTCTCGGCAATGTCCAGACAGCCGCCAGTAGACACTTCAACCTACTACCTTCAGAGGACGGATCAACCATCTAGGCTTGACCCGGCTCGTGCCTACGACACAGCAAGCCGTGAATTGATACAAAACATCGTACAGACGCTGATATGGTGGAATAACAAGCCAGTCGTCCCCTTCACGCCAGGGGTTGGAACCAACCTGACAATTGCAATGTACGCTGACCTCTATAGCTACGGTCCAATATTGGCCACGGCGCTGCCGACAATAGTCCAAAACGCGTCAGGTGAATACTACACGTTCACGATCAACACCAATGCACTGTTCCAACCATGGACAGCGGGCAACGGCACGATAATTCCTCCACGCAACCTTACAGCAGCCGACGTTGTCTACTCGTTCCGGAGACAAATGGTCTACGATTCGCCTTACGGGCCCACATGGATGTGGTTTGAACCCGCGTTCGGATTTGTAGGCTTCAGCACCGAATTAGTCGGAGGACCCTTCAGCACATACGCCAATGGCACATTTGTAAACGCGGCCGACGAACTCAGCGCGGGCAGCATAATACAGTCGTGGTGCTACATATCTGGCCCAAACCAAGTCAGCTTCCACTTCCAGGTTCCATGGAATCCAGACATTCTGAACCAGATTTTCGCGTCAACGTACGGAAGCATAGTCGAACCTGAATGGGTTATGGAGCACGGTGGATGGAACGGGCAGTTCGCGGCAGGCTGGACTAACCTGTGGCACATGAAGCCAACAGCCACGCGGAGCGAAATCGACCAGTGGAAAGACCCCGCAATTTACGGTCCGGCAGGTTCAAAGTATCCGGGCAGTAACAAACACGTCAACGAACTCATTGGCACCGGGCCATACCTGTTCACTTCATTGGACCAGGCGAACAAGGTCTGGAGAATCGACAAGTTCGCCGCTTATTGGGGCGGATGGAGTGGCAACCACGTGAACACCGTTATCGAAAAGACCGTTGACGACTGGCAAACCACGAAGATGCTGTTCCTGGAAGGTGAATTCGACGAGATACAAGTTCCACCTGCCCGAATAGCCGAGTTAGCCACCGGTTCCAGCTCAGAAAATCCTGACGCAGGAATCAACCTCGTCTACAACATCGCCGCATTGAGGAACGAGGCAGTGTTATTCACGATGAACGTGTCAAGTGCAAGTTCCTACCAGTCTTATGTTGGTTATCCGAATCATCAGACCGGAGCGGTGCTGTTGTTCTTCGCAAACGAGCACATAAGACGGGCTTTCGCGTGGGCAGTCAACTACACGGGCACGAACGGGTACGTTCCTACGACTTATTCCTGGGAAGCAATCAATCTAACTTCATGGTGGATCTACGGTCTGCCACCATCATCATTCCAGAACACAACACTCACTGTGCGCGATAATAACTACGATAACTACAAGAATATGACGTACGAACTCAGCCAAGCCGTCATAGACGGCATCAACGTCAGCTCCGCAGGGTTCGAAACAACCCTTCTGTACAACAACGGCAACGAAGAAAGAAAAAGCGCATTAGACCTGATCGCCAGAAATTTCCAATTGCTTAACCCGAAATACAAGGTTAACGTGAAAGGCTTAGACTGGCCAGTGTTCTTGGACGCCATGAACTCAATGTCGATGCCCGGTTACACCCAAGGCAAACTGGCAGACTTTGCCGACGCGCTAGACTTCGCAATGACATACATGTATTCACACGTGAGTTTTCCAATATCACAGGGGCCTCCCTTCCCAGCAGATCAAACAGTAATAGACAATGAAATCGAGGCAGCAATGATCGAGCAGAACTTCACTCAGCTTGGACTACTTTACAAAGACCTGCAGGCAAAGTACTACGAAGACGTCATAAGCTTCGTGCTGGTTCAACCAATAGACCGAAGATGGACAAGGGACTGGGTTCAAGGCTGGTACTACAACGCACTACTTCCAGGCGACTACTTCTACGACTTGTATAAATCCGTAACTGCACTCCAGAACGTGGACGTGGCCTTGATGACTGTTACCCCAGCAACGCCTACTCCAAATGTCACATACATATTCCACAACCAAATGAGAATAGGCAACGGCAACGCAAACCCCGATTTACGGAACTACATACTTAACGTAACAAGAAACGACTTCAACGGCGCCATCGGCAGTCTGTATGCGACAGTCTCTTTGACATACACGTCAGCGACGGACGGCAAGCAGGCCGCCAATAGCACCATCGTAACCCTTATGCCCGGTGGAAGTGCAAGTGCTTCAATGATTTTCTGGGCTGATGGCACAGACATTGTGATGGCTGGCAACAGCACAGGTATCCCGTACGCAATAGTAGGCGAAACATGGCCAATCAACAGCAATGTAAATGACACCAACCCAGCCAACAACGTGCAACCGGCAGGCATCCTTATTGCCAAGACGCTCCCAGGCGATGTTACTGGAAACGGCCTAGTAGACATCTACGACGCCATCCAGCTGGCAAACGCCTTCGGGTCAAAGCAAGGCGACAAGAGATATAATGCCGACGCTGACTGCAACGGAGACGGAAACATAGACATCTACGACGCCATCATACTGGCAGCCCATTTCAACCAACACGTACCATAATCCCTCTTTTTTCTTTTCAAGCAAAAAGCCAGCTAGCGATCGCCCTATGAAAAACAGATATGAATACCGAACAAGGCGAGCTGAGTCTGGTGTCTATATTGAAAAAAACGGGGATTTGTCCGGGAGATGTCCCCAAAAGGCCGAGAATACCTCACCCCGGCCGCTATTTTGGTGACTTGGGTATCTGTCGATGGTAGCTTTCTCAGTCATTTGCGTTTCCTCAGGAATATTAAGCCTTCCTTCTGCGCTATCCATTCGAAGGCCTCCTTCGAGTAATGCTTTGACTTCCTCCGTTTTCTCCGCTACTCTTACTGTGAAATCGTCGCTTTTGGCCTCAAAAAATTGTTCGTTCAATGTTGATGTATCGTTGCGTGTTGTTACCGCGCGCCGATCTACTTCTTTTTTTCCAACCGTTTTTGCAGATGATTCGCAATGGCAGACATGCTTAGCACTCTGTAGTTTGTTTCATCGTTCAAGTCCACGAGAAGACTCTGGATGCTTTCGACATCAACCTGAGGAATCTGCCTTGTAAGTCTCATTGCGTCGACGTGATCTGAGTAGTTCTCATAGAAGGTTATGAAAAGTCTGTTCTTATCGCCGCCCAAAGCGTTCACAGCTAACAAAGCGGCACGAGGATTACTCTCCTCGATTTTGGTTGTAATCTTCCTGATTTCTTTGAGCTTGTCTTCGGTGAATGCCTCACGCACTTCTAACAACGTGGCTCCCATGATCGTGTAGCCGAGAGCACGGAAATCAGGAATCATCGTGTACTCTCTGATGTAGCCTTCCTTCTCGAGCCTCGTCCTTGTTCTCGTCACTGTCGGCTGCGATATTCCTAAAACCCTGGCGAGTTCTCTATCACTTCGCCGACTATTCTTCATAAGTTCAGAAATCAGCCTCAATTCGACATCTTTAAGGGGCTTTTTCATCAATTTCATCTCTTTTTCAACTCGAATCTTCTTGCCCAGACTTTGATTCCCTTATGGCTTCACACCTTCTTCTTCTTTTCTATGCGTTTACATTTCTCAACCATATTTGCAAAGAACAATACGGCAAAAATTCGAGCGTGCGACTATCCATCAACCTTGTATACAAAAGCATCAAAAAGAGAACACAAAAAAGAGGTTGCGCTGGAAGTGGAGATATATCCGCAGCGCGCGCGGCTTAGGCACGGCAGGGAAAACATGAGCATGCGAACCAAGAGGCGCACGCCAATATGGAATTGAAGTTGAAGCGCAAGCAGAACGTTATGGAGGAGGAGGTGGCGGCGGTGGAGGATACTGAGGCGGGAGACCGGCCGTGGTAATTGAAAGCCTCTTTCTATATCGTGTCAATGCTATTGCAGAGACGACGAGGACTGCCACTACGACGATCCCAGCGGCTGCCCAGAGCAATGGGTCTGACCCGAACAGTGCGGGTAAGCTTGTCCACATGTTGGTGTCGACCATTTTGATGGTCGTCTGAGATGACGCGTCGTTTGGGTCTCTGCCGCTGAGTTCAAGGAGTACGCCCTTCTGTCGGTCCCAATAGACGTCGGAGACTTCACTGCTTGAAGTGATGCCGATGTGTGCCGCGTCTCTACCGAAATGTTGCGTCGTGTCGTTTATCGTCGCGGTTGGGTTGCCTCCAGGGACATCGTCGCCAGAGGACAGGTTTGCGGGAACGATGAGTGGAAATGCTCCGCCGATCCAGCAGTCTGTCGCAACGTCGACTTGGTAATATGAGTTGCCAATGTTCGTTGAGTTTGAATCTAAGGTGATCGTGACTAGTGTGTCGCTTACGTAGATCACGGTGGCGTTCATCCAATAACTTTCGAACTGTCCGGGCGTATCAGAGGGACCTTTTGCGTCATATTTGATCCAGTCTCCAGGTTGGACTCCAGCGATCACGTCGGCTTTTACTCTGCCTGCTAAGGGGACAATGCAAAGAATCAAAAGAAGTATAATCATGATGAGGTTTTTGTTTATGTTCATGTCTATCTGCTCTCCCAGTCGTTGTGTTTGTGTCTGTTTTTGTGCCTTGCCCTGTCGCTGCTTACCTTTCTCAACTAATACAAACACTTGGTGCGCGCGCCTCTGGACATGGTTTTTTGGTTCATCTTATTCCGATTTGCAGCGCCTCTGAGGTTTGCTGCTGATCCTTCTGAATCAGAGTATTATATGAGTCAAAGAGATGTTCTTCGCCTAGTCACGAAGGGTGAAAGATTGATTAAGAATTGTTCTAGGGCAAAGATCTGGTGAATCGTTCATGTTTGAGCGCATTCAGCGTCGATAAAAGTGTCTTGCTGACTTCACTACTCTACCGTCTTTGATGAATGTACCCTGCTCCAACTCCTCAAAGGCGCTGGCCAATTCGCCCTCGGTGTTCATCACGATCGGTCCTCCCCAAGCGATGGGCTCATTCAACGGTTTGCCCGTCACGAAGAGGAAATGCGCACCCTCCTTTGTTATTATTGTCACGCGATCGCCTTTTCCAAAAAGCGCACAATTTTCTGGTCTTATCAGGGTGTCACCGCAGATTACTGTGCCATCAATGACATAAGAGAAAGCAGTCAAGTCGGCATCGGTCGGATGCTCAAACCTGTTTCCAGCCTTCAAGTGGACATCGAAGTATTCAACATCTACCACTAGATCCTGAACTGGTCCTTCAATTCCATTAACACTTCCCGCTATGACGTTGAGTTTGACTCCGCCTTTTTCGAACGACGGGATATCGTCTTTAGTGATTCCACGATACCTCGGTGCCATCATTTTATTACTGCTCGGTAGATTCACCCACAGCTGAAAACCTTGCATCAAACCATCATACCTTCTAGGCATCTCCTGATGAATTATCCCTGATCCTGCAGTCATCCACTGGACGTCACCAGAAGCAATGAGGCCCTTGTTGCCAATGCTGTCGCCGTGCTCAACCTCTCCAGCAAGCATGTATGTAACCGTTTCAATCCCGCGGTGGGGGTGCCAGGGAAACCCCTTGACGTAGTCCTCAGGATTGTCAGAACCGAAATGATCCAGAAGCAGAAATGGGTCAAACAGCCGAACCTCACCGCCATTGAAAACCCTTTTGAGCCGGACTCCAGCGCCCTCCAAAGTCGGTCTGCTCTTGAAAACCTTCGCCACAGCTCTATCCATAACAGTCACTTTCCACGAATTAATCTCGTCATTCCTCACCTAATAAAAATAATGGTCTTGGCCGTTTCCGACGTCAATGGAGGACAACAGGCAATGCTTACGCTTTATTGTCAAACATCGAAATTTCTAGAGCGCCAGTTGTTCCGATTTTGTTGAGTTCCTTGACGATGCTCTCCATCGATCATCACAAATCATAGGAGTAACAAAGATAGATGATTAGTGCGGTCAATCCCGGGTGACACCCGTGTTAGCCAAGGCTTTTGTCAAGCTCCAAAAAATAGTGTAGAGCTTACCAAAGGTTATTGTGCACGTGTCACCGTAAGTCTAGCAGCTCGACAAGGGTAACAGCATGGTTCGCAATGACTCGTCAGGCAATCTCGCCGAGTCCACGACGCTGAGACTTCACGCCATCCCTCCCTATGACTTCGACCTAACAATTCGCAAACCTGGTGGATGGCCGTTGCTTACGCCTCTTGAAATTTTTGAAAAAGGGATTCTTTGGACAGCCATGCGAACCAATTCAGGAGAAATGCTTGGACTTAAGCTCAGATCAGAAGGTGTCGTCAACAACCCGAAGATCTCCTGCAAAGTCTATTCTCATTGTAAACTCAGAACACCCGAAAAAGAAGAAATAATCGAAACACTCTCTTGGATGTTGAACCTGAAGGAAGACATTAACCGATTCTACGTTCTCGCCCAGAAGGACTCACTTGTAAAAATGCTCGTAGACGACCTGTATGGTATGAGAAACACAAAACAGCCTGATCTCTTTCCTCGACTCATCTTAGCTGTGACTTTGCAGATGGCTCCGATATCAAGAAGCGATCAGATGATGAGCCTATTAATAGAAGAGTACGGAGAAAACACAAAGTTTGACGGTAAAGAAATCAAATACTGGCCTTCGCCAACACGTATTGCTAAAGCCTCTGTGGAAGAATTGCGCCGAAAATGCAAGGTCGGATACAGGGCACGCTCGCTCAAGAGTATAGCTGAAACAGTTCGCGAGGGCTTCCCAGAACCTCGGCAACTGGAGAAAATGTCCCCGCAAGAAGCAAAGGCCAAACTTATGGAGTTGGAAGGAATAGGCGAATACTCAGCAGACATAGTGCTCCCACAAGCCGGCCTTCCACTCGACGTCTGGAGCGCCAAAATCTTCAGTCTTTTGCTTCTGGGAAAAGCGTCTCAATCTCCACGAAAAGCCATCCCAGAGCTCAAGAAGCTCGCTGAACAAAGATGGGGAATCTGGAGAGGGTATGTCTTCATCTACGTGTTGCACGACCTCAATAACCTGTCACGAAAACTCAAGCTTAACCTGACAGAACTGTGAAAGATCCCTCTCGTGTGCCAAGAACACCACGCTTAAACTCCTCGAGCATGTGCAAAAGATGTGGCGGTCTCGTACAACTTCGAACCTTATTAACTCTGAAGAACCCTTTCGCTTTCTCATTTCTACGACGTATCGTCCAGCCAAGGCAAAGTTCTTTTTCTGTTTGCCCACGGTGCTGAAAGAACGGTAACATGGTCTGCGTACGCAACCCAGCGACGTTTCTTCGGAAAACCATGCACTGACGGATCGAAGTAGTTAGGAACGTGCACGATTGACATGGAAATTGCAATTTGACGTGAGAGCGCTAGACGAAAGATTAACGAATGGATGCAATTTTGTGTCATTTGGGAGCTAATTGTGAGGTTCAAGACTCGAACAATCTGTTGGCCCGATTGATGAAAACAAGGATTGTCAAACACTGCCGATTATGAGAGAGACGATGACTGCAATAGCGATTATTACTGCAGTCTCAACCAGCGTTACTTTCCAATGAACTCTTGATCTCCGGGACCGGTACCGAACCAGGAAAACTCCCGCAATTACTCCGACCACTCCTAGAGAAGCAATCAGATCCAGGGGCTTCGGCAAGACAAAATAGGCAAGAATCGGCAGCATACCGGCCAGAAACGTAGTAGTTCCACTGATTATGCCGGCCACAAGGTTGGACCTGTTAATTTCCTTGTGCAGAACAGCAAACAAGTCTTTCACCAGTTTCAACGACTTCTCACGCTGGCCCTTATCCGGAATGTCGCTGAGACTGTAATTCATCAAGGTCTGGAGCGTAATCATATCAGCCAAATCCGCGGTGATGCCACCAAGGAAGAAACTGGAGAAGTTCGTGATGGCCACAGCCGACAGAGTGAGGAACGCTGCGAAGATCGCCGTCTTAAGAGCCAAGCTTGCAACGAAAGCCGAGATTATAACGACGAGTCCGGTTATTGAGCCGTCCACTAGACCAGCGACGACTTCCAAGATCGGTTCCTTCTTCAACAATAGGCTAGCCCATTCCTTGCCCAACCTCATACCCTGCTCGGTCAAGTGCAGGGTTCCACGATCGTCATGGATTAGCCCCTCAGCAACCATTTGCCCAAGCGTCTTGTCAAGATCACTCGTCTCAACGCAAGCGTAGCCCGTGCAAACTTTGTCAATCTGCTCCTTCAGCCAGGCTTTCTGCACGTTCTGTCCCTTGCTCAGGTCTACAAGTATGATGACTCGAATGATATCGTGCAATTCCTGGATTTCAAAAGACAAATCAGCCGATCACATCTGAGCTTCAAAGTGCGAAATCAAATTATAACTCTTGCGCAATTCATCAGCCCATTACTAGATCAACTTGTTCCCTAATCCAAATCCAAAAGCTGTCGATTCATGTTTCGAAACATCCCGAACCTTATTAATACGTGCTTACAACCCCCTCGATCACGCAGGAGTTCGCTCGACGCGGAATACCTATAACCCATTTCAACATCATTCTCAAACGCAGAACACGCCTTCTCTTCTGGAAAGCAACACAAACCACGAAGGTAATCCTCTAAACGGGGTTTTTAGGTCAGGCGAAAGATCATGAAGCCGCAAATCATTTCAAAGTACAACGCAAAACCCAATAGGCCAAGACACGAAAAATGACATAAAAACCCAGACACAACCGTGCCGTCAAACACATTCGCCGCCAACAACCCTCGAAGCGCGGGCAAACTCAACCGGAATCAAACAATCACCTAAAAAAGTTGACAAGTTCAACATCCAAAAAATCGTTCCGACCATCCTCGAGCCCACACCAAACCCCACACCAAACCGCGCGCAAATCCCCGTGCAAGAAAAAAAGGCCGGGGGGTAGGGTGTTTTAGAGCTGAAAACACTCAAAAACCATGTTGACCAGTCCCTCACCCGCCCATCACCGAACCTAAGTTTCTCCAATGACCTGAAAAACAACCGTCCTCCGCCTCGGATGCACATCCGTCTCAACAAACAGAAGCGACTGCCACGCCCCAAAACCAACCCGCCCATCAACAACCGGCAACGTCCTATCCGGAGGAAAAAGAATCGACCTCAAATGCGCATAAGCATTCGAAGGATGATCATAACGAGCACCCTTAGGAACAAGCCTCTCAAGAAACCTCCTCACATCATCCAACAAACCATCCTCATTCTCAGTCAAAATCAAAACGCCCGTCGCGTGTGGCGCAAAAACGTGCACCAAACCGTTCCTCACGCCAGACTCACCCACAACCTCCCGAACCCAATCAGACAAATCAACAAACTCAACCTCCCCCCTCGTCGAAAAACTCCTCGTCACATTAAAAACCCTAAACCCAACCATACCAAACTCACACCAAACTCTTCGCCATCAAGACCTCATCCACATACTTCCCCTTACTAAAATGCCTCATAGGAACCAAACCACACCTCACAAACCCAACCCTCTCGTACAACCGAACCGCACGCACATTACTGGCAAAAACAGAAAGCACGAGCAAACGCAACCCACGCTTCCTAGCAACATCAACAATAACCTCCAGCATTCTGGTGCCAACCCCAACGCCCCTGAAACCTTCCTTGACGACTATCCCAACAACACCCACGTGAGCGTCACTTCCCCTCCCAGGATGCAAATCAGCCGAAGCAACAACCCTCCCCTCAACCTCAGCAACCAAGTGCACAAACTGATCCTTCTCAAGACGAGCAAGCACCCCCGCCAACCACTCAACCTCCCCATCCCTCGTCACCCTCTCATTGACAACAATCTCTGCCTTTTCCTCAACAAGTGAATTAATCAACTCAAGCAAATCATCCAGATCCTCCCACTTCGGCGTCCTAACAACAACCCTCCGACCGTCCCTCGCCGCAAAATCAGCCAACACTAAACCAGGTCTCATACACCAAACCTAACCGAACGAGCACATTAAAAGTTTTTGAAAACAGAACTAAGAATCCTCCACAACAGTTCACTTCGGCGATGCTTCCGTATACAACCACCCCACTGGTTGCACTGGAGGACGTCAGTGATACGACGAAAACCAAAGTAATACCAAAACCACCAGCATCACCAGCATGAAAAGCCGAGATCTGCACAAGCATCAAGTTTCACACTTTCAGCCTACACGAACCAGGACAAACCACCAACATCAAAGACGAGAACCCCGAATTCAGCCCTTTCAACCTCCACACACTGTCCATTAAAACCATAAAAAACGAGAATGACAACTCAACCCGGAAGGCCTTTGTACAATAGCATCCCCAAAAGTCCAGTCCCACGCGACAACTTAGAAACCTGACCCCCAACCAGAAAACACACGCAGAAGCCAAGCCGTACACAAAGCAACCTATCGTTCCGCAGGCAGTCTGTCATAACACGACTGGACAAAAGCCCTTTAGCCAAAACGAAAGCACTGACCCACAACTTGAAAAAAAGGCTTCATCTATCCAAAACGGTCAGATTTTCCTTGGCATTTCCGAAAAACCTTTAAAACCTCGAAGCAAACTCGAAGTGTAGCGGTCTTCGCTTCGCATGGAGATTTTCGTCGGTTTTTATATGAGGCCACGGGGTACTATGGTATGAGTTTTTGGATTGGGAAAGGGGCTTAAATCATGGTTCTTTTGAGTATTCCGTCACAGTTTGAGGGGGGCTAGAGGCTTCATTTTTCACTCTGAAACCACTGATTTTTGACCATTCACTTCGAAACTTGACCATAGGGCACTTCGAAAAGGGGCATGGGAAAGACCATGAAACCGTTAAAATCTCGAAGTTTTCTCGTAGAAGCATGGTCTTTTCCCATGAAATTTACTTCGAAACATGCTAACAAGTCAGGGTGAGGGTTTTACCTCTTGCGGGTTTTAGCGGGCGCGCTGGACTTGTATACTATCTCCATTACAGATTCCATGTCAGCGTGACGAACGAATATAACGGAACAAGCGTTGTTTTCGCAGCAGTACTTAGCCTTGCTCTTCTTCAATGGTTTCCCACATTCTGGACAATTAACCGCGAGCGGACGATTAACCATGTTCAAATTCCCTCTTGGATAACTAGAGAAGACGATGTAAAAATGTTGTGAATCCCTGATAGTGACGGGAGCTCTGTTTCTGCTAATCGGTCGATTTTGGCAAGCGGTTTGGCGCGGGTCGTTTGGAGTTTGGCGAAGCGCACGCGGGCGGTCTTGTCGATAGGCTCCTCGCAGCGTTAGGCTATTCTTAACCTGAAATAACTTAGAATAATCCCTCAATAATTTGGGGTCAACGTTCAGTTCGCCCAACAACAATCTGTCTGCAACAATCCATGCACAGATCGAACCCTAGCAGTTCTACTAGTTCCGCGAGTCCTAACTCGCAACCACATTTATCGCAATAGATTTTCTTGACCATGACTGCCTTCGCCCTTGTCTTGTCAGTTCGCTGAGATATTCAGTCTTGAATGACGAATAAAAGGAAAGTTCCCAAACAGCAATATATCACGCTACGCGCAAGGTAATAGTAGATTTGAAGTCCCCAGAATAACATGAATAACTCAGAATAGCTTGGAGCGCGCGCCACGGGCAAGTCCATTCCAAGGCCAGATCGCAAGTCCAAAAGAGACAAAAAGAGGCTCTTTTTAAATTTCTGGCCAAATTCTAGGCTTTCCAATTCGAGTTCTCGCGACAAAACTGCGTTCTTTTCCAGCTCATGGAATTTCGAATCAAAATAACCCCTGGCAAGTTCTAGAATTCTGAGAAAAGGCAGAAATCAGCTTGAAAGGCAGAAAAAGACCCCTTCGACTCCTCGTTACAAATTGCCCACTCAGCTTCCCAATTAACCGCGAGGCTCAATCTAGATGTGATCAGTTTCTTCATATTGCAGATTTCGAAATACCCCTTTAATTGCTCGCCGGGTAGTCAGTTTGACAGAGAAAGGCGATAGAAGGTATTGCGTTGCACCTAAGCCCTTTCGGTAACAAAGTCGAAACTCTCGAGAAGAACGTTGACGGAAGAGAAGTCAAGGTCGAATGGGATTGGGGCAAATTCAGAAGCACTGACGGTTTCCCCATTGACGATAACTTGATAAACTGGGCCATCGGCCAAGAGCAAGCTCTCAAAGAATGCTTCCTGTGCCTTGACGAATGGGTCCACAAACTCAAGTGGCTAGAAAAAAGCAAGTGGTATGAGAAATGGACAGATCCCAAGAAATCAAAAGCTGCAGCCAAGACACTCATAAGCCCGGGTCCTTATCTGCTTCTACTCGGAGACCCAGGAACGGGCAAGTCGCTAATAGGCAGAGCGCTCACTGAAAAACTCACCCAGGTCTACAAAGAGAACGGCATTCAACTAACCGACACATTATGCTGGAAGAACCCGGTTCTTCCTAGCCAACCCAGTATTTCGCTTCACAAAGCAGGCGAGGCGAAGAAAATACTCCAGAAGGAACAAAGAAAAGAACTCAAGAGAAAATTCATGACCAGAGTCGGCCTCAAGACCCTTCAGATCCTCATGGTTGCGATAGGCCTATTCTTGATCGCTCTGGGCTTTTACTTCATTTCCCAGGCTTGGCTAACGTGGCAGGCTAACCCCCAGTATCTAGGTGAGCCACTTCAAGAGTTCTACGGCAACAGCTTCACCGACTACTTGATAAGCAAATTCGTTGGACTCGTGCCCCTCACCTTCATTCCAGGAGGAAGCCTGATCTTTTTCGGAATCTTCACTTGGTGGATCTCAAAACTCGGAGGATCAGGAAACCTCAAGGGCATAGGAGGTGCACAACAATCCGATGTCCCCAAACTGATTGTCGACAACAGCTCAGGTCACGCTCCTTTTGTTGATGCAACAGGCCACAGAAGCGCACAGCTCTTCGGCTCGATCGCATGGGACCCATACCAGACAGGTGGTTTAGGCACGCCCGAACACCAAAGAGTGAGCGCAGGAGACGCGCACGTCGCATCTCAAGGCATTCTGTACATAGATGAAATAAAAAATCTAGATCCGGAAGAAGCAATTACACTTCTGACAGTGCTTGAGGACGGACAGCTGCCGATTACACTTCGAGGAAGATTGCACGGTGGAGACACTGCAGCAATGGCTGTTTCAACGGAGCCAGTTCCGGCGATCACCTTCCTTGTCGGTGCCGGAAACTTTGACAGCATCGGCCAGATGCACCCGGCGCTAATGGACAGAATATATGGCTACGGAAAAGTCGTCAGAATGAACAATGAGATGCAAAACACAGTGGAGAACAGACGCAAGTACGTGCAGTTTATAGCTCAAGAAATAAAGCGGTTCAATTTGATTCCTTTTTGCAGAGAAGCCTGTGAGGAAATAGTTGAGGAAGGCAGACGAAGAAGCAACAAGAAAGATGCTTTGACGACTAGATTCAGGCCCTTGATTTCAATAATCAAAACCGCCTCGACCTTGGCCATGAATGAAGGAAAGCAGCTCGTGGAAAGGAGACATGTTGTTGAAGCCGCAGGACAGCATTGCAAGACCATTCAAAGACAAATACTCGAACACGACATGCAAGAGAGAGGGAAACTCCTAGAGATCGCGCCTAAAGGGGTCAAAGTTGGGCAAATACACGGTCTGGCAGTCGTCAACGACCCGTACAGCGGCGAGATGACCGGAAGCGTACTGAACGTCAAAGCCCAAATGGTCAAAAGATCATCTCTTCCAAGAAATTATCCTTTCAAGGGCTACTACAAAGTCACAGGAGTTGCCAAGGGTCAGAGCTTCATTTCAGACAGCATCGCCAAAGTTCGAAGTGTGATCCTGCAGAAATACGGGCTGGACATAGCACAGGATTACCTCACGCACATAGATTTCTCACAGTCATACGGAGTGGACGGTCCATCAGCGGGCGTTACCATGACCATTCTGCTGTGTTCGCTAATTGAAGGCAGACCTGTCAGACAGGACGTGGCCGTCACCGGAGAGATCAACCTCGGTGTCGGAGACTCAATCCAAATCACTGCCGTGGGAGGTCTCTATGAAAAGATTAAGGCTGCGGAAGCATGGGGGTTCAAGAAGGTTGTCATACCACAAAAGAATTTCGAGAACTCGATCGACGTGAAAGACTACGGGGTGGAAGTGTTGCCTGCTGCGACCCTCGAAGACTATCTTAGAGAATGCGTGGTCGAGAAACCGGTTCTTAGCATCCCGGTTCAGGCTTGGAAACGGAGAACAATCTGACTGGGCCGAGGTCAATAGTTATTTATCTGCATTTTCGCCTAAAGTACTCTCGGCATGCGATTAAGAGGATGTTCATTGGTGAGAGAAGTTGACAAAGACGCGATTCGGAGATGGCGAAAGCGAGGCTTCTACAGCGAGAACGCGCTCGTGAAGTTGTTGCAGAAGAATGGCTACAATTCTGTACGTGTGCCAGTGAGCAATCCAAGCCTTAATCCTTTGCCAGACGTTATGGCGAGAAAGAACGCTGACATGTATGCCTTTGAAGTGAAAAACGCTGGATACTACGCCTATTTCCCGAAGCAGCAGGTTGAAAAACTCTTCAGATTCTTGAACGAGCTTATCCCGTTGGAAAGTTCTCATAAGCATGCGGTGTTAGCGGCCCATCTGGGAAAGCGATGGATTTTCAAAGAAGTCAGCTGGCGAGACTATGAAAAAGCAAAGCTTCCAGACAAAACAAGAATACTGAAACGTGACAGGGGAAACATGGATGTGACGAAAAACTGATGAACAAGACGACTGAGCCGCGAACAGTAATACTGACGTCTCTATTGAGCAAGACCTATCTGGCTTTCGAATCGAAGGTTGAAGTGTTGAAAAACGTAAACCTTGAAGTCAAGGAGGGCGAATTCATAACAATCAGTGGTCCTTCTGGTTCAGGAAAAACAACGCTTCTCAACATCATAGGCGCCATTGACAAACAGACAAGCGGCAAGATCTACGTATTTGATGAAGATCTGGAAACCAAGAACGAGGATTTTCTAGCTGGATTCAGATGCACTCGCGTCGGTTTCGTTTTTCAGTCGTACAACCTTGTCTCTACCTTGACCGTATTCGAGAACGTTGCCTTTCCCATGGAATGGCTCCGAAAACCTGATTTGGACATAAGAAAGCGAGTTGAGGAGCTGCTCGAAATTGTGGGTCTGCAGCAAAGATCCGAACACTTTCCCTTTCAACTTAGCGGCGGCGAACAGCAACGCGTCGCCTTTGCCAGAGCCTTAGCCAACAACCCACCCATGCTGCTTGTAGACGAACCAACAGGCAACTTGGACAGGAAAACGAGTGCTCAGATCGTCGAGATACTCAGAACCATGAAAGCTCAGAAAAAAACAGTAATAGCTGCCACTCACGACTCAAGAATCAGTGAACTCGGTGACCAAAAGCTTTGGCTTGAAAACGGGGCGCTGATGAGCCAGAATGAGTGAAACTTCATTTTCACTGAATGATCTGATGCGTAGAAGGCTTCAGTCTTCTATAGCCATTTCCAGTTTGGCTTTGTCAGTGGGATCTACGCTTTTCTTGCTTCTCTCTGCAGAAAGAGTCGGTTTTGGCTTCACGCTGAAATCTCAGGGGACGTTGACGGCGGGTATTTCAAGCCTTTTTTCGCCTTTCATCGTATTTCTAGCGGCCTTAATCGTGATCGCTGGGGTGGTCATGTCTTCGTTCATGATCTCATTGATGATGTCGCAGAGAAGACGTGATCTTGGACTAATGAGAGCAATAGGATGCCCTAACGACATGATTTTTGGGTACTTTTTCAATGAGCTTCTCATCATCAGTTTCTTGGGTTGCCTGATAGGTGTCTTGCTCGGGTCGCTCGCATACTTGGGGTATGCAAACGTCTTTGCGCCAGGACAAGTTTCAGGTTTCAGCATCGATTTTCAGCTATTAGTAATCACGTTCCTTGTTTTTTTCGTTTTCTCGCTAGTTGTAGGTGCCAAACCGATTTTTGACACTTCGAAGATGAAGCCTGCAGAGGCAATTTCGCCGACCTACTATGTTGGACTGTCGAAGGAATCGCGTTCGAGGGTTCTCTCGAAATCTAGGTTCACGCTGAAGGTCGCTTTGCGCGGAATTGTGCGGCATAGATCGTCAACGATCAAAATTGTTCTGTGCCTTAGCAGCGTTTTCACCCTTGTGACCGTCGCAATTGCAGGGGGGTTGATTGCTGAAGAGACAACCCAAAGTTGGGTACAAAGGGCTGTGGGTTCAAACGTCGTTCTGGTGGCACATGAGGATGTTTGCAGGACTTATCAAAAGTTGCTCGAATGTTTCTTTTCCGGCAACACTGACCTTCAGTTCAACTATTCCGGCCCAACGTACGAGTTAAGCGACAGTTTTCTCAATCAACTAAGAGATTTACAAGGAAACACTGGAGTTGACCCACGGTTAGTAACGAGAACTGTAGCGGAAGAAGTTCAAGGCGTCGTGCTTGGAGAAACAACAGGTCAAACTCAGACTGTGGGAGACAATAGAAGAGATACGACTCTCTTAGTTGGCGTGCAGCCTGATCAGGTCCTGAGTCACTGGCTTATCAATGGTGCTTTTCCATCGTCTATCAATGCAGACGAAGCGGTTGTGGGGGACACGCTGTCAACGGAAATGTTCGCTGATCCTCTAGTTCAGAAAGTGAGAGTGTTCAATACATCACTCGACGTTGTCGGCGTTTGTATCGACCCTATTAACAATGGTAGAGTCGTTTATGTTCCGATTGGGATGCTGGAGAACTTGACGGGTGCACTCGGACCAAACTTGGCCTTAGTGGGGATCAGTCCATCGATAAACAAGACAGATTTCTTGGACCGACTTTACGCGGTCGTTCATGCTCAGGATCCAAATTTCACGGTTTTGGATCTGCGAGATGAGTTGAGCCGAAGCGTTGACTTCTTGGGATACGTTTGGTCTCCGATTCTGTTTCTTCCTTTGCTTTCGTTGGTCACTGCTTCGTTGGTTCTGGTCGGTTTCGTTGTTCTAACCATTGACGAACATCGTCAAGAGTTCGGCGTTTTAAGAGCAGTTGGCGCGAGGCCAGGAACGGTGATCAGGATTGTTTCTGCACAAAACATGTTCATAGTGCTCCCGAGCTACGGCATGGGCGTAGCAGTTGGAACGATAATTACTCAGTTGATTCTAGTCCAAAATCCACTTGTCACTTCCTATACCTTGTTGAAAATCGCTGGATTGCTAGTCGTCGCCTTGTTAACGACTTTTCTTTCGAGCCTTTATCCAGCTTTAAGATTTGCTCATAAGCCGTTGTTGGAGACGATGAGAGAAAGCTGAGCAGACAAATCTACCCGTGAAATGAAGGACGTATCAATCGAGTTTGCTCTGGCTGGAATATGGCTTATCAGGTCTGGCGGTAGAAATCTGCATGATGGACTCCTCATAAGCGGGCAGCTGATTCAAGAAATCTTGCAGTTGGAGTATAGACACGATTGGCACTCCGCCGCAGAATTTGGACTTGTCCTTGATTAGAGACAAAACAACGGGCATGAACCTTAATGAGTCCGGTGATGAGCATTCAATCTTGATCCTCGGATTGGGAAGGGAGCAGGACAGCGCGCGAACTCTTTCCACTTGCTCTTCCACTATGCGCTCCAACGTGGATCTGCCAATTGCATGGTGCCAATGTTTGCAGTCTACGCAGACAACCGAAGAGTTTTTCCAACCGACAACGTCTATTTCGTATCTTCGTCCGTTGTGTTTAAAACGAAGATTCTTCACGACTGAATAGCTATTGTGCTCAAATGCAAGAGCGGTCATCGCCTCAAATTCTCTCCATTGAAGCACAGTCCGTGACTTTTTCGATATCAACATCTTTCAACGCACGAATCGCCAGTTCGAATCGTTGCATCTCTGTTGCGTGTATCACATCGTCGCAGACATAAATCAGACCTTCATTTTGCAGTGTCTTAAGCAAGTGCAATACAACATCAAGGGGGAAGCGAAGGTCGTTTTTGAGTGCTTCTTGTGTAACAGATCTGCTCTTAGTCAGTTTGAGGATTGACAATATAATTTCAGTATCAATATTCAACTTTGGAGCCCCACAATTTCACAGGGAAAGCTCAAAAAAGACGAAGATTTTGAAACAGTTTAAAAGTCTTGTGGTTGAAGCGCGTGCTATCAAGGTTGTTGCATTTGATGGAAACTTCAAGATCGCGCGTTAACATGACGGAGCTAGTTTATGATTTGCTGAACAGCAAATTCAGCTTCCTATTCTGAGTCCTCGCTTAGGGCCTGGTCAACATGGTTTTTGAGTGTTTTCAGCTCTAAAACACCCTACCCCCCGGCCTTTTTTTCTTGCACGGTATTGGGGTTGGGCCTTTCGTTGGGGCGTTGGTTGATTCTTGCCGTGGTTTCCACTTGAATCTGCATGTTGAGTGTGGCAGAGTAGATAGACTTTCGTTGCGTAAAGAAGCCGGGAATCTCAGGCGTTGTGGAAGACGCTAAGAAGCTCTGATGAAGCACATCCAAAGTTGATTTCGATCGTGGAAGCTCGTAGGCCTGGCACGCACCGTCTGGATTAAACGTTCGTTATAGACCATTACAGAGCTTAGAAACTGGGGGATGGAAATTCAAGCCCTCGTCTCATTTCTGTTCATCGACTTATTCCACTCCTGTGCTGTCCTAGGTCTTGTTATGGTTTTTATTTTGAGACGGCACATATTTAGGGAGATGAGTGAGCCATTTGAAAAAAGTGAGAGCAATTCTATTTGATCTGCATGGAACGCTAGTCCACAGGAAGAATACGAAGGAATTCGAGGAGATTTCGGACTACCTTTTTTGCAGAGGCTTTGAAGTTTCGCCTCAACAGTTCGGAGCAGCATGGTCATTCGTCAGTTTCATAGACTATCCAAAGTATGGGTACAGAACCTGGCGCACTTACCTCGGGCGGGTTTTCCGCCGACTCAAGCTCAAAGTTGACGATGAAACGCTCAATCACATCATCCAACTTGAAGCGCGAAATCCATATATCTTGTACCCGGACGCCGTCGAGGCAGTATCAAGAGCAAAAAGACACGGTTTCAGAACGGCTGTCGTTACAACAATCGCACACTTCAAGTTCGACGCAGCGATTCGCCCGATCAGGAATTACTTTGACCTCATAATGACGGGTTATGAGGCGGGAGTCGACAAATCCCACCCGAGGATGTACCTTAGGGTCCTGGAAATCCTTCACTGCAAAGCTTCAGAAGCCATAATGATAGGGGACGAAATGTCCCTTGATTTCTTGCTGCCCAAGCGTTTGGGGATCAACGCGCTGTTGCTGGATCGCAAAGGGGAAAACAAGGAGCTTCCATTCGATACCGTTGTGTCGAACCTTAATGAGGCCATAGATTTCGTTTTGGCGCGTTTCACAAATGAATAACGTTGATCCTTGTTCACTTCGATCTGAGAATATTCTCTGCCTTCTTCAAGTCCAAAATCGTATTTACGTTGAAGAAGGTGTGTAGGGTAGAGTCGAGTTGTTCAAGAACGAGCGTCGAAACGTATCGTACGTTTCGCAGTCTGTCCACCATCGCCTGCATCTTCAGCTCCCCCGATGCAACAGCGTCATTGACAGCTCGCAGTGCGAATTCCGTACGATAAACCGCTTGCAACGGCTCGATGTAAGAGCTGGGCCAACGTGGAATCGTTGCGTTCCTGTTCACGCACAGCTCCAGCAGAAGTTGAAGAATATCCTCTGAGACAAATGGTGTATCGCACGAAAGTAGAAGTGAATATTTCCCAGATGCAAGCCGGAAGCCAGCAGATGCTCCTACCAAAGGCCCATGAATTTTCGAGTTGTCGGAGACGATAACTGCATCTGCCCCCAAGGCCTTTCTATAAGTGTCCGTCTGGTTCTGAGAACTGACCACAATCAAGGTCTCGTCTACGAGGCTGCGCGCTTTATCTAGAACGTGCCGGATAAGAGGCCGACCACCAAGCTCGACAAGTCCCTTGTCTTGTCCCAATCGGCTTGAGGAGCCGCCTGCAAGTATAATTGCGGATTTTTCCAATAAGGTTTTGTCTCCAAACTCCAGAAAATGCTAGAGTAAATTCACAGCCGTATAAGGTTTTTGCGTGACCAATCTATTGGACGGCGGAGTATTGAAAGACCAAGATCAATTTGATGCTCTCTTAGAATTACTTCGGAATCAGGGCATGCTCTCGATTTTGTTCGCCATTTCTTCAAGAATCTTCGTGAATGGGTGATCTGGTTTGTCTTGAGCGAACACCAATCCACCTTCAGCTTTCAGGACGTCACAGAAACAAGGCACCACTCCTAGAAGCGGAGCCTGATAGATTTCTTTAAGCCGATTTCTGACTTCGTCTTTTCCCGTCTTTACTGAACCATCCAGCACTTTGTTAAGGACAATCTCGGTTTTCTTCTCGAAAAGATCATACAGCTCTTTGAGCATGCGTCTAGTTCCATCAACATCTGATCGGTCGAACGTTGTAGCAACAAGAACCAGGTCAGCAGCGACGATGGCGTTGATCGATGAATATTGGAGCCCAGGGCTCGTGTCGAACACGAGATAATCAAATTCCTCGTCATTTAGCATGGACGTTCGGAGCGACAGCAGTCTTCCTAGAGCGCGCATCTCCCATTTTCTGTCCTTTGCTGTCATATCTCTTATAGCCTCAGTTGATGGATTGGCCAGCCCGACGCACAGCTCTCCGGCATTATTGATTCTATTACTCATATCGACCAGCACTTTGTTGATTTCGCAGACTCCGTTTAGGTAGTCATTCATCCAGTACTCAGCTTTGTCTATCTTCAACAGGGTTGCGAGGCTTGGAGCGCGAAAGTCAAGATCGAAAAGGCAGACTTTCTTTCCATGCTTAGCGAAAATTGCGGCTATGTTAACTGACAACAGCGTCTTGCCTGTGCCGCCTTTATAAGAGTGCACTGCGACGATTTTTCCCATGACTTGTTACTCCTGGCTTTCCCTGTCCACGAAAAAGTATGCTTTTCTGCCGTTTCTTTCCTTTTTCAAATGTCCCATGATTACAAGTTGATTTAGATATGCGCTTTCAACGGCTCTTGCTCTCTTTGTTTGCTCAGCTGTTTCGTCTGCGGTTGCGCGTCCTAGTCTGCAGATGGTCATTGCTGTCTTTCTGAGATGGTCGGGCATGGATAGCAAAGTCATGACATCTAATGGTGCATCCGTGAGCGTAGGTTGGATGTCTTTTCTGTCGTGTTTTTGAAGCTCAATCATGATTTCTATTTTTTCATTTAGCCTCTCGAGATTTTCTCTTATTTTCTCAAGGACAATTATCGGTTTTCTGCCAAGAACTTCTTCTTTCGCCAAGTGTGTTTCCTCTTGGTGTCTCACGAGTGTACAATAGCATAGTTTGAAGAGCATTTATTAAGTCTTACGACACAGTCATCTATCTTGACAAGATAGACTTAGAGAGATCAACACTAAACATAGGGAAAGTTGGCTGCATTATGCCTTAATAGTCGTATAAGAAAACCACTAGAACTATTCGAGACTTCGATATGGATGACAGTTTCAAAAAAGTTGGGATGTGGTTCTAGTAAGGCATAGGCATTCCGTTGCTGATGGCACGTGCTTCTTCGATGATCGGTAGAACCTGCTTCAGTTCTCTGAAGTATTTCAGCACGGTTATACCTCTCTGAGTTACAGCGTAGACTGTGCGTCTCTTGCCAACAATGCGTTCTTCAACGAGATTCTGCTTGATTAGGAAATCCAAGTATTCCTTGAGGACGCTGCAATTAACGTTAGCCTTGTACATGATGTGAGTTAGCTTCAATGGACCACGGTGAGCCAACACCTTGAGGATGTCGATGTACATCTCAAGTTTAGAACGTCTCATCGTTCAAACCTCTTTTCCGCCATATTTGACCCTTTCCATATAAAGCTTTTATGGATCAGTGCTAAGTCTTTTTTCTATTTAGTCTCCATTAGTAGCTTCTTTTTGTCTGTGCTCGAATTAACACGTTTATTCTATTTTGGAAGGCGGTGACCAGGTCATCTAGCAGTATTCTTTGCAATTCTGTTGAAAGTCCTTTGATGTCTGGGTTGAAAACCTTGGCCATTTTGGTTTGCAGTTCTCTTCTCTCTTTAAGTGTTAATGTTTTGTTCATGGACTTTTCTCCTGCTACTTGGCACAGAATTGGCGAGTACTACTTAACTGTCTTATGAATGGAGAATATACATTCGAAATACACTTTCGCATAATCGCAGCCACGATCCATTTTTCATCCAGAACGCTTTTTCGGGACATGTATCAAACGCTTTTCTGCACCTTCAATAGGAACTTTGAAGGGCCATTTTTCGACTCTACTCATGCTAGGAAAGCAATATTTGCGGCCGAAAAGAAGCTTTTGAAACCACAATCAATAGCTGAAACCCATGTCGAAAATTCACCCAATTCGGATCAGTCGAAGTTGACTGTGTCTCTTAAGGATTCTACAGAAATAGTTACTGGCTGCGAGAACGTTTTTATTTTCCGCCTGATCATCCTTATTTTGCCGGATGATGAGAAGGCATTAGCTTGACGAGAGGATGAAATCTCAGAGTTACACGGACGGCAATGCATGAAATAGTTTATAAAGAACCATCAGCGTAGCGCGCGCCCTAAAGACCTAAAACGCGCGCTAAGATACCACCAGCTTGCCTCTATATGCTTATCCAGAAATAAGCCTAAAAAGGATGGGAGTTTTCAGTCATCATAGAGAAGTGCGCACCTTGAAAAGACAAACATTGGTCGCGGTTTTGGCTCTGGTGCTTGTTGCATTAAACGTCTTGGACATCCTTACCACGCAGACAGCGATTGCTCATGGAGCGGAGGAAGCAAATGTAATGGCTATTGCGTTGTTTGCAATGTTAGGTTTTGCGGGTGGTGTGGTTCTCAAATTAAGTGTAGTGGTCGCCTTTGGATGTTTGTCGGTATTTTCATATCGCCTTCACTGGAGGGCACTACGCATCTATTTGACGACATGTCTTTGTGCGCTCATTCTTGTGTACACAGTAGTTGTAGTCAACAATACTATATTGTCGTACTACGTCTAGCGAGTAGGAGTTCCGTCAGCGCCCGCGCTTGTCATCAAAAGCAAAGAAAAATGGGAAATTTGAGGATGTCCGATTTCTTATTCACTAGTACGTTATCGTCCCATCGAGGTAAAGATCCGCAGTGTTGTCAAAGTACTGCATGCCCGAAGCGATGCCTCCGCCGTCTGCACTATCGAAATCTTCCCGTCCCACCGTCAATCGTGAAGAACCCGTGTATTTCAAACCCGACAGATGTGGGAACCATCGAGCCGTAGTAGCTGCCTATCAGCTTGTCACCGTTTGCAGCAGTCCAGACGAATATTCCGTCATAGAAGGTCATCGATTTAACATCGACGAAATGGTGCTGCCAGATACTCACGAGACCCATGTGCGTCGCATGCCCGCTTCCATAGATGTATATTTCCAGAATCGGCGGAGGACTCACGACGACTGCGTTACACTTGCCACTGGCCTTGAAAGGCACGCTGTTCATTTCCCTTTTTGCAATGGTCATAGGAAATGTTGAAAACAGGACGATAGTGGCCGCCAACAGAACTGAAAGAACTCGGATGCCTACATTACCCAGTCTTCTCATTCCTTCCTCACCTCCATCCCCGCAGCTTGCGCAGTTCTAATGCAACAAGATACGAATAAAAGCTTTGTGAAAAACAGTTCTATAACCAGATAATTTTTCATTTTCCCTCAACATTCGCGAGAAAACTGTTTTCAATGTTCTGAAGCGGACATGTTGTGACCTTCGTGTGAAGATTCGTCTTCGTAAGCGCGCGCGTATTGAACGCTCCCTTCCAACTCTATTGTGCGCGCTGGCAATTCAGTTCCCGAATCGTGAAATAGGTTGATTGATTCATTTGATTCAGCCATGATGCTCGTGTTGTCTGTCATAGAACAATGTTTCACAGGTTTTATCTACTTGAAAAACATAATTGGATCGGGGATGATTAATTGTCGAAAAGAACACTCGATAGAAATAGGCAGAAATCGCTCAATCTAAAACTGATAGCATAATCGCAACAGCGTGTTACTGACCAAGCATATTTGCGGTAATTCCAGTATTGTCAACGCAACCGCCAATCGTCACAAGCACTTACTACGTTGGTACGATAGGTCAACCCGCAAGGATGGACCCGGCTCGTGCCTACGACACAGCGAGCGGCGAGTTGATACAGAACGTCGCGCAAACGCTCATATGGTGGAATGACAAGCACGTAATCAGTTTCTCCCCTGGCGTTGGACACAACCTGACGCTTTCGGAGTACGCTAACCTCGACAGCTACACGCCAGTATTGGCCACGGCGCTGCCGACGATTACCATGAACTACACGGCAGGCCATCTTGACACAGGTGAATACTACACATTCACCATCCGCACGACAGCCACGTTCCAACCGTGGACTGCAGCAAACGGCAGCGTCATTCCGTCACGCAACCTCAAAGCGTCCGACGTTATCTACTCGTTCCAGAGACAAATGGTCTACGACTCATACTACGCACCCACATGGATGTGGTTCGGCCCTGCTTTCACAGGAGACGCGTCGGCGGGCTTATGGAATGCCTTCGCCGCTTACAGCAACGGCACATTCAAACACACAGCAGACTCATTAACTGCCGCCCAAATGATTCAGGCATGGTGCTATGCAGGGCCTGGTGCTAACGACGTGAGTTTCCACTTCCAGCAACCATGGGCTCCAGGCGTGCTCAACCAGATTTTCGCGCAAACCTGGGGTAGCATAATTGAGCCGGAATGGGTTCAGGAGCACGGTGGATGGAACGGGCAATTCCCAATTGGCGTATCGGACAGCAACATGGGTGCGGACTGGACGAACTTGTGGCACTGGAAACCAACGGTCACACGCAGTGAAATTGACGCGTGGAAAGACCCTGCAATCTACGGCGCAGTTGCCGGATCAAAGTATCCGAGCAGCAACAAGCACGTGAACGAAATCATGGGGACAGGCCCGTACCTGTTCACGTCATGGGACCAGGCGAACAAGGTCTGGAGAATCGACCAGTGGACCGGATACTGGGGCGGATGGAGTGGAAGCCACGTGACGACCGTTATCTCGAAAGGTGTTGATTCGTGGCCGACGAGGAAGGTGTTGTTCCTTGAAGGTGAATTCGACGATTGCTACGTTCCAAGAGCCAACATGTTTGACCTCCTAACGACCGACGCGTATACACCTGCTCCAGGAATCAACCTGGTCTACAACATTGCTCAATTAAGCAACGACATGATGTTCTTCTGCATGAACGTCTCGGCAGCAAGTCCCTACCAATCCTACGTAGGCTACCCCCACCAGACGGCAGCTGAACCACTTGTTCTTCGCCAACGAGCACATGAGAAGGCTTTCGCGTGGGCAATCAACTACACACAGTACATCTCAGCAAGCGTACTTCGGTGAAGGAATACAGCAAGCCTCATGGTGGGTAGACGGATTAAGCCCGCCATCCTTCAAGAACACAGCACTGGTTCTACGCAACCTTGACTACACTCAAATGCAGAACGAGTTGAACCTGGCGGTTGTTGACGGCATCAACGTTGGACTCAATGGGTTTGAAACGACCTTGGTGTACAATATTGGCAACGACCAGAGAATGATTGCCGAACAGTTGATCGCAACCGCCTTCCAGACCCTGAACTCGAAGTACAAAGTCAACGTTGTAGGCTTAGACTGGTCAGTGTTCCTGAACGCTATGAACACCTTCCGGATGCCCGTCTTCTGTTCGGGCTGGTTGGCAGACTTCGCTGACCCACATGACTTCGTTCAGCCGTACATGCAGTCCACAGGGAATTTCCCAATATCACAAGGACCTCCGTTCCCAGCTGACCAAGCGATAATTGACGCAGAAATCAACGCGGCAGTCATCGAGCCAAACTTCGCTCAACGTGGAATAGACTACAGAGACCTGCAGCAAAGGTTCTACGACGACGTGATAACCCTACCGCTGGTTCAACCCGTGGGCAGAAGGTTCGCAAGAGACTGGGTACAAGGATGGTACTACAACGCGCTGTTGCCAGGAGAGTACGCCTACGACATATACAAGTCCGTGTCTACACTCCAGAACGTTGACATAAAAGTAGTCAGCATCGTACCCACGAAGCCGCTGGATCCGATAATCTCTTTGCGTTTTCGTCCGAACCTGGTTTTCAACGTTACACTGATGAGAGAGGATAACAACAACGCTATCCCGTTGCTGTATGTAGCTGTGGCTGTGAGGTTGACCAATCAGTCAAACCATTATTACTGCTATCCCAACGGCACGTACCTCGTGCTGGCCCCGGGACAGAGCATATCCGTGGAACTGACATGGGACAAGTCATACCCGATTACTCACGGCAACTGGAGCATCAGTGCTGAGGCATATCCCATTAATAGCAATGCAGTCGACACTGACCTGAGCGATCAGACAATCTCCGACGGCATGGTTCAACTCGTTGGATACGGTAAGGGAGACTTGGCATATATCCCGGAAGACCTAAATCAAGACGGAATTGTCGATCATATTGATGCGATACGTTTCGCGGGAATAATGCATTTTGGACGCACTGGACCGCCTGGCTGGATCCAAGAAGACCTGATGCCTGACGGGGTTATCGACTAGTTTGACGTACTCGGATGGTGGACGCAGATTTATGTTGGACATTCAACAACCCAACTAACCCAACAGCAGAACCTTGGTCTCTCAGTGTCTATTATGGCCAAACGAAATTTACCGTGGAAGTCTACAGCAACTACATCGTGTACTCGAACTACAGCTTTGACATAGCTCAGAAGGAGTTGAAGTTCAATCTCACGACAGACGTCGATGCTTTCTGCAACATAACAATCCCAAAGGTGCTGATGTCAGGCAACTTGACTGTCTATCTGGACGACGTACCGCAGTCCGTGACGGTAACAGAAAATGCCACACACTACTCTTTGTACTTTGAATCCGCCGAGCTTTCTCACAAAGTGAGAGTGACGTCCACTCTAGCGGGTCTTTTGGGCGACGTAAACGGTGACGGATCGGTAGACATCTATGACGCGATAATACTAGCAGGGGCTTACAATTCGGTTCCTGGAAGTCCAAACTGGAACCCTAACGCAGACATCAACAACGACGGCATTGTAGACATCTATGACGCCATAATACTTGCTGGAAACTATAACCAACACTACTAGTACCCCCCTTTTTCTTTTCAAGAACGAGCTTTTTCAATCAACACACTATTCTTTGATTAGCGCGCGCATCCAGAAGGCCTTTTTATGTGCAAATAAGGCTTCGGCGCGCGCCGCTCTCGGCACAGGATTACCTGAAGTTAGGGTTCATAAGGGATGAAGCCCTTGGTCGTCCAACGAGTTAAATACCCCGGAACGGGACAAAATCTAGGAAGGGAGGTTCAAATTGTGGATTTCACTGCGCGTAGACAATGCATTGCTCTTATGCAGAACTTGTGCAATGTCTAGGAGGTGCATAATATGGATAACAAATTCAAGAAATTCATGCAGGTAGGTCTTATTGTCGACGATGTGGATGCCTTTGTACAGCGTTACGAAAAGGACTTTGGCGTGGGGCCCTGGGAGGTGATCGATTTTAACCCTGATACGTTTCCCAGTATGTTGGTTGACGGCAAACCCAGCACCCTTAAATTGAGAATTGCTTTCTGTCGCTCTTTCGAAGTTGAGCTTGAGTTGATTCAGCCTATTTCGGAGAGCATTTTTATGGATTGGCTCCGCAAAAACGGTCCCGGTATTCATCATGTCGCTTTCGCTCCCACTGAGGGCTACGATGCATTTATGAGAATCTACACGAAAAATGGCAAGAGACCGCTGATTGAAGTTTCAGACGGAAACAAAACTAGAGGTTTTGCTTACCTTGACTTCATGAAGGAACTTGGGTTTAACCTAGAAATACACAGAGGAAAACCCGGCTAACACATACTTTGTTACTAACGCGCGCATTATACGAAGGCATGGTATGACCATGAAAAGACCATGAGATTGTAACAAAAGCTGTAACAAACTTGTATAAGTGCCTGTTTTCTGCTGTTACCTCAAAAGACAATCAACGCAGATGGGAAAATGCGTTAACGCAGACATAATATTTACAATGAAGCAAGCTCGAAGAATCAGGCTCCGTTCTCCATTAGACCCTTGATAAAGGCAGGAGAACGAAAAAGACTTTGGAAACGCAAAGGCAACGCAGTATGGTCTTTTCGTTAACGCAGCGTTAACGCATGAGTTAGCGGTATGACCGATAATTGTTAACGCATGAGTTGATTGTCATACCGACACGCGCGCGCTACGAGACCTAGTCTGAAAGTCCATGCCTTTGTAACAATTTTGCTGTAACAATCAGTAACAATTCACTTTTTTCTGGAATTCCCAGAATTCCAACATACACAATGGTCCTTTTTGAAGAGTTGTGACACTTCACTGACCAGGAACAGTTCTCAAAGAATTGAGCTTCTTTTCTGGAAAAAGGATGGACTATTTCAGGAAATGCTTGTTCCATTCTGTTCCTGGAAGATTCAGGAAACGGCTGTAGACATTTTTGTCGGAAAATCAACGGTTTTCAGCGGAATGAGCATGAACTGTTTCTAACTCTCGGTTTACATTCCGTCTACAGATTCTTTCGAGTTTTCACCGGTTCTTTAGTACGTTATCTGCAAAATCAATCCCTGAATCAGTTTCTAGTCTGCGCGCGTCCTTAAACCGTCCACGGCATGAGAGAAAACATCGACATATAATAAATGTTACCTGTCATCTGTTTCCTTTTTCTCAGATGGCGCTGCCATTCTTTCTAGCTGGTTCTCGTTGAGGAGACGGATCGCTTCCTTAAGTTCGACCTGTTCTGGAAGAACAAATATCTGAACAAGGTTGTCTCTCAAAAGGTGAAACGGACCTTCACCCATGCCCCCTGCAAGCACCGTGTCAACTTTTTCGTCTACTAAGAATTGCGCAGCTCCTATTCCTTTCTTCCTCGCTATTGTCGCTGCTCTATTGGCCTTGAAATAGACATACTTTGTTTGGTTATTCTCCAGTTCTATGAATGCGAAAAGAGGTACATTGCCAAGATGGCCAGAAGTCTTTGATTCTAATCCATTGTCTTCCACCACTGGAATGCCGACCTTGATTTTCTGTTTTTCTGCTGGTTCTACATGAATCGTAATTGACTCAATATCCTTAAAACGCTCTCTGATTTTCTCTTCGATCTCATCTGAAATCTCATGTGCTCTTTCCAGAGGAAGAGCTTCTTCCACCTCTATGTGCATCTCACCAAAAGACACTGGTCCTGACTTATGTAGTCTGAGATCATGCACTCCTATTACTCCTCGTACCTTCTCGGCTATTTCCTTCATTTCTCTAGCCTTTTGCGGACTCAAACAAGCGTCCATTAGAACCAGCACCGCGTCTTTTCCAAACCAGAGCCCTACTTTCATAATGTACACCCCAATAGCAAACCCTGCCAAAACCTCAGCCACCGGATAACCTAGGCTGGCAAACATGACACCTGCGAAAACCAATAACGAAGTATATACGTCTACCAAAGAATGTTGTCCTTCACCAATAAGCGACTGAGAACCGATGAGGCCTCCCACGTTCTTCTTGTACCTGCCAAGAAAGTAAGAGACTAGTCCTGAAAAAGCGGCCACGGCGAGAACGACAGAAGGAAACAGGACGATGCTGGGTTGGAACAGTTTATCCACTGCTTCTTTCAGGATCAAAACACCCGATGCAACGATCGTCACGGCAACTATCAACAAGGCCAAGGTTTCTGCTTTGTAGTATCCATATGGAAATCTTTCAGTGGGCTTTTTCTGAACTAGCTTGAGCCCAGCCCAGACAGCAATCGAGGAAAAAATGTCGGCAAAGGAATGAATCGAGTCTGCGAGTAACGCCACGCTGCCCGAAATTACTGATACTGTGCCTTTCAGAATGCTGAACGCTAGGAGAACAGCTGCAGAAATAATCGCAGCTCTTTCCCCTTTTCTAAAAAGCTGGTTCTTCTCATTCATTCTAGAACCAAGCTCTTAGAGTTCTAATCCTAGTGATGATGTGCGTGATGGCAGCCTTCCGTAAGCTCTTGAAGCTTGTCATCATTATATGCAGCAATTACGTCTTTGACCGTATCTGCGTTCGCTTTCAGCACCGCTACTCCTGCCTCTTGGAAGCCATTCAAGCCTCTTGGACCCATTCCGTAGGTTATTATCGCGTTCGGTTTCTGCCCCAGAATATGGTCGTGCATGTGCCCTTCGCCCCCAAAATGTTCGCCCTTGTTTTCCATGGTCTCGACATTTTCGACTTTTCCATCCTTGTCCAAAGCCACAACAGCATAGAAAGGCGCTCTTCCGAAATGCTCTGCTATCCTAGCGTTCAAACCGTTGTTATCTAACACAGGAACAATAACTGTAGTTTTCATTGCGTCACCTCCCTTTCCACTACTTCCTCGCCTTCTGTTTCAGGAAATCTTCGATCTTCTTGACAATTTCCATGAAGGACTTTGAAGCCAGAGAGTTGGGATGCTCGACGATGAACGG
>CAVTZU010000006.1:0-36132 GCA_963739305.1 Candidatus Bathyarchaeota archaeon | reverse complement strand
TTTCTTGTCTCTGTCACACCACCATCTCTGGTACTGCGCAATGTATCTCAATGGTCCACCACACGTGGGGCACGTCTGCGCAGTGGCTTGCGGTTGCTGAGCTTCTGGTGGCTTCAAGACTACGAAGTCGCCGATGGCTTGAACCTCAGCCCAACTTACGTTACGGCCATCGCCCTTCTTTCCCTCAACATACAACGACAGTCCCATCTTCCCGATGACGAAAGCAACGTCTCTGACCTTTCCAACAGCTTTGCCATCTGAGTCGACAACCTGCAGTCCAACGACCATGTCTTTTGTAACTGCTTTCTCCTGTTTCGCCATGCCACGTCCTCCAATTCAATCCATACTCGGCTTGTCTGACTTAATTGTTTTCTCAGAAGCGTCTCCTTAACATTCCAAAAAAGTTAAGAACCGCTCGGAGCCCATTTGCCCCTAATGCAGAAGCTGGAGTCTCCCGTTTTCAACGATTTTCTAGGGCAAGCCGCGGATAAAAGCCGCCCAATAAGCCAGAGCTTCGCCCTCTCGGTGGGAACCAGCTGATGAAGATCTACTTCGCTCCATGCGGAATCGGCTTAGGACACGTCGGGCGAGTTGTACCTGTTGCAAGAAAACTCTCCGAAAAGGGAGCTCAATTGGTCTTTTCAACCTACAGCGAAGGAGTAGACTACGTCAAACGCGAAAGGTTTCCGTTGATAGAATCCCCCCCGGTCGGTTTTCAGGTCAAGCTTGACGGAAGCATCGATTTCCGACAGACCGCAATCAACCCTGGACCATTTCTCGCTTCTTTCATGCTCCTAAAACAGATAGATGCCGAAGTGTCAGCGATAGAGGGCTGCGGACCAGACGTTGTTGTCTCAGATTCTCGTGCTTCATCGCTGCTGGCCGCAAGGTTGCTAAGGATTCCTAGGATTTGCATGTTGAATCAGTTTCAGCCGCTAGTTCCTAGAACAACACACAACCTAAGGCTGGCAAGGTTTGCAGACGTAGTCACGCTCACATTGATCGGAAAAATCTGGACGAGCGTAAACGCGGTTCTTATTCCCGATTTTCCCCCGCCCTACACGATTTCAATCGGCAACCTCACCATCCCAAGGTCCTACCGCAAGAACGTAAGGCTCATCGGCCCCATACTGCCCACAAGACCAGACGATTTGCCCACGAAGCAGGAGCTAGTCAAGAAACTGGGTCTGCCAGTTGACAAGCCAATCATTTTTGCGCCCCTGAGCGGACCAACCTCTGAAAAAGCCTTCGTCACAGGCGTCCTGAGAAAGATCCTGCTTGAATTTCCAGACGATTACGAAATCGTGATGTCCTACGGGTACCCGAGCGCCGACGACAAACCCATACGCCATGGAAACGTGACCATCTACAAGTGGGTGCCGAACCGTTTCGAGTATCTCAAAGCATGCGACCTCGTGATCGGCCGCGCTGGACATGGAACGATAACTCAATGTATGTGCTACGGCAAACCCATGATACTCATACCGACTCCTGGACACACCGAACAAATCAACAACGCAAAACAGGCAGAGGACATCGGCGTCGCAAGAATCGCTCTTCAAGACCGCCTAAGCAGAGAGAAACTCCTCGCAGAAGTCAAAGAAACCCTAAGCACTAGGATGGTTGAGAAAGCCGCAGAGGTGCAACGGGAAGCTTCAAAGCATGACGGCCTGGAAAACGCCGTGAACACAATCATTGAAGTTGCCAACAAATAAGAGACTGCAATAAGCGTTTTAAGCCGAAGACCTGAAGTTACAAGCATGTTCATACCTCGAAAGATCCTGGAAGCCAAACTACTGAAGATGTTGGCAGAAGACGTTGGTCAAGGTGACGTGACGACATCACTTGTGATTGAAGCCGCTTCACGGGCGGAGGCTCAAGTTGTCGCAAGACAATCCGGCATCGTGGCCGGAATCGAGGAAGCAACGATTCTGCTGGAAAGCCTTGGACTTGGAGCAAAAGCCTCTGTGAAAGATGGACAAGAAGTGAGAAAGAACCAGGTTCTACTGAACATTTCAGGAGATACACGGACTATTCTGACCGCAGAAAGAACGTTGCTCAATGTTCTTTCACGCATGAGCGGCATCGCAACGGCCACACGGAACCTCGTCGAGAAACTGCGCAAGGCCAAGTTCAAGACAAGAGTTGCGTGCACAAGAAAGACTGCGCCGGGTCTTCTGTACTTCGACAAGAAGGCCGTGCACCTCGGCGGAGGAGACGCTCACAGGTTCCATCTGGATGACATGGTCCTGATAAAAGACAATCATATCGCCATGGTCGGAAACGTTCAGAAAACCGTTGAAACTGCCCGCAAACACGTTTCATTCAGCAAGAAAATTGAGGTTGAGGTGACGACAATTGAGGATGCATTATGCGCAGCAAGAGCCGAGGCAGACATCATAATGTTAGACAATTTTTCTCCGGAAAAAATCCGAAAAGCGTTCGAGGCGTTGAAAAAAGCGAAGTACGATAAGAAAGTCTTGTTGGAGGCGAGCGGTGGGATCAACGCAAAAAACGTCTTGAAATTCGCTGCAACAGGAGTTGACCTTGTGAGCCTGGGTGAACTTACTCAAAGTCCAAGAGCTTTCAACATGAGCCTCGAAATCATGCCAACGAAGAAGGCCTGATCGTGAGCTTGAGGGCTAGCCGTAAAAAGCCTTGATTAACGCTATTTCTATGATTGCGCCAACCAGCAACAGTAATGCTGATATCGCGATCAGAATGGCAGCATTCTTGATTTCTTTCTTGAACAAACCTTGCGTGGCACGTCTTATGAGCCAGAAGCTCTCCGCAAAAGCGATGGAGTACGCGATGAACTCCAGCCATATAACAGGGAACACAAAGTCCGTGAAAAAGACGAGTATCGGCGGTATCCCCATCGAAGTGGCTATGACCTGCGCCTCGATGGCGACTCCCGAGTTGTAGAGGGCGTAGAAGCCGAAGATGGGTCCGAATATCGGAATGAACATTGCCAAGCATATGAGCAGGTTGTTTTCGAGAATGCTCTGAGCAGTTGAGTTATTTCGTATGTTTTCGACTTCCTGATTGATTTGATCGGCGTCTTGTTTGCTTAGGGGAGTCAGTACGCCTATGCAGCTTACAAGTATCGATATGAGGAAGAAGATCACGATTGTGATGATTCGCTTCCTTCTTGATGAAGCTGTTCTCCAAAAGGCGAGAGACAGCTACTCTGTCTCCTTTGGGTTTATTTTCAAAGCTCGAAAGCCTCTAGCGGAGGGATTTAAAAACTCTGCAATATTAACCTTGTTCAGAATTTCTTCAGTATCCATAGCGTAACCTCTCACATCATGCTCCGCAGGCATCAGCGAATACAGATAAACTCCTTTACCAACGATTAGGGGTTGGCACCTAGAGGGCAAACCCAGTAAGGTAACTTGCTTCTCCTTTGACGCCTTTGCGCACGCGTACAGGATTGCATGCGCGCCAGATGTCAATTCCGCAATTCTCACGGGCACACTCTCCTTACCGATCGCCAACACCTCAATGCCATACTTCTGCGTGATCTCATTGCCGATTTTTCTGAGACGAGGCAAAACTCTCAGAAGATGATGACGAGCTTTTGCAGAGATACCCATTTCCGAGAACTGTATAGGGCTCAACTGCTCAAGAGAAACGGAGCCTAAAGACATATCCAAGTGAACGACGTCCGCCTTCGTTTTTGCGAGCAGATCTCGACACATCTCTGCTTCATGAACCACAACTTCATGCCCCTTTTCAGCGTCCACGAAAATGGGCTCTGCGAGGAAGGTGCTGGCCTCTCGGTATGGAGGCCCCACGAGCACCGAAGCGGTTGCCACAATGGATAATACGACAAACTTTTCATTAAGTATAGCCGCTGAGGAGTCTGCCGCGATCACCTTCAACGTTTCACACTTGCAATCAGTAGGAGGCATTGAGAGAATTTATGTTCTGCTGTCTAAGCTTCCTGCGTCCTTAGACCTCTTGCCAGAAGGAAGATTTCTGCACTCTTGGGTCTGCTGGCCTTTGGCTTTACAACGGTAACGTTTACGAAGTTCTTCTTCACCTTCTGCAAGAAGTCGGAGAACATGTCGCCTTGAAAAACCTTAACGAAAAGGCTGCCCGAAGGCCGCAAGATCTGCAACGCAATTTCGAGCGATTGCTGAGCCAGTTCCAGCTGCCGAGCATGGTCAACTTCCCATACTCCTGAGATGTTAGGCGACGCGTCAGAAATGACAGCGTCAGCCCTCCGAGGAATAATCTCTAAGATTTGCTGCACCGTTCCAGGTTCCGTTATGTCACATATCATCGTCTTAACGTAGGGCTGTTGGAAAGGCTCGATGTCTTTGAGGTCGACGCCTAAGACGAAGCCTTTTTTGCACACGGTTTTTCGCGCAGCCTGCATCCAACCGCCCGGTGCAGCACCCAAGTCTACAACGACATCGCCGTATTCTATGAAGTGGTACCTCTTGATGGCTTCAAAAAGCTTGTACGCCGCCCTTGAACGGTACATTTCCTGCTTTGCCTTTTTGTAGTAGTAATCTCTTTTCCTGTCCTGAAGCCACGCCTTCGGCAAAACTAGCTGTCCCCAACAATAGGCGGACCGCTGGATATTCCGTGAAGCCACTCTGTGAGTCTATCACAGTTCTGGGGTGAAACCGTGCTCGAAGGATCACAACGAGGGTCATCCGGGCACATCAAGCATGGACAGTCCGATATAGTGTCTATCGAAGCCGGCAGCCTCTTTGGAAAGATTCTGTATGTCCACCTTCCCTCACGGAGTTCCTTCTCCCTTCGGATCAGTCCCTTTGTCTCAAGCTTCAAAGCTATGCGTGAACCTTCTCGACTGCTGGCATCAAGTTCATGCCACAAGTCTGACTGGAGCACGCCTTCAAAGCCGGTGGTCATTATGAACTGTAAAGCTCTCTGTTCAAGGTCATTGCGTTTCGGCATTTTCTCCAATTCCAATTTCGTCCACTTTATAATGCGCAACTTAATAATAAAAAGATGTATGCTGAAACCTGGAAAAACTCATGTTCAAAGATGAAGAAAATGAAGGGCAAGAAGGCAGAAAAGTACTGTTTGGGAATTGAATCAACGGCAGACGACTTCAGCGTTGGCATATCAACCTTCGCCGGGAAGATATTGGCCAACGTGATAGATGCTTACGTACCGTCTAAGGGTGGTATACACCCTCGGGAAGCGGCTAGACATCATGCTGACGTCGCCGACAAAGTGCTACACGAAGCCTTCACCAAATCAGGCGTGAAGCCTGGCAACATATCACTGGTCGCGTTTTCTCAGGGTCCAGGCTTGGGGCCATGTCTTCGGACAGGAGCAACCGTGGCCCGCGCCTTGTCATCTTACCTGAATGTTCCACTCGTCGGCGTCAACCATTGCATAGCACACATAGAAATAGGCAAGCTGAGAACCGGTGCCAAAGACCCGGTGACACTGTACGTTTCAGGAGGAAACACCATGGTTGCAGCCTACGACGCTGGACGCTACCGAGTCTTCGGCGAAACACTTGACATCGCGTTAGGAAACTGTCTTGACGTTTTTGCAAGAGAAGCAGGATTAAGCCAGACACCGGGAATGCCGTTTGGAGCAGTGATCGAGAAGCTCGCTTTGAAGGGAAAGGATTTGATTCCTCTCCCGTACACCGTGAAAGGAATGGATCTCTCCTTGAGCGGGCTACTGACGGCCGCCACAGCTCTGTTAGAGAAAAAGCATCTCAAACTTGAAGACGTGTGTTACAGCCTTCAGGAAACCGCGTTTTCCATGGTCACGGAAGTGACTGAAAGAGCCGTGGCGCACACAGGGAAGAAAGAGCTTCTTCTGACGGGCGGTGTTGCGGCCAACAAGCGGTTACAGTCGATGATCCGATCAGTGGCAGAGGAGCAATCTGTCAAATTCGACGCTGTGGAAACCGAGTTTGCCGTCGACAACGGCGCGATGATCGCCTGGACAGGCGTGCTTGCTTACATGAGCGGTCTTGTTACACAAGTTGACAGGAGTTATGTCAAGCTGAAGTGGCGAGTAGAGGACGTCGAGATTCCGTGGATGAAGTGAAACGAATGAGGCTGCTCAAGAAAGGTGCCGAAGCCGACCTTTACCTTGCGGATTGGCATGGCAGGAAGGTCGTATTCAAAAAACGCCTTCCCAAAAAATACAGGCATAATCAATTGGATTCCAAGATCCGCTGTTACCGGACGATTCACGAGCCCCAGCTGATCCATGAAGCAAAAAAGGCAGGTGTGCCTACCCCTATAATCTTCTTGGTCGACGTTAAAAACACGGTAATCGTGATGGAGTACCTGGAAGGGACGCAGGTTAAGCAGCTTCTGAATGATGTTTCCGAGGACGAACGAAGGCTCGTATGCTTCAAGATCGGTCAGGAAATCGGCAGGCTTCACAGGTACAGTTTGATTCATGGTGACTTGACGACTTCAAACATGATAATGAACGATGAAGGGAAGGTTTTCTTCGTGGATTTCGGGCTTGGCGAGAAGAACGATGAGGTTGAAGCAAAGGGCGTTGATCTGCACTTGATGAAGAGGGCGCTTCAAAGCACGCACTACAGGTTTGCCGAAGAATGCTTCAAGTCCGTGATTGATGGTTACGGCAGCGTCACGAAAGGTGAGGCTTTGAAAAACGTTTTACGCAAGATCAAGGAGATTGAGAGACGTGGGCGTTATGTCGCGGAGCGAAAGCAAGAGGAACTTTCAACTTAGAGGTCGCGTTGTGTTCTTTGCAACGAACAATGTCAACAAGTTCAATGAAGCCAGGAGAATCTTGGCCCCGTACAACATAGCCGTCGGCATGTTAAGGGTCAAGTCACTGGAGATTCAAAGTGACTCCTTGCAGGAAATCGCTGAAGGGAGTGTCGTTGACGCTTTTGAAAGATCCCACCTGCCGGTCATAGTTGAGGATGCCGGTTTGTTTGTGGAGGGTTTGAACGGTTTCCCTGGGCCGTACGCAGCGTATGTTTACAAGACAATCGGTAACAAGGGTCTTATCGAGCTCATGCGAAACGTCAAAACAAGAAAGGCATACTTCGAATCTGCGGTTGCCTACATGTCTGGAGACTTGAAATCTCCGCTAAGCTTCAGCGGAAAGGTAGAGGGAAAAATCGCCCTTGTAGAGAGGAGAGGAGACGGCAACTCTGGTTTTGGCTTCGACCCAATCTTCGAACCAGCAACCAGCAACAAAACATTCGCAGAGATGAGCATCACTGAAAAGAACAAGTTCTCTCATCGTGCAGAGGCGTTTCGGACCTTTGCAGAATGGTACAAAGTCTAGTAGCGCGCGCGTGACCGTGCTTGCGCTAGTAAGGTACGAAATACGCAGGCTGGGCTTATGCGGACGATAGCGATATATCTCGGGGCCAGAGCTACTCACTTGAGATGATGACATAGTATGGATTTTTCTCTCGCGCTTTGGCAGAAAATCACCGTGTTGACAATGGTGCTGTTCGTACTGGGCTTTGTTCTGGCCGTGTTTTTTCATATGCGTTTTACGGACGTCCTTTTTATGGAGGGTGCGTTGATCTTTGGTTTTGGGGGGTATGTTGCTGCAGGACCTAGAACTGTCGATACCAGGACAACCATCGCTTACCCAACGGTTTCCCGAGAGTACTTGGAAGAACAGAGGCCGAAGCAGCTTTCAAAGGGGGTTATCTTGATGATAATTGGAGCTGCACTCATGGTCTTGGGCGTAATTGTTGGCTTGTAGCGCGCGGTTCACGGCTCCACGATAGACTACTATATAGTCTATAGAGTTTATGTTGGAAAGACCTTTCAGCACTGAGAACCTTCTTTTAAGCGGGAGATAGACGGTTGAAAAAGGTTCCATTGTTTGAATATGAGATCCCCCACTACAGGAGACCCACAGAGATCTGGGTCGCTCGAAAGCGTCCCCGCTAGTCTTTTTCTCTGTTGAAATCGAATTTTTCCTGTTGCCAAAAATAGAACATTTCACGCCCCGTAACAGCATGCTTTTGCCATGTGTCCAATTTTCTAGACCCAGCCTGTACACATGCAAGATCATATGCTTTAATAGCTCCTCAAACAAGCGTGATTCAGTGGTGCAAAAGTTGGTTGACGTTCAAGATCTTCTGCAATACAATGAGGACGTAAGACACAGATATTTCGAATTCTTGGTTCAGATGCCTTGGGCCGAGTTCACCAAGAACAGAGAGGCGAGTTTCCACTCTATGCGAAACATATTTGTTCACACTCTAGACGCGATAGACTACTGGCTGGATTTCTTGCAGGGAGAAAACCTTCGATCCAAAAGAAAATATGACGATTACAAGACCTCCAAAGAAGTCAAGAGTTACATGAACCATGTTGAGAAACGGATGCACGAATACATTAAGTCGTTGCCCAAGAACGGGTTGAGCAAGAAATACATAGCCAAGGGGGACGGCAAGACCGTGGAAATCACGGCCGAGGATGTATTAGTTCATGTGTTTGAGGAAGAGGTTCATCACAGGGGCGAACTGATAGCGCTGTTGTGGCAGATGAACATTGAACCTCCGATGATGGGATGGAAAGGACTCTGAGCCCGCGAAGGCTCAGTTCCGTACGTTTGCTTCAGCATCATCGGGCAGGATGGGAGATCAGAGTTAGTTTCTAGTATGCTTGTAATCAACTCACCATCTGCTAGACGGTGGCGTCGTTTCTTCTTCGTTCCAGACCCCTTCATCTACGGTCCTGTCAGAATTCGTTGTGTGCCAAAGGGGATTTTTCAAATGGAGACTTTTCCTCTTTGACCAGCGCGAGCAACGATGGAGCTTACCGTGCTCTTAACACCTTTGATCTTCATCACCTTGTTCTTGAGAATGTCCCGGAACTCCTCAATGTCAGACGCTGAAAACAGAGTCACAATGTCAAACTCGCCCGTTACTTCGAACAGTTCTTCGAGATTTTCAAGTTTGGAAAGAGCTGCCACTACTCTGTCCATTTCTGGTGATTCTACGAAGATGTCTATGAAGGCCAGAAGTCTCGGCAAGCTTGATCATCTTCCAACCGAACGACCTAACGGTTGATTTATACCTTTTGGTACTCACGCGCCCAGGTTTCGGCAGTTCTTGAGTTTGATGCTAGCGCGCGCCCGAACAGCTATTAGAAGTGGGCTTTGAGTTCGTTACAGACATGGAGGAAAGAAGCTATTCAGGAAAAGAAAGTGGCACATAACTATGAAAAACGATCAATATTTTTAAATACGCGCGCACCTTCGCTGATACAGAGTTTAAGGGATAACTGATGCCTAAGCAGGAAAAGGGAAAATCGCATGCCACGAGACCTGTCAGCAAGCGCCCTCCAAACTGGTGCAAATACCAGCCTGAAGAAGTGGAAGCCTTGATTGTGAAGCTCGGTAAAGAAGGCCACTCTCCCAGTCGGATAGGCACGATTCTGAGAGACCAGCACTCTATTCCGTTGGCAAAACCGATAACCGGAAAAAGGATTCTGACGGTGCTGAGAGAGAATAGTCTCGCCCCGTCTATGCCCGAGGACTTGGCGAGCCTAATGAAAAAAGCTGAGAGTCTGGGTCTTCATCTCGAAAGAAACCACACTGACCTTTACAATAGACGAGCGCTTCAGCTGATAGAGGCAAAGATTCACAAGCTGTCGAGGTTCTACAAGCGTGTCGGCGTTTTGCCCAAGGGCTGGAAGTACGAGCCCAAAATAGCCTCGATAACCTAAACGTTTTCTGCCGCAACGTTTTCCAATGCAGTAAGCAAAGCCAGACCTAGCGCTTCTTGAAATCTTTAAATAATCTCAATAACAAGGCTAGGGTGGATTATGATGGCTTCGGCTTCAGAAGACCAGGTCACCGGCTTTCTCAATTCCAGCGAACAAGCAGCCAAGACCATAACCGAAACGGTCAGGCAGGACGGGTTGATTCACGTTTTCTCCCATCTGGATGCAGATGGAATCGCTGCAGCGGGAATAATCAGTAAGGCACTGTTCAGGATGGGTGCGAGGTTCAGAATTCGCATTACGCAGTGGATAGAAGACAAGATCGTTGAGGAGGTTCTTTCAGATAAGCCTCAGCTCATCATCTTCACCGACCTCGGAAGCGGCTACGTTGACGTTCTAAATCAGAAGCTCTCAGACTTCAAGATCGTTATTCTGGACCATCACCAAGTGATATGCAAAGAATCCGGCAACTTTGTACAGGTCAACCCTCATCTGCATGGGTTAGACGGTGCTAGGGACATTAGCGGCTCAGGCGTCGCATATTTCGTTGCAAAAGCGATTGATAAGATGAACGTTGATTTGGCTCCTGTGGCTGTGGTCGGAGCCCTCGGAGATCTGCAGGACAAGTACGATCAGAGAATGCTTGGCGGGTTGAACGGAAAGATTGTTGAAGACGCTACGGGCACGGGTCTGCTCACTGTTGAGAAGGATTTGATCTTTTTCGGAAGAGAGACACGGCCGATCCTTAAGGCACTGGTTTCGACTACGAATCCTTTCATTCCTGGCATAAGCGGTGATGAAGAAAAAAGCTTGGCTTTTCTTAGGAGCTTGAACATCGAGCCCAAGAACGGCGACAAGTGGCGGGCGCTAAGAGACCTCAGCGAAGAGGAAAAGAAACGTTTGTCCTCAAAGCTCGGGGACCATCTAGTTTCGTTGGGCCTGCATTATGAAGTCACTAACCTGATCGGACACGTTTACACGTTGACTCGAGAGGAACCGTGGACTCCGCTTAGAGACGCACGCGAATTCGCTGTTCTATTGAATGGGACTGGTCGCATGGAAAAGGCTGGGCTTGGGGTGGCGGTGTGCATGGGGGACAGAGCTTTGGCCCTTGAGGAAGCCAACAAAGTGCTCGAAGAGTACAGACGAACAATTAACAAGTACCTTGGCTGGGTGATGGAAAAGCCCGAGAGAATGAAAGAGTTCGTGAACATATACGCAGTGTACGGTGAAGACTTCATCAACGACAAGATGGTCGGGGCCATCTCATCTATACTCACGTCAAGTCTTCCTAACACAGAGAAACCCTTGATTGCGTATGCGAACCTTCAGGAAGAAGGAATTGCCAAGATCTCGTCTCGAACTACGGACGCCGTCGTCAGCAAAGGTGTCAACCTTGGCGAAGTCATGCAGGTTGCGGCTGAGAAATTCAAGGGAAAAGGCGGTGGACACAACATCGCCGCAGGAGCCCAGGTTCCAATCGAAGAAATCAACAACTTCATCCAAACCGTAGACGAACTCGTGGGGAAGCAACTGAAGGGCGAAAAGATTGGAAGCTGAAATCAAACTCGAATATGATAATGACAAGGTTGCAGAAGCTATTGCCAAGGCGGTTTCGCCAGACAACTTCAAAACACCAGAAGGATTGTCAATCCAGACGGTGAGAAGAGCAAACAAAGTAATTACGAACATAGTCCACACGGGCAAGTTTTCAACCTTCATCGCGACCATCGATGATCTTCTTCTTTGCGTCTCGACCGCGGAGAGAGCTGTTGAAGCAGCAAGTAAGCTTGGTAGAAGCCGTGCAATCGAGAGCGATTCTGGTTCTGCCGGATAAAGATAATCGTAAGCTTAAATAGACAAGTTAAGGCTAGACCTAAAGGCTGCAAGTGGAAAAATGCTCGATATTAGAATCATAAGGGAAAACCCGGAACTTGTGAGGCAGAATCTGCATAAGCGAGGGGATCCTTCGAACCTGAAGATGCTCGACGATCTCATAGCCTCAGATAAAACGTGGCGGCAAGGCTTAACCGAGCTGAACAATCTTCGTCACGAACGGAAACAAATAACGACCGAGATCGCGATTGCGAAGAAGAAAGGAGGAGACACAAACAAGGAAATCGTAAAGGCTAAGAAGGTTGATACCGAAATCACCAAACTGGAAAAACAAGTTACCGAAGCCGAAGAAAAAGTTCATGCTCTGTTGATGACGCTTCCAAACCTTCTGCATGAAACCGTTCCATTCGGCAAGGACGAAAACGACAATGTCGAAATACGAAAGTGGGGCGAGCCGCCAAAGTTCGCTTTTCCCGTTAAAGATCACATGGATATAGGCACGAAACTCGACATCGTGGACGTTGAAAGAGCCGGGAAGATAACTGGAGCCAGATTTTTCTTCTTAAAGAAAGACGCTGTCCTTCTTGACATGGCCTTGATCAACTTTGCTCTCGAAGAAATTGCAAAGAAAGGTTACAGCCCGGTCGAGCCGCCTTACCTAATGAGGCGGAAGGCCTACGAAGGCGTCGTGGCCCTAGGCGATTTTGAGGACGTGCTTTACAAGGTTGAAAACGAGGATCTCTACTTGATCGCGACCTCAGAGCATCCGATGGGCGCCATGTTCATGGATGAAGTGTTGATGGCCGAAGATTTGCCCTTGAAGCTTGCCGGAGTCAGCACCAACTTCAGGAAAGAAGCAGGCGCGCACGGCAAAGACACGCGAGGAGTCTTCCGTACCCACCAGTTCAACAAGGTTGAGCAGTTCATCTTCAGCAGGCCAGAGGATTCTTGGAAGCTGCATGAAGAGTTGATTCACAACGCTGAGGAACTCGTCAAGAAGCTGGGGTTGGCCTATCGCGTTGTGAATGTTTGCACGGGTGACATCGGCACGGTGGCAGCGAAGAAGTACGACATTGAGGCTTGGATGCCGGCTCAGAACGCTTACCGGGAAATCGTATCGTGCAGTAACTGCACGGATTATCAAGCTAGAAGGCTCAACATCAAATACCGAGAAAAAGAAGGTGAAGCGCCCAAAGGGTTTGTGCACACATTGAACTCGACGGCCATAGCTACCGGCAGAACCATAGTTGCCTTAATCGAGAATTATCAACAGGAAGATGGCTCGGTTCTTGTTCCAGATGTCCTGAGACGATACATGGGCGGTATCGAGAAAATAGTGGCTGAACGGTAAAACTTTTAATAGTATGATGTGAACTTTGAAGCTGCATTCGGAGGGTAAAGGTGTCTTCAAAGACGAAGCGCGTTCGTGACAAATGGCGAGGGAAATCGTGGTATATGGTAATGTCTCCGCCATACTTCGGCAACACCGAGTTGGGCTCTGTGCCAGCTGAGAACCCGGAGAGCTTAGTTGGACGAGTCGTTGACTCAACACTGTATGACATTACCAATGATTTTGCGCATCAGTACTTGAAGATGCGTTTCCAGATAACTGAAGTAGACGGGAAAACGGCCAAGACGATGTTCAAGGGTCACGAGTATTCTCGCGACTATCTCCGTAGTCTTGTTAGGAGAAGAACGACTAAGGTTGACGGTCTTTTCAGCATTACGACCAAGGATGGGCACAACGTTCGCGTTGCGGTCAGTGCATTTACACTTTCAAGAATAAAGACTTCGCAAGAGAAGATTCTGCGGGCAATCATGAATAGGATTATCAAGGAAAAAGCCAAGGCGCTGACAATGGACCAGTTTGCCCAGGAAATGGTTTTGGGCAAGATCGCTTCAGACATCTACAACGAAGCTAAGAAGATCGCTCCTCTGCGTCATGTAGGGATTAGGAATTCAAAAGTGGTAACGCAGCTTTCACAGCTTAAGGCCGAAGCGGCGGAGTAGATTCTAGGCTTCGAGTTTTCTTCCGCACTCGTATCCTTTTTCAAACGCCGCTAGGTTCAGTTCCTCGGTTCCTTTCGGTATGTTCTCTTTTATCGATTCTTTGACTGCGTTTTCATCGAGCAATTTAGTGATTGAGACGAACGCTCCCAACATGACGATGTTCGCCACGATTCTCCTGCCGAGTTGTTCCGCGATTTTTGTTGCTGGAACCCTGTAGATTCTGACTTTTCCTAGATTCTTCTCTGTCGGTATCATGTCAGGGTCCATGATCACGGTTCCTCCTGGTTTGATGTCGTCTGCATAGTCGTTGTAAGCGGCTTGGGACATGACCACTAGGACTTCGGGTTGGACCAGTTTCGGGAAGTCTATTTCTTCTTCTGAAATGACGACTTCGGACTTGCAGGCTCCGCCTCTTGATTCTGGACCGTAGGATTGAGTCTGGACGGCGTTCTTTCCAGCGTGGATGCTGGCTGCGGAAGCAATGATTATTCCTGATTTGATGATTCCTTGACCGCCGAAACCTGCAAACCTAACTTCAACTCGCATTTTAGCTCACTTTCTCCATTGCTTTCTCGTTTATCTTTGAGATTTTTTCGTGAAGCATCTTTTCATAGCTGAGCTTCTCCGTGTCCATGAACTCGCCCACGACTATTCGGTCGGGCGTTATCTCTGCCTTTGAAGGATCTGAAAAGTTGTCTATAACCGACGCTCTCTTGAACCAGCTCATCATTTCGAGTCCTGAGCGCATCTTGTTGTGCCGACCGTATATTTCGGGGCATGGCGCCAGCACCTCGACGAAGGCGAAACCTTCCTTCAGGAGCATTTTCTTAAGAGAAATCGTTAGTCTTCGCACGTGAAGGGTTGTCCATCTTGCTACGTACGTAGCACCAGACGCAGCGCCTAGGTGCACCAGGTTGAAGGGATTCTCAATGTTGCCGAACGGACTCGTAGGCGTTATCGCATCGATCGGAGTTGTCGGACCTTGCTGCCCACCAGTCATACCGTAGTTGAGATTGTTGACGCAGACCACCTTTACGCCGACGTTTCTGCGTGCTGCGTGTATGAAATGGTTTCCTCCGATCGCGAAGAGGTCTCCGTCTCCGCTTATGACTACGACTTCCAGATTTGGGTTTGCAAGCTTGACGCCTGTTGCAAAGGGCAACGCACGTCCATGCGTAGTGTGGAAAGAGTCTGCATTCACGTATCCCGCGGTTCGCCCGATGCAGCCTATTCCGGAAACGATGACGAGTTTGTCCATATCCATCTTCAACTCGTCAAGAGCATGGGCGAAGCAGTTGAGGACGATGCCGTTGCCGCAGCCGGGGCACCAAATGTGTGGCATCATTTCTTCCCTGAGGTACTTCGAGAATGGATGGGTTACTGTTGCTTCTTGAATCATCATTTGATCCTCCTTATTTCTTCTAGAATTTCGTTTGGAGTGTGCGGTTCCTCGCCGAGCTTCGAAAGGAACGTTACTGGCGTTTCTTTTGCGGCCCTCTCCACTTCTCGTACGAGCTGTCCGCAGTTCATTTCTGGAACTATTATTCCGCGAACTTGTTTTGCGATTTTAGCGACTTGTTTTTCTGGAAACGGCCAGAGTGTGATGAGTCGTAGCAAGCCTGCTTTGATGCCTTTCTCTCTGGCTTGTCTGATTGCGCTCAGGGCACTACGCGCAACTATGCCGTAGGCCACGACTGCAACGTCTGCGTCTTCAAGCATTGTCTCTTCGACCTTGATGATTTTGTCGGCATTTTTCTGTATCTTGTCGCATAGCCTATTGACAAGCTTGGATTGAACTTCGGAGCTTGAAGTTCTCGGATAACCGCTTTCATTGTGCGTCAACCCAGTTGCATGGAAATGATATCCTTCCCCGAACGTTGCCATCGGCGGAACCAAATCGGCGTCAGGCATGAACGGCTTGTATTTTTCTGGTTTCACGTTTGGCTTCTTGCGGTTGACCATTTTCAACTTTTCAACCGGTGGGATGACGACTTTCTCCCACATGTGTCCCACTATTTCATCTGCCATCAAAAGAGTGGGAACTCTGTAGGTTTCAGAAAGGTTAAAGGCTTCAATCGTCAAATCGAACATTTCTTGAACTGAAGAAGGCGTCACTGCGATGATTCCATAATCTCCATGCGAACCCCATTTCGCCTGCATCACATCTTGCTGTCCAGGCATAGTGGGTTGTCCAGTACTTGGTCCACCCCGCATGACGTCAACTATCACGCATGGAGCTTCAGTCATCACGGCGAGCCCGATGTTTTCCTGCATCAGACTGAACCCGGGTCCTGAAGTTGCCGTCATCGCTTTCAATCCTGAATATGATGCTCCGATGACAGCTGCCAGAGAGGCGATCTCATCTTCCATCTGTATATAGATTCCACCGAGTTCCGGCATCCTCTCAGAAAGATGCTCGGCAATTTCGGTAGCAGGCGTTATCGGGTAGCCTGCGAAGAACCTGCAGCCGGCGATCAATGCCGCTTCGGCACTCGCAACGTCGCCGTTCAGAAAATGGGCTCCCGTGAGTATGTTTTTTGTTTTAGGCATGTTTGCTCTCCTTCTCAATCTTCTTTTCGGTGACAAAGATCGCAAAGTCTGGGCAGACTGCAGTGCAGAAGCCGCAGTTCATGCATTTCTCTTGATCCACGATCTTCGGAGGACGAACTCCTCTTGCGTTTATCTCGCTGGACTCCTCGAGGACTTGGCGAGGGCAGTATTCGATGCAGTAGCCACATCCTTTGCATTGATCTTTGATTATGTGAATTTCAGTTTCTGGCCTTTTCATTTTCTCTTTGTCAAGGGGTGCATGTCTGATTCTCTCTGGCATTTTAGTCCGCCTCCAAGGCTTTCTTGAACACTTGTCGGCCCTTTTCAACCTCTTCGGGGCTGACCCTGTCTACTATTGACTTCATCTCGCGAATCTTGGATGCGAATTTTTCGCCTTCCGCTGCTGAAGCCCATAGCAGTTGGAGTCTCTCCTTGTTCAACCCGCTCTGTTCCATCTTTTTCCACATGCGTTCCACGCGTTTTTGGGTTTGCACGTTCGCGTTTATGTAGTGGCAGTCTCCGATGTGGCACCCGCTCACTAGAACGGCTGCTGCTCCTCTTGCGAATGCTCTTTCTATGAACTTCTGAGAAACGCGTCCGGAGCACATTGTTCTGATTATGCGCGCAGTTGGCGGGTATTGCATTCTGCTGACGCCGGCGAAATCTGCACCAGCATACGAGCACCAGTTGCAGCAGAAAGCTACGACTTTCTTGTCTGCATCTTGTTCCGTTATGGCGTCTATCTCTGCTATTATCTGTTGATCTGTGAAGTGCTTCTGCGTTAACGCACCAAAAGCGCATTCTGCGGCGCACGTGCCACAACCACCGCAGGCTGCCTCTATCACTTCGATGCGTTTCTTCTCTTTGTCAAGTATGATCGCGTTGTACGGACAGACCTTGACGCACAAGCCGCATGCTTTGCATTTATCGGGGAAAATCAACGGCGTTATGGCTTCCACGGTCACTTTTCCCTGGGCCATCAATATCCCTGCGCGTCCAGCCGCTGCGCTCGCTTGTGTAACGCTGTCCTTTATGTCCTTGGGACCTTCTGCGCATCCTGCGAAGAAGATTCCGCCCGTTGCAGCGTCGACGGGCCTCAGTTTGGGATGGGCTTCTAGGAAGAATCCGTCTTGGTTTCTGGACAAGGTTAAGAGGCGTTGGACTAGTTCGCTGTCTTTTCTTGCCTCCAAGCCTATCGATAGAATGGCCATATCAGCGTTTACCTTGTAAATTTCTTTCTTCAGCGTGTTTTCTCCGATCAGCCACAGGTTGTGACTCTTTTTGTCCTCCTTGATCTCCGCTGGCAGCCCTCGGATGAAGATGACTCCTTCTTTTCTGGCTCGTTTGTACAGGTCTTCGAATCCCTTGCCGAACGCTCTTATGTCAACGTAGAAAACGTAAATTTCGGTGTCTGGCCAGTGCTCTTTGATGAGCAAGCTGTCTTTGATCGTGTTCATGCAGCAGACGTTGCTGCAGTATGATTTTCCAGCTCTTTCTGAACGCGACCCTACGCATTGAATGAACGCCACGCGCTTGGGTATCTGTTTGTCGCTTGGTCTAAGAAGGTGTCCTGCGGAGGGGCCGCCCGCGTTGATCAATCTTTCGAACTCGAGTGATGTGATAACATTTGGGTATTTGCCGTAGCCGTAGTTGGGCAGAACTGACGGGTCGAAAACGTCTGCGCCGGTTGCAACAACTATGGTGCCGACCTCGAGTTCTTGGGTTTCTGGTTTCATCTCAAATTTGACCGCCTGTCTCTCGCACGCTTTTAGGCATTTGTCGCAGGTGATTATGCCTTCCTTGTTGAGACAAAGGTTCATGTCAATGACGTACGTGGATGGAACTGCTTGCGCAAACGGCGTGTAGATTCCGTGCCTCGTGGCCAATCCCACATCAAATTCGTTTGGTGCAATTATTGGACATACTTTCACGCATTCGCCACATGCCGAGCAGTCTTTCGTGACGTATCGGGGTTTTTTCAGTACCTTCACCCTGAAGTTGCCAATGTAACCTTTAACTTCGGCCACTTCGCTGTTGGTCAACAACTCAATGTTGGGATGGTGACCTACGTCAGACATTTTGGGGGCAAGAATGCATATCGAGCAGTCCATGGTCGGAAATGTTTTGTCGATGCGCGCCATCATGCCGCCTATGCTGGGTTCTTTCTCGACCATGTACACTTTGTATCCAGTGTCTGCGAGGTCAAGGGCAGCTTGGATTCCGGCTACTCCTCCACCTATGACCAATGCTTTCCTGGTGATTGGGACTTCCGCTTCTTCTGCAGGCGTGAGCAGCGCAGCTTTGGCCACGGCCATCTTCACGAGGTCTTTTGCTTTTTCCGTTGCTGCAGCACGGTCGTAAAGGTGGACCCAGCTGCAGTGTTCTCGGATATTGGCCATCTCAAAAAGGTACTTGTTTAGCCCTGCATCCTCGCATGTCTTCCTAAACGTGGGCTCGTGAAGTCTCGGTGAGCATGATGCGACGACGACTCGGTTGAGTTTTTGTTCTTTGATGTCTTTCTGTATTCCTGCTTGCCCTTGGTCTGAGCATGTGTATCGGTTATCCTGAGCTAGGACGACGTTCGGCAGTGACGCGGCGTACTTCGCGACTTCCTCGCAATCCACGGACCCTGCGATGTTTAGGCCGCAGTGGCAGACGTAGACTCCGATTCTCGGCTGTTCCTGTTGTTCCGGTTGCGGTTTCGATTCTTTCTTTTCCGTCATCTTTTCATGCTTCTTTGATTGTTTTGAGGTAGTTCTCGATTGATTCTGCTGCACGTTTTCCATCTCGAATTGCTTCTATCACGGAAGCTGGGCCCGTTGCTGCGTCTCCGCCTCCGAAGACTCCAGGCATGCTCGTTTCTAACGTCAATGCGTTAGCCCACAACGTGCCGTCCTCGTTCCGGTCAACGTCAAGTGGCAGAAATCCCAAATCTGGAGTCTCACCTATTGCCAAAACAACCATGTCTGTTTCGCGTTTGAAATCTGAGCCTTCAATCGGTGTCGCTTTTCTGCGTCCTGAATCATCCGGCTCACCTAGCTGCATTCGGGCGCACTCAATTCCGCAGACTTTCCCATTTTCGCCCAGAATCTTCTTGGGTGAAACAAGAAACTCGATTTTCACTCCTTCGTGTTCTGCTTCTTTAACTTCGCGCAGGTTAGCAGGCATCTCATCCTTAGATCTGCGGTACATAATTGTGACCTGGTCCGCCTTTTGACAGCGGGCAGTTCGGGCGGCGTCTACGGCAACATTTCCGCCGCCTATTACAACAACGTTCTTTCCAACGTCCACTTTCTTGCCTGTGTTGATGTCCCACAGGAAGTCAAGGGCATTTATGACTCCTTTCAGACTTGACCCGTCAACTTTGAGCGGATGGCTCTTGTGTGCTCCAGTTGCGATGAATATGGCTTTGAACCCTTGCTTCTTCAAACTCTCAAAGCTGAGATCCTTTCCAATTCTTATCCCGGTTTTGAAGTTAACGTTGAGATCCTTGATGAACTGGATTTCCTTGTCAACAATCTGTTTTGGCAAGCGTGTTTCAGGTATGCCTTTTGTCAGCATCCCTCCTGGTCTTGGAAGAGCTTCAAAGACTGTGACGTTGTATCCTTTTCTTCCGAGTTCGTAGGCAACGGTTAGACCTGCGGGTCCGGAGCCGATGACTGCAACTTTTTCTCTAGACTTTTCCGTTGTTTTCTCCTTTTTTTTCTGCTTGAACTGTTCTTCTCGAATCTGTTCGATTCTCTGCAGGATTTCTTTGTTCTTCAATCCGGCGCGTTCAGGATGGAAGCAAACTAGTGTGGTGATGAGCGGGAGAGGTATGTTTTTCACGATTTTCTGGAGGGCTCTATCAAAACTTTGGGTGTTCCCTCGTTTTGCTGCTTCTATTCGCATGAAGAGGAGAATTTCGGGCAGGTCAAGGGCTTGTGGACACCTGCTGTGGCATCTGTAACACCATGCGCAGAGCCAGATTGCCTCCGAGTTAAGCACGTCTTCAGGGTTTGAGTAAATGTCCTCAATGAGTCTTCTAGGGCTGTACTCGTTTCCAAGCATCTCATTGATGGAACAACTTGCTGTGCAGATTCCGCACTCAAAGCAGTTTTTGAGTTTCTCGGCGTCCAAGATTTTTTCTTGGATTATTTTGCCGATGCTGGTTGAGTACCCCAATTCGCTAGCCCTCGAAAATACCTCCGTCACCTCAGATATAAAAGTTTACAAACGTAAAGGTTTTTGCCGTACATTCAGGCTGCAGGATGTCTGGGTAGATTTATATGACGAAGTGCCGTAAAGCACGAACGTGACGAGAGCGAATAATCATCATGGAAAAAATCAGGATTCTGGCATACGGTGTCGGCGTCGTCGGGGGCATGATCGCGAAAAATCTGGTTCAGAAGGAGGGAATAGAGATTGTCGGTGCTGTGGACGTTGACAAGAGAAAGGTTGGCAAGGACTTGGGGGAAGTTTTGGATCTCGGCGAAAAGCTTGGCGTGAAGATCACTAACGATCTCAAAATTGCAGTTTCGAAAGTCAAACCTGACATTGCGGTTCATGCAACATCCTCTTACCTGAAGGATACGTACCCTCAGATCGCATCGATCTTGAAACACGGAATCAACGTTGTATCCACGTGCGAAGAATTGTCTTACCCTTACTATTCGGAACCCGAACTTTCAACTGAATTGAACGCTTTAGCTTTGAAGCATGACGCAACGGTGCTTGGAACTGGAATCAACCCAGGCTATCTCATGGACACGCTCGTTCTTACGCTTACGGCTCCATGTCAGACGATAGAGAAGATTGAGGCGGCCAGAGTGATGAACGCAGCTACTAGACGATTGCCTTTTCAAAAGAAGATTGGTGCAGGCTTGTCTGTCAAAGAGTTCGAGCAACAGATCTCTGAAAAACAAATCACGGGGCACGTTGGTCTTGAACAATCAATCTCGATGGTTGCAGATGCTCTAGCGTGGAAGCTAGACATGATTGTTGTTGAACCGGTTGAGCCTGTCATAGCGAAGAAAGCGGTCCATAGCAATGACATCAAAGTCGACATTGGAAAAGTGGCTGGTCTGAAGCAGAAAGCTAAGGGCATAAAGAGAGGTGAAGAAGTCATAGTCTTAGATTTCAGGGCTTACATAGGTGCTGAAGAAGAATACGACGCAGTTACGATTAAGGGAGTTCCTGAGATCAGACAAAAGATCAGCCCCTGCGTTCACGGTGACTTGGCAACTGTTGCGGTGATCGTCAATTCCATTCCCAAGGTGATCAATGCTCCTGCAGGTTTGATAACGATGAAAGATCTGCCTGTTCCTTCTGCCGTAATTGAAGACATGCGGAAATACATCAAACACTATTGACTCGATTCACTGAAGACTCTAACTTAGTTACCGTTCAGAAGGGTCTCTTGTTGGCAACGAGCGCTGGTGTGCACAAAAAAGGAACATTCTCTCTGGCAGAAATGATAAAGGGTGTGAAGAGGCGATCCGATTTTCCGAAGGCTGGGGCCATCGGATTATTTGTTGGGGTGGCTCGAGGGCAGACTTTGAAAGGCGAGAACGTTGAGAAGCTAGAATTAGAAGCCTATGAGGAAAAGGCGGACGAAGTGCTGAAGAAGATCTGCCATGACCTCAACAAAGAGCCTGGGATTGTGGATGTTCAGATTCACCATTTGTTGGGTGAATTTGAAGTCGGTGAAGATCTTGTCTACGTTTTGGTTGCAGGTTCTCACCGTAAACAAGTCTTCCCTGTTCTTGAAGAGGCGGTTGAAAGATACAAAAAAGAAGCTCCTATCTTTAAGAAAGAACTTATTTGCACTGGCGATGGCGTCAAGAAGGCGTATTGGACAGCGGAACGACGTGAAGAATAAGCGGTAGATCAATTTAGAAGATGCTCGATTGATTTTTGGATAACAACATAATTCATGTACAACAATCAGGTTTTTTGGAATTATCGCCCGATGATAGATTCAACGGTAAGGTTGAGCACGACTTCCGCGATGTCGGCTGCATATTCTGCGGTTCTCCTCACACTTTCTATGATTAGCCTTAGGTTTGCAGCTTCGTCAATGCTGATTCTTTGAGAAGCGAGCACGGCTTCTTTCTCCATACTCAGGATGTTCTTGATTTTCTCGATAGAGTTTTCTGCAAGATCAAAATCTCGTTTGTATAGTGATTCTATCGAATTCTCAAACATTGAAATGGCAAGCGTACTCATTTCAATAATATTGCGTAATGTCCCCTTGTCCAAACGTTGTTTCAGAAGTAGGACGTTTTCGGCAATGTTGACGGCGTGGTCAGCCGTTCTTTCGACTGATTTCGTCACAAGTCGATATCCTAAGCAGTCTCTTGCATTCGCCAAACCAATTTCCTGAATTATTCTCGGATTTTGTATTGCCATTTTGAGTTGGCGCACGATGTACAGGTTGAAACGGTCAACTTCACTGTCCCCCGCTATGACATCTTTTGCCAATGAGTGATCCAGATTTTGAAGAGCTGTCATTGCATCCTTGTGCATCGAAGCTGTGATTATTGACATTCTTCGCAGTGCGCTCTGGACTGACAGTTCTGGATAGTTGAGCAATACCTGCAATGTCAGTTCTGCTGGGGTGTCTGTCACTATTTCGGTTCCCACAAGCATGTCGCGGGCAAAGATCTTCAACGCGGTTCGTTGTTTCGAGGACAGTTGCTCATCCTTTGCTTTGATGCGCATTATGTTGTAACCTACCAGGTAGGTGGATACGGTCTTCCGGATTATCTGGTCCGGCTGGTCTTTTGGAGAAACTTGAATATACGCTTCCTGAGGACTTTCTTGTTTTGCCAGATTTGGAGGCAAGATTGACAGCGATCCATCTTCTTCAACTTTGACGAGAAGTGTGCTGTTTTTCTCGAGTTGGTTTTGCGTGATCCAGTGCTTCGGGAGTGATATTGTGTAAGTTGAGCCGCCTGTCAACTGCAGTTTCCTGGATTCTCCTTCGTGTTTCGACCGTGAAGTCAAACTTGGCACCCTTATGTAGTTCAGGCTTGGTCTATTGCTGAATGTTGTGTCTATATAGGTTATAAAGATTATGTACGTAAACTATATACGAGATGGAGCCTTCTAAGAGCAAGAAAAATAAGGAAACATAAAAGGAAGTGAAAAAATGAAGTATAAGATCGCTATTACAATCGTCGCAATTGTCATCATTGTGCTCGGAGTAGCCAGCTATCTCTACTTAGCGTCACCCGCCCAAAACGCGGAGACGCTGAATGGCTCAGGAGCTACGTTTCCGTACCCGCTGTTAAGTGTCATGATTTCAAAGTATCAGACCCAAAAACCCAACGTACAGATCAATTATCAATCGATAGGCAGTGGCGGAGGCATTTCCGCTCTCGAAGGGAAGACAGTGGACTTCGCTGCATCAGACGCACCACTTGGCGCCGCCGACATGGCGAAAGCACCAAACTCACTTCATATCCCAGAAACGATCGGTGCCGTCACCATATCGTACAATCTACCAGGCATCACTTCTGGTCTTCACCTCACTGGCAAAGTCATTGCGGACATCTTTGCAGGCAACGTGACAACATGGAATGATCCAGAGATACAGAGCCTCAATTCAAATGTGACATTGCCGGCTAACAGTATACTCGTCGTTCACCGCTCCGACGGTTCAGGAACAACTTTCATCTTCACTGGTTATCTAAGCGTCTCTAGTTCTGCATGGCAGACGGAAATAGGACAAGGCAAATCGGTTGCTTGGCCTCGTGGCATAGGTGCGAACGGCAATACAGGAGTCGCCAGTGTCGTGCAAGGAACGCCGTATGCAGTGGGATACGTCGAGTTGGCTTATGCGTTACAGAATAATATGACGGTAGCGGCGATTCAAAACCCAGCAGACAACTGGATTCTACCTTCACTGAGTACCATCCAAGTAGCAGTGCAAGCGGCAGCTTCAACTGGATTACCGGCAGGCAACGGCAGTTGGGCAAACGTAAGTCTTCTCAACGCTCAAGGCTCGCAAGCTTACCCAATAGTCAGCTTTACGTATTTGTTAGTGTACCAAGAACTCAACGTAATCCCTGGGATGACTCAGGACAAAGCAGCCGCTCTAGTCCAATTCCTGTGGTGGGTAATACACGACGGTCAGCTGAATTCAGCAAGTCTAGAATATGTTCCACTGCCAGCCAATGTAGTGCAAATAGATGAAGCCTCGATACAGTCGATAACCTTCAACGGACAACATCTATCTACGAGCTAAAATGGTGTCAATAATTGCCGGACACTGCTCCCCAATTCTCTTTTTTGGAACTTGTCTTCACTAATAGCTAGGAGGGATTAGCGTGAAAACAGGGTTGACGGGAGACGGTTTTTTCAAGATCTTGGCTGAGGTGCTGGCAGCCTCAGCTGCAATAATCCTCCTGGTCACGGGATATACTCTTTTCACCGGCTCTCTGCCCGTATTGGAACGGTTTGGGTTATACTTTTTCATCGGGACAGAATGGAACCCAGTTGTGGGCAGGGAGATTTTCGGCGCGCTCCCATATGTGCTTGGGACGCTCGTCACTTCGGCAATTGCTCTTCTGATCGGCGTGCCCTTGAGTCTGGGAATAGCTATCTTTCTTGCAGAGATGGCTCCAAGAGCGATAAGGGTGCCGATTTCGTATCTCGTAGAGCTGCTTGCGGCGGTTCCCAGCGTAATATACGGGCTCTGGGGGCTCTTTGTGCTTCGTTTCTTCATCGTCGACTATATCGAAATTCCTTTATCCACCTATTTTGGGTGGCTGCCTTTTTTCAGCGGAACTCCTTTCGGTCTTGATGTGTTAAGCGCTGGAATAATCTTGGCGATAATGATAGTTCCCACGGTCTCGTCGGTGTCTAGAGAAGTCATTCAGGCAGTTCCCAATTCAATCAGGGAAGGAGCGTACAGTATCGGCGCAACGAAGTGGGAAGTCATTAGAAACTGGGTGTTAAGCTACGGTCGTTCCGGCCTGTTTGGGGCAGTGATTCTAGGTCTTGGCAGAGCTGTCGGAGAGACGATGGCTGTCACTATGGTTATCGGAAACACTGTTGGCCCTGCTGCGATTCCTACATCTCTTTTCAAGGGGAGCCAGACAATGTCGTCTCTGATTGCCAATGGGTTCTTGGAGGCGACGCCTGCGTCACTGGAACTGCCGGCATACATAGGCGTTGGGTTGATTCTGCTTCTGTTGGGTTTGTCAATAAATGTAGTCGCTCAAATCTTGGTGACTCGCGTTCTCAAAGTTGCGGGAGGTGCGGTAGAGTAGATGACCAGTTACGCTGTGAGGAAGTTTAAGAACAGGCTCTTCTTCGTGCTCAGCTTGGCCTGCGTGGTCATCGCCGTTCTGCCTTTGGCAAGCATTCTTGTCGAGGTCATTGTGAGAGGAGCGCCACAGTTAAGCATTCAGTTCATCACTCAACCCGTTGGCGTGATCGGTCAATCCGCAGGCGGTATCGGTCCTGCGATACAGGGTACATTGATTCTGATTGGTCTCACTAGTCTCATGGGCATACCGCTCGGGATAATGTCCGGAATTTACTTGTCGGAATATGGGAATAATCGGTATGCGGCTTTGATGAGAATGTTCAATGACGTGCTAACGGAATTTCCATCTATCGTCGTCGGGATCACGGTTTTCACCGTTGTCGTTCTCTATCTTGGTCACTTCTCTCCCCTCGCAGGAGGCATTGCTCTTTCTTTCATTCTAATCCCTATTGTTGCCAGGACTACCGAAGAGTCGTTGAAGCTGGTGCCAAACTCCGTTCGTGAAGCATCGCTTGCGCTGGGAGTGCACAGGTGGAGAACTATAGTGAGCGTTGTGCTCCCAACTGCCAAAGCAGGTCTAGTGACCGGTACTCTTCTCGCCGTGGCAAGGATCGCAGGGGAAACTGCGCCTTTGATAATGACGGTTCTTGGCAATCAGAATTTCTTTCAGGGCTTCAGTCAGCCTATGGATGCACTCCCATTGAGGATTTGGAGGGACGCGTTGTTGCCGTACTCGAACTTCCAGGCGCAAGGTTGGGGTGCAGCTTTGATTTTGATTCTAATAGTCTTGAGCCTTAACATTGGTCTCAGAGTGGCCAGTAGAGGTCGATATCGCAAGTGAGAACAGGAGAAATAGACGGCACCGAGGAATCTGAAGAGACTTATGAACAAATCTCAGTGTCAACGTTCGAGAAGATGAAAAGCATCGGGCTGAACGCGTGGTTTGGCACGAAACAAGCTTTGAAGGACATAAATCTGTCCGTACGGGCCAACTCTGTTACTGCCATAATCGGTCCCTCCGGATGCGGGAAATCAACATTCGTCCGATGTCTCAACAGAATGCATGAGTTAGTTCCCAACTCCCGAGTCTCTGGGCAGGTGCTTCTAGACGGAAGAGACATCTACATGAAAGAAGTCGATCCTGTGCTGATCCGCAGGAGGGTCGGAATGGTTTTCCAGAAGCCAAACCCGTTTCCCACTATGTCCATATTTGATAACGTGGCAGCTGGATTGAGGTTAACAGGATTGAAGAAAGGGAAAAGCCTCGACGAGGTTGTGAGGCAAAGCCTTGAAAAAGCGACCTTGTGGGATGAGGTGAAAGATGAATTGAATAAGCCTGGGACAAGCATCTCAGGAGGACAGCAACAACGGCTCTGTATCGCAAGGGCAATTGCGCTGCAGCCTGAAGTGATATTGATGGATGAGCCGTGTTCCGCCCTTGATCCTGTTGCAACCGCAAAAATCGAGGAATTGATAGTGTCACTTAAACGCGATTACACAGTGGTGGTCGTTACGCATAATATGCAACAGGCTGCGAGAGTTTCAGACTTTACCGCTTTTCTTTATATTGGAGAGCTCATAGAATTTGGGCCTACCAGAGACATATTTGAGAGTCCAAGGAGTGAAATCACGGAGAAATATATAACGGGCAAGTTTGGTTAGGTGAAGAAACATGGTTAGACTGTTGGATACAGGGTTAGAGCAATTGACGACAATTCTGCTGAGGATGGGAGAAGTGGCGGAACAAGCGGTGAGAACGTCGATCAATGGTTTCATGAATGGCAAAGCTGTCAGCGAGGATGTTCATGAACTTTCAGAGATGCTGGTCACAATGACGGTGAGCGTTGAAGATAAAGCGTTCGAGCTAATAGTCAAGTATCAACCGGTTGCGTCTGATCTTCGCATCATAAATTCGTACATGAAAATCGCTTACGACTTTGAAAGATATGGTCGGTATGCATGGGACATTTCTTCGACTCAGCGAAAGTTTTCTGCGCGCGAGCAATGTGTGTATTCTGAGGATCTGATGGAAAAGATGGTTGACAAGTCTTTGCAGATGGTTCACACGAGCATCCAGGCTCTCAGAGACAATGATGGCGAAAAAGCAAAATCGCTTGCTGAATTAGAAAAGCAAGTTGACGAACTGTATTATGCTTATCTTGATACCTTATCCAAGGCTCCTCCTTCAACAAAGTGTTTAGTCTCCAATCTTCTAGTCGTTAGATATTTGGAGCGAATAGCAGATCACGCTACCTACGTCGGAGAGGGTATCTACTATGTTGCGACTGGAAAGAAAATAATCCTCAGGTGAAACCTGTCATGTGGTTTCCGGCTTTGAGAAAAGTTATATGTATTCAGAAATTTAGTGTTAATGGAGATGTAGTGTTTGGAAAAAAGAAGTTATGCATGGTTTGAAAAACGTCGGAGAACGAAGGCGCTGGACCTGGCTCAGGATACGATAACGAAAGCCATCGACACAGTGACCCTGCTTAATCAGGCGATGAAGAGTATCACGGAAGGAAACGCGAAGGAAGCGATGCAGCACATCCAGAACCTGTTCAAGACTGAAGAAGAAGTGGACACTCTTCGAAGCGAAGTTTTCAAAGAACTCTCTAAGGGTGCAGCCTTGTTTGCCGATTACCGTGAGGATTTGCTTCATCTTGTGAAGAGGCTTGATACACTGGCAGACCACGTCAAGGATGCAGCGAGATGTATGGAGATGCTTGGAGAAACTGAACTTCCACAGGAACTATGCAAGAACACGTTGCAAATGACGTCAGCCTTGGTGGACTGTTCACGTGCCTTGAAAGAACAGCATCGAAAAAATCACTGTTGCGCCGGCAGAAGCTATTGAGGGCTCGAATAAGGTTGAAGAGATCGAGCATGGAATCGACGAGGACTATCTTAAGACGAAGAAGCTTTTCGTGAAATACGGCATGCAGATGAACCCAGGTGCTTTGGTGATATACGATGACCTGATCGAGTTCATCGAGCAAGCCGCCGATATGTGTGCAGATACCGCGGACTACATCGTCATTCTTTCGAGCAGAGAGCAGTAGAAAGCTGTCATGGTGGACTTTCAGCCAATTTCAAGTGGCGTACCCTCGTGGTCAGGCTGATAGCAGGAAACAAAGCTGTCAAGTGCAAACTAGTCATTTTCGACAAAGACGGCACACTAGTCGACTACCGTCAGGTAGATCTTGAGTTAGCTAGGGCTCGGAGGAAGAGTATCGAGAGAATTGTAGGAAAGGAGATTGCTGACTTCTGGGAACGCGCTGTGGGCGTTGATTTGAAACGAAACAAATTAGATTATTGTGGACCATTAGGAACTGCGCCGGCGCGTGAGGAGCTGCTGGTTGCGGCAACGGCGTTCTACTTGAAAGGGTGTCCTTGGGATGAGGCAAAAGAACTTGCACAGAAAGCGTACGATACAGCGGATGAATTGATGAAATCTCCCTATGGCTCCATCATGTTAGACGGGGTCACTGCAGCCTTGCGGAAGCTGAAGCGTCATGGACTTAAGCTTGCAATCGCCTCGACTTATGCGCACAAGAGAACCGTTGAGTCGTTGAAAACATTGAGAATCGCGTCGCTGTTTGATGCTATCGTTGGACCTGAAGACGTTGCTAGCGGCAAACCCTCACCTGACATGATTCTTGAACTTCTCAGAATAACAGGATGCAATGCACATGAATCGGTAATGGTCGGAGATTCGGTGTCAGATATGAAAATGGGCAAGAACGCAAAAGTCAAATCTTGCATCGGTGTACTGACAGGAATAAGTCAGCGGGTGGACCTTGAGGAGTATGCGAACATTATCATCGACTCTGTGGCCCAACTGGATGCAGAATAGAACCATTGCTCCAACGTGAATTATTAGATAAAGGCGCTCGAATTGCTCCAGAAGCGTGAAGTCAAACCGTGTTGTCTGATATTGTAGGAAACGTTTGCGGAAATCGGATCCTCGTCTGAGTAGGCGTCTACGCATAAATCAATTTGGTTTAATAAAGAAAGAAAAGGCGAGGTTGTCGCCGGTGGGTACTTGTACTAGCAGTTTCTTTTCTTTTGTTGTCTAGTCTTTTGCTAGGGTTATTTCCATTGTAGAAACCATTCTTGCGCCGCTTTCGCCTTCTCTGGCGGGCATCGACTCTGTGCCTATGGCAATCTTCGAAACCTTAAGGTCCTTCAGAAAACGGCTTCTTGTTATCTCGGCAACGTCAACCGCTGTCGTGATAGCTTGGCCGCGAGCCTTCAAGGTTATCTCTTTGCTATTGCCTGCTGACAGACTGGTAATGATCGCCAGAACGTAGCTCATTGCTGGTTTCCGTCCAATGAAAACGATTTTATTCTCTGACATTTTTATCCTCCTTTCGTTTTTTGTTTTTTTGTGTGTAGCGTTGTGTCTCTGTGTTTTGAACAGAACGCTACCGCGGCAGTATAGAGGCAAACTCTCCTTAATAAACGCACATGAGAACCTTCATCTACACACTGTTCCACGCAAGCTCGTTTCGAAGAACAGAAAATCTCATATCTCAAAGAAAGCAAACACACATTTAGGAGCAAGTTTATCCATGCCGTTCGTGAAAGCTGCTTCAACAAAAGGCATCAAACCAAGCCAAATGAAAGAGATGAAGATAGAACAGAAAGAAATCTGCATCGCCAACGTGGCAGGCCAATTCTTCGCGATCGGAAACCGGTGCACCCACATGAACTGCCTACTTTCTGACGGAACGCTGAACGGGTCAAACGTCACTTGCCCCTGTCACGGTTCAACCTTCAACGTCCAAACAGGCAACGTAATCAATGGACCAGCAGTGAGACCGGAACCCTCGTATCAAGTCAAGGTGGAAAACGACCAAATTCTAATCAACGTGTAACCTTAAAGGCTGTTTAAGAAGCCTCTCGTAACGTCTTTTGCTGACTGCCATAGCGGATGCTTGACCTTAACGTCAGCTTCAAGTTTCCTCAACCTATCAACTCTGAAATAGATCGGAGGATGCGGGTCCAGGCTTACCCATTCTTGTACGCGATAAGATGGCACGCGCTCAAACAGCAGTCTCTTGAAACCTATCTCCTCCAGGGCTCCCGCCAAGACCTGCGGCTGCCCAACAACCATGGCCGATGTCAAGTCAGCCCTGGCTTCAAAGAACTTCGCAATGAAGAACAATAAAGTCATGACGGCCCAGAAGTAGAGGAAGAAAAGAAGAATCGACGAAAAGATGATCGGGAAGAATGCCAAGATCACGTAGAATCGGAACAGAAACTCGGAGCCCATCAACCCGTAAAGAAGAATCGGATCACGCCCTTTTAAGTGTCCGAACTCATGGCCTAAAACAGTGTGAATCTCATCCTCCTCCAACTGTGCCAGAAGCCCGGTGGTAATGAGAACCACGCCTCGGCTCGGGCTAGGCCCAGAAGCCGCCGCGTTTGGAACAAGGGTGTTGGCAACGACGATCTTGGGCATCGGAAAACGGAATTTGTCGGCTACTTTCTTAACCAGCTCGTAAACATTGACTTTCCGAGCGGACAAACGATCAGGGCTGCACTCCAGTCCATGCCTCTGGAATATCTCACCGGTGGTCGCGCAGTCGATCTCGCCATTCTTTGCAATGGTCGCCTCATATACTTCCTTCTTGATCTCCAGGATTTTGTTAGGCGGATACTTCTCTCTAAAATTATCGTGCTCCTCAAAAGGCAGACCGTACTCGAGCAAGTGGATAGTCGGGTTGTCCTCAGTAACGCGCCAATCCGCAGTTCTTTCAATTAACTTGGGCGAATAAAAGACAAAGACAAACTGAATGGCCATTAGAATAATCGGTGCATACCAAATCATTGAAGGCGGAAGGAACAGAAACAAGACCAAGCCCAGACCAATAAACAGCACGAACAACAATATTTGGGTCTCAAGAAACAACCGGTTCAAAGACTTCTTCTCTTTGCCCGAAACCTGTTCAGGGACTATTTCTTCGCCCTCCCGCCAAGCGAAAAACAACGTGCTCTCTCTGACCTTCTCCTCAAAAAGCTCAACCGCGATTACTACATCCTGTCTCACCTGGTTCATCTCGTCCTCCGTCACAGCTTCGGAGATCGGTTCAATGTTCACCTTGATCGGCTTTCCCCCGATGACCTCCGCTCTAAGTGTCCGGTGACCCGCCTTGTCTAGAACCACGAAGGCAAGAGAAGAATAGCCAGACTTATCCTTCCTTGATATATCCACAAACTTAGCTTTCTGGGGAAGCAGGTACTTCTGATAAACAAAGTCAAGCAAGTTACCCATGTAACTCTCAGGAATCTCGACCTCGACGAGGTAAGAGCCAGTCTTGACTGAAATCTTGGATCCTCCAGAACCTTTGCTGTTATTCAGCTTTTAGTCCACATCGGCGTAATAAACATAATTATCTGATGCTGCTTTTGCACATCTCTCCACTCCAAGTGCCCCTGTTAGGCTGATAAAAATCCTCCGTCAACTGCAATCAACGCACCATGCACGTAACTCGAGAGATCACACGCAAGCACCAAAGCCATGCGCGCAATTTCGTCCGGTTGACCAAGTCTACCCAAGGGCAACCTTTGGCGATATTCTATGCCCGATGATATGACGCCAAGATTAAGTTTGAGAGCCTCCTTTGCAACGCTTCTCGTTCCAGGAGTCATCACACCTCCAGGCACCAATGCATTGATTCTGAACCCTCTCCGACCATATTCCGCGGCCAATGCCCTTGTCAGCACAATGACGCCTGCTTTGCTAATATCATAATGCACTAGATCTTCCTTGAAAGGCATCACGGCTTCGACTGACCCTACGTTTATAATGACTCCTCCACGCTTTCCCCTGCTCCTTATCATGTGCTGGCACATCCAGAGAGTCGAGTTCAGGTTTATGTCCATGACCTTGGCCAAGAAAGTCGGATCGAGTTTAAGGAACTCCTTGAGCGGATAGATACCTGCGTTGTTGACGAGAATGTCTGGCTCAATTCCCTCAAGTTTCTTCCATAAATCGTCTATCTCCTGTTTCTTGCCCAGATTGACCTTGTGCGCCGATACTTTTTTGCCAAATTCACGCATTCTACGACATGCAGCTTCCAATTTCTCCTCATCTATGTCCACTAATTGAAGATTGGCACCAGACTCCGCAAACCTGTATGCCATCGCTTTTCCTATGCCTGAAGCAGAGCCACTGATCAAAACAGTTTTCCCTTCCAGAGAAACAAGCTCCGATAAGCGTTTCAAATTCTTCTCTTCTCTGAGCATTTTCCAACTCTCCAAACTGACTAGCAATAGGTTCTGGAACTCGCGTAGAAAAACCTTCTCCAGCTCTTAGATTGATTTAAGTCTTGCTGCGTTAAGGTTGGGACATGAAATCGATAAATTCCTTCAAAGTGCGCTTTTCAAGAACGTAGTTAGTTCTCTTCTCTTCTCCAATCGTTGAGGAAGGTTTCGGCCCGTAGTCATGACCAGGGTAGACTTCAACCTTGTCATCGAGTTTCATCAGCTTGTCAAAGAGACTATGATACATGTCTTCAGGGCTGCTTCCAGGCAAATCAGTTCTTCCACATTCTCCAACGAACAGCGTGTCCCCGGTCAACAATTTGTCGTCAACCAAGAGGCATATGCCATCAACGGTGTGGCCAGGAGTGTAGATCACCCTGATTGAGACGTCGCCGACGTTTACCGTGTCCTGATCAACCACGGAAACATCTTTCTTTGTCTTCGAAAGTTCATGTGCAACGATCTTTGCACCAAACGTCCTCTTTATTTCATCATTACCAGCGGTATGGTCACTGTGGCCATGCGTGTCTATGACGTACTTAGCTTTCAGCCTGTGATCCTTGAGCAGCTTTGTTATTGCAGCAGCATTGAAGCTCGGGTCTATGACGGCGGCTTCACCGGTTTTTTCGTCGGCTAACACGTAGGAAAAGTTGTCACCATATTGTTTGATCTGTTTGAAGAACATTCAGTTCGTCACCATTTTTCACTCTGTTTTTCTAATATACTGCTCCTCAGGCAGATGCTCCATCCGCATGCCCAAGTCCGCTAGATCCTTCAGGTTCTGGACACATCCTATGCTTGCGTCTATGTTGCGGTGAACAGGATGAAACCACATGTACTTGGGCACGAGGTTGAACTGCAACGGCACTCTGCCGGTTACGCCGTATTTTTCGTATAGGTCCGGTATCACTTGCCCCGAGGACCACCGCTACTCGAGTGGTTGTGTAGCTTTTCAGCAACTCCGAAGCTCCAAAAGCTCCTATGCCATGCCAGACAACGGCGTTCTCAGGTGATGCTAGAGAGTAAAGGAAGAACTGGGGTGAAGAAGGCGTCTCCTTGAAGTTATAATTCCCAAGTTTGTCACCTTCCACCATGAAGCTATCATCTGCCTGTACAACGCTGACATCTGCAGGGTCAATTGCATTTGGATAAAGAAGCGTCGTTCGATAGTCCACTTTTACGTTCTTAAGCTTGTCTCCGTCGAAATAGATTCTTCCTCTCGCTGCTCTTTTCGATCCATAGCCTTTTGCAGAATGAGGAATTGTCAACAACGTGCTTAGATTCTTCATGCTCCTGCCCATGCACTTGTATATGTTTTCAAATGATCGGTAGTCCTTATGGGCTTCTCGAATTATGTGATGAAGTAAGCTTTCTGTGGATTCCTTTTGCATCGCTGTCAGTGGCAGTCGCATTGAGTATAGTGACAGGTCGATTCCAAATGCTTCCGACAACCTTGCTAGGTGTTCGTACTTGACAGCATCAACCATGTCAATGTAACTGTTGTTACAATCTTGACGGTGACGTTCTATGGTTTCAATCTCTTTTTTACAAAAGAGCGAGCCTTCATATTTCTGGACGAACTTCTCGTCGATTCGGAGGTTTTCTGTTTTCACGAATGCTGCTGGGAAGGCGCTCTGTCCACTATCTACGATTGATTGTTTGAGGGGGTTCATTGAATACCTGTCTATCTCGATGTCGTCCGTGTTGAGAAGAAAGGAAACAACTGTTCCAGTCGAAGGTTTTCTCAGGATGGCGCAGATTTCTTCCATCTCTTGGGGAGTAGGCTGATGCAGTCCTCGCTCTTTGAAGTAGTTTGAGCAGACCTCCAGCAGACGCGTCGCAATTATCCCCTGAACATCCTCAACGGTGAGTTGCGGATTAGCGTATTCAACGGAGCATCTCAGGAAGAAGTGTGAACCGTCAAATGTGGCAGAATTTCTCTGCCTTTCCTTGAACCAGTACAACTCTGTTTGTTTCTTTTCTTCTCCTTTGAACAGTTCAAGTTGCTTAACCAAAGCTTCAATGCAAGGCCATGAAGTCTTGATGAAATCATCAAGTATGATTCCGCAAAGATTCGAAGACATTTTGTCAACCTCTTTCAAGAGATTCTGCTGTGAGGATGCAGTCTTTGGCCATGGGTGGGCCATTGAACATTCTTTTCACCCTGAGGGCTTGGCTGAACCCATTTTTGGTCAGCATCGAAAGTATTTCGACTTCTTTCTCTGGCACGAAGACAGAGGCTTCGTGACCCTGCAGGTCATTGAGCGTGGTTGCGATCAGGCTCAAGGCAGTCTTCATTTTTCCTCTAACGCAAGCGATTGGGCCCAGTTCGGCCATTCCTCGGAAGACTTTTGCTACTGAGTAGCCGACGATTCTTTTGTTCCCTATGGACACGTATGTAACGTTGTCGGGGTCTGAGATGATTGGTTCAAGCATTTTGTTTCTCGATTCACCGAAACAGGACTTGTCAAGTTCAATGATCTTGCGAAAGTCTTTTTTGTCAGCTCTTTTCACGCTGCTTTGGGAAGGGGATGCGAAGGCTTTTCCTTTAATGACGATGAAGTCCAAGTCAGCCTTGAACCCTAGTCTCTGATAAAACGGTATCCTTTCCATGTATGCGTAGAGACCAACCGTCGAAACCTTCTTGCTTTTCAAGTATTCCAAAGCCTGTTTGACCAACATGGAGCCTCCGCCTTTCCCTCGTGCGCTTTCTTTGACAATCAAGTTTCCAAACCAGGCGATCTTGCCAAAGCTCACTGTCGTGGCAATCCCTATTTTCGCTGAGTCTTCATTGAGCACAAAGCATCCGCCAGGTTCAAGTTCCATCATGAATTCGAAATCTGACCTGCTCAATCCCCACCCCATTTCGGCTGTGATCTGGACGGCGAAATCGAAGTCAGATGTCGACATATTTCTTACTTGAAGCGTGATAGTGAACCTTCTTTTGGGCAAGTCGGTGATTCTGAACACTTGTTCGAAAGGATAAACTTTACTAATCTTCTCCTTCATACCCTCAGACCACAAGGAGAGTCCATAATCATAAGGCATCCACCAAGCGTCATTATAACCCGGAGAGTTCCCGTCGCAACTTATCCTTTCATCGATTATTTCAAGGGGTTCGACAAAGTTGAGGCTGTGAAACGGATTTTTGGCGATGACACTGAAAAAGTGCTTTCAAACCTTAGGGTTGAGTTCATGGGACGAAGGGGATACATGGGCGTCAGCGAAGTGGACGGACACATGATAATCAGCGCTGATTACCTCAGGACGGGCAACCGTCTTGAAATCTATCTTGACTTTATCCATGAACTCGTTCATGTGAAGCAGTTTATGGAAGGCAAAGAGCTTTTTGATCACAACTTCTCCTACGTTGAAAGACCAACTGAGGTAGAAGCTTACAAGTCTGCGGTTGAGGAAGCAAGGCGTCTCGGACTGAGTGACAAAAGAATCTGTGAATACTTGAAAACGGAATGGATGGATGACGAAGAGTTTAAGCGCTTGGCAAAAGCTGTAAACGTGAACTGG
>CAVTZU010000005.1:0-41903 GCA_963739305.1 Candidatus Bathyarchaeota archaeon | reverse complement strand
CTCGGTGACCCACTTGGTAACCCTATCGCCCGCGACGTCTTCAATGGAACGTTCAGCAATGTCGGAGTGCCTCCTCCTCCTAAGCCTGCTCTTCTGTTCGTTGATCCTGCCAAGATCTTGAACGGAAGTCTCGGCTCAGGCTCGAACTTCACGGTCAACATCAATATCGTGAACGCGTCAGGTGTCGGAGGCTTGGAGTTCAAGCTTGGTTTCAACGCGTCTGAGCTCAACGCTATTTCCATTGCAGCAGGCTCGTTTCATTCCAGGATCCGTCACGCCTATCACTCAGGTAGACAACACGACCGGGTTTGCAAGGTTCAACGTAACCTTGTCCACGCCGCTCGACGGCAACGGAACACTGGCCGTGATCCAGTTCAAGGTGATGACGGACAACTTGAAGAACTCAACGCTTACCTGTATGACGTGGCTTTAGTGGACGGAAGCGGACAGGCGTTGCCATTCTCGACGGTTGACGGCAGTTTCAGCAATCTGAAGGTGATTCCGGGAGATCTGAACCATGACGGCATCGTTGATATCGATGATGCGATCATGTTCTCTAATTCGTTCGGATCCGCCCCTGGAGACAAGAATTGGAATCCGGAAGCCGACATGACTGGAGACGGTCAGGTTGACATCATCGACCTGATCTTCATTGCCATGAAGTTCGGGACCAAGGCCTAGCGTTTTCTCTTTTCTTTCCCACGGTTCACTGTTTCTTGTTTTTGTCTACACTCATCCAGGATTTCAACTGCCGTGCGGATATGAGGGATGGTTATTGAGCCGCCGACGATTAGGGCCACGTTGATGGCTTCAAAAAATTCCTCATCCGAAATGCCTTCCTCTACGCAGCGGATGACGTGGTACGTTATGCAATCGTTACAGCGAAGAACAGTTGAGGCGACGAGTCCGAGCATTTCTTTGGTTCTAACGTTCAGAGCTTCTCCTTCGTAGGCTCGAGTGTCGAGCGCGAAAAACCTTTTGATGTTAAGGTTTCCCTCTGAGAGTATCCGGCTGTTCATTTTTTCACGGTACCGTCTGAACTCTTCAACGTTGTTCAACTTAACTCCTCAAGTCTTTAGGGCTTGAATGCGTAGAAAACCCTTGCGCCTGATCTTGGTTCGAGCGATCAGAACGCGTGCACGTAGGTTTGGTCAACATTTATCTTGTTGTTTTCAGCCCAAGAACACGACGCCCTAGTTTTCTTAGGCGGAGCTGTAATCGGAGGTTTCGCTGGCAGGTGACAAGATTTTTCAGGCGATTTTTCTGTTTTTCTGATATTGCCATCACCTGCTTGTGACGTTCATGCGTTCATGAATTGACATGTGGTCCTAAATATCACGGAGAGGAAGCGAGTACGCATGAGAATTCAATTGATCGGTCTAGGAAATGTCGGCAAGAGCCTACTCGCACTTATCAAGGAAAAACAGGGTCTTCTCGATTCTCTGGGGATTCCCCTGTATGTTGTTTCGGCATCTGACTCAAAGGGAACAGCGCATAGTAACAGTGGACTTGATTTGAATGAGGTTTTGAATCATAAAGAAGACGACTGGAAAGGTTTCAGTGAGTACGAGACAGGTTATTCCGCGTTGGACGCTATCAAGAATATATCGGGTGATGTTGTGGTCGAGCTGACACCGTCTAATCCCTCGGGAGAACCAGGCCTGTCCCATATCAAGACCGCTCTTGAGCGAAGGAAGAACGTGGTCACAGCGAACAAGACTCCGCTCGTCTTGGCATACGAAGATTTACTAAATATGGCGAGGAAAAGCCAAGTTCGACTTCTCTATGAGGCCACTGTTGCAGCTCACCTGCCCGTCTTCTGCTTGATCGAATCCTGTTTCAAAGCAGACAAAGTGGTTCGTCTCGAGGGAATCCTCAACGCCACAACCAACTTCATAATCGGAGAAATTGAAAGGGGACGAAGCTTCCAAGAAGCGCTGACCCAGGCAATAAAAGAGGGATGGGCTGAGACAGACTACTCGGACGATGTCGACGGAGTAGATTCGGCGAGAAAAGTCGTGATCCTGGCGAATTCATTCTTCAAAAAAGGAGCCAAACTCGCAGATGTAAAGATCGAAGGCATCCGAGATGTTGGAAAATCAATCGAACGCGCACAACGGCTTCACAAAAAGGTCAAGCTGATATGCAGTATCTCGTGGAAAGGAACCAACGTCGAAATGTCCGTAGCTCCGCGACTAATCGCGAAACATGATCCCTTGGCAACAGTTAACGCAGGCGACATGGCGATGAAGCTTGTTTTCCAAACTTCACAACAAGTCTTTGTGTCCGCACAGTTTGCCGGCGTGAAACAGACTGCATACGCTGTCCTGAATGACTTAATCAAGATTGCACAATTGAACCAGGCTTGCTAGCAACCGTTTTGGATGCCATACCATAATAGAATTCGGAGCCTGATGGAAAACGAATAGTCTAAGTAATTGAACTCCCAATCTCTACTGATCACTTAATGGACGCTGAAAGTGTCTTGAAACCCAAAATGCTGGTCACATCCGCATGGCCCTACCTACACAGTCTTCCACACTTGGGCAATCTAGTGGGCTCAATACTCTCCGCGGACGTTTTCGCACGCTACTGCAGGCTCAAGGGCGATGACGTAGTCATGGTAAGCGGTTCTGATGAACATGGAACTCCCGTCGAAGTTGAATCCGTCCGACAAGGAATTCCTCCTAAAGAACTAACCGACAGAAACCATGCCAGACTTTCCGGGCTACTTACGAACTGGGGAATATCCTTCGACAACTACACCAGAACCGAGAACCCTGTGCACAAAGAATTTGTGAAAAAGACTCTAACAGAGATCTACGACAACGGCTACATTTTCACCAAAGAAGGCGAAATGCTCTACTGCGAAACATGCGACCGCTTTCTGCCGGACAGGTACGTCGAAGGCAAATGCCCGTACTGTGGTTACGAACGGGCTCGGGGAGACCAGTGTGAAAACTGTGGAAGGCTGCTTGAAACCACCTCGCTAATTGAACCATACTGCGTCATCTGCAAGAGCAAACCAGTCGTGAAAACTACGAAACACTGGTACTTTGACCTCCCCAAACTTTCGGAAAGAATCGGCAGTTACCTTGAACAGAATCATCAGTTGACAAGCAACACTAAAAACTTCAGCCTGAGCCTGATAAGAGAAGGTCTAAAGTCAAGGGCGGTAACCAGAGACGTTGCTTGGGGGATTCAAGCACCGTTCCCCGGCGCCGAAAACAAGCGAATCTACGTCTGGGTCGAAGCCGTCTTAGGCTACGTGTCGGCAACGATCGAATACTTCAAGAACAAAGGGGACGTAGATAGATGGAAGGAATATTGGTTTCATCCAGAAGCCAGAACATACTATTTTATCGGAAAAGACAACATCCCTTTCCACACGATAATTCTCCCAGGCTTGCTAATGGCTTCAGGCGAACCATATAACCTGCCATGGAACGTGTCAGCAACAGAATTTCTCCAGTTCAAAGGCGAAAAGGCTTCGAAAAGTCAGAAAGTCGGCATCTACATTGACGAAGCGTTGGAACTCTTTCCTGCAGACTATTGGCGCTACTTTTTGATAGCAACAAGACCCGAAGCGAAAGACTCCAATTTCTCATGGGATCTTTTCATAGAAAGGATCAATGCAGACCTCAACGACACCTTCGGAAATTTCATTCATAGAACTCTTACCTTCATAAACTCCAAATTCGACGCGATTGTCCCAGAACCCAAAAACCTTGACCCCGACGCGTTACAAATACTTAAGACTCTCGAACAAAAGTTGAATCTCATTTCAGAAGAACTCGATTCGTGCAAACTACAATCGGCCGCGAACAACACCCTGAGCATCAGCAGAATCGGAAACCAGTACCTGAACGAGAAAGAACCTTGGAACTTAATCAAAGAAGACAAAGCCAAAGCAGCAAACATATTTTCAGTAGCTGCCCAACTCGTCAAAGCCTCAACGATAATCTCAGCTCCTTTCATCCCCTTTGCCGCAGAAGAAACATGGAAAACATTGAACCTCCCGGGAAGCGTACACGAACAGAAACTGTCCGAGGCAACAAAACCGTTCCCCGCTAACCACAAGATTTCTAAACCGACGCCACTGTTCAGGAAGATCGAGGACACGCCAGAACAGCTAGAGCAGAAGCTCCAAGCGATCAGAAAGAAATGAACCAGATCATTAGGGAAATGATCAGGTCTTGAAACTGAAGATAGATTTACACGTTCACACAATCTTCTCGTCAGATTCATTCATCAGCCCAACAGAGCTCGTTCTCTGGGCAAAGCGGCGAAGACTGGACGGAGTCGCAGTCACAGACCACGACTGTTTTGAAAGCGCCCTGAAAATAGCGCAAGAGACCGATTTTCTCATCATTCCCGGAATCGAGATTTCAAGCCGACATGGACACATCGTTGGATTGAACGTTCAAGAGAACATTCCGAAAGGGTTTGGGTCAGACGAGACTGTCGACAGAATCCACGCTGTTGGTGGCTTGGCAATTGCTTGTCATCCAATAGCTTTTCTCAAGGGCAGTCTTGGGGAGCACGCCACGTCGAAATTCGATGCGATTGAAGTGATCAACTCATCTGCGTTTCCTTTTGCCTACTGTAAGAAGCGAAGCGAGGAACTTGCTTCACGATTGAAAATTCCACGCGTAGCAGGGACTGACGCTCATTGTGCACCTGAAATCGGATATGCGTTCACCTTGGTCGATGCTGACCCCAACATCAATAGCATATTGGACGCAATCAAAAACGGCAGGTGCTGGCCTTACGGCGGAGCGATCCCGTTTTCTCTCAGGCTCACACGAGAGTTTCGCAAGCTGCTGAAATTGACCGGAGTTGAACGCCGAGAAACACCAGAACAATCGGCATAGCAAGATTTTGAGACTCGTGTCCTCGAATCTCTGTGCGCGAATTTGAACTGTATCTATGAGCTGGGCTATCCCACGAACTCTTTTCTGATGGAATTCGGCATTTTCACTTCTGGTCCGTTAGGAAAAAGATGAGGAATATATCAAGTCTGGAAATGTTTTGAAGTCGGCAACACGGCTTATATTAAGATTTGCGATTCTCAGTATTCTGATCACCTTGAGCAAAAGACTGTCGAGCCGAGAATTCTTGGAACTTGCGGACATACTTTGGCAAGGCGATGCGAAAGTCAGGTACCAGAACCCTGACAACTGGACGATAAATTAGCGGTCTTTTGCTCCCTACCCCGCCTGTTCAAATCACGAATCCTTGTTCTCTTTTTGTCAGAATTCTGCTCACAGATGAGAAGAGTATTCAAACGGTTACAACGATTGCTTCAACATATGCTGCGTTGGAACGCCGAATAGTGCGGCGCGCTCAGCGAAAATTCTCAGCGACAACGTCCACTTCGGCTGTTCCGCTTGTATCGATAATGCAGAGGATGCGATCTTTGTTCTTCTAGGAAAAGAAGGACACTTGACAAAAATAATCAGACAAGACTGATTTTCACAGAAATACTTGCCTTTCTTTCCCTTCGAAAGTTGGGTTCCGCAATGAGGACAGTTTACCATCTTTCCTCTAACAGAGATCACGCATCTGATCTATAGGGTGTTATTCCAGAATCCGCAATATTGCGTCGTCAAGAACCCGAATGTGAGGCAAAAAAGGATAAGAAGCGTGGCGACGAAGAGCCAAAGAACTTGCTGACTTCATGAGCTCTGTATCCATCTGATACAGATTAAGCTCTATGTCCAATCGACCTTCTGGTTCATTGTATGGATCTAGGTTGAACAATTGTGGCGCAACAGTGTCAAAATTGGTTAAGCGATGAGGTGAACCTACTCCCGTCATGACCAGAGTGACCTTCAACTTACCATCTTGTCCAGGGTTCACTCTGGCGCCGCACAAGATGTGAGCATCTCCATGCATCATCTCTGTCACTATCTCTCCGATGCGATTCACTTCTTGAATCGTCATGCGGTTGTCTCCTGTCACGTTTATCAGTGCCCCCGTCGCTCCTGCACAATCAACATCCAGCAAAGGCGACTTCAGAGCATTCCGGAGAGCTTCTTCTGCCCTGTTTGGCGAGTCGGACTCGCCCACTCCCACGACAGCCATGCCCCCACGGCTAACCATCTTCTTGAAGTCGGTGAAATCTAGATTCATGAGACTTGGTGTCGAGATCGTCTCAACAACTCCTTTTATCAAGCTCGCCAAAACCTGATCCGCTATTTTGAAAGTTTCCCGCGCAGGCACTCCGGGTGCGAGTTGCGTCAGCCTATTATCGTCAATCACAACAACCGTGTCACAGTGTTTTCGCATCTCACTAAGCGAAGCAGCGGCATATTTGTCGCGTCCTTTCTCATTATGGAAAGGCATAGTGACAATTCCCACTGTTGCGGCTCCTTTGCTCCTAGCTATTTCAGCGATGACGGGCGCGGCACCTGCGCCTGTTCCTCCACCCAACCCTGCGGTTATGAATGCAATGTCAATTCCTGAAAGGAGATCTGCAACGAGTTGTCTTGATTCTGCCACTGCCGCTTTGCCTAGTCTCGGATCGCGGTGTACTCCGCGTCCCTTTGTGAGTTCTTGACCGATCAGGATTTTCTCGTTAGCTCGCGAAGATCTCAGATGGGCAGCATTTGTGTTTATAGCGATGCATCTGACAGAAGGCACGCCTGCTTCCATCAACTTGTTCAGCGTGTTATTCCCTTTCTTGCCGACTCCGATGACCACCATGCGGAAGTTGCGGTTCTGCTCGACTCCCTGGGCTTCCGAGGAATGTTGCGAGTACTTGAACGAGTTTTCGGCGGGACGTACGCTAGCCAACTGTGTTCCTCCGATAAAGTTCGTCATTAACCAAGTCACGGATGGCAACTCGGATGGCCTCGGCCCTGTTGGGATAGAACCTCTCCACCACGAGCTGATCTAAAGCTTTGAGATAAGTCTCGGGCACGTAGAGCGTGATTAGCCTCACAGCACATCTCCCTCTTGTGAGCGTTAACACTTTTCGTTCGGGCTTATACTTCTCTATAACATGTGGCAAATATGAAATGAATATGTCAGTCTCAGCCTTTTTAAAACTTGTGCAGACCTTGTTTCAGATTTCTGTATATTCACAGTTGAGCTAACCCTTATGTTTTTATTGCTTGTTGAAGCATTTAAGATATCGCGATGGAAATCTATGCGAGTCGTCGTGAAGAGCTTTGGCTGTTCGACCAATTATGCTGACGGGTCCGTCTTGGCAGGGTGTTTGAGCGAGGCGGGGTATGAGGTTGTTGATTCCGTCTCGTCTTCCGACGTCGTCGTTTACAATACGTGTGCCGTGAAGGGACCGACAGAGGATCGAATCCTTGCTCTTGCCGAACGAGTTCCCGCGGAGAAGAAGCTGATCATCGTTGGATGTTTGCCTCTGATAAATCGCGAAAGAATTGAGAAAGAGGTAAGGTTTGATGGTTTAGCAGGACCTGCAATTGGCGAAAAGATTGTGGCTATCGTCAATCGTGTCGCAAAGGGTGAAAAAGTCTTTCTGGTCGAACAGCGTTTGATTGACAAGCCAGGGCTCTACTCTGCCACGGCTGGATTCGAGTCGCGTCGTAAGCGTTGTTCCGATCTGCTACGGATGTCTAGGTTCATGCGCATATTGCTGCGTTGTTTTCGCCCGTGGACGTTTGCGAAGCTATTCAGTTGACCAAGTGGTCTCGCGAATAAAGGACGATGTGACCAGAGGTTTTCGTGAGTTCTGGCTAACGGCGCAAGACACCGCGTCCTATGGCAGAGACATCGGAACTAATCTTGCTGTTTTGCTGGATTCGGTTTGCCGCGTGGATGGGAACTTTCGGGTTCGAGTAGGGATGATGACGCCCAACATGGTCCATGGGATACTTGATGATTTGGTGTCTGCATATGGGCATGAAAAGGTTTTCAAATTTGTTCATTTGCCTGTCCAAAGCGGAGACGACGGCGTGCTCAAGCAAATGAGACGCCTTTATGCTGCTGATGATTTCAGGCAAGTAGTGAGCACGTTTAGATCGTATTATCCACGCATAACAGTTTCCACCGACATTATCTGTGGCTTTCCAGAGGAAACTGCTGAGGCTTTTCAACGCACGTTGGATTTGATCGATGAAACAAGGCCCGACGTCGTAAACGTTTCGAAGTTCTTTCCGAGACCGAGGACAACTGCAGCCAAAATGCAGGATAAGTTTGTGGCTTTGTCTGAGGTCAAAAAAAGAAGTGGTGAGGCCGAAGGATCGGTTAGAAGAATCGCAATTGAGAAGAACATGGAGTGGGTTGGCTGGAAAGGCCAGGTTTTGGTTGATGAGGTGGGGAAAGTTGTAGGTTCTTGGATCGGGCGTAATTTTGCCTACAAGCCGATCGTTCTCAAGAGCGCAAGAGATTTGTTGGGCAAAACGTTGACGGTTGAAGTCGCTAGGGCTTTTCCGACTTTCCTCGAAGGCCGCATTACAGAGTAATCTTGCACCTGCGACTTCCTTTGTTGAGGGCCTAGATCTCGTTTTCTACTTGAATCGAGGGTCGGAGCAAGTTGGACAAGTTATTTATGTACACTTATCAATATCATTTTTCGGGGACAAACGGCTTGAGTGAAGATGAGTACATCGAGATTGGAAAGATAACGCATTTCTTCTCCAAAATCGGCGTTGCTGTCATTGAGCTGAAGAAGCCCTTGAAAGTTGGCGATACCATAGCCCTAAAAGGTCCGACTACTGATTTCGAGCAGAGAGTCGATTCAATGCAGATAGAGCACGAAAACGTCAAGGAAGCGAAGGCGGGACAGAGCATAGGCCTGAAGGTTGCGGAACGGGTAAGAGAAACAGATGCCGTGTACAAGAAGCTCTAATCGTTCTTCCTTTCTTTTTTACCTTCTAATTTAGACGGGAGCAACGTGTTTCCCAGATGTCCGAGGCCAGCGTCAGATTCATCCTATGAACCTCAACACGTAGTCATTCACGGTCTGCAAGAAAGCTTCTTCCAACTCAATTCCGTAGTGCTCTGCCAAAACGAAGATCATGTAGAGAAGATCTGACAGCTCAGTGGCAAGCATCTCTTTCGTTTTCGGTTTTTCAGGCGGTTTGAAACCTTCAAGGCCCTTGACGACCGAGGCTACCTCACCGGCCTCTTCCAGAAGATCCGTTAGCATGACGAAAGGAGTCCAAGATTTCCCGCGCTCCGGATCGAGCTTGTCATTTATTTTCCTGAAGTTCTTCCAGCACAGGTGTTGAGCGTCACGAAGAGTGACTGACATTAATTTCTCACCTTTCAAGATCTATTCTTGCTGAAACTATTAACAATTTTTGATTCTGAGTGCACCGACTGCCTTGGAACGGCAGCAGGCGAAATGCTCTTGCAATGTTAGAAGCCTCAGCAGTGGTTTGTCGCAGAAAACGCGATTCTCTTTCGCAAGGGGACGAAAGGAACAGAAAGCTGGTAATTTCAACCAGAAATCTATGGAATTATCTCGCAGCCATTGAATCTGATGTATTCGAAGTCTCTGAAGTGAATTCTTCCGCTTTCAATTAGCCGTCTTATTCTGGGCATCTGTTCGGAGATCGCGTCAATTAGGTTCTGAACAGTGTTGCACACTTCGCTGTAAGCGTTTGGAGTCCATCGTTTCATGACGTTCGCATAGAGGCATCGTCCACCGCATAGCTTGAGCGCGGCACAGCCCGAACAAGGTTGGTTCACGAACACTTTGGGCAGTTTCCAAGGATCTATGCTGCTGACGTGGCCCAAATAGTATTGTTTCATTCCCCACATAGTTGGGCAGGGGATGATTTTTCCATCTGTTTGTGTTGCATAGTTTATCCATCCGCCGCCGCAACGAAGTAAGGCGTCCTTCTCTCCTGAAAGGAGAGATTCGGCAACGCCAATAAGTGGGTACAATCTGAGAACGACGCCCTCATTTTCCATGTAGTCCACCCAATATGCGATCAGCTCTCTCAAATGCGGGTTGTAATCTTCGTGAGTCCACCTTTGAAAGTCGCGTCTGGCGTAATCCGCCTTCCAGAACCCCGCGTTGAGCTGCCAATGAACAGAAGAGAACGCGAACTCCTCATTGTCGAGAAGCCATCTAACCTGCTTGTATATGTCAGTATTTTCCATAACGGTCATCCGAGCGATCAGTTCCCCGGAGAAACCGTTCTTTTTTATTAGTCTGAGGTTGTTGACAACTCTTCGGAAGGTTCCTGGTCCTCGATAAGAGTCTGTCAGGGCTTCATCGCCATCGATGGATACGAGAATTGTGTGAAAACGATTAAGGTAGTCGGATTCCAAGCTGTCCAAAAGCAGACCGTTAGTTTGTATCATGAAAAGTTTCGGTTTTGTCTCATCCATGATTCTTCTGATTTCGTCCAGGCATAGCAGCGGCTCGCCGCCGTAGAAGGTCAAGACACAATAGGGATCTCGCTTGCAGAGTCTGTCAAGCAGGCTTACATCGTAGTTCATTTTTCTGGGTAATGAATAATCCAGTGCAACTTCGAGCGAATCCTCATCAAAATCATCCAGGGCTTCGCCGTAACAGTATCGGCATTGTGAATTACATTCGGTCGTGAGTATTATGTGGAAGAACATGTTTTCGTCCCTAGTTGGGAGAAACCCAGCTCTTAAGCGTATTTCTCTTTGGCCTTCTTGGCCTGTTCAAGGTATCCTCTTAGCTCTCTGTCTTTGATTCTTTTCTCCGGCAGAGTTTCAGGGGCGTACATCAAGGGCAGAACAGCGACGAATAGGAAGAAACTGGCAAGAGAGAAAGCGGTGGTTTGCAGGTTCTGCACGCTCTGCAGGTTGTTTGTTAACGATTTGACCAGGATAGGCAGGAATCCCGCCAGTAGATAAGGTAGCCCGCCGAGCACATAGTACTTTTCCTTCTGGCAACTTGCTGCGAGGTCTCCCCACAACGTCATAAAAAAAACCGATGCAAACATTCCCCACGTAATGCCGTCGCACACTGTGTAGATGTACCAAGAGACTTCGCTCCAGAAAAACAGGCTTAAGATTGCATACTCGATACCTAGAATTAGGAATCCCGTTATGACTATTCTCTTTCTTCCAACACGATCACTGAGAATTCCAGCGACCAGCGCGAAGACTCCGGATAAGGCTAACTCCAGTCCAATGTATCCGAAAGAGCTGAAGAAAACGGTGCTCGATGGCAGGCTTGCCGTGACGATCGGGGATTCTGCGAAATTTACGAGCGAAAACATCGTCCACGGAATTAGATAGAGAATCAGTTCTCTTCTAGTCAATATGTCGCGATATGAGGGTACGTTCATCGGCGGTTGCAGCTTTCCTCTTAGCCTTGTTAATCCGAGGAATAGAACGAGTCCGATTGCTCTCCAAACAGCGAGGGCGGCAAAACCGAGAGACGGATCGATAATTCCCAATACGATTCCTATGGCCAATCCTCCCAGTCCTATGGTGACATAAGTTAATCCTCCGTAACTGCCACGATTTTCTACGGAAGTCGTGTCTGCAAAGTAGGCAAGAGCAGAAGGGAGACCCATGCCGATCGAGACACCGAGAAAAAGACAGATGGCCAGATCGATGGGAAAATAACCTTTTAGAAGAGCAGCTGGCAGCGCAGTGGTGATGCTTCCAAACAGAATCCAAGCTAGTAGGTACTTTTCTCTGGCTCGAGGAAACAGGTATGCGCCAAGGATCGCGGAGAATGCTATTCCGGCGTAGTACACGCCCTGCAGTGTCAGAACTCCGATGAGTGGCAGTTTGATGTTGTCAATTGAACTGCTCAGTTGGGTGGATGTCAGCGTGAGCCATGTGAGGCTGTTCAAAACTAAGATGACGGCAGGTGCTAGTTCTTTCGGTGGAATACGCGGCTCCATTATCCTTTTGTGCTGCATTCCGCGAGGTAACCTTCAAATCAAGATTCATATGTCTCATCATAAAAGACTTGTTAAGTTTTTAACTGTATTATCGTTCAACAATAAACCTTAAGTACACCTGTTGTACACGTATACTCTTGTGAGGGATTGAGATGACGAAAGCTAAGAAACGGAACGTTCCTGTTAGGACATACCCGTTTTAGATTCTAAAGGTCTTCCAGCATCGACTGCGCCAGATCGATAAGAAGTGTTTGTGATTTTCCGCTAGAAATCTTGTAAGCTAGTTCTACACTCCTTTGGCAAAGCTTGTCCATTCGTTTTTTCAGTTTGACCACGGGCTCTGTGTCTAGAATGATGCTGGCGAGTCCGTTCACATCTTTTTTCGTTATTTTCCCCTTTCTTAGTAGTTTAAAGATAGCTTTTTTGGCTTCGTGGTCTTTCTTAGCATACATGAGGGGAATCGGTAGAGTTTCGTTATGTATTCGCCGATTTAGTTCCTCAGGTTCAAAGGCATCTACAAACTCTTCTCGGAGAGTGGTCAGGACACCGATTATCCTTCCATATTCTTTGATAGCTTTGATCTGCTCCTCGGATCCTTCAGCCATCAACGCAGCGATCCGCATATCTGCTTCCACGCTGGCTGCTTTCATCTCGAGAATCTTCAGGTACCTTTCTGGAGAAAAGTTGAACCTGCGACGAGTTTCCAGTTCTAACACGTGAGCAGTACCGACTTCGAAGAGGCACTCTTTGGCAACTTCAAACACTTTTTTTTCCTCTTCAATTGCAAGTTCTGCGGCGGAATCGCCCAACAGGGCAAAGCCATTTACTAGGAAAGCGTTGCCAAGAAGCAGGGAGATATCTTGACCGAATTTCCCGAAGACCGTTAGGTGATCATGTTTTCTCCTTGAACCGTCGATTATATCGTCATGAATGTCAAAAGCCGCGGCAATCATTGCCATTGCTGCTTGGGGTTTCAGCATTTTCTCAGGCTCGCCTCCTGAAGCTTCGTAGGCCAAAGAGAAGAATCCTGGGTGGACGAAGTCGTTCCAGTAGGAGAAATAGCATTCTAGAGCTTTTCGCAGTCTTTGGCTTTTAGTTCCCTCCGACAAGAAACTTGTTCTGACGAAATTTTGGCATTCTTTGCTGTGTTCTTGGAAGTACTTGATCAAGACAGCAGATTTCCTTTTGGGTTCTCGTGTTTTCATGTTGGAGTTGTTGTTAGCATGTGCTATTTAAGAACTAGCAGCTGGTCTATTCGATGTCTTTTCGGTTCAACTGCTCCTTAAGAATGCTGTCGTACACCTCTAAGTAGTGGATGCCTTTCCACGTTATCATGTATACCTTCCTGGTTCTGCCACCCTTCGCTTGCTTCTCGCTGGTTAGAAAGCTGTCTTTTTCCAACGCGTTAAGCAGTGGGTAAAGTGCTCCGTGTCTGAGTCTCACGTCAAATTTCCTCTCCGCTTGTTTTTTTATCATGTATCCCCACATGGGTCGCTGCTGGATCAGGCGCAGAATCTGAATATCGAGCAGGTTCTTGGTGATGCGTTGAACAAGTTCCTTTCTATACACGTCCGACAATTCGTGCACGTTCTCTTTATGTCTATTTCCGTACTTGTTTGCATTTGGGCTTATTAGATTTACGTTGGAGTCACGGTCTCTAATATGCTTGTGTATGCTTCTTTATGCTTCGGGTAAGCATGAACATTTATATGATTGTTTAGTGTATATAGAGACTCAAGATATGTCTTACAATAGACATATCGTATCAGCGTCCAACAGACAAACTGTTGAACAAAGATACCGCAAAACAACAAAAGGGTGTCAGAAATGAACAACTCCAAAGAAGTACAAACCAAGCTCATGAAAGGCCTTCTAGACCTCATAATACTACAGTTTCTGAATGGACAGCCCATGCATGGTTACCAAATAATAACGAAGATCCGCAAGACCTTCGGCGTCTATTTCGGACCAAGCACCATCTACCCTCTGCTTGGAACATTAGAAAAGAAAGGGTACGTCAAGAGCGACTGGGAAATGTCAACTGAAAGACCGAGAAAAGTATACAAGCTTACAAACGACGGGCAGAACCTCCTGAACTTCACGGAAGACTCGTTGACGTTCATATGTCGACAAATCGGAGCAACAGGAGTGTTCAAAGGGAATCAAGTGGATGAAGGAATGACTCATGCCGCGCTACGTCCGCTTCTGAGAAAAATCGAGTCCCCGCGAGCCATGATCTAGAGATCCACACTCTTGACTAGTTACACCTGCAACCGGAGAAGGCCTAAACGAACAAAATCTGTGCCTAAACGTGTCTAGGCGCACTTTTTGTTAATTTCTTCTTTTTCAATACATAAATGACCCAAGGTGCAATTCTGGTTTCGTTGATCCATTCATATGGCTCACTTTCCTTCGCTAACGGTTTGTACATCTCCATTAGCACCAGTTCGGCCCTCTTGAAGGTCTCACGGTAGTAGGCATCTGTCCATAAAACGTCCTCCACCGGTCTTTTGTCCTCCACATCGGTCATGACTATCCTGACTTTATCACCGTTTTTGGCAGATTTGTTTGCTGGAAAATCCTTGGTAGAAAAGGACGCCCATTCATGGGTGTATATCTCAGGAGACGAGACAAGGGCGATTATTCTTCCCTCTGTCTTCAGCACGCGTCTCATTTCTCTGAACAAACGGACTTTCTTTCCCATCGTGGGTATGTTATCAAATGTAAACGCAAAAAGTACAAGGTCATAAGCTTCGTATCTGAATTGACTGAAATCACCTTCATGGATAAGCCGATAGTCACCCTTTGGATCTATCTCTTTTGCCTTCTTTATCATGACCTCGGATATGTCGACCCCAATGGTTTCGAATCCAAGTCTCCGTAGAAATCTCGTCGAACGTCCAGTTCCACACCCAAAGTCCACTGCATTTCTTCCGGCAACATTCTGAGTTATGATTTCAGGCAAATCTCTGTATGCCAAATAGTAAGTGCCAGGGAACTCCAGTTTCGAATATGATTCCGCACGCTTTGCATCGTCGTAAACGTTAGAAAATTCCATGCTTTCCTCTTCCTTTTTGCCAGTGTTTTTTGTCGTACTTAAATCTGATTGGGTGATTTTGGTATACGTGACGCTGGAAACAGTGTCCTGCAATTTGGTTGCACGTTCTGTTCAAGACTCAGAAGTTTTTCTTACATGGAGTTTTCCTGTTCCTTTAAACGCCGAGCTAGCTGGCTTTTGATTTTCTTCAGTGCAGGGCTCAAGACTATCGGGTACAACGGGGTTTTTTTCAGTCTTTTGTAAACCTTGTGAAGGTGGAGCAGGTTTTCGAGAGTGCTTTTTCTGATGTCGTCTAGACTGGGTGCATCGTAGATCACGTTACCTTTTTGCATAGCATGAATGAGTAAAGGTTCTCCGTCGATTTTCTCAGAATCTAAGCTGATTATGTCCTTGGAATACTTGTCATCCTCGTTGCGTTGTCTGTAGATCTGTTTCAATCCAGGCAGAGTGGTTTTCCCTTTGCTTAATTTCATGGTCGGCGCTGGAACTCCACGCTCAACTCTGCAGGAGAGTTTGTAGACGACATCTACATATGGCCTGTCAGATGACGTGCTCATCCTGGTTCCTACGCCAAACGCGTCGATCTTTGCACGTCTCCTCCGCAGTTCCTCGATCGCGTATTCATCTAGGTCTCCGCTTGCAAAGATCCTTACGTATTGCAGGCCTTGGGCGTCTAGAATCTTCCTGACTTTCTTGCTTGTTTCTGCAAGGTCGCCGCTGTCAAGTCGGACGGCGTTCAGTTTTTGCCCTTCGCTCTCCATTTCTTTTGCCACTGCTGCAGCGTTTTCGGCTCCTTTCAAATCGTCGTAGGTGTCGATCAGAAGCGTGGAGTTTTCTGGGAAGGTTTTCGCGAAATTTCTAAACGCGTCAATTTCATTTTCAAAGGACATTATGTAGCTGTGCGCCATCGTGCCGAAAACAGGTATGTTATATTTCATTCCCGCAAGAACGTTTGAGGTTCCTTCAGCACCAGCAAGGTAGCTGCATCTTGCGGCTTTCATTCCCGCGTCTGTGCCTTGTGTTCTTCTTAGACCGAACTCGATCACAGGCTTTCCTTGCGCCGCGCAGACGACTCTTGCGGCTTTCGTGGCAATCATCGTCTGCAGGTTTACAGTGTTTAGGAGGAAAGTTTCGATCAGCTGAGCCTGAATCATCGGAGCAGTTATTCTCATCAGTGGTTCCTCAGGAAAGACAATCGTTCCCTCGGGGACGGACCAAACGTCTCCAGTAAACTTGAAATTCATCAGGTATTCGAGGAATTTTGACCTGAATTTCTGTTTTCTCAGGTATTTGATTTGGTCTTCGTCGAATTTGATGTTCTCGAGAAAAAGCAGAACTTGCTCCAGTCCTGCGAAGATGAAGTATGACCTGTTAGGCGGCAGTTTTCTTATGAAGAGGTCGAACGTTGCAGTTTCGTTCCTATTGTTTTCAAAGTAACTCGCGCACATAGTCAACTCGTAGAAATCGGTTAGCAGGCTCATGTTTGATTCGTTGACAAAATCCAGTTCAGGCTTCTTCATCCGTATTCACAGCTTACTATTTCTTCAGGTGTTTTAAGAAAGTTTATGTCTAGACCCCTTGAATTTTTGGTTTTTCACTTTAACTTATCTCTCCAAGTTTTGTAGAGTGTGTTTCCAGTGAACGTTTATCTACGTTTTCTGAGGCTTTCAGTCATGAATCGGGGAGCTACGCATGTCTATTTTATCAACAAACAAGCCCAGACCCCTTTCCCTCGGTTTTCCCACGTTAGACGATGTTTTTCCAGGGTTTGAGCTTGGTGACTTTGCCGTTTTACACGGCAATGTTGCTTCGTCAATGGTTTTTGCTTTGTCAGTTCGTGCTCAGCTGCCGCATGAACGTGGCGGTTTAGATTCTTCTACCGTTTTTGTGGACGGTGGAAACTCGTTCAGCCCGTACGAAGTTGCGGAGGCTGCACGTGATTATGGTTTGGACTGTAGGGCAGCTTTGGAAAGGATATACGTTTCACGTGCTTTTACTGCGTACCAGCTTTCGTCCCTAATCTTGGATAAGCTGCATTCTGTTTTGAGGAAGACTAGGGCTAGGTTGTTGATTGTTTCGAACGTGACTTCTCTTTTTTTGGACAGTGACATTCCTAAGACAGAGGGAAGGGAGCTTTTCATGAAGGTTTGCACTAAGCTGTCAGAAATAGTCTCGGAAAAAAGAACGATTGTTGTTGCAACCTATTTTCCTAAAGGACAGTCTAGACAGAGCACGTTTTTTGAAGCGGTTCTGTTCGGAAAAGCCGATGTTCTCCTCAGGTTGAGGAAGAAAGAGCGGGTTTTGACTGTTGCTCTAGAGGATCATCCGCATATCAGACCCTTCACTATGGATTTCACGGCTGATCAGCCTTCTACACGTGTTTTTGGAGGTGTACTTTTTGGGGAGGACCGTTCCGTCCTATAGACAGGCTTTGGAAGAAGAGATTCTTCATTGGGATAGCTTTCGGAGAGCACTGCGGGACAAGGATGCTGAGGCTTTTGACAAAATGATGATCGCGTGTAGGATTTATGCGTCAGCAGGTGGCATGGCGACACGGCCTATCTTGACTGAGGCCATGTTCATGTCGATTCTGCTAAGTCAGCGAAAGGAGCTTATGGAGATCAAAGAGAGTCTTGAGCGACTTGAAAAAAAGCTTCGTCAAACTTAACCCTGTGAGAGGATGGTTGTTTGACGTTTATCCTTCAGGTCCTGATGAGGTTGCGGTTTGGGTTATCACGGATAATGGCGAACGGGTTCGATTTGTTGACAAGTTTGTCTCGTCGATTTATGTTTCTGGTAATTTTTCTGCCTTAAATCGTTTAGCAGACAGAATTGAGTACAACAGTTCGGTTGCGGATTGGCGTTTTGTTGAGAAGAACGCGGATTTTATGGAATCGTTCAAACGAAAGGTCTTGGAGGTGAGGCTCAAGGACAATGCTAAAGCTTCAATTCTTGCTAGGGATCTGCTCAGACTCGGTGGCTACCAACGATTTCGTTTCTACAACGTTGATGTCGTAGTCGCGCAGGCATACCTGTATGACAAGGATGTTTTCCCGTTTGCGCGTGTGATGGTTGTTGATTCTGGGAAACGGCTTAGCTATGACTTGCAGGATTCGGTTGAGAGCGTCGACTACCATGTCCCGCCTCTGCGTTCACTGTGGCTTAGGGTGAGTGCCAACAAAGAAGGCGTTTCGAACAAGATGAGCGATAAGATAGAGAATGTGTCGCTCGAAAGCGACGGCAAAAAAATGGTTGTCGACGGTGAGAATGAAGAGAAGAAGATTCTGAAGCTTGTTGAGTCTGTTAAGAAAATGGATCCTGACCTGATTTTTACTGAGGGTGGTGACTCGTTCTGGCTACCTTACCTGGCTTATCGGGCTTTTGTTAACGGTGTCCTGGATCGTTTTATTCTGAGCAGGGAAGCTGTTCCCTTAAAGACTGGAACGGATAGCGGGACTACTTTCTTTTCGTACGGCCGAGTGTATCATAAGGCAGGGATGCGGAGGCTTTTCGGTCGAATTCACATCGACGTGAACAACACGTTCATCTACACCGCGTGTGGTTTGGATGGTCTCATCGAGGTTTCACGTACATGTCGAGTTCCCCTTCACCGAGCGGCTAGGGCGTCAATTGGGACGATCATGTCTTCTCTGCAGCTTTACACTGCGTGGAAAGATGGCATTCTTGTGCCTTGGAAGAAGAATGAACCGGAATCTTTCAAGACCGCGTGGGAACTGCTTGTTGCTGATCGTGGTGGGTTCATTTTTGAGCCGAAGATTGGTTTTCACACCGACGTGTTTGAAGTTGATTTTACGTCGATGTTTCCGACGTTGATGTTGACGCGGAACATCTCTGCCGAAACTGTTCTTTGCAAGTGTTGTCCAAACTCTAGTATTCGTGTTCCCGAATTGGGGTACAATATTTGTGAGAAACGGAAGGGCATAGTTCCTAAGACGTTGGAAGTGTTGTTAAAGAAACGTTCTAAGTACAAGAATTTGAAAAGAGAAGTAGACGATTCAAACCTAAAGCACGTTTATGATATGCGGCAGGCAGCTCTCAAATGGACTTTGGTCACATGCTTTGGTTACCTGGGGTACAGGAATGCGCGGTTTGGGCGAGTTGACGCGCACATTGCCGTGTGTGCTTTTGCTCGCGACGTGTTACTGAAAACTGCGAGAATGGCTGAAGAACATGGGTTTGAGGTTATTCATGGTATCGTGGATTCTTTGTGGTTGAAGAAGGTTAACGCTTCGCCGAAGGAGGTTGTGGATTTTTGTCGCGGGGTTTCGGATTCTGTTAAGGTTTCTTTGGGTGTTGAGGGGAAGTATCGATGGATTGTTTTTCTGCCTTCAAGGGTGCTGGAGGGTGTTCCGGTCTTGAACCGATATTATGGTGTGCTCGAAAATGGCGATGTGAAACTAAGGGGCATTGAGGCAAGGCGTGGGGATACCCCTGCTTTTATCGTTGACGCTCAGTTGGAGCTGATCAAAAAGCTTGCGGGAGCCACTAGTCTGGAGAGTTTCAAAGAAAAAATTCCTGATGCGCTCGGTGTTTTGAGGAATTATGCGGACAGGTTGATTGAGGGCGAGGTTGATTTAGAAGAGCTTCTGGTTGCCAAGAGAATTTCTAAAGAACCCTTAAATTACAGTCACGATGTTTTTCAGGCTATTGCAGCTAGGAAGCTGACGAAGGCTGGTTTTGAAGTTCACGCAGGACAGACAGTGCAGTATTTGATTGTTAACGCTGAGTCCAAATGGGCTACTGAGAGAGTTGTTCCCGCTGAATTACTGAAGGCTAAGACGCGTTATGATGCTGGGGAATATGTTAGGATGCTTCTTTCTTCTGGGGAAACGCTGCTCGCCATGTTCGGATACACCAAAGACAAAGTCGCGGACGAGGTCTTACGCCGCGAAAGACAAATGACCTTTCGACAAGCATGAACCTGCGAGCTCACCTAACCCCGTCCTGTGCACTTATCCAACGGGAAAACTCGGCAGCACCGTGAATCGCTAGTCTTATTTAACTGATGTGTTATTGTATTTTTTTCTCAACCTGGTGTAACAAGTGGCACCGATAATTCGAATTCAAAACCTCACTAAGAAGTTCGGCGACGTAGCTGCAGTTGACCATTTGAGCATGGATGTCGAAGAAGGCGAAATCCTCGGACTTCTCGGCCCCAACGGGGCAGGCAAGACCACTGTTATCCTCATGTTGGCAACGGTCATCAAACCCACGGAAGGCACAGCCCTAGTCGGAAACTACGACATTCGAAAGCAGCCCGAAAAAGTGCGAGGTCTTCTAGGCATAGGCTTTCAAGAGCCAAAAATGCTGTGGGTCGCAACCCCGTGGGACGTGGTGAACTGGCACGCCAAGGTCTGCGGATTATCAACGTCCGACAGAAAACAGAGAGTAAAAGATGTGCTTAGTGCCGTGGAGATGTGGGATGCCCGGAAAAAGGGTGTCCACAATTTGTCAGGTGGCATGCGCAAACGCGTTGAAATGGCCAAGGTTCTAATACAAAGACCGAAAATTGCCATAGTTGACGAACCTACTGCACAGATTGACATCGTTGGAAAGCATAGAATATGGAACATGCTTCTCGAACTCAGGGATGAAGGCTCCACAATTATTCTCGCGACGAACGAGCTCTATGAGGCAGATAAGCTCTCCGACCGAGTAGGAATCTTGCACAAGGGTAAGCTGCTAGTGTGTGACACACCCAAGAAACTTAAGGATAGCATAGTCGGCGGCGACATAATGGACATCCAGCTGGAGAAAGACGCCCCGGCAACACTCATTGATGAACTGAAGAGCATGAAAGAAGTCGTCGACCTAATGCAGGTCAAGCCGACGAGCGTGCGCCTGTACTTGAACAAGGTGGAAGAAATCGTCCCCCGAATCATGAACCTCTTTTCGAAAAGAGAAGTGCCGATTAAAATCCGTTCGCATGAGTGAACCAAGCCTCGACGACGTCTTCGCACACTACACGGGTCTAACGATCGAGGAAGCACAGAAAGACAAGGAGTGACCGTGGAACGAACAAGCTTGCGCTGGTTATTGAAAGAGACGTTCGACTGTTCTTTCAGTACAAGTTTCTAATCATAATGCGCGCCATCTGGTTCGTAAGCCAAATCGCCTTCTTTGGCCTGATCGCAAGCCAGATGATAAACGTAAACGCGGTTAAAGACTATTTCCGTTACTACGTCGGCGGCCTCTCAGTAATGACGTTATACTCGGCTGCCATCTTTATCGGATTCGATATCTATGAAGAAGCAGAACACGGCGTTTTCGAGTACCTTCTAAGCTTGCCCGTATCGCGAAGGCAATTGGTGCTTGGAAGATCAATTGGAGGAGGATTAAGATCATTCATCTACGTCGGACCCTTGATTGCAATATCACTCTACGTTATTGGTTCACTCAACCCCATTGCCTTTCTAATCTCGCTGTTCGCCCTATTCCTGTTTTCATTCGGTGTCGCAGGCATGAGCATAACGCTTGCTGTTATCATAAAGTCAAGCGACCGCTTCGACATACTCATGGGCGTACTAGATGCACTGATCGTCCGCTTAAGCACAGCGATGTATCCATTGGCTATCGTGCAGGCAGCAAACCCAGCCTACGGTGGAGCTGCCTCGATCAACCCAGTGAGCTTCGCCGCGGATCTCTTCAGATGGGGAACAGGTCTTGACGAGATAATCACCACTTGACAATCCTTTGCTACCCCTACTCGGCATCGTCGCATTCTTCGGCTTCTTCACGCTCTTCGGCGTCGTCATCTACGGCAAAAGGATAGAGGGAGGCGCGTGGCGATGATGAAAGGCATATTATACATCGTGGAACTCGACTTCAGAAACTTCTTCAGATACAAATGGTGGCTCGTAGGCTTAATCAGCATGAACCTCGCCGACCTTTTCATCATGGCCGTAGTCTACAATCACATGCTTGCCCAGGCAGTCACGGAAAGGATCACGAGCTACTTTGACTTCTTCGCGCCGGGACTTGCCGTGACGGGACTCTTCGCATCTGCCTTCATGATCGGACGAGAAGTAAACATGGAACGACGCCGAGAAATCCATCACTACATGCTCAGCATACCCATGAGCAGATACGAATTGGCTTTCGGACGCGTCATCTCAGGCGGCTTGCAGAGGCTTGGTCTACATGACACCGTTGCTTCTTACTTGCTTCATATTCGTCGGCTTTCCTACACTACCACAACTACTGCTTATCATCTTCACACTATTTCTGTTGGCCATGGGCATCTCAGGGTTGAGCATAACAATAGCCGTGTCCACCTCAAGCTTCGAAAAATTCGTCACTGCCAGAGGGCTGGTCTACTACACACTGTTCTTCTGCAGCAGCGTCTTCTACCCGCTATACCTCATACAAGACCTCGGAAAGTCTGGGCAGTTTCCAAGTATACTCGTGACCTTTGCAGAGGTCAACCCATTGAGTAACGCTTCGGACATGATCCGTTCTTTCCTGATGCCGAACACTATGGCATTTTCACCATATTGGCTAGTATCCGTCGCGATTTTCACCGTCATATTCGCATCGACCGCAGCTTTTGCTTACATAAGAATACTTGCAAGATGACCGCCTAAATTTTCCTGAAAGCTGTTCACTTAGCTTAAACGAAATGCGGTAGCTCTGGCCATCGAAAGTGTGGATGGTTAAATTTATGAACACGAACAACGTATGTTAGCTCCTTCCTCAATCTGCGCTCTTGACCTGAAGGAATTGCAAATGGATGAAGTCAAGACAATCTTCGAGCCGAAATCGGCTGCCTTGATAGGTTCGAGCAGAACTCGGGAGAAGGTTGGCATGGCTTCACCTCAGCTTTTTGGAAATGTCACATACAATATGAAACGGTTCTTCAAGAGGAAGACCTACGTCGTGGACGTGGACGGCTACGCGGGTTACAAGAGTCTGAGACGGCTACCAGAAACTCCAGACCTCGCCGTAATCATGCTGCCTCCCGCTCAATCAGTGATCCAGGCAGAAAAATGCGCGGAAAAAGGAATAAGAGCCCTCGTAATGATAACGGGCGGATACGAGGAACATCAACGCATAAGCCTCCTCAAACTTAAGGAAGCGTACGGAGTCAGATTCCTCGGCCCTAACACGATAATGGGCGTCGTAAACACAGCAAATGGGTTGAACACAACCTTCGAGATAGACCTCATGCCCGAAAAAGGGAATATCTCCGTGATATCTCAAAGCGGCGGAGTCGGTGCCATCCTTCTCGACTGGGCTTGCTTCTATAACGTTGGAATCAGCAAATTTGCCTTCGTAGGCGACAAAATCGACGTAGACGATGTAGACTTACTCAGCTACTTGGGCAAGGACCGGCAGACGAAGGTCATTTGTTTGTACATGGAAGGAGTCAAGAACGGCAGAAAATTCATTCGGGAAGCACAGAAAATTGTCAAGAAGAAGCCCATCCTCGCCTTGAAAGGCGGCGTCACGCTGGAATCAGCCCATAGAGCCAAATCCCATACGGCATCCATCGCTGGTTCAGATCAGATTTTCAATGCGGCCTTCAAGAAAGCTGGAATAATCCGAGTTGAAAACGTTGAGGAACTCATGGATATGGCCATTGCTCTTTCCAAGCAGCCCCCGATGCTCGGAGACAACGTCGCTATAGTCAGTAACGTCGGAGGACCGGCGATATTGGCTGCAGATGCTGTCGAGAGATGCGGTCTGACGCTTGCAAATTTGTCAGAGAAAACGAAGAAAGAGATCGAAGGACTCTACCCGGGTGTCGATGCCACTAACCCGATAGATATGATAGCAGACGCAAAAGCGGACCGATACCGCAGGGTCTTGGAGTTGGTTCTAGCTGACAAGAATGTGGATGGGGTTATGCTGATCAACATGCTTAAGTCCACGTTTTTTGAACCGAAAGACGCGAGATCGTTCCCCAAAATCCTCTCGAGATACACCCGCAAACCCGTCGTAGATGTGCCGGCTGGCGGTGAAGATTTTGCCAAAGTGTACGAAGTCTTGGGACGATCGCGCATCCCGTTATATAATCTTCCCGAAAAAGCAGCGAAGGCTTTGCGAGTTCTGAGAACCTACGGTACTATCCGTCAGAAGCGATGATCCACTGTTGAGTTCAGTAGCTGAAGAGAATGTTTTGAACCATCAATTATATCTCTTACTCCCGCCGAATCACTAGTTGGGCCGTTGACTCCTTTGTTGGTGGAAAATTGGCACAAACCACAGAAAATACAGATCCAATGCTGACCAGAGAGGTTCTCAATTTTTGCAAACGAGTGGTCGGTCCCTCCGTGGTAACCGCAGCGTGTAGACGGAGTGATTTTGCGCCGATACTGTCCTCAACGAGAAGAATCCCCCAAATCCTCATAATTGTTCGCAAATTTCAACCACGACTAATGAACTACGTTAAGGCATTTGATGGTCAAAACATCTCGATTCTAGCAGTTGATTCATGGGTTTTCGAAAGGGACGTCGACAAGGGCTTTCTCGGCGAAGCCCTCGCCAGTGCTCTAATCTTTCCTTACGAGGTTTTGCACAATGCGGACTATCTGCATTCACAAGAGATCATGTTGAAAAAACGATTAATTATTGAGCTCCTAGAGAGCCTTGTTCTTGATTTCCCAGAACTATCTCAGGAATTGCGCATCAAACCCGAATATTTCATGTATGAAACCATGTTGACCAGAGCACGACTCTTTCCGCCTACCTTCTATGCTCTCGTAGGCCTGACAAAAGACGATGAAGGACGGAAAAAAATCGAGCCGGTCCTTCGTGGCTTTCTTGAAGCTCTAAAAGAGCTTGAGAACCGTAACGTAATCGATCGCGTAAACGAACACTGGATAATAGCGAAACAATTTGCAGAGAAATCAAAAGGGTTACGAGCACGGTTCACAGACCTCTTCAAAACCGGACAGCGAACATTGTTCGTCTCCTCGCTTGGAATTTTCCCGCAGATCCTCGAAGCCCTTTCGCAAAACCGGGAATCACTTCGAGGAACACAGGTGTCCCTCAATGATCTCAGAATAAAGCAGGCGATCGAGGATCCTGAGAGTTATGTTTATGTTCCAACGGCGACGAAGCTGGTGCCCTTGTCAAACAGACTCGACATAACGGTTTTTGCCCGAAGGGCGTTGTTCGCAGACAAAGGAGCAAAGGTGACGATTGAAAGTGTCGGGGGCATGCTGAACAATGTGTACTTAGTTGAAACAATGGCGAGAGGAAAACGCACACGAGCTATCGTCAAGCAGTTTAGAGACTGGTCCAACTTCAAGTGGTTTCCACTCACACTGTGGTCAGTCGGCACCAAGACCTTCGCGGTTGCAGGAAACTTGCGACTAGAACGCGAATGCGCAATCAATCGTCTCTTGGACTCAAAAGGATTCGCCGTTCCAAAGCTATTGAGCATAAGCCCCGGTCAAAGGCTAATAATGATGGAGTACCTCGAGGGAGAAGACCTGAGCAACATAGTCAAGAACGTTGTCACCTCGAAAAACGCAGAGGAGACGGAAAAGGCTCTGGAGGTTGTTCTCAAAGTTGGCAAAACATTCGCTCGCGTTCACTCATTGGACGTAGCCTTGGGAGACACAAAACCCGAAAACATCCTTCTAGCGAAAACAGGTGAGCTATATCTGATGGATTTTGAACAGGCCAGTCGCAACGGCGACATTGTCTGGGACATCGCGGAATTTCTCTATTACTCGGGACACGATATATCACCATTCGCTGACGCAAAAAGACTTGAAAAGTTTGCGACAACATTCATTAAAGGCTATTTGGAGGCTGGCGGGAAACGAGACACGATCAAGAGAGCTGGAACCGCAAAATACACAAAGGTCTTTAGCATCTTCACCTACCCGCACATAATGTATGTTTTTTCAAGCATTTGTAGAAAGGCGGACGAACTGAAGGCGTGAGAATGGTCAAGAACGAAACAACGATTACGTTCTACGGCGGAGTAAACGAGATCGGCGGGAACAAGATACTGCTCAAAGACAGAGACACACGAGTCTTCTTCGACTTTGGCATGTCATTCGCATTGAAAAAGCTCTTCTATTCACCACCGTTCCTCTCACCCAAGAGCGGAAAAAGCCTCCGAGAATTCGGGATTCTACCAAAACTTGACGGTGTTTACAGGTTCGATAATAAAGAACCTGAAGTCGATGCAGTTTTCGTATCTCATGGACACCTGGACCATTCGGCCTACCTATCGTTCATCAAACGCGAAATCCCAATTCACTGCGGTGAAACGACAAGTACTGTGCTGAAAGCGCAGAGTGAGATCCGGAGGGCCGACTTGGAGTTTGATCTCGAAGGTCTAGACTTCAAAACGTTCAGAACCGGCAAGAAGATCCATGTTGGCAGCCTAGAAGTCGAACCCATCCACGTCGATCACTCCGTCCCAGGCGCCTACGGTTTCGTGATTCACACGTCAAACGGGTCAATCGCTTACACGGGCGACTTCAGACACCACGGCGCCAAACGTGAAATGACCGACGACTTCGTATCGAAGGCGCAGGAATCCAATCCAGTTGCGATAGTCACAGAGGCAACCAACATGGCCGGCGCATCTGTTTCTTCGGAAGCAGAAGTCGAAAAAAAGTTGGATGATATTGTCACGCAAACGGACGGAATAGTGCTTGCAGAATTTGCGTACGCGGATGTTGACCGATTCAACAGTTTCTATCGAGTCGCCAAGAGAAATCATCGTTGTCTCGCGATTTCAATGAAACAAGCACACCTATTGAGTGCTCTCCGTGCAGACAAGGGACTAAACCTCCCGAACCTCAACGACAAGGACATATTGATCTTTCGGAAATCGAAGTCCACTCGCTACAAGTGGGAAGAAAAGCTCGAAAACCAGTGTCCAAGTCAAGTCAAAACCGCCTTCGACCTCTCGAAGCAACAGAACAAAGTAATTCTGGCCATGTCCTTCTTCGACTTAGAAGAACTCGTCGAACTCCAACCGCAACCTGGTAGCTGCTACGTCCTCTCGGCATCTGAACCTTTCAATGAAGAGATGGAGATCGACTACGGCAGGCTGGTAAACTGGCTGCAACACTACGGACTCCCTCAGTATCACGTCCATGTCTCGGGACACATGATGCCATTAGAGTTGAAAGCCATACTAAGAAAAATCGATGCTCAAACCGTTTTCCCGGTGCACACAGAGAATACAGAACTGTTCATCAAGTTCATGAGAGACATCCGGGGCAAGATTATCCATACCGAGAAAGCAAAGGAATACAAAGTATAGATTCGGCGAAGACAAACGACCCCAGTCACAAACAACGAAAACCTTACCGGTCAAGATATATTCAGTGCCAGAAACAAATGAAAGTCGAGGCACAAAAATGGACAATTTGAGTTTCAGCCTGCTCGACGTTTTTGCTGAAGAAAAATATGCTGGAAATCAACTTGCCGTTTTCCGAAACGCCGGTCAACTCTCCAGCGCCCAAATGCAGAAAATCGCCAACGAAATGCACTTCTCAGAAACAACCTTCATACTCTCAGAACTGAAACGAAACGACGGATATGACGTCCGAATCTTCACTCCAAAAAATGAACTCCCCTTTGCAGGACATCCGACGCTGGGAACAGCCTACGTGATAAAACACCAGATCGCCGACGAAACCGTCCAGCAAGTATGGCTCAACTTGAAGGTTGGACGGATTCCAGTAACCTTCGAACAGAACAAGAGCGGACACGAAATGCTTTGGATGAAACAGATACCACCCACCTTCGGCAAGAAATTCGACCCCGCGAAGGTCGCACCCGTGCTAGGCATACGCGCCGGCGACATTGATAAGAGATATCCAATTCAAGAGGTATCGACCGGAGTTCCGTTCATAATAGCGCCGTTGAAGAGCTTGGACGCGATAAAACGCGCAAGGATAAACAAAGACAAACACGCAGAACTTCTGAAAGAAACGGAAGCAGAAATTCTCGTTTTCAGTCCAGAAACCTACAAGAAACAAAACAATCTGAACGTACGCGTGTTCGTCGACTTATTCGGCATTCCAGAGGATCCAGCAACTGGCTCAGCAAACGGTTGTCTGGCAGGCTATTTATCGCACTACCGCTATTTCGGTGATGACTCCGTAAACGTCAGAGTTGAGCAAGGCTACGAGATGGGACGCCCTTCCCTATTGTATTTGAAAGCCCAAAAGAAAGGAGACATCGAAGTTCATGTCGGAGGAGAGGTCAAAATGGTCGCCCAAGGAAAACTCGTCTGAACCTAGCCGTTAGGCTAATCATTTTGCAAAATCGTACAATTCCAAAGTCGTCAACCATTTGCCTTCTTACGTATCGAGCATAAACGTCAACGTACGCTTTCAGACAAAGAAGACAAGTTATACATTCAAGAAAGGTTTAAACTGCCAAACTTCTTCCTCATGATACAGTCTTCTGAGGATTTCAGTCGCACTTTTTCTTTCAATAGATAGGAAAAGCTTTGCGACATGTTTGCACAATTTCCTTGTCGACGAAACCCTCGCCCAGTCTGCACAGTCATGCAGAATGGCTTGTGACGGCAAATCTATAACGACGTGGTACTCTCTTACCGTTGCTTCGATCCGCCCATTCAGTTGCTTCGTGATCTGCAGTTCTTGGTCTGGAATCTGCTCAGCCCTTTTCAACCGTTCAGGCGGCACAAAATAGTTGATCAAGCTCTGAAAACTCTCGTCCTTGGGAGCTGCAAACGACTCCAGAGTCGAGAAAGTCTTCTGGCTCGAATTCTTTCGGTAATTTTCAATCCTAGTCTTAGCTTCCATCTGTTTGGCATCAAGTGCTCCGAGCATCTCCATGACTTGCAGGCAGTTCTCAACGGCATAACCGTGATAGTGGTTGTTGAAGAAACCATACACTCTCTCGACCTTGGAACCAGTGTCTTTGACTTGGGGCACCCATGGTTGAAGCTCCTCAGCTGAATATCGATAGTTATACCAGGGACGCGTGCCCTTACCGTGCCACCTAAAGTATGCTATGTCTGAAGTCAAATGCACTTGTGGCGGCAATAAGGGCTCATCTACGATCGTGTAAGTAACCTTGTATTTCTGAAGCAGCGGCCACGTCTCATCTCTAATCCATGAGAGGTCTCTGAACTCCACCGCAAATCTCACGTGCGTGGGGAGCAATTTGAAGAAGTCCTCCAACTCCTTTGGCCGATAATTGAACTTTGGAGGAAGCTGAATCAGAATGCAGCCTAGTTTTCCGCTCAGAATCAGCGGTTCCATGAGCTCGATGAACTTGTTCAAATCTTGCTCGATGCCTTGCGACGATTGTAGTTTCTTCTCGTGTGTGATTAGCCCAGGCAGTTTGGCGGCATAAACGAATCCTTCAGGTGAGTATCTGGCCCAGCCCATCACGGTGCCCTTTGAGGGGTAACGATAAAACGTCGAATCGATCTCTACCGACCTGAAGACTCTACAGTAAGCCCTCAGCATGCTCTTGTCCAGCTTACTGTAGAATGGCCCAATCCACTCTTTGTAACTCCAACCCGAAGTTCCTAAGAAAATCTTTCCAGGTTTCGTCTCCAAGTCATCACCTCATTACCGAGGCTAACTTGTCAGTGACCTGACGGAGATTCTCATACGTCCGATCCGGAAGCCCGTCAAGATATTGTGCAAGGTGAACGCGCTTCGTTTCAGTCTCGTCAAAGAGTTTCCACCCCTGTCTCTGAATCAGATCCTGTTTCGTAGCGGGAAAAACTGCATCTTCCTTAAGAACTTCTATGAGCGAGCTTAACCCCGTTGAACGCGTGATCTTTGGAAACTTGCCTGTTTGTTTGTAGATCTTCAGTCTAGCCGCATCCTTGTACATTCTCACGAAGTGAAAACTCATCACGACCTTCTCCGACTTCGAGGCCGTAGCCGTATGGTCAATTTCCTCCAGTTCTTCATCGGTTGGTTGGTAAATGTTATGGTGTCCTTTTCCGAACAACCTCGTGTAAAGGATGTCTGAATCATACGTGGGTTTCTCACCTCTGGACAGGTCAACACAGTGTATCACCCCATTATTCTGCATGACCTTCAGAAGCTCACGCGACGGTCCGTGAGGTAGGTTTTCTCTCAACTCGAGAGCAAGTCGCACTTTGCCGAGCCTAGACGATGACAACAGCTGCCTAAAACCCTCCACAACGTGATCATTCAGTTTGAGAGAAGGCGGCGTCTGGACATGCAAGATATCCGCGTTCAATGTTTCCGCAATCCGCCTCATCTTTTCAAGTAGTTCAATAGCCTCTTCGACCGGTTCAAGCTCGTATTTGTGAGCAATTGCATTGTGTGCTCTGACCGCAAACTTGAAATCAGGAGGCACTAGACGCTTCCATTCTTCGACAATTTTCAGGTCAGGTATTCGGTAGAATGTTGAATTCACTTCGACAAAATTGAAAATTCTTGAATAAGCAACTAACGATTTGAGTCCCGGAACTCTGAAATATGCCCATCCGCCCGTTCCGATTAAGTACTCTTCCAACGCAGATATCCTCGCTTTTGGATTACAGTTCTTCAGCAGTTCGAAGATCTTTAGATGAAAAGGTTTCGGCTGAATAAAAACACGATGGAAAATAACTACTCTGAAAAAAGAAAAGGAGGAATCTTACCCGAGGCCAGCCTTTTCTTAGACCATGGTCTTTCTCGGATCAGCGTACGCTAACGTCATCACGAATCGAACAACCCTCCAACGAACAATTGAAAGAGCAATACCCATCTTAGAAGGCTCGATTCATTTTGCGAGTTATTTTTGATTTTGATAACCAATTGAATCATCCACATGGAGAATGATAATCCAATCGACCTAGATTAGGAGCAAGGTATTAATGCGTCTGTATCCTATGATAAAAAACAGAGGTGTGCCACAAAAACGCATTTTCCTCTCTATTCCTCAATCTCCTTTAATTTGCCGCGCACGCTACGCATACGTGCTTTTTCTGAGAGGCGTGGCACATCTCTCATCCCCAATCCAGCAACAATAAAATGACTATCTGTAGTATAGTCTATATTCTCATCGAGCGATCTCAAAGCTCACAGAAAGCCAAAAAACTTCTGCCAGGCCAGAATTCAATGCCCTACGCATACGTCCTTGAGCTATAATACGTAACCTCAATACTGAATGAAAATCGTTAGAGTCTGTACTGTTTGAGAATTCACAAGTCATTAATCAAGCCATCAGTCTTCAACTGTTCACGATAGCGATGTCCACCGTTCTGAAGCAAGACCGACGCGCACAAGTGTTCTTCCACGTTGCAGGCCTGAGCTGCCTCGGCGGAGCCATTTTTCTGCAGCTCCTGGTCTTCACCGACATACTGACCAACGGATATTTCATGGCGGTGGAAAAAAACCCGGCGATCCTCACCCTCGAAATACTCCTAACGGGCTTCTCAGCCCTCTATTTCGGCTACATCTACCAACGCTTCATCCGGTCGATAAGATAGACCATTGCTAGCGCTTTTCTGTTTTTTCGGTTAACGTCGAAACAACGGGAGAAAGTTTTAAATAACCACACCAATGAAGTCGCTGCATGATAATTCTTGCAAGGGGAAAGATTGTGAAGAATCTTGAAAAACTGTGTTTTGTACTAGGTATTCTCGCACTAACGGTTACGCTGATATCTGCAAAAAAAGCGGAGGCCGTTGAACAACAGATGCAAACGTTTTTTGACACCGAAATTCCAGGAATGAAAATTCAAGTCAATGCAACGTCCTATACTCAGCCCGGCAGCAGCCTAACCGTCAGTGTGAACTTAATGACTCAGACCAACGTAAACGTCGACAGTTTCAATCTCGAGATCTACGGGTTCATAAATGACAGCATCAAAACATCGTTGGCCAACATAACGGACAGTTACTTCCGCTTGAACAGTGACTCAAGAGCGCACAGCGCCGTCGTGCAAGTGCCTGAACAGATCTGGGGAATAGCTTACGCAGAGCTTAAGATTTCTTACTCGGCAGACATCGGGGGCATCGAATTGACTTTTCCAAGCATGACAGGCGGCTTTACGATGACAACCATAGAAAACACGTACCTAGAAAACCTTGAGACGCAGGCAAAAAACCTCAATGAAAGCAATCATCAACTAAGCCAAAGGATCTCTAACCTCACCAGCGATTTTGATCAACTCAACAACACCTACTGGCAGCTACAGGACAACTATACGTTGCTCCAAGGAAATGCGGGGGAACTGGACAACACGAGGCGCCTAACCGCCGTGCTGGGCATCGTGTCAGTCTTCTTCGTAGCAACAACAGTCTATCTCGTAGTGAGGAGACCAAGAGAAAGCTGGTAGCGCGCGGCCATCATTCTCAAAGAGTAGACGATTCAAGAAGGATTTTTCACACATTTCGACCTATTTTCGGTGCAGATTCTGAGCAGCAATGAAACTCAATCCGTGCTTCGTAAGCGCCTGAGCCGTTCTGTTCACCGCGTCGTGCTTGTCAAGATAGTTGAGTAGAAGTTTCGGCATCAGACTGTTGGTCTTGATATCCTTCTTTGGCATGAAGTAATCTAGGATGTCTGAGGGATGTTGCCTCTTCGCTTCGGTCTGAGGAACGCCGCCCTCATGCTTGGCGCTGATGTTCGTCACGTGATCTGCCAGTTTCACGAGCTCTTCTGTTCTGTCGTAAGGCTGTCTCACGATGCTCTTGTAAGCTTCAGTTATGTGATGCTCGATGCGAACGACGTTTTCAAAGTCAAACGCGTTTCGCACGTAGGCTGCGAGCTCAATCGTTTCATTATTGACCGAGTTGGACAGGTTGAAGCCGATAAGGGGCGTCGATCCATCCTCCCGACTGAAAAGCTTCGCCGTCATCAGCGTCCAAAGTATCGAGTAAGGGTTGTCGGTGCCGAGAAATACGGAGATCTTGAACTCAATGTCAATGCCTAGCTTTCTGAGCCAGTATCCAAGGAGCACCGTGCCCGAGTTAGTGTTCAAAACCTGCGGAAGACCGTACTCCGTGTAGTAATGAAGAAACTCATCAACCCACTTCAATGGGTACTCATTTGGGGAGCCTACGCCGCCAAAGTAGCCTGTTATCGTTTCTGGTCCTCCCAGATGAACATTAACCGGTTTGCCGTCTGGTCCAGGAAGCGTCCCCTTGGTGTCCAGAGTTTGAACATATGATGCGCCTATGATCGGCATTGCGGCGGCAAAGGCCAGGATGTCATTGTCTTCAACCTGTTCCTTCATCGAGCGAACGCGAATGTAGCGTGAAGGCATCAGTTCCTTCTTCTCGATAGATTTCTTTGCCTCCTCCATTAGCCATGGGAAGAAATTGAAAGCGCTGATTTCCAGAGTCACCGCAAAAGTTTCATCGAAACTCATTGATTCAACTCTTTTTCCGAGAACCCTCTTCCTGTAGTCTGGAATGCTGATGAACGCTTCTTTGTCTCGTTGCTTCGTTAACCATTCCAGATCCTTGACGAAAGAGGAACGCTTCTTCTCCAGCCTTTCGATGAGAATTTCGGGTCTCCGATTCTCTCTGGCTTTACGATTGACCTCGTCGACGCCGCCGTGTTTCTCAATAATGGCAAGCAACCGATCTACCAAAGGATTGTCTCTTTTGACTAGAAAACTGTTGATCTCTTCAAGATTTTCTTCATGAATCTTCAGTTTACTTCTCAGATCGACCAAAGTCAATGTCCTCCCAAACCCAAGCTATGTGTTCTTTTCCAATCGATTTAAGCGTTGTCAAGACTCAAACGATATAAGACCGAGAATCGACAAGAAGGTGGGAACTAGCATGTTCAAACCCGAAGGAATCAATCCCGCTTTGGTTACACCCTTTACGGATGACGGGAAATCCGTCGATGAAACGAGATTGAGGGCTCTTGTTAACCATTGTCTAGAATCAGGTGTTCACGGTGTCGTTCCATGTGGGACGACGGGAGAATTTACAAACCTGACGATAGAAGAAAGAAAGCAAGTAATCAGAATCGTTATCGAAGAAGTCAACGGACGCGTTCCAGTGATCGCAGGAACTGGTGCGAGCGGAACTCAGCAGGCCGTGGAAATGACAAAATACGCAAAAGACGTAGGTGCCACCGCAGCTCTTATAGTAACCCCCTTCTACATGAAGCCGGCAGACCGGGGACTCTACGAGCACTTCTATACAATAGCCAACGAAGTGGACATACCGATAATCCTCTACAACATCCCTCAATGCACAGGGCTGGAATTGCCCTGGCAGATTGTTGAAGACCTAGCTCAAATCCCAAACATTGTAGCGATAAAGGATAGCAGTGGACAACTGAAATATGTTCTGGCCATTCTGGAAAAAGTCAGAGACAAGATCAACGTCCTGTGTGGGCACGACGAGGTCGTCGTAGCAGGTTTGGCAGCTGGTTGTTCGGGCGCGATATTGGCAAGCGCAAACGTAATTCCGGATGTCTGGGTCCAAATGTACAATCACGTCAAAAATGGCGAGCTTCAGAAGGCCCGAGAACTTCAATACAAGATCCAGAAGATAGCAAGGATCATAGTTGGCAGTGGAGCAGTCGGAACCAAAGAAGCGTTGAACATGATGAAAATCAAGGTTGGCCCCGTACGGAAGCCGCTGAGCGTAGGAGGCGAACTCACCTACGAGGCAAGGGAAGAACTGCGACTCGACCTGGAAAAGATAGGAAAGATCAAACCAAAGGAAATCACTTTTGAGATTACGAAGAAGCCAATTCACGAGCGTTTCATGGCGATCGAAATAACTCCGCAAGTCATAAAAGGATTCAAACTACGCGTAGGCGAAGCCCTAGCAGGACAAGGCGCAGAAGCCGCTCACATCGATCTTCTTATCGGAAACAAAGATGGACCTGTCGCTGAAGCATTCGCAAAAGCCAAAGCCTCACCGGCGTCGGGACATGAACCTTTGCTGGCAATACTTGAGCCGAATCTATCAGTGAAACCTGAAACATTAATCGTCCCAACGGTTACGATCACAGGGATGCGGCAAGCAAGCATGGTCTACGGACCAGCCCAGGCAGCGATAGCCAAAGCTGTTGTTGACAGCGTCGCAGACGGAACGATCCCACGCGCAGCCTCTGATGAACTAGTGATAATTGCAAATGTCTTCGTCCATCCCACAGCCATTGACCGTCAAAGAGTGTACATAAACAACTACAAAGCAATGCGGCACGCTATCCGCAAAACAATTGAAGGCAGACCAGATGTTGACGAGCTGATTCAAAACAAAGATCGCTCAAAACACCCCTTTAAGTATTCTCCGTAGTGAAAGAATTGACAACCTATACGATCGGAGCAGGCGACTACGTACTGCTCAGCATTGGTCAACGCAAAAGCTATCTAGTAAAAGCCGAACCGGGAAAAAGCTTCCACACACACAAGGGTTACGTGAAGTTCGACGACATAATTGGAAAGGAATTCGGCACGCCCGTAATGAGCAGCTTGAAATTCGAATTTGTAGCCCTGAAACCCCTTTTGCGTGATTACATCATGAAGTGCGCAAGGCAAACACAGATAATGTACCCAAAGGATATCTCGCTCATCGTGATGTTCAGCGGAATCGGCCCTGGAAGCCAAGTAGTCGAAGCCGGAACCGGAACAGGCGCCATGACGACAGCGCTGGCACATTTTGTCAAGCCAGAAGGCAAGATCCACAGTTACGAAATCAGAGAGGAGTTCCAGACGACGGCTGAAAAAAACCTCAAGAGAGCGAGTCTTGCTGACTTTGTGGAACTGAAAAACAAAGACGTCACGCTTGGAATAGACGAAAAGGACATCGACTCGGTGATTTTAGACTTGGCAGTACCCTGGCTTGTCATACCTCACGCATACACAGCACTGAGACCCGGAGCAACTCTTGTATCCTTCAGTCCAACCATAGATCAGGTTGTCAGAACTGTCGAAGCCCTTAGGGAAAACTCGTTCACTGACCCCGAGACGGTGGAGTGTCTAATGCGGGGAATGCAGGTGGAACGAGGAAGAACGCGTCCTCAGACCCTCATGACCGCCCATTCGGGTTACATTACGACAGCTCGAAAAGTGTTAAGAAACAGTCTTCCCGCCTAGCCTTTCGTAGGTCCAGCAATTGCAAACATTCCTTCAGGCCGCACAGTGGTTTTGGCACCTAAGCGCATTCTGATACTCTTAGAGTGTTGGGAGAAGCAATACCTCGAAAGCAAGTCCATTGCAGATATGTTCAGAGCCGGGCACACCCACGAATATCTTGTAGTCACACACAGCTTTAAGCTTCTCCTGCCACTAAATAGATGATTCTTCTAGAACCATCTTTCACAAGAAATAAATCGTTAGATTATCCCTACAAACAATACTTGTTCAGATTTCAAAGCCAAAGGAGAAGGAGAAGCTGGATTACGCACTCGACAAGGGTGCGTGATCCACGACAATTCTCAAAAGGTGTTTCATTGCCGCCCGTGTGACTCTGATATTACACACGTTGAAATCCGTGATATTGATATTTTATTCAGTTTTCATTCACTTCTGACTCAGATTCTCTCTGTGAGTGGTTGACCGCCGTCAGTGATTGAATAAACGAATAGATAGTTGATTTGTGCACAGGCTCTTTTTTCAATGCTATCTTCGAATATGCTACCCAGAAAAAAAGGGTTATGGGTAGTGTTGGTTATAGTGGCCTGCTAGGATTATGGCATCGTAGATGTCCACCCAGCCGTCACCATTGATGTCTGCATTTGGATTCCAGTTTGGGCTGAGAGCGGTCGAGTTGTATGCATCGGACAGTTGTATCGCGTCGTAGATGTCGACTACGCGGTCTAGGTTAATGTCGCCGGGGATTACTGCGTAGACCCTGCCATTCTGGATGGTTTCATTGAACACATACAAAGTGTTTGTCAGACCCGTAGGATAAGTTGAATTGGGCCAGCGTGGGCTACTGGTACTCATCCCATAATCGCTTGCGAGGATTAAAGCGTCAAAAGTGTCCACAAAACTGTCATTGTTGAAGTCGCAGATGCTGTCGTTAACGGGCACTAGCGGGCTGAAGTGACCAGCAAGAAATATGGCGTCAAGAGCATTAATCACGCTGTCATTGTTTACATCGGGCCATCTGTCGTACTCCGTAAACTCTGGGATACCGTTGTACGGGTCAGTTCCGGGGGTCCAACCATTGCCACTATCACTTACGCCGATTAAATCAAAGCTTGTGAAATTTATGGAGCTAGTTCCGTAGCCAATGCACTGAAAACTGACTGTGAGCACTTTCGATGGCAAAGCGGAAGACACATAGAGGGGGCTCTGTGAATCGGAAAGCAGCAGACCCGTTGTCCTGTTTACAAACGCCCCCGCGCCAGGCCAAGAACGAGTAATCGATGTATAATTCAAGATGCTTGGGTCATATTGTAGCTTCAATTGCCAGCCAAAGAGGGTTAGGTCTATCGGGGTAGAAACGTAGATGCTGACGTTAGCTGTCGCGCCTGGAAATGCTGTACTTGTCGGTGGTTCGATGTAGATTTGTACTGGTGGATTCATGGGAAACACTGGTGGCGGCTGCGCTTTGGCTTGCTGAATATCGCGTGCAGAGAACGTAAGCACAAGCAATAATGACGTCAAAACCAGTACGAGCGCAATTCTGCCTTTCATCTTTCACTCCTTTCTCCTATTCAATCTAGGTACTTCGTCTCATCGCGCCCCTTCTCGGCGCTTCTGAAGGGATAAATCGACGAACCTCAAAGCTCCTCATTGAAGCAGCATTCGTTGAAAGCGACTCCACATCCCCGTGATGAGCCTCTTCTAGGCAACGTTAGTTAAGACTTGTGGAAGAATGTTCTGCTAGTTTCACTGGTTTTTCGACAGTTAAAAAGGAGAACCCGAAACGACATTCGCGCGCGCTATAAAATGAAGAGATAGCGTGCATTCCGGGGAAATATGCGATCCTGAAGGAAGGGAGATTTTATATTTGCAGAACCTGTGGAACTGGACATATATGAGATACTATTGCAATATTTGCAAGGAAACAATAAGCAAGAAAGTCTACGAATACTCCATGAAGAATTTCGGCAAAGCTCTCTGCATGACACATCAACCAAAAGGCAAAAATGACGTATCGTATAGTTCCAAAATCACACCTCAAGCCCGTAGATTATCAGATGCGTTACGAAAAAGAGGTATCAGCAACGAGTTAGAGGCTTATGATGGCCATAAACACGTGGATATTTCAATTCCTTGGGCAAAACTGAATATTGAGATAGATGGAAAGCAGCATCTGTTAAGTGCCAAACAGTTGTATTCAGATTTGGAACGCGATTCCTATTCTCATGAAGACGAAATTCGGACTATACATATTCCGAATGAAAGGGTTGACAAGTCCCTAGATGAGTTGGCGGATACATTAGCTAAAGTGGCGAGAAAAAGGTTTCGTGAAGATAATTCTGGTTTCTTCTAGGTGCGCTAAGTGAAAAATGAACGCGTAAGAATCGTGACGCGCTGCTAACTTCTCTTCTTTTTTCCTGATTGTCTCCTACTTTTGTCCCAGAACGTCTTCTACTAAGGTTCTACAGGCCGGACATAGTTGCGGCAATATCTTCTGTAAGCTCTCAATTTGTTTTTTGTATTTCATCAGACTGATTACTTGCCATTCAGGCATTCCTTTTTATCCCTCTTTTTTGTTTTTGTATATGGCAGATATGAACTTACCGATATATAAGTTTATATAATGGTAGGTAGTAGGTAGTTACGTAGAAGAGAAGCGCGCATTAGAATAGGAATAGGTGATACATGTGGTTGAAAAAGTCCTTCATGAACCAAAGCTGGACACAATCCTAATGGTTGAAAAGGCTATTCTAGAATCTAAGGAATATCCTACACGAATGCAACTTTGGAGAAGCTTACCTAGGAAAGTGCAGTACCAAACTTTCCAGAGGATACTAGCATATCTGGAAGCTTCTGGAAGAATAACCTTCAACACCACAAAGATCCTTTACACTGGTGTCACCAACTCGAAACTAGAAGCTCTAATGAAATCAAGCGTGAAAATCCGCTAAGTTGTGTCATATCCGAAGACCTTGTCATATTCCGGATGAGACAACAAGTCTAGAATATGAGGACATTTGTCTTCTAGTATCGTATAACATGAACGATATCCTTCCGGAAGGCTGTAACGGTATAAGTTGAATATTCCATATTTCTCAACATACACTTTTGGAATTTGACTCTTCTTAATGAGGTCTCCAGCGAATTTGTTTTCAAGAAGCACGTCAGCCATAGAATTTATCCATTTCGAGAACTTGTGGTTTGGTCCTAGATTCTTAATGAGGCTATCAAGTGATTTTGAGAGAAAAACTCCTGGTGAGCGTTCTCGTTTCATAGGCAGAAAATACGAGATGTTGCATATAAATTCTTTAACGAGTGTGAGGACAGCCGGTGTTTCTTCGAGCGCGCGCGCTTTGAGTGAAAAAGCTAGGGCTTTTCTATGCAAATATGCTCAATTTTTCCGTGATAACAGAATAGCGCGCTTTTACTTAAGTGCGCTCAGAAAAAGAGGGGGAGAGTGATGGTTTGCCGAGGCTTGTCAGGGATCTCTCCAACCATAGTGGTTCGCTAAGATTATGGCGTCGTAAATGTCGACGATTCCATCGTGGTTTAAGTCGCCCAATATTTCGTCAGCGTACTCGGACACTATTCTGACCTTTTGAGAAAGCCCTGTTGTATTGAAGTAAACAAAGTAGTGTGTTGCATTCCACGTTATGACGCACGGTGTGGGCGCGTCGTCCAGGTACACGGTGAAAGCCCCGGACATCGAGGTTTTCGGGATTGAAACGTTGCAGAATCCGTCGATGTTGGATGTTATGTTGAAACTCAGTTGCTCCAGGGTCTTGTTGAAACTATACTGTGAATACACGATGTAGTCGCTGAAGACCACGACGGTGTCATTGCGCTTTTGACCAAGAGGCGTTGAAATTGTCAAGTTCCATGGTTGTGGAGACGGCTGAAATGATGTATCATTCATGTTCCAGTTGAACATCCGTTGTATCATATACACGTCAAATGAGTCGACGATACCGTCCTGCATCAAATCTTCCGGGATCCAGCCTGGCGGTCCAGTCTTTCCCAAGACTGGAACCAGCTTAAGTGCATCGTATATGTTAACGGTTCCGTCTCCTGTCAAGTCTTCTTTAATACCGACGACAACTCTGACTGTTCCACCGATTCCGATGTTGTTTGTCAAGTTTATATCGTGAATATCGACAGGTCCAATGGGATCCGCGAAGACATATATTTCGTAGTTGCCAACCGAAAGTGTAAGCGAGGTCTCATTCCAGAGAAATTGCATTGTGCTTTCAGCGCCTGGTGCAACCAACAGCGTGCCGTTGGAGATTGTCACGTTTTCAGAAGTCGCAAGGTTCATCCTGCTTAACGTGAGGTTGACCTCCACCGAAGGTACAACGTCGTTGCTGTCTAATCGTGCTACGGTCACGTTGATTGGAACGTTTGTCCCGCTTGTTCTGTTTGTTCCGCGGAAGTATATGATCATTCCATCCACGTTTGTGATGCTGGTGACAGCTACATCTACAGGTTCGAGCACTTTGGCGCTGCTATTTTGCGCGGCCGTGTTAAACTGGTATATGGTGTTTGTGAGACCGTTGGGATAAGTTGAATTAGGCCAGGTCGGACTGCTCGTGTCCTTGCCAAAGTCGGTTGTGAGTATAGCAAGATCGAACGTGTCTACACAGCCGTCCGCATTGAAGTCGCAAGAGGCGGAATAGTGCGGGGAACCAGGAAAACTGAAGAAATGATTTATGAATAATAAGGGGTCATAGATGCTAATGACTCCATCGTGGTTGATGTCAGGCCAGACGGCGTACGATGTGAACTCTGGGATACCTTGGTACACTGGAGTATTCGGTGGCCAGCCATTGCCATGATCACTTATGCCGAACAACTCAACGTTGACGAGACGTATGGGGCTAGTCCCGCCCTTGGTGCCGTTGAAAGTGACTGTGAACAGTTTTACGGGCGAAGACACTAAGAGAGTTGGATCATCGCAAACTCCGCCATATACTAGTTGTCCTGTCCCATTGTTTCCAGCATACCATGCTTGTGTCACTGGCGGTGGTTCGTCGCCTTTTGTAAGCGACACATAACTCAGGATGCTTGGGTCCCACGTCATGTTCATTTGCCAAGCATACAGGTCCAGCGCGCCACTCGAGTAAATGCTGACATTGAAAATCTCGCCAGCAACTGCCGTAATTGTCGACGGATCCACGTAGACTTGCGCCGGCAGATCGCCGATCAACTTGTAATAGCCGTTGTTCACACTATGAGCAATCATCTCCCCGTTAAGATCTCCCATTTTGACGTTGCTGAGATCAAGGCTGCAATCTTTGAAGCCTCCAGGAAAAGGCTCGGAGACAATCTTTAGTGTTATGATTGCTGCTGTAAGCTTGCCTTCAGGGTACTCGTTCGTTGTTATGTTCGCTGGTGCATACCCGTCGGCCACTGCCTGATCGAGGTCATTCCATACCTGAGCGTAGTCTGCTGTGCCTGCCGTGTTGTCATATCCGAGTGTTAGGTTCCAGATGTTAGACCAGAATGCAGTTGGCGTGACGGAGTGGAAGAGGATTTCCTGTATGCCTGTGCAGACGAGAAGAGTTGGATTCCACGAGAGACTGAACGCGAATCCAGCCAGTCCTGTTACGTTCGCCAGCGTACAGTTAATCTGAATTGTGTCCCCAGCTCTCTTCTCGGTCGTGGAGAATATGGAGTTCTTTGGTTCCACGAACACAGTAGGTTCATCTGTTCCGTAAACTGGAAGGCTGATCGGAGCCAATGTTCCTGCAAGTAACGCAAACAGAATCACTAACAGCAAAATTCTTCTTTGCATTCTTCTTTCTCCTTCTCGCTAGACTATCGATGAACTGGCTACATAAGGATTGTGAAACATACTTCCAGGGGCAAAAGCGGTTTACCTTGATGCGTGAACACCTGTCGGTCGATCGAAAACCCGACGGCTTTAGCGAAGGCCCGTTGATTTTGAACAACAATCTGAGTTTGGACAGCTTGAATTTTCGTTCAAAGAATCAGGGTGCCTCCGTCGTCGC
>CAVTZU010000004.1:0-61071 GCA_963739305.1 Candidatus Bathyarchaeota archaeon | reverse complement strand
CAGTTTCGGAAGTTTTTTATCACTGCGATTCTGATTCTAGCGTCAGAGCAGATTTAATCCGACGGAGTGAGTAATCTGAAAGCAGAGTCAATTCTGGTGCCTGAGTCTTTGGCTGAGACACTGTGGCGTTTGGAAGAAGCTCGACTTGGTTTCAGACCGAAATCCATGATTCAAGTAGAGGAGGCCCTTGAGTGGGTTGTATCCAGACAAGGCCTGGAAGGTTCTTACATGAATTTGTTTGCAGGAACCGAAAAAGACATGCTCGGCGTTGAATTGCCGACGGGCGAAAGGATAGAATCCGCGGCATTGCGACACATACTTGGAGAGGAAGCGCTCAGGGTCACGATTCTTTGGAATCTCGAATCTTCCAATAACGTCAGAAAAGCCATTAATGGTTTCAACCAACTTCTTGAAAGAGGAGAAAACAGCGCAAAGAATAGTGGTTTCTACTGCTGCTACAAATGCACTCCAGCTTTCTTGAGAACTCTTGCAGTGGTTAAACCTGGCGATTGGAAAAAGACTCTTGAGAAGGGGATTCAAAAAATAAAGTTGGAACGCACAAATGACGGCAGATGGCACGGTTTTCCATTTTTCTACACTTTGTTGACTCTATCAGAAATAGAGTTGCCTTCGGCAAAAGCTGAGTTGAGATACGCTGGCAAACTGGCTCAAAAACTCCTGGGGCGATATCAAAAACAGGATAGAACCTCCCGTTTCAGAATGCTAGGGTTGAAAGCAGCCATAACTGCTTAGATGTGTGCGGCGAATTCTAAGTCGTGTTTCTATTTTCAACCAATTGAGGGAATTCTTAATACCAGCTTGCCTTCTACAAGTGACCAACAGTGCATAAGGTGGATGAGTATAAATGAGTCACAGTGAACTCTACGTCTCTCCGTCAAACGTGTTCAGCGGCTTCCAAACGTCCTTTGATAAAGCAGACTATGTTGTTCTCGGCGTGCCCTTCGACGTGACAAGCACTTATCGGTCAGGAGCCAGGTTTGGACCCACAGCGATTCGACAGGCTTCACTCAACATTGAAACGTGCAGTCTTCGGACGGGAATGGACGTCGAAGACATCAAGATTCACGATCTTGGAGACCTCCATGCCTCCACCGACACAAACAAGACTTTGGAGATGCTCCAACTCGTGACCAATGATATCGTGAAGGCAAGAAAAATCCCCGTAATTATCGGTGGAGAACATACGATCACTCTGGGGGTAGCCAAGGGTCTCGGATCAAAAGCCGCTGACACCGCCATAGTCAGTTTCGATGCTCACTTAGATTTGCGCGATGAGTATTCGGGATTGCGAACGTCACACACAACTTTCATGAGAAGAACGAATGAGGAAGTCAGGCCTGCAAGAATTGTTGAGGTCGGCACCAGAGCGGTCTGCAAAGAAGAACTGAACTATGCGAAAAAGGCAGGCATCAGTTTCTTCCCCACGCAATACGTGAGAAAAGAGGGAAGTGACCGCGTGGCAAAACAGTTGAAAGAGAAACTGATGGGCTGCAAGAACCTCTACGTGTCCGTTGACATGGACATCCTTGATCCAGCCTTTGTTCCTGCCGTTCAGAATCCCGAGGGCGATGGCTTGGAGATGCATCATCTGTTGGATATTCTTGACAGCATATGCGACAGACGCGTCATCGGCTTCGATGTTCTGGAGATCGCCCCCGACTACGATCAGGGAATCTCCGCGGTCCAGGCTGCAAGGGTCATCTTCGAAATGCTATGCAGCATTGAGAAATCAAGAAAATCAAAGCGTCAGGGTTAAGGCGCCATCGACGTTAATTTGACCTGCTGCACCCCTTTTTTCGAGGCAAGAATTTCAGCCAGACTTCTGATCTCTTGGACATCGCCTTTCACAACGATAGTCTCCAGACACTTGTTCTCTGCCAAGTGAACGTGAAGTGTCGAACAAATCACGTGCTCAAACCTATGCTGCACCCTCATGATTTCGTCTAGAAGACCAGGTTTCTCCAGGTAATAGAGCATTAACACGACGCCTGCAACGTTGCCCTTTGCCTTATGGGTGGATTCGTACTCGTTGATAAAGGCTCGCACGGCATCGTGTATGGCTTTCGAACGACTGTCATACTGCATGCCCTTCCACGCATCATCAAACTTCTTGAGTAGGGTTGGAGGAAGGGAGACGCTGAAACGGGTCACCTTGAAACCGTCTGACATACAAGCTCCACCTTTTCAAATGGCTAATTGCTGAAGAACACTTTTATATTTGGTGTTACGATTATTCAAATCAGTAACACTACAACGCGAGTTGATATGATGGCCTACTTCAACAGTCGCGAATTAGCTGCGGCAGCACTGTTTTCAGGTCTGTGGGGAATTCTGAACGGCCTGTTCTCGCCGATTGTTTTCCAGATGTTCGGGTTGCCCGTACTTTGTGACATGATCGGCTTCGCAGCCCTGAGCCTCACTTTCTGGTGGATTAGAAAATTCGGCGCAGTGACGGCGGTTGGTGTTGCGGCGACGGCTATAAACTTCCTGCTAAACCCAGGAGGAGTGTATTTTCTAGGGTTCACGACAGCAGCTCTCTCGTTTGATTTACTCGTTAATCTCATAGGTCGCGATAGGTTATTCAGGAGCCGCTTAGTAGCTTCAATCTCTCTGCTCACCGTTTCCATACTGTCCGCAGCGGTGGCCGGGCTCGTGATTGGCGCATTCTCATTGAACGTGAACGTGCAAGCCCTGCTTGCTTGGGGTGGTGTTCTTGGCTGGGTTGGACTACACGCAGCGGGTGGGTTGGTGGGAGGATTAATCGGTGTATCGCTTCTTGAGGGTCTTTCTGCACGAAATATTCGAAATAACTACCTAACTAGATCGGCCAACCTCTCTGCCTAAGTTGACCCAGCATTTTCGAAGATAGATGGGCTCCTACCCATCATGGTTCTTTTCTTTTATCAGTTTTGCCACAAATAGGCCGTTGCAGTTGTGAACATGGGGGTAGAGCCTTTGGCATTTTTCCAGTCCTCGGAGACCAGGTAAACCTATCCTCGGTGAGAATTCATCAAGCGAAAACTCTGAATGCCACTTGAGAAATCTTTCGATGAGCATTTCGTTCTCTTCTACCGTTATGCTTGACGTGGAATAGATCAGTGTACCCTTCGGCTTGAGGTAACCCGCGCAGTTGTTGAGCATTTGCAATTGAATGTCAACCATCCTGTCTATTGAATTCGGGGACAGCCTCCACTTTAATGAAGGCAATCTTCTGAACAAACCTGTTCCCGTGCACGGCGGGTCGAGTATGACTACGTCTGCTTCTATGTTCAAGGGAAGAGGCCTACAAACGTCAGCGATAACCGGTTCGGCGACCTCCACGCCATTACGCTGAACTTCGCTGGCCCACATCATCATCCTGCGCCTAGAGTAATCCACTGAAATGATGAGACCTTCGTTGTTCATCAATTGACCCAACTGCGCTGTGTTGGTCCCAGGAGCGCAGCAAGCGTCAAGAACCGTCATGCCGGGGCCCGGATTTGCTGCCTCGACTGGGAAGGAGTCTGATTTGTCCTGCAGCTGAATTGAGCCTGCCTGAAAACAGGCGGTTTTAGTGACTGGCGTTCTCGATCTTACGATCTTGTAGGTGAATTTGGATTGTTCAGTTTTCTCAACCTCGATTCCCTCTTCTCGAAGTTTAGCAAGCGTCTCATCAGGTTCGCCTTTCAGAGTGTTCAGCCTAATGTAAGGGGGCGGAGACGACATGTCAGCTTCCAGTATGGCCAACGCCTGCTGTCTCCCGAAGAGCCTGAAGCAGTACTCGACGAACCATACTGGATGAAAGGTCTGCAACGCAATTCGTGCCTCATCGTTTTTTTGCTCAAAAACAATCGAAGGCATTTGAGTGAGCAGCAAGCCGAGAAAGGGTTCGACGGGTTGAATAGTCTTCCATCCCAAGATGGACCGTGCAAGGCTCGTGATGCCTTCAGCTTGCTTCACATCTACTTGTGACCAGTTTGAGGCGATCCTCGTCTCATAAACGTAGAGGCGCAGGAAAGCTTGAACTCCGAGGCTGAATTCGTTTAGGCCGGACGGTTTTACAGCCTTGTTTATGAAGGCGTCTATGAAGTTTTTCTTACGCGTAGTTTCAGAGACGAGCAAACGTGCAAGCTTAATGGCATCTGAGTCCTGCACGTTCAATTGTTTGATGGTCTTCGCGAGAGCAAGCGGCTCACTCAGCCTTCGCATTTCCATCCAACTTAGAGCTTCAATCGCCAACGTCCAAGCTTCTCGGAGCAATAGTCTTTCACACGACTAGAACAAAGGTGAAGTTATAGATAAGAATTGAACCAGGGCCACGAACTCCGATGCCAGTTGGACGGCTCAAATAGCAAACGAAGCTGAAGCGGCAGAAAACCTTGGAGCGGTTTGGACAGAATGACCGAGCCTCGCAGGTAGGACAAGAGATTATTAGATGATCCAATTCATTAGAGTACCCAAGGTCAAGACAAGATGGCGCAGAAGCATTTAGGTGAGTTTTCTCCGCAGCAGCCCAAGCCTCTGGCGGAAAAGAAAGAGGAAACGATCAGTCAAACCGTCGTTAGCGAGGAAGAGGAACAGGAAGAACAGCGCGGACCTGTCCTTTTTCCGCCGCTGGCTCCTCACAACTTGTCGTGCGCTTATTTTGTGTCGGCCACTTATGACGGAAAAGCCGCAAAAGCGGTCATCAAGCTGTACGAACCAAATTCGGGACAAATCTACTTTTGGTACGACAACACCGGACATCAACCATATTGCCTGACGAACTTATCGCCTTTTGAACTTGAAAAGATTAGCCGTGTTACTCACCATCCAGGATTCGATCGTTTTGAAATCATCGAGAAAATGGATCCATTGCTCGAAAGGAATGTGAGTATAACGAGGATAATAACTAAGGATCCACTGGCGGTGGGAGGCCGTCCGTCAGGATGCATTAGAGACATTATCCCTGAGGATTTCCCGAAAGTCTCGGATACGCTGATTTCTCCTGACCAGATCAAAGTTTGGGAATCGAGCATAAAGTACTATCAATCCTACATCTACGATAAACAACTCTTGCCGGGCATGATTTACGAAGTGAAGGACGGCAACCTCGTGCTTAAGAAGTTGGAAGACGTTGAAAAAACTGTAAGTCAAATTCGCGGTATTTTCAAGGATTCGACTGATGAAGAACTGGGTTTCACCGAAGAATGGGCAAGGCTGCTCGAGTACCCTGCGCCGAAGTTTCGTCGAGTGGCCTTGGACATAGAGGTTCTTGCTCCAATTCCGACGAGGGTGCCTGACCCACGGGAGGCTGGTTACCAGATAATATGCGTCTCACTCTACAGTTCTGACAAGCCTAAGAGGGTTCTGCTCCTGAAGCGTGAAGGAGTTCGCGAAGGCCCTGAACATCTGCCAGCGGACGTCAAAGTCGAAACGTTCGATACTGAAGAGAAGCTTATCAGAGCCGTCCTCGAAGTTCTGTGGGATTATCCCTTTGTCCTAACGTTCAACGGCGACGACTTTGACCTGCATTACATCTATAATCGTGCCCTGAACTTCGGCATCAAGAGAAACGAGATTCCCATCGATGTTGGGAAGCGATCCTGCACTCTGAGCCTTGGAGTGCACATCGACCTCTACAAATTTTTCTTCAACCGATCAATTCAGATCTATGCATTCAGCAACCGTTATAGAGACGTCACGCTGAACGACCTGGGCAAAGCTATCCTGGGACTCGAAAAAATACCTGTCGCCAAAACCCTCGGCGACTTGACCTACAGCGAACTTGCGAGGTACTGCCTGAGAGACTCTGAAATAACTTACAAGCTCACGAGCTTTGACGACGAACTCGTCATGAAACTGATGCTCGTGCTTACGAGAATCAGCAGCATGCCTATGGAAGACGTGACGCGTCAGGGCGTTTCACGCTGGATACGAGACTTCCTTCAGCGAGAGCACCGCAAGAGAAACATGCTTATCCCCAACCCGCAGGACATACTGGCGACAAAGGGCAAGACGGCGACCAAAGCAATCATCAAAGGAAAAAAGTACAAAGGAGCCATAGTAGTCGAACCAACTCCAGGAGTGCACTTCAACGTTGCCGTAATGGATTTTCCAAGCCTATACCCCTCCATAATCAAGGTCTGGAACTTAGGCTACCAAAGCATCCTCTGTCCACATCCTGAATGCCGAAGCAACACCGTCCCAGACACGCCACACTGGGTGTGCACCAAAAAACGCGCGTTAGAAAGCTTACTCATCGGTTCATTGAGAGACCTGCGTGTCCAATGGTACAAGCCCAAGTCTAAGGACAAGTCTCTCACCCCTGACTTGAGAAGCTGGTACAACGTTGCGCAGGGAGCACTCAAAGTAATTCTCAACGCAAGCTACGGAGTCTTCGGAGCCGAAAGCTTCGATCTCTACTGTCCACCCGTGGCCGAAGCAACAGCAGCAATCGGTAGGCACTCAATAACAAGAATTCTCAAGAAAGCCGAAGAGCTCAGCATCCAAGTGCTCTACGGCGACACCGACAGCCTATTCTTGAAAAACCCGTCGCAACAGCAGATTGAAGAATTGGCACACTGGACTGAACACGAGCTGAAAATGAGCCTCGATGTCGACAAGGTCTACAGGTACGCAGTGTTCAGCACACGCAAAAAGAATTACTTAGGAGTATTGGAAGAAGGCGCCGTAGACGTCAAGGGATTGACAGGCAAGAAAAAACACATTCCAATCTTCATCAAGAAAGCCTTCGACCAGATGAAAAACCGTCTCTCAAAGGTCAAGTCTCCACAAGACTTTGAAAAAGCAAAAAAGGACATCGCAGAAATCGTGCTCGACTGCTATATGCGATTGAAGAGACGCGAATGGGAAAACATGAACGAACTCGCGTTCAACGTCGTCCTCGGCGAAGAAATCAGCCACTACACCAAGACGACACCCCAACACGTCAAAGCGGCAAAGATACTACAGGCAAACGGCGTCGAACTCAGAGCAGGAGACCTCATAAGCTTCGTCAAAATCATCAAGGACCCACACGTCAAACCCGTAGAATTAACCATCAAGAGCGAGGTTGACGTTGACAAATACATAGCCTACCTGCACTCAACCTTCGACCAAGTCCTCGACGCGCTAGGCCTAGACTTCGACGAGATAATCGGGTTAACGAAACTCGAAAGATTCATGTAAAACCGATGCAACCACAAAAGACCGTTACCACACAACATTACAAAAAACGTTACCAAAACCCCGGGGGGCAGAGCATCTTACCCTTTTCAACTCAAAAGAATCCTGAACAAGCCTCGACTCCACTTAGGAAACGGTCTTCAACCCCTTCGACCTCAACGAAGAAACCACGCCTGCCCTGCCCAAAGCCGAAACCAAAGCATAACCCATAACCCCGATCGCTACCAAGCTACTCACCGTAATACTCAGAACGCTCGCAGCCCAAAAAGGCCAACTCGACGGCACGCCAACCCCGAAAATGTTCGAAGGAGCCCCAAAAATCAGCCAAACATAACTCCCCACGATCAAACCGACCTCCGCCGAACCTAAAACACACCCTGCAAACCGCCTTTTCCTGAGCACGAGGATCGTGGCACCCGCTAACAGGTTGGCCAACGGCCCAAAAACAACGTCATAAACACCATTCGCCATCGGCAACGAAGTAAACGCGTTACCAGCAAAAGCCCCAACAGTCACACCAAAAACAGCCGGCCAACCGAACAACGCACACAAAGGAATCAAACAATCAGCGATACGCAGCTGAATCGTCGCAGCAGCCGTCTGACCCTGAACAACAACCAAAGCAGCATACAAAGCAGCAAAAACACTCATCAAAGCAAGATCCTTAGCATCGAAGCTCACACACTCGTCCTCCAACATCCGGGGTTTCTTAGGCGGAACGGGTGGAGGCCCACTCACCCGCCAACCACAAAAACACAGCGAACGCCTATTAAACCTTCCCGCGCGCACTAGAACCAAAAACACCAAAAAAAGATGCCTCATCGAGGCACAAACAACTGAAGACCAACAGCCAATAAGGTAGAAGCCGCAACCAACAAGGCGATCAACGAAACCACCTGCCGCTCCGTCAATGGCCGATGATACGTCAAAAGCGTAATCAAACTCCTCCTATGGTCCGAAGACAATTTCTCACCGTCAAAAGAAACGCTCGCCTTGACCCGGTAAAAGAAGAACGTCAACAAGATCAACACTGAATTCAGGACATACGGCAGAACCGACACGACAAGGCTCACCTTCAAGTTCGATATAACAGCAAACGAAGCAATCGTCATTCCAATCGCAAAGGACCCCGTGTTCCCCACGAAGATCCTGCCCTTAAAATTCAAAGCAGCAAGCATCAGCCACACGATCAATGGCACATAGAGAAGACTTGCATTAGACCAAGACATAACCATCAACCCAATCAAGACAATGGCAGGACACACTGTTTCCAGCCCGTTCAAGCCGCCGAGCTGATTAACCGTGTTAGTCACTATCGTCACGAGCAAAGGAAGAATAATGAAGTAATAGTAAACGCCAAAATCATGCGTTCCCAAGAACGGAATCATTATAGAAGCCTTAAGTCCAAGGGCAAGTGCAAAAGAGATAAGGGGAATCGCCGCCACCAACGGAAGAAAAGCCTTGTATCGCCATCTGAGGTCGATCCAATCATCGAGCATGCCCAGAAAGCCGCCGAAAAGAATGCACACGGCAAGAATCAGAGGAGCAGAAGAGACCAGAGCCTGAGAAGAACTCACTGCGCCCACGCCGCTGGCCAAGTTGTAGTAGTAGATCAGAAAAAGGTACACAACACTAACCAAAACATAAATGACGCCGAGACCGTTCAGGACCAAAGGCTTGTTTGGCTTGTGTTGATCAGGAACTCTCGGAAACAATACTCCTCAATCCTTTAGGAAGCCGGATAGTCTTGGTAATACTTCTGCCAGTCAATCTTGTACAGCGCAACCAACGGAACAACACCACCATACTTGTTCGCAGAGTCAGTTGGACTAAGGTTCTCACCTGAGAAGAACGCCTCCTGGAAGTAGATCGGGGTTGTGACATTTGCTGCATCCGGGTCTGTCTGGCCGTTCACCGTGCACCAACGGTTCTTCGCATAACTCATCAGCTTGTAAACCGTCGAGTTCTGACCGACATAGTTCCACTCCCACGCGTTGGTGGTGCTGGAGAAGTTGCCGAAGGTCGTTTCATTCTGCCACGCCGAAGCCTGGTCGATATCCCCGTTTTTAAGAATCTGTCCATGGCGCCCCCCGATATCTTGGCCATCCAGGTCCATTTGCCGTTGTCGCCGCCCGCGAAATCAATGTAATATCCCGTATTCTGTCCAGCACCATAGAAAGTAACAAAAACAAGCACGTACTGAACGTTATACTTCTTCAACATCCTCAACGAGTAAGTTTCGTTGGCCATGAAAGAAAACCCAACATCCTGTATCGCAGTATCGTTTATGGTCGTATTGTCACACAGCGTTGTAACATTGCCCCCAACTGTTATCCATAATCCATAGTCCCACCATGCAACAACCACGGTTCTTGAATTCTGCAGATTATTGAGGTACACCAACGCGTCTGACCATTCCCTCACGGGGCCGTTAGGTACTATCGCGAGACTACCCGCTGAGATCGTCATCGGTGTGTAAGCTGACCTGATGCCATTAGGAATACCTCCGCTCTGCGGGGAAACGGCAAGGTTGGTCATCAGGACCAGGAATATAAGAAACACAGCAATTCCACTGTACTCTCTGCTCACATGCAGAAAACCAATCTTCTTCCTCACGTTTATCCTAGGCGGTTCCTTCAGCAACGTCATAAATGGCCTTAGAATCCCCACTATTCCGATGGCTGCCAAGACAGCATACGATAGAGATAAGATATAGGTCAGACGTACCATCGAGCCAGCAAAGTAGAGGCCTGTCAAGCCGAAAAGCAGCATGAAAATATTCTTGTTGGTAAGATTTCTTGCCGCAAAGAACAGCCCCACGGCAAAAAACAGTATTCCTATTCCAAGATCATAGTAGATTGAAGCCCAAGAAGATACTCTATGCTCAGCTACAGACTCCAGAGTTGGGTTCGAGCTTCGCAGGAAAGGATTTATGACCGAAATAAACTTGCCAGCTATATTCCCTATGTATCCTGACGCAGAAATAACGACGAAACTCCCAATGAGAGCGGCCAGAATTACAGCGGTGAGGATGAACCTTTCTCTCATCGAAGGTAAGTTACGCAATGCTTCATTCAAACAAAGCAGTATGAAGACAATTGCAACTGGTATGACTGCGAAGCTCGTGAGGTATCGTAAGGACAAAAAGGGCGCTTGTATCGCTATCAACAGTCCTATCCCAAACGCCAAGCTGTAAGCCAGGAGAATGCGCGGTGTATATCTCTTAAGCAGAATCAAAACAAAAACGAATAGCACCGTCAAATCAAGTAGGTAGTAAGCCGCCCCCCACCCCATTACAGAGTAGGCCAAACATGCAGCACAGGCGAGCGAATATTTCACCGTTGAACCGATGGGTCTTTCTCCGTCTATTGCCCTTTGGAACATTAGAAAGAACAACAAGAAAGAGAACGTGGTCATTTCGGTTTCAAACCAGCCCAGATTACTTCTCGATATAAAAGAGGGCTCCAACGCTAGAAAAAGCGCGGCGAGGAGCCCGACAAGTTTCCCTCCCATATCTTTTCCGATGAAATACATGATCAAAACACATAACGTACCCATTAGCACAGGAAGAAATGAACACAGAGTCATGAGGCTAACATTTAGCCCGAAGAAAGCGAGCACGTCATAGAGAAACGCTCCAGTGAGTGGAATTGATGGTAGCGTTTCCGTAGCCATGTTTATGCCGTTTGGATACCAAAATTGAGTATCAATCCACTGCGTCGGCCAATAAGGCGACAACAATCCGTTCTTAACCATGTGGTCTGCGACACGGTATTCAAAGTACGAGTCAAATTCGGATAGTTGTAGCTGGCCTGTTCCTAATTGCTCCCAGCGAAGTGGAAAAATTCGGACCGTGAAAGCGATGGAAAGTATCAGCAACAAAGCCGCGATAGTGATGATTGAGGCATGAGTCGTCTTGATTCTCAGCTTTCCTAAGCTTTTCAAGCCGTTGGTCACTCGTTCTCTAGACAGTACGTTGCTGAGCTTCACTTTCGATTCATCTCCCTACACAGTTCCTTGAGGTGTTTTATTTTGATTGCGGTAAACTAGAGACTCAAGGATTCTTGAAATGACTGGCACGCTTGATATATACCTTTCCAAAAACCGAATCCTCTGAAAGAGACTTCATGAAGCTACGATTTTTCGTTTGTAGCCGTATTTTTCAGGATCATAGAGTGGAAATCCGGATATTTTGGCTCTCGCGGTTCTGCCGCGCATATTCAAATTTACGATTGTGCCTTCTTGAGCCTGAGACGTTTCAACATAGCCCATTCCAACGCCCTGTCTAAGAAGCGGCGAAAAAGTTCCACTTGTCACTCGTCCTATCTTTTCGCCGTTGGTTGAGGATATCTCGAAGCCCGATCTCGGGATTCCTTGATCAAACATCACCAACCCTATTCGCTTCCGTTTTAGACCTTCTGCTTTCTGTCTCAACAAGAATTCTTTCCCAACGAACCTGTCCTTTTGAAGTTTCACCACAAAACCAAGACCAGCTTCAAGAGGCGTTGTTCCCTCATCGATGTCACTGCCATAAAGACAAAGTCCAGCTTCCAGCCGCAAAGTATCTCGGGCGCCCAAACCGCAGGGTTCTATACCGAGGTCTTTTCCAGCATCAAGAATGCCGCTCCAAACTTTGGCGGCGGCATCCGGGTTGGACGAGTGAAGCACCCCAAACGAATACTTCAAACCCATCTTCGCCCGTGTAGCCTGTACGAGCAAGGAAAACATCCGTGCCCATAAGTCGAGAACTGCCACATCTGAACCTGCCGATCTTGCTTAAGTCTTCACTGGAGATTCTTTGAAGAGTTTTCTCTGCATTGGGACCTTGAACAGCGAACATTGCAACATTGTCGGATATATTGTCTAATTCAACACTGAACCCGTCCGCATTCTTCACGAACCAATTGTAGTCCTTCTCGCGATTGCTGGCGTTGAAAACCACGAGGAATTTCTCCCTGTCCAATCTGTAAACGACGAAATCGTCAACTATTCCGCCTATTTCCGTGCACATTACTGAGTATTGAGCACCGTTAGGTGAAAGAGCCGTAACATCGTTCGTTATGACATTATTGAGAAAGCGTTCCGAATCCACCCCTGAAACCATCACGCGCCCCATGTGACTGATATCAAAAATTCCGACTTTGTTACGCACCGCCAGATGTTCAGGCGCAATGTCCTTGTAATAGAGGGGCATCTCAAACCCCGCGAACAGAATCATCTTAGCCATTTTCGAATGGACATAATAAAGTTGTGTTCGGCGGATGTTTTCCGTCAACACTGTTCCTCCAAAGAAGACGCTACCTCAGTGGCTTAACATCGACGTTGATAGGTACCAATGAAAGCTTCTTCCCACACTTCGGACATTTTCCGTCAACTCCATGCAAAATCTCGTCTGGAGGCCGAAGGTCTGGCCCCTCATATAATACGTGACCGCACCCTTGACAAGCAACGCGCTGTGGCATAACATACCCACTCTTAGCAGTGACAGAGAGATTAAGAGACCATGACATATTTATCGGTTGCTGGAAAGGAACTCTTACAATATCACAGAGCGAGCAGAACTACTTTCAAACTGAAGAAAGAACCGAAACGTGCAATTTGCGATTCAAGAAACAGCGGAAAGTCTTAATCCGGCCAAGACCTGAAGTAGTACAGCAAAAACCAACTGCCGGCTTGAATCAAGAATTGAGCAAGTCCGTCTTTGTTATCACGGAGAAACCAGATGCGGCGCTAAGAATAGCATTGGCTCTTGATGCGAAAGAAAAACCTCGAAAAATGTTTGACCATGGCGTTCCCTACTACATCGCCAAACGCGACAAGGAAATAGTTGTCGTTCCCTCACTGGGACACCTGTATGCGATCACGGATGTACAGAAAGGAAGGCAGCTTCCTGCCTTCGTTTTCAAATGGGTTCCTCGACACATCGCCGAAAGAAAAGCTGCTCGAATTCGCAATTGGATTCAAACAATCGAAAAACTAGCGAAAAACGCCGACATCTTCATTGACGCTTGCGACTACGACGTCGAAGGATCCATCATCGGATATTTCATACTCAAATATGCTTGTGGCAATAAGGAAGAAAGCGCCCAACGGATGAAATACTCGACGCTTACGAACCAAGAGCTGAAAAAATCTTTCGCCGAACTGCAACCCAGTCTGGATTTCAGGTTGATCGAGGCCGGACGGGCAAGACATGAAGTTGACTGGCTCTATGGCATAAACCTCTCTAGATCTCTGACGAATGCAGCCAAAGGTTGGAGCGGTCGATACATTGCGCTAAGCACCGGCCGGGTACAAGGCCCAACACTCAAGTTTCTTGTGAAAAGGGAAGAAGCCATCAAGGCTTTTGTGCCAACTCAATATTGGCAAATAAGAGGTAAAGTTGAAATTCACGGTCGGATTTTTGAGGCGGATTATGAAAAAGAAAGACTCGAGAACCTAGAAGATGCTGAATCCGTATTAAACGGATGCAAGAATAAAACTGGACTCGTTGAAGCAGTCAAGGTCGAACAATCCATTCTGCCTCCTCCCTTCCCATTTAACCTTAGCAATTTACAGAATGAAGCGTACACACTGTTTCATTATGCGCCAAGCAGCGTTTCGAGCATAGCTCAACATCTATATCTGAAGGCTTTGATCTCTTATCCGAGGACCGACAGCCAAAAACTCCCAGCGATCATAAATTACAAAGCGATACTCAAGGGTCTGAACAGGTTAGACGAATATCGAGACATGACTTCGGAGCTACTTGCCCAAAAAGCACTTAGGCCAAACGAAGGAAAGAAATACGACCCAGCACATTCTGCCATTTACCCAACTGGCGAATTGCCACGACAAGAACTCTCCAAGTCCGAAGCGAAAATTCTGGACCTGATCGTTCGAAGGTTCATGTCAGTTTTCGGTCAACCCGCCGTAAAGCAGAGCATTAGGGTCTGCTTATTGGCAGGCAGATATCACTTCCGCCTCAACGGAAAAAGGCTACTGAAGAAGGGATGGATGCGTTACTACGAACCGTACATCAGGTTTGAAGAAGTAACCCTACCGCCGATAGAGAAAGGCGAGTCTTTCAAAATCAAGAAGATAGATGTGAAGAACTTGACTACCGAACCCCCTTCACGATACAATCCAATCAGTCTGCTCAAAGAAATGGAGGAGGCGGGAATAGGCACAAAATCGACCAGGACTGAAACAATTCAAACACTTTACGACCGCGGATACATCAAGGGGGAAAGAATGATAGTCACGGCAGTTGGCTTTGAGATCACCGAAATCCTAGAAAGATATTGTCCATCAATCGTTTCAACAGAGTTGACGAGAGAACTCGAAACCAAAATGAATTCGATCCGAGAGGGCAACGAGGAGAGAGAAAAGGTTCTGACCCACGTCGTTGGAATACTTGAACCAGTCATTGACTCTCTTAAAAAAGAGGAGAAAAGGATCGGTGAACGACTGACCAGTGCCGTCGAGAGAGCAGAATTCGAGGAAAGAACAATCGGCATCTGTCCTGTGTGTAAGACTGGAAAACTCATAATAATCCATTCACGAGAAACAGGCAAGCGCTTCGTCGGTTGCACAAACTATTTCAAGGGTAACTGTGATACTTCGTTTCCCCTTCCTCAAAAAGGGGTTTTGAGATTGCGAGGTAAGAAATGTGACAAGTGCGGTTGGCCAACCGTCGAAACATTGGCCAGACGACACCCTTGGACTATTTGTTTCAATCCAGAATGCACGTCAAGAAAAAGACTCCACTAACTTGAAATGTCAAACGTACAGAAGAGAATTGAACGCGAACAACTATTCATTGCTTGCTCCAATAAGATCACCGGATTTCACTGTCAGATATTGTCGATGGGAGAAAACGTTTGACGTTTCCTTGGAAAGAGTATTTAAGAGAGATTGTGAAGAATTCATTACAAGAAGTGGGCGACGGATATTGGCCACGACTCGATGTTCATAGGAGAACAGAAAAGTGTCAAAAAGCGTCAAGAAGAACGTTTCTAACTTGTCCTTCTCATTGAACAAGCTCTACCGTATGGTCACGAATTCAAGACCATCGAACCTGATCATCCCAGTAGCTGCAATCGCCTTCGCTGTGTTTCTTTTTGGCGGCGGACTCTATGACATCATAATGGCACCGCTCCCAGCTGTCTACTACGGCGGAAGATTCTTGATAATGTACCCGCAGCTGTCCGAACAGTTCATAGGAGATAGCATAGTAGCAATGACACTCTACGGCTTGGGCATCTTCGGATTGCTTTCAGTGTACCAAAGCACCAAATACGTGTACAAACCTAGGCAAGCATACATGATGATGACCGTCGGAGTGGTTCTTCTCTTCTTGGCATACATACTACTGCAAGCATCAATACAAATGAAAATCACAGGCGGTTAAGCCAACTACCACGGATTGTCTTTGAGTTTCAGCTTGTAAGCTACGAAATTTGTAAGCAGATGAATAGGAGGAGTTATGATTAAAACCAAAGCAAACAGCTCCCAGCTTCGGCTCATAGGAAGCAAGAATGAGAACAAGATCGAACCTAAGATGAAATCCACCTGATCCACTACCGGCAGCAGCCCGCCAGGCGGAATATTGAGTCTGCGCTTGAGGAAGGCGCCAGTCAGATCTCCCAACAAGGCACCAGACGAAACAACTATGCCAAACTGTATTGGATAATTGAAGGCAAAGCTCTCCGCTAATCCTGCGGCAGTTCCGACTACTAGACCTGCGAAAAATCCTCTAAAAGTCTTGTTCTTCCCGAAGATCCGTTTTCCATCGGGTAGGTTTTTCCCAAAATCCATGCTCAATCCTCCACCAGCAAGCACTGGAATCGCGTTGGCGCAGTATGCTGGGAAAATGAATTCCAGCGCTTGAAGAATCAGTTGCATGAAATCCATTCGGCGAACCTCGAAAGTGAGTTGCTAATCATGTATCCCTGTTCCCCCGATCCTCAAATCACAAATCATTGGCGGAAGCTTTGCTGGACTCTTTTCTATCGTTGCCTGAACTCTTTGAGGATCCTCTGTGAGACTTAGGGCGATTACTGTGTCAGCCCAGAATTTCAGCACTCTCGTTGCGACGGGTTCAATACTGACAGGCATTTCGTTCATAACGCTATGCACCTGACTTACGAGCAAAATCGCGATTTTCCTAGTCCGAGCAGTCTGTGCGAGCACAGCAAGCTGCCTGTTGAGTTCTCGATTAAATTGAAAGGTCTTCGATGGAGATTCGGCAATTCGGAGACGATACAACGATGTTATGGTGTCGAAGACCACGAGTTTGAAATGCGTGTCTACGTAATCAGTCAATTGATCCACGAGGGCCGCTTGCTCTTGATAGGAGCTAGGCCTAGCGAGAACTATCAATTCCGGAACCTTCTCGTACCGTTCTGAAATGATTTGAGAGAGCCTTTGTGGAGTAAAAGTCCTGTCTGAATCAACAAAGAGTGTTTTGAATCCTTGCTTGGCGCAGTTGACAGCGCACTGCATCGCGAGCGTTGTTTTCCCCGTTTCGGCTTCACCGTAAACGAGTGTAATGCTCTCATCTGAGAAACCACCTTTCAGAAACTCGTCTATTGCCCTGCAACCTGTTAGAATTCTTTGCAAACCCACACACGTCAACAAATATAAAGCGCCGATTTATAATGTGTTTTGTGTTCAAATGCATGGGATCGTCAGGACTGCTGTATGAAAGAGAGAATTGCTGTCGCAACCATTTCAGGAAAGGCCTATTACCATCTCGTCAACGAGCTTAAGGGAAGGAACGTCCCTTTTTTGAGCCTAACACCTCGTGAGCCTGTTCCTATAGAAGTGAAAGTTGTCATAACCACGGAAGAGGAGAAAGAATTGATAAATCACGAAAACGTACTTGCCTACAAGATAGGAGACAATCCTGCACCAACAGTGAACGAGGCTTTGCGACTTGTTCAGGGGAAGGAATTATTCGAAAAAGTCTCCATAGGCGTGGACCCTGGAGAAATCTTTGGGCTGGCGGTTCTAGCTGGGGGAAGAGTGGTCGAAACGGAGAACTGTTACAGTCTGAATGAAGCCGTGCATACGATAGAAGAAGTCATTAAGAACTTGGCGGACACTCCCGTCTCTTCGATTAGCGTTAAAGTGGGAGACGGAGTTCCAGACTGCAAAGAAAAACTCCTAAAAGCCCTGGACAAAACACTTCCCTCAGGCGTGATTCTTGAGAGCGTGGGAGAGGCTGGCACAGATTCTTGCTTGGACGAAGCGAAACACAGAAGAGGGCTAAGAGACATCTTTTCGGCAACAAAGATTGCTGGAAGAAACGGACATACATTTCAAAGGAGTAGGACAAATGAATCGCACAGTTAACAAAGGGACAACGTTGTTGGTTGACGGTCCAGCTTCAGTAATAGTGAATTCAGGAAAAGTTGAGGTTTTTGGACTAACGACAAATGTGGCAAGCAAAGTTGTCATCCGTGAAGGAAAGAGATTGCCGTTCGCGGTACATGAAACGGCTAGTTTTGAAATATCTGCTGGGGAAGGCGCCTCAATTGATGAAGTTGCCGGAGACACAATTCCAAGTTCATGGATCAACTCAATTCAGGAATTGTTGGGTTCGCAATCTGCACCTACTTCTGCGATAGTGCTGGGGGCCGTCGATTCTGGAAAATCCAGTTTCTGCACGTACATGACAAATCGACTGGTGGGTGAAAAGAAGAAAGTCACGATTCTTGATGGAGATTTGGGACAGTCTGATGTTGGCCCGCCATCCACAATCGCCTTCGCCTCCGTTGCGAAGCCAATCACCGACCTTTTCAACCTGCAAGCGAAGAATGCCTTCTTCATCGGCGAAACTACTGCTGGAAATGCAACTGACAGGATGGTTCAGGGCTTGTCATTACTCAAAAAGGAAGCCCTTTCCGGAAACCCCGACGTTCTCATCATAAACACGGATGGGTGGGTTGAAGGAGAATGCGCGGTTAGCTACAAACTGAGACTTGTTGAAGAACTTAACCCAGACGTGATTTTCTTCATCCAGCAAAAAGATGAGCTTGCACAGATCTTTGCCTCTATCCAAAAGACCAGAAAAATCCTTGTGGAATCACCGCCTGCAGTCAAGCCAAGAGATAGAGAGAAACGAAGAGGGCTACGTGAACTGGGTTACAAGAAATACTTGAGAAACCCACGAATCCAGTCGCTTTCTTTGAGTTGGGTGAAGGTTGAAGGAAACGAATCTTTCGTGCTGAATAAATCCCACATGAACGCAAGAGATGCTAACAAGATCTATGCTCTTCTTGGAATGAAACCATTGCAGATGGCAGAGCTCGCGGGGAAGTTGAGCGTGATCATTGGTAGAAGACGCTGGATCAGTTCGGACAACATAAGAAAGGTAGAAGAATTCACCAAGAAGAAGGTCATCGTTACTAGAAAAGGGGACGAAGAAGGATTGCTCGCCGCAATGTACAATGATAAGAGGAAATTCCTTGGCATTGGCGTAGTGCAAGAAATTGACTACGTGCGAAGGGCCGTAAAAGTGTGCTCACCCGTCGTTGGAGAAGTCGCAATTCTTGCCTTAGGAAAAGTCAAGCTTGACAAGAACATGAAGGAGATTCCGGTGGTCGAAGAGAACCACATAGACTTTGCATCCTTCAAGCAACTATTCTAGAAAAGTCACATTTCTCGCATTGGGCGTTTCCCTAAGGACGGATTTTCAGAAACGACACTGATCCTTCAATGGACATTCATTACACAGAGGTTTACGAGCCTTGCAATATTTTCTGCCAGTCATAATCAGCAGCAAGTGGACAGCAAGGTAATCTTTCGGATCGAAGAGTGATTGAAGTGCTTGACGCACCTCCTCGTAGTCTCCGTCATTAGGAGCAAGACCTAAACGTTTTGACACTCTGTTAACGTGGGTGTCGACAGGAATTGTTGCCTTCTTCGCCGTGAAAAGCAACAACACATCGGCCGTCTTGGGACCGACTCCACGGAACTGCAGAAGTTGCCTTCTTGCCTCTTCCAGAGGCAGTGCCAAGATTCGGTTCAAGTCGCCTTCGTATTTTTGGACCACTTCTTCCGAAACTTGTTTTATGACTCTGGACTTGTTCCGGTATAGACCTGCGACTTTGAGACTTCGTTCAATGTCTTCGACCTTTGCTTTCGCTAGGATTTCGGGTGTTATTCGAAAATTATTCGAGAGGTTTTCGAAGGCTCTTGCAGTGTTTCGGTCGTTGGTGTTCTGTGATATGATCGTCACGATTAACGTTTTGAACGGGTCTTCGCTTGAAGCAATCCATTTAGGCATCGAAAAAGTGTTTCGAAGTATATCCAGAATCTTACCGGAATTTCTGTCGGTCATTTGCTTGACGCACCATGGTTTGAAAGTGATAAATAGTGAATGCATAAAACTATTAATAACCAATGGAGGGGAAAAAGCTGGAACGTGCAAGAGTCGTCAAAGACGAAATAGTCGAGCAGAACACACGTTTTCTGGCCATCTATATGGAAGCTAAGAATTCGTGTATGGTTTTGTTAAGTGAAGGGGAAGATAAACTTGGCACGCTGGCCATCGCAGTTCCAAAACCTAAAGATTTCATCGGCCCTCCCTCTTCGTCGATACTTCTAGGTGAAAAGAACGCTATTTCTGCACGGATGTTTGCTGAGCAGCTGGCTTCCTTCAAGGAGAAGATAGCATTGGTGTCAGTTTACCTTGAGGCGATGGACGAAAAACAGGCGCACTCGGCTTTCAAACGTCTTATGGAAAGAGTTGCTCATGAAGAAGCACAAAAGGAGGGGTTGACAGCATGAGCCTTAGAGAGTTTCTGAATCAGATGGAAAAGGAAAAAGAGGTTTTGCACGTTAGAGAACAGGTTAAGACTCGTTTTCAAATTCCATACATCATAAAACAACTCGATCATGAAGGCCCAATTCTGTTTTTCGACAAAGTAAAGGACTTTGAAACCAACGTCGTTGCAAATGTGTCTGGAACTCGGAAGAGAATCTGCAAAGCGCTTCAGGTGGGTCAGGACATGCTGTATGATAGGTTGATTGAAGTCTGGCGGTGTCCTACAAAACCGAGGGTTGTCAAAGGCGCGGCAGTTAAAGAATGCGTTGAGAAGGAGGTGGATCTTTCCAAGATTCCGGTTTTGACACACTTTGAGAATGATGCTGGACCATACATTACCTCCGCGGTTGTTCACGCAAGAAGTGTCGATGGGAAAATTGAGAATGTGTCGGTTCATCGTCTCCAAGTCTTGGACAAAAAGCATCTGGCAATTCGCCTCGTTCCGAGACATCTTCTTTCTCTATATCAATCGGCAAAAAAAGTCGGCAAAGATCTGGATATCGCGATTTCCATTGGCGTTCACCCAACCGTCTTGTTAGCAGCATCTTCGCCGGTGCCCTTTGGCGTGTGTGAATATGATATTGCGAATGCCATGTTGAACGGTAGTCTCAAGTTGACAGAGTGTGAGCACGTGAACGCTGCGGCTGTAGCTGACGCTGAACTGGTTTTAGAAGGAAGAATCTCAGCTGTGAAAGAAGAAGCAGAAGGACCGTTTGTTGACATCACGGGCACGTATGATGTGCAGAGAAAGCAACCGATCGTGGATGTAGTTGGTGTCCTGCATAGGGAAGATTATGTTTATCATGCGCTTCTTTCGTCTGGGATGGAGCATCTGGTTTTGATGGGGTTGCCGCATGAAGTGTTAATTTGGGATGCCGTTTCAAAAGTGGTTCCAAGGGTTTATGCAGTGAATCTGTCGAGAGGCGGAAGCGGATGGCTTCACGCCATAATTTCTGTTGAGAAACATGTTGATGGTGATGGAAAAAATGCGTTGTTGGCAGCCTTTGCTGCACATCCGAGTTTGAAACATGCGGTTGTCGTGGATTCCGATGTCGATGTTTTTGACATTTCTGACGTTGAGTGGGCTCTAGCAACACGGTTTCAGGGTAGCGAAGATTTGGTTGTAATTCAAAATGTTCGCGGTTCGACTTTAGATCCTTCGGCCGATCAGGACAGAGTATTGACTTCGAAAGTCGGCTTCGACGCCACGAGACCGTTATCGAAGCCCAAAGAGAAGTTTGAGAGAGCGAAGATTCCCGTGGACGATGACACTGAAAAACTCGCTCGCAGATTGAAGAGAAAATGAGTGTACTCGCCTTCACGCACGAACTTATATAGTCGGGTGAACGAAAAGGAAAAGTTGCAGGTGTTCCGTTGTCGCATGAGAAGAAGAAAGAAAGTGACATGTCTCTGAAAGTTGGAGACGTGATGGTGAAGGAAGTTGTCACGATAGATGAAAACTTCAGCGTCAAAGAAGCCGCAGATATAATGAATAAGTTCGAAATTGGGTGTCTGATCGGCGTGAAACGTGGAAAGGCTATGGGGATACTTACCGAGCGTGACGTGCTGAAGCGAGTGGTTGCTGAAGGGAAAAATGCGAGCAAAATCAAGGTTAAGGATGCTATGACGAGTCCGCTGGTTGTGGCTGAACCGAACATGGATCTTGCGGAAGCAGTGAAATTGATGTTTCAGATGAAGATTAAGAAGCTGCCTGTAGTTGACGGAAAACGGTTGGTAGGTTTGGTGAGTCTGACGGACATTGCCCGCTTTCAACCTCAGATGATTACCATACTAAAGCAGCTTGCTGCCAGACAGGCAGCGCCGAAGAGCATGCAGAAGGTCATCGACCGGTACGTTGTGTAATGCTGCGCGATTTTCTGTTCCTGTTTGATAGAAGTTTAAATGCCTAGTCTTAATCCTATCATTTTGATGAAGACCCTAGTCCTGAAGGTTGATCCGCAGAATCCTGAAAAGGAGAAAATCTTCGAAGCCGCTAGATTAATCATGCGTGGCGGCCTAGTGGCTTTTCCAACTGAGACGGTTTATGGTTTGGGCGCGAATGCTTTGAATGCCAAGGCCGTTTTAGCTGTTTTTAAGGCAAAAAAGAGACCATTAGACAACCCGCCGATAGTGCATGTTTGCTGTGTCAGCGATGTGGAAGGGTTGGTTTCGGAGGTGACGTCAGAAGCACTGGTGTTGATGAAGGAGTTTTGGCCGGGGCCTTTGACCTTGATTTTAAAGCGTTCAAGAGCTGTTCCAGATGTGACTGTGTCTGGTCTGGACACGATAGCTGTAAGAATGCCTAAACATAACGTTGCTTTAGCGCTGATCAGAGAGAGCGGTCGTCCTATTTCTGCACCTAGCGCGAATCTTTCTGGCAGGCCGAGTCCGACTTCCGCGGGGCATGTTCTGTGTGATCTTGATGGTAGAATTGATGCCGTCTTGGATGGTGGACCCACCCTGATAGGGGTTGAGTCTACGGTGTTAGATTTGACTGCGGATCCGCCTCAGGTTTTGCGTCCTGGCGGTACGTCTTTCGAGGCATTGAGGAAGGTCTTGAGGAACGTTGAGCTCAACCCTGTTGTCACTTCGGACAGGGCGTTGCCAGTTGAGAAGGCTCGTTCGCCAGGCGTTAAGCATAGGCATTATGCTCCCGATGCCGAGTTGATCGTTGTAGAGGGAGAGTTGCCGGCTGTAGTTGAGAAGGTGAAAGAGCTGGTGAGTTTCTATGAACGAGGCGGAAGCAAGGTGGGTGTTTTGTGCACGGATGAAACAATGGGTTCTTACAAAGCCGAAGTTGTAAAGCCCATCGGGAGCAGAAGTGACTTGGCGGAAATTGCCCGGAATCTTTTCAGGCTTTTGAGGGAGTTTGATTTAGAGAAAGTAGACGTAGTTGTGGCCGAGGGCTTGCCAGTCGAGGGATTAGGGTTGGCTGTGATGAATAGACTCCGCAAAGCCGCGGCGTACAAAATCGTCAAAGCGTAGACTGTTCAACGTAGTTTTGCGTGAAAGCTGAAAATGACCTATTCTCCAGGCGTCTTCTGACACAGTGCCGCCTTCAGGGCTCTCGTAGAACCATCGTGAGGGCTTCCTATGAGTCACGCCGATCTTTCTATGAGCGCGCGCTTTACTTCAGCATCGGCATTTTGATGCCCTTGGCTTTGGCTATTCTCTGTGCCTTCTCGTAACCAGCATCAGCATGACGAACAATTCCAATTCCAGGATCTGTCGTCAGCACGGTCGCTATGCGTTTTTCCATTTTCTTGGTTCCATCTGCTACCAGACACATGCCTGCGTGGATGCTGTAGCCGATGCCCACGCCTCCGCCGTGGTGTACACTGACCCATGTTGCTCCGCTGACAGCGTTCAAAAGAGCGTTAAGAACCGGCCAGTCAGCGATTGCGTCGCTTCCGTCTTTCATGCCTTCGGTTTCTCGGTAAGGTGAAGCCACGCTTCCACAGTCAAGATGGTCCCGACCAATCCAGACCGGGCCTGAAAGGGTTCCGTCTCTTACCATTTTGTTGATTGTTTTTCCGAATTTTGCGCGTTCTCCGAAGCCGAGCCAGCAGACTCTTGCCGGCAAGCCTTGGAACTTCACTTCTTCTCTTGCTTTTTTGATCCATCTGCAGAGTTCTTTATTGTAGCCAAAATCTCTGAGGACGACGTCATCGAGCTTGTGTATGTCATCTTCACAGCCGACAAGTGAGGTCCAGCGGAATGGTCCTTTGCCTTCGCAGAACATTGGTCGTATATATCTTTGGACGAAGCCAGGGTAAGCGAAAGCGTCTTTGAAGCCGGCTTTGTAGGCTTGTTCTCGCAGGTTGTTCCCGTAGTCAAAAGTCACGGCTCCCCTGTGCATCATTTTGACCATTGCTTCAACTTGAACACGCATGCTTTTGTTGGCAAGCTTAACGTATTCTTGCGGGTCGTTTTTTCTGAGTTCGTCTGCCTCGTTCTTATTCATACCGACGGGATAATAACCGTTCAGCGGATCGTGCGCGCTGGTCTGGTCAGTTAAGACATCGGGAATTACTCCTCGTTTCAACAGTTCTGGGTACACTTCCGCCGCGTTCCCGAGAAGACCTATGCTTCTTGAAACTCCTTCCTCCTTTGCTTGATTGACCATCGTTATGGCTTCATCTAAGTCGTCGGTCCACGACTGAAGATAATTGTGTTTGAGCCTACGATCAATAGCCCACTTGTCAACTTCAACAATCAAGGCTACGCCATTGTTCATCGTGACCGCCAACGGTTGTGCCCCGCCCATTTCACCCAAGCCCGCAGTCAACACAAGCTTTCCTTTTAGGCTTCCACCAAAATGTTCCTTGGCAACCTCAGCCAACGTTTCGTAAGTGCCCTGCAAGATTCCCTGTGTCCCAATGTAAGCCCAAGATCCTGCGGTCATCTGGCCGTACATGATCAAGCCTTTCTGTTCAAGTTCATAGAAGTAGTCCCAGGTTGCCCATTTGGGAACAAGCATCGCGTTAACGATAAGAGCCCTGGGAGCATACTCGTGTGTCTTAAAAACCGCAACTGGTTTGCCGCTTTGTATCAGCATGGTTTCGTCAGGTTCAAGATGGGTTAACGTTTCAACTATGTGGTCAAAACAATCCCAGTTACGTGCAGCTTGGCCAGTCCCGCCGTAGACGATCAGTTTTTCAGGATTCTTTGCAACGTTCGGGTCAAGTACGTTGGTCAGCATGCGAAGAATTCCTTCAATCTGCCAGTTCTTGCAATGCAGCTTGCTGCCGGTCAGTGCATGTATAGGCTTTTCGAGCTTCACAAGGGTTCACTGTCCATGAAAAAATGCTCAGGCTCGCTTTAATTGTTTGTGAGTGCACAGCCGAAGGGAAGTCTACATTTCTTGTTCTTCAATGAGCCGATATTCGTCTTCAGTAGCTTCTTTGTCGACTACGAGTCTGCCGTTCTTTATGACTTTGTCAATTAGGTTAACGGCAAATCGATAGCCCAGGAACCTGTAATTCGGCACGTTCAACACTAGTACGTCAGCTTTCTTGTTGACTTCGAGGCTTCCAATCTCGCTTGCTCTGCTAAGAGCGTGCGCGGCATTAATCGTCGTCGCAGTTATCGCCTCAGCGGTATTCAACTTCATGAAGTGACATGCGAATGCGATAACGAGTTGGAGGTTCTCAACCCAACAGGTCGGGCTAAAATCAGTGGCCAGTGCCAATGGTACGCCGAGGTTAATGATTTCTCTGGCGTTTGCGAAACGACCGTTCATCAGACTAAAAGAAGATGCTGGAAGCAGAGTGGCAACAACTCCCTTCTCGGCAATTGCCTTTATACCATCGTCAGAAGAAAAGAGCATTTGATCGGCTGAAACTGCTCCGACGCTAGCAGCCAGCTCCGTACCACCTAGAAGGCTCATCTCGTCGGCGTGCACTTTAGGCTTCAGACCTGAGCCTTTGCCTGCGACCAAGACGCGTCGGGACTGATCCAAATTGAAGGCGCCTCTCTCGCAATAGACATCGCAAAATTCTGCGTGTTCTTTCTCAGCGACTTTGGGAATCATCTCATTGATTATTAGATTCACGAAATCTTCAGGCTTGTTCACGAACTCAGGAGGGACAGCATTGGCGCCCAGAAACGTTGGAACAACATCAACGGGGTGCATTTGATTCAGACGCTGAACAACATCGAGGATTTTCAACTCGTCTCTGGTCGTCAACCCATAACCGCTCTTAGCTTCAGCTGTGGTTGTCCCATGCTCCAACATTGAACTCAGCGTTTCCGTACCTTTTTCCACCAGCTTCTCTGCGCTTGCCCTTCGCGTTTCTTTCACGGTTTTCATTACGCTGTAACCTCTGTTGGAAACCTCATAGGGCACAGCTTCTTCTATCCGCATTTGGAACTCTTCTTCACGCGAGCCTGCAAAGACGAGGTGCGTGTGAGAATCTATGAAGCCCGGCAGGACTGTCTTGCCGTCAGCGCTGATAATGTTCTCGGATTTGTAGATTCTTGTCGTTTCAGGTGTCTCTCCCACTGCAACGATTTTTCCATCCTTGATTGCCAAGGAGCCGTTGTGAATTATTCCCAGCTCAAGCATCTGCTTCCCAGTACGCGGTTTTCGGTTGTCTCCAGCGAGCGTAACCATTTCATTAGCATTAACGATCAACAAATCTGCCTTTTCACGTGTCCTTCTCCTTGCTGGCCTATTCAAAACACTGCCCTTCCTGATCGAGCTGTTAGCTGCCGGTTCCCCGCGCGGACTCTCACCAGTCTTAAGTAACCAGCGAGACAAGGTAATAAGATTTCATTATGCTGAGCGGATACCTGCAGAGGACCCGACATCAGCGTGCCATTTCCAGCGATTCTGGAAGCAAAAAAGCATATCCTTCTTGAATACACTGAGGTGTGAACAAGAATGGAAGTTTCTCAAACGAGCAAGGCAACTCGAGGATACGCGGCAATTGTCGTAGCATCAATTCTTTTCGGAACCATCGGCATACTTGCAAAAATGGCCTTTCAATACTCTATTTCCCCCGCAACTCTGATAGCTTTAAGACTGAGTGTCAGTTCCTCAACGCTACTGGTGATTCTGGCAACATTTCGAAGGAGTCACCTTAGAATTCGCAGAGCTGACGTGATCCCCTTTACACTTTTTGGGCTGTTTGCGGTGGCTTTTCAGAGAATTTCCTATTTCTATGCTATTGATCTCACGACGGCTACCGTTGCGGCAATGTTATTTTACACTTACCCCGTATTCGTGATTCTTTCAGTCGTCTTTCTTCAAAAGAAGGAGAGAATATCTGCTTCGCAGGTCTTTGCCATCGCTTTGACATTCCTTGGAGTGACTCTAGTAATTCGAGCCTACGATTTCTCTCAGCTGAAACTGAATTCTTGGGGAATCGTTTTCGGAATCCTGTCCAGTGTCTCGTTCGCAGCGTACTACTTGATAACCAGCAGATTGAGAGGCAACTATTCAAACTTGACTGTGACGTTGTTCGGAGACGGGATCGCTGCTCTCGCACTCTCGCCGATAATCATCGACAGCGCGTCACAAGTATCAGGTTTTCCAGCACAATTGTGGCTGATAATTCTTGCAATTGGGTGGATTCCCTCGCTGTTGGCATATGCATTGTTCAGCTACGGTTTGAAGTACGTGAAAGCTTCACGCGGAACAATGCTGAACGTCTTGGAACCCATTGCGACGGCGCTCTTTTCAGCAGCCATAATCGGGGAAACCTTCGAAAACTTGCAGATAGCGGGAGCGATTCTCTCGTTGACAGGTGTCGTGTTACTTTTCAGATTGGGAACAACGTTCCCCGCAAATCGCGACTGACCCTTCGAAAACGTCTTCTTGCTTTTCTGATTTTAAGCTTAAATGCATGCGCACATCTCTATGGCTTAAACTGCACTCCGTGTATTCAAAGTGGAATTGACATGGATGAAATCCTTGAGATATTGAAAAAAACGTCGTCCAGAACGCAAAAATTGTTTGACCAGAGCAAAGACCCGTTACTGAAGCGAATAGAGAATTATGACAAGACCCTGAAGTCGGAGAAATCTTCTGAGGCGCAGAAAGTTCAAGCGTCGCTGTTGAAGACCATGGAGTACGACCGCTTAGAGAGATTGTCCTCGCAGTTGAGTCTTCTATATATCCTCGAGATTTTTGCCTTCAAGGTGAAGATCATTCAGATATCAGTGACGAATCTCAGAGAGCAACTGCAGAAATCTGAACTGCTTGAGAAAACCAAAGAAATCGAAGATGCGAAAAATGACGTTGAGAAGCTCAAGATTCTCCTTGATGCTCAGTATGAGCTGATAAGACAAATCGGGGAGGGCCGAAAGGAGGATTTGTTCTACATTTCCTGATGCCTGGTCCTCAAGCTCTTAGGCGCATTAGGTCTCAATTGAGTCATTCAAAAAGGGGAAGAAAGACCTCGTGACTCCAGAAGTGAATTTTGCAGCCCCGTCTTGGAGACAGATTTATGACATACTCCTGGATCTGGCAGGGAGAATAAGAAAAGACGGGTTCAAACCTGATGTAATCGTAGGCATCTCCAGGGGCGGATGGCCGCCGGCACGAGTTATGTCGGATCTGCTCAGCAACCCTAACGTCGCGAATGTCAGAGCAGAATTCTATCTTGGCATCTCGGAGACAAATTCTGAACCCGTCTTGACTCAGCCTGTCTCAATGAACGTCGAGAACAAGAGAATTCTGATTGTTGACGAGGTTGCTGACACGGGCAAGAGTCTAAAAATGGTGAAGGACCACATTATCAGTCAAAGGGCGAAGGAAGCTAGAACAGTCACAGTCTATTGTAAACCATGGAGCACTGTTAAACCCGATTACTTCGGCAGAGAGACTGCTGACTGGATAGTTTTTCCTTGGGAAATCAAGGAAACACTTCGCAAAATAATGGTAAAATGCAAAGAACGGGAAAGGCTGCTGCAGCGAGAAACAGCGAAGCTTGTCAAAGCAGGGATTCCAGCGGGTTTGATCAGACAGTTTCTGAAAGAGATTCTGGAGGAAAACGAACGCTAAAGCGCATCGAGGAATTTGGAAGTCTCATCGAAATGACTGGTTTCAGAGGCGCAAGAATAAGCGATTTTAGGGAATTCCTGCAATCAATCATGAAAGGAAAATCGACGGGCGTTGAAGTACAATTCTTCGACTCTAGGACCGTTGCGACTTGGCAGCATCTCTATTTCGCTGCGCTGAACGCGTTAACGTCTTTCAGCGATAAAACAAACATTTCGAAGACTCTGGCGATGGAAACGCTGCTTTATGCGGCGGCTGAACGACAGATAATCAAAGCCACAGAGAAGATGGGAATAAGACCGACCACTTCGGATGTTGCAGTTTTGATCCTTGGAAAGGACACGAAGAAAATAGAGTCAACGTTCTCATTGATCTCGAAGACGCTGAAAGTACAAGCTGACGATGAAGTTCTCGGATTGACTAAGTCGAAAAGCGAGTTGATCAAGAAGCTGTTCAGCATAAGTGAGGCAGAGCTTATGTCCGTCATGAAGGGAGGCGACGCAAATAGGGCTCTAGTTGACCTTGTTATCGAGAGAATCGCTCTGGTATCGTCTAGACGGTAGGTCAGAGGATTCTTTCTTTCAAGATTGATAGAGTCTCATCTGGTTTTGTTATGGACACTCCGGTGAGCCCGCCTAGCACTTCGATTAGAATTATCTTGTCAGGTTTGGACAGGTTCACCTTTCTTTTGACATGCAGGGCGGCAGCTTCAATCAGTTCTTTGGAAGACATCGTTGTGAAGCGTTTCTCGACGGTGATTCGAAACGTCTCTTCCTCGGCTATTTTTGGACTCAGTTCTTTGATTGCTGTTTCAATTTGTTCCAAGTTTGTTTGAACGACTTTTTCTACGGGAATGAGTCTTAGCAAGTAGCGAAACTCGTAGGGTCGCTCCTTCAGGATTTCCCGAGATTTTCTTATCGATTCAAAAGGGTCAAGAGTTGTCTTGGCAACGATCACGCCTGAAATGCCCGTTCGATCCACGACGGGTGTGGCGTCACCTATCTGTTCGAGAACGTAACGAAGTTCTGAACGGGCGTGGCCTTCGGCTCTTCTATAAGTTGTAGCAAGAAGATTGAAGTCTCTGATCACTTGCCGCACCTGATTCTCAAGTTGCGGTGGAATGATTTAACTGTTTCAAACAGGACTTATGGAAGAGGCAGATTTTGCGGTCAGTGTGGAATATGGCTTTTTCATCGCCAGAGGCTCTTAGCCGTCGCCTCACATCATCCCAACAACATCATCTGACAACAGAGATTTATCCGTTTTGACGAACGGAGCATTAGATTTAAATTCTGATCGTCTGTGGTCAACTTATCCAACCTAAAAAGGAGATCACAGTTGATGAAAGATCGAAAGCCTGTCATGTTAGTTCAAGGCGGTGCAGGCACATGGCAACCAGAGCGAAGCAAACCAGGTCTATTGGGTGTCGGAAGATCAGTTGAGACGGGATTTGACGTTCTGAAAAAAGGAGGATCAGCCTTTGACGCTGTGACGGAAGCCGTAGCTTCAATGGAAGACGATGGAGTTTTCAATGCGGGATACGGATCAAGCCTGAACATTGACGGACAAATTGAGATGGAGGCATCCATCATGGATGGCAAGACGCTTCGAGCGGGTGCGACCGGGCTATTGCGCGACATTAAGAACCCAGTGCGGCTGGCGAGAATCGTTATGGAAGACACCGACCATGTCTTTGTGGTTGGGGAAGGCGCAGAGAGACTTGCGAATATACATAATCTTCCCCGCAAGGATCCTTTCACCGACCTGAGGTTGAAATATTATCGAGAACAGAAGAAAGCCTTCCTTGAAGGGAAAACCGAGCTGCCAAAACTCAGTGAATTGGCGAAGAAGAATCCTAACATGTTCAAACTCGAAACTGTGGGCGCTGTTGCCCTTGACAAAGATGGAAACGTGGCGGCAGCAACCTCCACAGGAGGCTTTCCGCTAAAGTTGCCGGGCAGGATTGGAGATTCTCCGATAATAGGATCTGGCACGTATGCTGATAATGAGGCAGGAGCCTGCTCCGCCACAGGGGTCGGAGAAATAGCGATGCGACTTGTCTTGTCCAAGACTGCTTGCAACTTCATGGGAGATGGGAAAACTGCTCAAGAAGCTGTTGAATCATCAATAAAGCTTGTGAATAGGCGGATACCATTCGGTTACAATCATATGGGTTTGGCTGCAGTTGACATGCATGGAAGGGTTGGGGTCGCACACAACTCGCCAAACATGTGTTGGGCTTACGTTACACCAGACATGAAGGAACCCTTCATTTCGCTTTCGGGGAAAATTGTGAAAGAAAGTCTCTGATGAGACGCACATAGACATTAGTTATGGTTAGGTTCTCGACAAGTGACGAATGATAACGCTTAAAGATTTCAGAGTCGCTTTGAGTCTACCTATTCATTTGGAGTGGAGGTGAAAAAGAATGAGGTTTGAGGAAGATTGGGAAGAAGAGGAAGAATGGGAAGACGAAGAAGAAGACTTTGAAGAAGAAGAATGGTAGGACTATTTCTCACGAACGCTCACGCTTTTTCTTGAACATTTGTTTGGATAGATTTTCTTTTTTCCCGAAGGTTCATATTTATAAACTACTAGCAGGGAGCGTTTCATTGTCGGGTAAGAAATGACGCGGATCGCGGTGTTGGACGTAGACAAGTGCAAGCCAAAACGGTGCAACAGGATGTGCTATCGTTTTTGTCCCATCGTACGCACCAAGGTTGAGGCAATAAGGTTTGAAGGCGAAAAGGCTGTCATCGTTGAGTCTTTGTGCACGGGCTGTGGCATATGTGTCAAGAAATGCCCGTTCAACGCCCTCTCGATCGTCAACCTTCCTGACGAATTGGAGAAGGACTGCAGTCACCGTTTCGGAGAGAACAGCTTCAAGCTGTACAGACTTCCAACTCCTTCGCCTGGATTGGTTCTTGGACTTCTAGGGCAAAATGGCATTGGAAAAACGACCACACTCAAAATACTCTCAGGCGAGTACAGGCTTAATCTTGGGAACTACGAAAATCCGCCGCCATGGAGCGAAATCATTCAGCATTACAGGGGATCCACTCTCCAAGATTACTTTTTGAAGATGAGCGAGAGTAAGCTGAAGGTTTCCCACAAGCCTCAGTACGTGGACAAAATCCCAAGAGCTGTGTCGGGGAAAGTAGGTGACCTCTTGGAGAAAGTGGATGAAAGAAGCGTACTCGACAAAGTTGCCGAACAGTTGGATCTGAAACAGGTCTGGGATCGTCCGTTGAATGTTCTAAGCGGCGGAGAACTTCAGCGATTGGCAGTTGCAGCAACGATTTGTCGAGAGGCGGATGTTTATCTTTTCGACGAGCCGTCAAGCTACTTGGATGTTAAACAGAGACTAATAGTAGCCAAGACAATCAGAAGCCTGAAGCCTGAACAGAAGACGATTATTATTGCCGAACACGACCTAGCAATAATCGACTACCTTTCAGACCAAATCTGCATCTTCTACGGGGAACCAAGCGTCTACGGGGTAGTCTCCAACGTTCACGGGGTCCGAACTGGCATCAACATTTATCTTGAAGGCTACATTTCAGACGAAAACGTTCGTTTCAGGAAGGAAGCAATAATCTTCCATGAAAAGCCTCCTGCACAAGCGGCAGAAGCAGGCGAAATTCTTCTTGCGTGGCCCAAGATAGAGAAAACCTATCAGGGTTTCAAGCTCGTGGCTCAACCAGGCGAAATAAAACGTGGAGAAATAGTGGGCATATTAGGCGCCAACGGAACAGGCAAAACGACTTTTGTGAAAATACTTGCAGGAATCGAAGAGGCAGATGGCGGAGAGAAGTTTGATAAGCTGAAGGTCAGTTACAAACCGCAGTACATTTCTGCTGAGTACCAAGGCACCGTTCAAGAACTGCTTATCAGCGTCGCCAAGGAGAATTTCTCTTCAGGCTGGTATAGAACGGAGATTCTTCAACCGTTGAGAATCAACCTTCTTCTGGACAGGAACATAGCTGAACTCAGCGGAGGAGAGCTTCAGAAGATTGCGATTGCAGCTTGTCTGTCTCGTGAAGCTGAACTCTACTTGCTCGACGAGCCAAGCGCCTACTTGGACGTTGAAGAAAGGCTTATCATGGCCAAAGCCATTCGAAGGGTTGTTGAGAATCGCAACGTCACAGGCTTCGTCGTGGAGCACGACGTGGTGACACAGGACTTCATCGCAGATCACCTCATGATCTTCATGGGTAAACCAGGTGTGGAGGGCATCGCCAAGCCACCGACAACCTTGAGGAAAGGAATGAACACTTTCCTTAAAGACATGGAAGTGACTTTCAGAAGAGACCCTGCTACGAAGAGGCCCAGGGTGAACAAAGAAGGCTCAAAGCTTGACAAGTTCCAGAAGGAAATCGGGGAATACTATTACACGCGTCTTCGCAGAAAGCAGTAACAGTCGCGTCACTTGTACACAAAAATGATAGATTTGTGGTAGTTAAGTTAAAGAACGAGCGAGGGGTATCAATCAACCAATTCATTATGGAGAAGGCTGGGAAAGCTCAAGTGGCTCAGACGTTTGAGGAAATTTCTGCCGCGGACTTCTTCTATCGCAACCGAGATATCGCCGGTTTCACCAACCCGTCAAGAGCCATCTTTGTCGCGATAAGAGAACTCGTTGAGAACTCGTTGGACGCGGCGGAAAGCCACAGAATACCACCAGACATTTACGTCCGATTGTCCTATGAGGGCGAAGCCAGCCAGAACGGCAAAGGCTTCAGCGCTCTCTCAAACGAGCTCGAAGGTGAGAGCGAACGCGGTCGCAACGGAGAAGATAGTGACACCCAAAGACCCGATGAAAAAGAAGCCATCCAAGAGACTGAAGTTTACAAGCTACGCGTTGAGGATAACGGAACTGGGGTTCCTCCAAGACACATCCCCTCGGCGTTCGGACAAATACTGTTCGGGTCCAAGTACAAGCTCAAACAACAGAGAGGAACCTTCGGTCTCGGCGGAAAAATGGCGATCCTTTACGGACAAATCACGACGCACCAACCGGCCACAATAATTTCTAGCACGGGCATTTCGAAAACTTACATGTACAGACTGATGATTGACATTCAGAGAAACCGTCCTCTCATAATGGACAGGAAGGTCCAAATCAACAAGGAAATGTGGCGCGGCACCGTCGTTGAGTTCACGCTTGAGGGAGACTATTTCAGATCGATGCCAAAGATACTGGACTACTTCAAGCAGACGGCGATGGTGAACCCGTACGCAAACCTCACTTTTGTCGATCCAAAAGGCAGGCTCTACAAGTTTACACGCGTCACCAAAGAAATGCCGGTGCCGCCGAAAGAGACGAAACCTCATCCGTACGGAGTTGACGTGGAGCTGCTCCAACGGCTGATCCAGATAACACCATATAAGAACATGTCAGACTTCCTGAAAAATCATTTTCATAGAGTTGGAGACATCACAGCGCAGAAGTTTCTGGAGTTCAGCAGCTTAAGCCCGTCCAAGAACCCCAAAAGGCTTGATCACGAAGAGATTGTCAGGCTTATGCACATGCTGAAGAAGTTCAAGGATTTTCTTCCGCCCGACGCGAGTTGCTTGTCGCCTTTGGGCGAAGATTTACTGAGAACAGGAATTTTGAAGGAGATCAAACCTGAGTTCGTGGCGGTTCATCAACGCAGACCCGCAACTTACGCTGGACATCCGTTCATCATCGAAACCGGCATCGCATACGGCGGCGAAGTTCCGACGAGGGGAAACGCCATGGTTTATCGTTTCGCTAACCGTATTCCGCTTCTTTATGATGAAGCGAATGACGTTTCGCTTAGGGTGATACAGGCGATGAATTGGCGTCGGTATCATGTGACGCCTGAAATGCCGGTTGGAATCGTTGTGCACATCTGTAGCACCAAAGTGCCCTACAAAACTGTTGGAAAAGAGTTCATAGCTGACAGGCCTGAGATCCGAAGAGAGATTGCCAATGGGCTGCGCGAGGTTGCGCGGCAGCTTCAGCTCTTTCTTTCGAGGCGCGAGCACGTTGACAGGGAGAGGAAGCGGTTGGGGGTTTTCAGCAAGTATCTGCCAAAAATTGCGCAGTTTTCTACTCAGTTAGCAGGCAGGAAGAAGGTGCCAGACATAGAGAGATTGTTGACGAGCGTGAGGAAGTATGGATCGGAAGAAACGTAAGTCGAGTATAAGCGAGAGAAAGAAGGAAGTCCTGGCGAGCCTGGGCGCGTTAGGGGGAACGATCTATGACCAGCTTGAGAGGGGAACCTTTCCGGCGATTGATATGCCCAGCCGCTCAACCGACAACATAACTTATGATGAAAAGCTTCGCCAATTCATCTTGGGCGACAGGAGGGTGAAGCGGAGCGCACGAAACATAAGCCACGTGAAACCATTCACGCAGTTGGTTTGGGCAGCGCTGTTTTCCAATGAACTTTCATCGCAGCGTAAGACATCGACTCTGAGGGATGTGTACTACTCAGCGCAGGCTTATGAAATGACGTTCAAGGACCAACAGGAATCAAACAACATTATAACAGACCTAGAAACAATATTGGGCTTTTCTAGGGAAGACTTTAACATCTTTCCAGAAGAACGTTCGGCGGTCTTCGGCGACCTTACCATAGAATACACAGTCCCTGGCTATGAGGGAAAGACGTTAGATTTGACCTCTCACCCGGACGGCGTTCTTATTGGTCCAGCCTTGACGTCTTCTGAGTTTGTGAAGACTTCAGCGGACAAGGTAATAGCTATTGAGAAGGGCGGCTTGTTCACCAGGTTCATTGAGGAAAATGTGCACAGAAAATACAATTCCATCTTGGTTCTGACATCGGGACAGGCGCCTAGAGCGACCAGACACTTCATAAGAAGACTGAATGAGGAGTTGAACCTTCCAGTCTATGTCTTCACAGACGGCGACCCATGGGGAATGCACATTGCAATGGTAATAATCTCAGGGTCGGCGAACGCGGCACACCTGAGAGAGCTGAACACTCCTGACGCCAAGTGGAGCGGGGTCTGGGCCACGGACATCGTCAATTACAAGCTGCCAACCGACCCACTGGATGATGTTGACATAAAGAGATTGTACGAACTGCAAAAGGATCCGAGATATAAAGACCCGCTCTGGCGAAGAGAAATAAAAACGTTCATGAAGATCAAGCGTAAGGCGGAGCAAGAGGCGTTCAGTAGGTATGGTTTGACGTATATAGTCGACGAGTACCTGCCACAGAAGCTCGAAGAAACAAAGTGACTTTGACGGCGCTTTCCGTCTACCTGTTTTTTCAGCGAAACCATAAAATAAGCGAGTGTAGTCTTAAGTGCAAAGCACATCACAAAGGAATGGAAAGAAATGAGCGAGGAAGGCAGCTTCGGCGAAAATGCAGCCGAGAAATTATTTGGCGTGATAATTCTCTTAATCGGTATCGTTTCAATGTACTATACGTTAACGAGTTCATCTGTTTTGGGAACGTTCACTGGGGTTTTTGCTTTTCTAGGCCTCATTCTCATCATTCTGGGAGCGTTCTTGCTCATAGCTAAGGTTGAATAGCGTTCACTCCCTTCTTTCAACGACGATCCTGCAGTTAGTCACCAAGGCAGCTATGACGCCCAGAGCGGCAAGCCATGGTGCAAGCACGACCCCGATAACTCCGATCGTCGCGGGGATCTCAAGAAGAGTCTTCCCATTCACATCTTTGATGATAACCCGTGTGACGTTGCCTTCGTGAAGCAGTTCCTTCACTCGGTCGACCAGATTGGCCGCCGTGACAGTGTATTCTTCACGAGTGATCTTGGCAACTCTTGCGCCGCAATTCGTGCAGAACACGTCTTCTTCCGTTAGTTTGACCCCACACTTTGAACAATACGGCAACCCTCTTCACCTTGAACTGAGGATTTATTAGGACAATAGTTTATTAACTTTCATCGCGTCGCCTTGTCTGAAACTGCTAATGGACGGAAACATATTGCCGACTCGTCAACCAATCGTGTGCGTACTCGGGCATGTTGACAGCGGCAAGACTTCTCTTCTGGACAAGATTCGCAAGACGAGTGTTCAGGCGAGAGAGGTCGGAGGTATCACACAGCACATAGGTGCCAGCTTCTTTCCAGTTGAAACCCTGAGTCAGCTTGTCGGTCCAATGTTGTCAAGAATCAAGGGAGAAATAGAAATACCTGGCCTGCTTATCGTTGACACTCCCGGGCATGAAGTTTTCACGAACCTCAGGAGAAGAGGGGGCAGCGTCGCCGACATAGCCATACTCGTTATCAACGTTCTCAGAGGCTTCGAAGCCCAGACCAATGAGTGCATAGAGATCTTGAAGACACGAAAGACTCCGTTTCTAGTTGCGGCAAACATGATTGACCGCGTGCCTGGATGGAATTCGTTTCCAGACACACCATTCTTGAAGTCGTATCCAAAGCAAGACCCTTACGTCAGGGAGGATCTGGACAATAGGATATACGATATAATAGGCACGTTTTCCAAGCAAGGGTTCAAGACGGATCGTTTCGATCATGTGAAAGAGTTTGGTTCAACGATCGCCATTGTGCCCACGAGCGCCAAGACGGGTGAAGGGATCGCTGAACTCATAATGGTCCTGATAGGACTCACGCAACATTATTTGAAGAGACGTTTACAGACCAGTGAAGGCCCAGCGAAGGGCACGGTTTTGGAAGTGAAGGAAGAACCCGGTCTGGGGCTGACGCTTAACACGATAATCTATGATGGCATCCTCTCGAAAGATGACGTTATCGTTGTAGGCGGGAGGGAAAAGCCGATTGTGACGCGGACAAGAGCCATTTTGGTGCCCAAGCCCCTAGACGAGATAAGGGATCCTAGAGACAAGTTCTCTTCGGTGGATTCTGTTTCAGCTGCGGCTGGAGTCAAGATCGTAGCGCCAGACTTGGAAGGCGTCTTGGCCGGGGCAACTCTGTATGCTGTTCCGAAAAATGCGGAGCCACAGAAATACGCCGACCTCATTACAGAGGAGATCGGTAGAATCAGGATAAAGACAAACGTCGACGGCGTCATTGTGAAGACCGATGCACTGGGATCTCTTGAAGCTATCGCGGAGATTCTCAAGCAGAACAACGTGCCCATACGGCTGGCAGACGTTGGAGACATCTCGAAGAGGGACGTGGTCGAAGCCTGTGCTGTCAAGGAGCATGAGCCACTATATGCGGCCATATTGGGTTTTAACGTGAGAACTCTACCCGATGCGGAGGAAGAAGCGGCAAACCGAGGCGTTACGATCTTCCGAGACAACATAATCTATCATGTTATAGACAATTACCTAGCGTGGTTCAAAGGCAAACGCGAAGCGGGAATTGAAGAAGACTTTGAAAGCTTGGTCAAACCCGCCAAACTGCAGATAATGCAAGGCTACGTTTTCAGAAGAGCCAAACCCGCCATTTTTGGAGTTGAAATTCTGGCGGGCAGCATCAAACCGAAGTGTGGACTCATCAGAGCTGAAGACGGCGAAGAAATCGGAGACATCCAGCAGATACAGGATAAAGGAGAAGCAGTTTCAAGCGCAAGCAAGGGCATGCAGATCGCCATATCCTTGGAGAAACCGACGGTTGGGAGGCACATATTCGAGAAGGACGTGCTCTACGTGAAAGTGCCAGAGAAACACGTCAAGTTACTGCAGACGAAGCTCGTTGAAAAACTAACGCCAGAAGAGCAAGAAACACTAAAGGAATATGTGGATCTGATGAGGAAGAAAGTGCCCTTCTGGGGAGCATGACCACAACAAAACCAATCATGTAGCGTGCGCTAAGGGTTCTCTGCACTTCATAGCGCGCACGGAACGTTTCAGAAGGATGAAAACGCACGACAAAGCTGGATGGTCGCATCTGTGTTATCGTTTTCCGAAGACTTTCTGTAGCCTTCGCTTATGCACTTCTCGTGTGGTGAGCGGATACACTTCCCTTTCCGTGTAGAAGAACAAGGGGTCTTCTCCCACTATACTGGCCAGCTCTTCGTCTGAAGCCACGTTCACGATCAGAACGTCGCCTTGATGGCCTATCAGATGATATGAAACTTCTACAGCTTTCTTCTTTTCCAAATCGTCAAGGTACTTGAAGTGTGCTGGAAGCAGTTTAGCCCAAACATCGACGTTGATCTGTCTCACTTTAGAAATTATCAGGAACTTCATCGCGGGTCATCTTGACCTTTTGAAGAGACAATATAAATGATTTTGGGAAAGTCAATCCATCAAGGGACTAATTTATCCGATTTATCATGCAGTGGATTCTTCCGCGAAAAAGACTAAACGAAAAAGAGCGCGCGCATCCCACAAGTTCTCTTTAGCAACCGTCTATATAACTCGCAGGTTACCTCTTAGCCCCGCAATTGGGGCATTTGTCAAGAGTCTCATCGTACAGGGTACCGCAGTAGCTGCATCTGATCTTGACGACTACTTCCTTTTGAATTACTTCTCGGACAACAGGCGGCGCAGGAGGCAGTTGCGCCTCCATCTCAACCTCTTCCCTCGGCAAAAGGCCGTAGATGAGCAAAACGACGCCGATAATGATCGGGAATAAGGTGGGAACTATGTCGACGCTTTGAAAGTCGCTTCTAGCCCAAGTGGGAACGCTTGCGTTGAAGACTGTAACTTCATACATCCCAAAGATCCCTGCAAGGATGAAGATGAATCCGATGAAGACTGCGCCGATGTTCCTCAATTCTTTCCCACCTTAAAATTGCATTTCCAGTTATAATAAGCCTTCGAGCATCAAATCTTAAAAGTTGTAAGGGGAGAAATAGTGAAGCCTGAATGGAAGATTGACAAATATGACTGAACGTGGCGCATCTTCAAAACACCCTCTGCAATTTCTCTCTTCAGACAACATCGAAGCTCATTCATAACAATTCGTTAACAATTCTCGAGAAAGTGGGCGTGAACATCCGGAACGATGAGGCAATGCTCTTGCTCACAGAAGCAGGATGTGAAGTTGATTCAGACAGGAAGATTGCACGCATACCCCGAAATCTTGTTGAAGAATCACTAGGAAAGACCAAACCTTCACTGACAATTGTATGACAGAAACGGGAAGAATCAGGAGACAATTGGGCGGAACAATGTGATATTCAATCCTGGGTCAAGCGCAATATACTTCAGCGACCACAAAACAGGCGAGATAAGGCTTGCACTGTCAAAGGATTTGGTTGACCTCGTAAGGTTAACTGACGCTCTCAGGTACATCCACGCCCAGAGCACAGCGATGGTGCCCTCCGAGGTCCCTAAGGAGGTTGGTGATCTTTATCGTCTGTACCTGGTGCTCCAGAACACAACGAAGGGTATCATCACGGGTGCATTCACGAAACAAGGAGTCTCTGATATGAAGGCTCTTTTGGAAGTTGTCGCAGGTGGAAAAGAACAGTTAGCGAGAAGACCCATGGCGATATTTGACGTGTGCCCCTCTTCTCCTCTGGTGTGGAGTGACACGGCCTGTCAGAACCTCATTGATTGCGCTAGGTTCGAAGTTCCAGTAGAGATCATTCCGGCGCCGCAAATGGGCGCAACAAGCCCGATAACCTTGTCAGGAACTCTCGTGCAATCCAACGCTGAATTTCTAAGTGGAATGGTCATCTCTCAGCTTGTAAAGGCTGGAGCCTCAATTATCTACGGGGGTTCCCCTACAACTTTCGATATGAGATACTTGTCGTCGCGCCTTGGGTCGATAGAGAACATGATGGTTGCCTGTGCCGCCGCTCAGTTGGGAAAACACTACGGTTTGCCAACTCATGCGTATCTGGGGCTTAGTGACTCCAAAATGCTTGACGTCCAGAGCGGCATCGAAAGCTGCTCAGGGATCATGCTCGGAGCTCTCACAGGCATCAACGTGATTTCTGGGCCGGGCATGCTTGTGTTTGAGAATTGTCAATCACTTGAAAAACTTGTCATCGACAACGAAATCTGCGGCATGGCGCTGAGGCTCGTTGAAGGAATAACCAGCGATGAGAGCACGAATGCTTTAGAAGTGATCAGCAAGGTTGGCGCCGGTGGTCACTACCTTGGGGAGAAACACACTATAGATTACTTGAAGAAAGAGTACTTCATGCCCTCTGGCCTGATCGACAGGTTAAGTCTAGAAGCCGAAAGAAAACAAGGACTCAAAGACATCGTAAGCAGAGCCAGAGAAACAGTTGATCAGACACTCGAAAAACATGTTCCAGAACCTTTGCCAGTCGACGTTGAAAATGATCTGAGAAGCGCGCTGAAGGAAATCATGAGTCGACATGGCATAAAATCCCTTCCAATTCTTTGAACCCGAAAATATAACGAACTGACCCTTGCATGCGCGCGTTCATTTTGCCAGCGTCGGCTCGTCAACTTTTTAAGTTTGCAGGGTGGTGTTTAAGTTGTTTAAGTGATCAAACGTTTGACGTAAAAGGTAATGGAAATTGGCTCAAAGAATGTCTCACAGCATGACGTTGGCGTACCTTGCAGTCGCGCTCATAAGTTCATACGTCTTGTGGTTTTCGAGCATTCCGTTTCTTTACAGAATAGTCATAGTAGTTTTTTCTTTTGTGCTCCTGATTTTGATTTCGTTGGCGCTTGCAGCGGTGGAAAGTATAGGGAAGCGTCCTATCTAGGTAGAACCAAGCCAGTGAACTCGAAAGTGCGCGTAATAGATGAGTTAAGCAGCCGCGACGGAATCACGCACGATCAGGGCCAACCTGCAGGCATTTCTTGAGGTTTGATCAGGATCGGACGTTGGTTCTCAGTATCCTTGCTTCTTGTCTACGATATTGATGAGAGGCTTACCGTTTAGAAACCGTTTTAGGTTTTCACAGAACACGTCCACAAGTCTGTCGACGTATTTTGGGGTTAATCCGGCGACGTGGGGAGTTATTACCACGTTTTCCATTTTCCAGAGCGGCGAGTTTTTTGGCAATGGCTCGGTCGCAAATGTGTCCAACCCAGCTCCGGCGATCCAGCCTTCGCTTAATGCTTTTATCAGCTTGTCCTCTTGGATCACGCTTCCTCTGCCGGCGTTGACTAAGTAGGCTGTTCGTTTCATGCTTTTGAGCTCTGCTTCTCCGATCATCCCCTTCGTGTGTTTTGTCAATGGCAGTTGAATGACCACGAAATCAGATTCAGCAAACAGTTCTTTCAGCCTCTCAAGAGGAACGAGTTTGTCGACGTTTTCTGGTACAGGCGCTGACGGAGTTCTTCTTGTTCCGATGACTTGCATTCCAAGGCACTTGGCTCGTCTTGCGATTTCTCCTCCGATTTTTCCGATTCCAACGATCCCCAAGGTTTTTCCAGATAATTCTTCCATCCTCATTATCAGGTCTCGGTCGCTGGTTTTCCATTGTTTTCGCATCTGGTTTCTTACGTATAGATGCAACTTTCTGTTTAAACAGAGCATTAGAGAGATAACGTGTTCCGCGACTGGTACAGAATTCACTCCGCTGGCGTTTGTTACGGTCACATCGCTTCTCACGACTTCCGGATAAAGCAAGCTTTCGACTCCTACGTAGCTTGCTTGGATCCACCTGAGCTCTCTTGCTGCTGCGAATATTTGGGGTGAAAATCTTCCTGCAAGCAAAACTTCTGCTCTCTCGACCAGCTTCACAAGTTCTTTTTCGTCTTCGCTTTGGTTGATTCTGATTATTGGCGAAACGTTCCTAATCTTCTCTAGGTGCCAGCTTGGCAAATTGAAAGAAACGAGCACTTCCAATTCGCTCTTTCGTGAGGGAAATAATGATTTGGTCATTTTTGACCCCTGAAATCTTCACATTATCCTCTATTTACCTACATTTTTAGTGTGTGTCGTCCAACAAGGTATTCTTTTGCTTTGAAACGTCCGTTCCTTGTTCCATCAGCCTTCTTATAGAGGAGGTGTCTTCTTTTTTTCCAAGAATAATGGCTCCAACGATTCTTCCCTGCTGCAAGACGAGTTTCTTGTAAACACTGTCCTTTTTGTTGTCCATTTTTATTTCCTCATAATCAGGTCCCTCAGGGTTCACGAGACCCATCGAGGTAAGACTGATCTCGGCGAGCCTCAAAGTCATGGCATGGACAGTGCCCCTATAGACCTGTTCCTCCTTTCCCATTATGTTGACGGCTGCTATTCTAGCTTGTTCGAGAGCCGGAGGGATCATGCCGTAGACTTGCCCATTGAATTCGATTGCATCACCGGCCGCATAGATATCGTCAACGCTGGTTTGTAGGTGCTGATCAACGACGATTCCCGTGGCAGTCTTGATTCCAGCGCTGGAGGCCAAGTCGATATTGGGACGTACTCCTGTTGCAGCCACAACGATTTCGCCCTCGAACTTCCTCCCATCTTCGAGGGATACACCGTCGACTTCATCTTTGCCCAAGATCTCTTTTGTCACAGCGTTCAAAACAAGGTTTATCCCCAATCTTTCCAGATACTTTTTCAGAATTTCTGATGCTTCTTGATCAAGCTGTTTCGGTAGTAGCCGAGGATATAGCCCTATGACTATGATGTCTTGGCCTGCCTTTCTCAAGCTTACTGCAAGCTCGAGTCCTAGGAGTCCCTCACCGACGACTATAGCTCTTCTCGTTTTCATGACACGTTCTCTTATTGAAAGGGCGTCCTCCATTGTGCGCAAGGTGAAAAATCCTTTTTTTCCAATGCCTTTCATAGGCGGTACGAAGGGGTGGGCGCCGTTTGCGAGCAACAGCTTGTCGTAGTCCGTCCTGGAACCATCTTCAAACATGATGGTTTTCTCAGCTGTGTTGAGGCGGATCGCTTTTTTCATCAGGTGTACACTGATTCGTTGTTTCTCGTAGAATTTGGAAGGGAAACTGTAAAGGTCCTCTGGTTGTTTTTGGCCCGAGATGACCTCGTAAAGTCTTGGTCGCGGATAGTACAAGTGGTCCTCGTCGGTGTAGATGGAAATTTCGGCGTCCGTATCGTTCTTCCGAAGAATAGTGGCTGCGTTCACTCCCGCGACTCCACAGCCTATTATTACAAACTTCATTGGAACCCACTCATTCGTAGCTGAGGATAGACTTTTGCCTCCGATCTACCTGACATCCGTTGAATTTCCGTTCCCCACAAGCGACTCTATGACACTCCATTTTCAGCCTGTTTCCAGTTTTTTCGGCGGCCAAACTCTCAATTTGGAGCACGGAATTCAAGTTGTATTCTTCAATTTATAATAATAGTGCCCAGTCCCCAGCAACACGTGTCACTCGTCAATAATTCTTTGACGCGGCTTATCCGCCGCTCACGGGAGGCAGTATAGCAAGCACATCACAGTCTGAGAGCTCTAAGTCTGGACCTTCAGACGATGAAACACTTCTGCCGTTCACCAGAAATTGGAGGAAACTCCTCACTTGACCGGTCCTGCGATCGTAAACGTATTCTTTGAATGCTTGGCCGTACTCCTTGCTCAGCCGATCCAGAATGATGTTCACGGTGACCTTCTCGTCCGGCGAAAACCGGATCACTTCCTCTTTTTTCCCAACGATTTCTCTCAACGTCGTAAAAAATCGAACAGAGACTTGCAAAGAGTGTGCCACTGACGAAAGTGAATTGCATCGCGAAATTTAAACTGTTGTGCAGTCAAGGCCTGGATCATCATGGTTCAATGGGAATTCAGCTTAATCTACTTGCGGACCAGAGGACACAGAGGTAAAACTTATATTGCTGACCATTTTTGCTTATCTCGGATTAAAGGAATTTTAGTGTTGAACGGAGGGTATGTATGGCTTACTTAACGACCACAGCGTCGGGACAACCAGTCCTGGTGCTGAAAGAAGGAACAACCCGTAACAGAGGCAAAGAAGCTCAAAGAAACAACATAATGGCAGCAAAAATAATCGGAGAAGTCCTCAAAACAACGTTGGGACCACGCGGCATGGACAAGATGCTCGTCGACAGCCTAGGAGACATAACCATAACCAACGATGGCGCAGCGATCCTTAACGAGATAGAAGTTGAACATCCAGCGGCAAAGATGATGGTGGAAATTGCCAAGACCCAAGACGACATGGTCGGCGATGGAACCACCACAGCAGTCGTCCTAGCAGGCGAATTGCTCAAGAAAGCCGAGGACCTCTTAGACCAGAACATTCATCCAACGATCATCGTCAGCGGCTACCGCAAAGCGGCAGTGAAAGCAATCGAGACCATCAACAACATCTCGATTCCAGTTGAGATAGATGACCGAGCAACGCTCAAGAAAGTCGCTGTCACGTCGATGGCAAGCAAAGGCGTTGGCGCGGCGAGAGACCACCTCGCAGACATGGCAATAGACGCCGTGAGACAAGTCGTGGAACAACGCGGAGACAAGAACATCGCTGACATCGACAACATCCAGGTAATCAAGAAAGCAGGAAAAAGCCTGTATGAATCACAACTCGTGAAAGGCCTGGTAATTGACAAGGAAGTCGTGCATCCAGGAATGCCAAAGATGGTTGAAAAGGCAAAGATAGCCTTACTGGACGCCGCATTGGAAATCGAGAAGACCGAAATGAGCGCCGAAATCAGAATACGCGACCCAAGCCAAATGAAAGCGTTCCTTGACCAAGAAAACAAGATGCTCCAAGAAATGGTTGACAAGATCAAAGCCTCGGGGGCGAATGTTGTCTTCTGCCAAAAAGGCATTGATGACATGGCACAGCACTTTCTCGCAAAAGCCGGAATACTCGCAGCAAGACGCGCCAAACAATCAGACATGGAAAAACTCGCAAGAGCCACAGGCGGAAGAATCATAACAGATCTAGGAGACCTAAAATCCCAAGACCTGGGAATAGCCGGCCTCGTTGAAGAACGCAAACTCGGCGAGGACAAGATGATCTTCGTCGAAAAATGCAAAGACCCGCGATCCGTCGCCATAATCATACGCGCTGGACTCGAACGGATGGTCGACGAAGCTGAGAGAGCAATGACTGACGCATTATCGGTGGTTTCAGACGTCATCGAAACCAACAAGATAGTGGCAGGCGGCGGCGCAGTAGAAGTTGAAGTCGCCAAGGAACTCCGAAAATATGCGACAACCGTGGGCGGAAGAGAGCAGCTTGCAATAGAAAGCTTCGCAGACGCAATGGAAGTAATACCTAAGACCCTTGCCGAAAATGCTGGACTCGAGGCAATAGACGTAATTGTAGACTTGAGAGCTGCACACGACAAAGCAGAGGGCCAGTACAAGGGAATCAATGTGTTCACGGGCAAAACGGAAAACATGCGCGACAAAGGCGTTGTCGAACCGCTTATCGTCAAGGAGCAAGCAGTGAAGTCAGCCACGGAATCCGCAGCAATGATACTTCGCATAGACGACGTGATAGCCTCAACCAAACCCAAAGAAGGACCGGGAGCAGGCAAACCGCCTGGCGGCGAAATGCCAGACGAAGACTAATCTCCCCTAATTCTTTTTTTTCCTGCAGATTTTTCTCGAGCATTGTTCTTGTGTAGGTCTCAGAAGAAAGAAAAGAACATGTTCTGATTTCGGGAAGACACGGACGGCCTTGTAGATTTCTAGAAGGTGCATAGGCTGTTGACCACGGCATTCTAATATGAAAGAAAGTAGCGCATGTGCTGACCTGTGGAGAAGCCAGATGAAGTCTTCTCATGGGTAGTGCTGATTGAAGTGGTTTGCCAGGATGATTGCGTCATAGATATCGACGAAATTGTCGCAGTTGATGTCGGCGTTAGAGTTCCAGTTTGACCTGCTAGGGTTTGTGTTGAAGGCTCCTGCAACCGTTATTGCGTCGTATATGTCCACAGTGAAGTCACCATTGACGTCTCCTAGAATTGTAACGATGATTTTGCAGGAAAAACCGTTGTCAGTCGTGTCCGTTTCGTCGGCGACTGGATCTGCCACGACAGTCAGCGTGTATATTCCCTTTGCAAAGTTTGTGGTGTTCCAATCTATGGTCAGAGTTGTACAGTTTCTTGTCAACAGGCTGATTGGCATCTTCATCAGGATCGTCACGTTGACAAGGCAGGTGAAGGTGAATGTTTCATCGTACATGCCGAGATTCTGAATTTTCGTGTCTAAATGCAACGTGAAGGATTGTCCTATGACTGTTTTTGACTTGAGGACATAAGCTATCCCGATATTGTGCAGGGCAAAGGGTTTCAGAAGAGGATAGTGGTCAATGTTGTTGGTCGCAACCGTGAAGGGCACGTCTACTATTCCGTCACTGCCTGGGATGTTTTGCTGTGGACCGCTGAAGCTGTCTACGCTGACGTGGGAAGCCCAGTAGTTGCCGCCTGACGGATAGCCGTCATCCCAAACATTTCCCGTTGACGCCGATATGGACAACTGCATGTTATTGCTGACGAAATCGTTGTGGAAGAATTTGTTGTTGTTAGAGTTCTGTATGTTTATTGCAACCGAGTTTTCTGTTATCATGTTTCCGTAGACAACGTTTCCATTAGATTCCAAGTCAATGCCGATGCCGCTTGAGCTTATTATGTTGTTGTATATGGTGTTGCCCGTTGATGAAGACGTCAAGTTGACAGCTGTGGTGTCCTGTTGAAATATGTTAGAGTAGATCTGATTGTTAGAGGCCTTCGACCCTTGAAGAGCAATGGCGTTTTGATTCATAAGGGACATGAGGTTGTCATAAACTTTGCAGCTGCCTGCGTCGACAACAACTATTCCTTGATCCCAACTGGTTATCACAATTCCTGCAATGATCGACCCAGAACCTGTGGAAACTATTTTTACGGCAATTCCGCTGCCACCGCCGTTGAAGATCGGTTCGCTTCCTATTTTGCCGATCAACGTTATTGTCTTGTTGATCACCAAGGACTCACTGTAAACGCCAGGTGCAATCCAGATAGTGGCCCCTGGAGTAGCTGCATTGATTGCAGCCTGAATTGTCTTGTAATCTTCTGGAACCCGAATGGCATCTCCGAACACGTAGATGCTGAAATCGTCTGAGCCTATGAAAACCATGCCATCGCTAACCGCGGGAGACGAATACAGAGAGCCGCTAGTTGAGTAGTTCCAGATCTGCGTTCCAGTTGTAGCGTCAAGACAGTAGACTTTATTGTCCAATGAGCCGACGTAAACCTTACCGTCCGCAACAGCAGGAGAAGAGTATGTCCACCCGCCGGTTGTGTAATTCCAGATCTGCGTTCCTGTCAAGGCGTCGAGGCAATGGACGTTGTTGTCCCATGAGCCGACGTAAACCTTACCGTAAGCGACACCAGGAGAGGAATCAACATAGTTTGCCGCAGTGTAGTTCCAGATTTGTGTTCCGGTGAAAGCATCCAGACAATAAAGCCTGTTATCATAAGAGCCGACGTAAACCTTACCGTCAACAACAGCAGGAGAAGAAAACACGGAGCCGCCTGTTGTGTAATTCCAGATCTGTGCCCCCGTCGAAGCATCTAAACAATAAACCCTTTGATCAGCTGAACCTAGATATATCCTGCCGTCAACGACACAGGGGGAAGACCTGATATAGCTGCCTGCCGTGTAGCTCCAGATCCGTGCGCCAGTTGTAGCGTTGAGACAGTAAACCTTACTGTCCCATGAACCGACGTAGACTTTGCCGTCAGCAACGACTGGAGAAGAAAACACGTAGCCGCCTGTCGTATAGTTCCAGACCAGTACTCCTAGGGAAGCATCCAGACAATAGAGATTGTTGTCGTTGGAACCTACGTAGACTTTTCCATAGGCAACAGCGGGAGAAGAGTACACTAAACCGCCTGTCATGTAGCTCCAGATTTGCGTTCCTGTGAAAGCGTCAAAGCAGTAAATCTTTTTATCGAACGAGCCGACGTAAACCTTGCCGTAAGCAACAGCAGGAGAAGAATACACGCCACCGCCAGTGACATTGCTCCATGCTTTACGGTTTGTTGTTGGAGCTGGGCTTTCAGTGTAGCCAGCGAGTGTAGAGTCGTGATGGAACGTGGGCCAAGAAAACCTCGTATATGTTGATGGGCTCATCAGGGGATAATTATCAATGTTGGTGGCATCGATATTGTAGGAAGTGTCTCCTACTCCGTCGGCACCCGTCTCGTTTTGAAAAACACCGCTGTGAATGTCAGTGCCGTTATAGTCGCTCCAGTAATTTCCCCCAGAAGGATAGCCGTCATCCCAAGTGTTAGGCGATTGTGCCGGGACATCGACAGATACCTGCAGATAATTGAGAATCAGGCTATTGTGGTAGAATTTGTTGTTTGACGAACTCTGAAGTGAGATACCGACATGGTTAACTTCCACATTGTTTCTAAAGATCGTGTTGTTTGTAGAGTAACTAAGGTAGATTCCTCCTGCGGAGCAATTTACAACGCTGTTATCTGAAACGATATTGCCGGTTGCATTGTTACTCATCACGATGCCGTATTGGTCAGCCAGAAGATTCTGCAATATGTAATTACGGAACGCATTATTGCGTATATAGAGGCCCCATTGGAAGCCAGATATGAGCATGTTCTTCACGGTTACGTTGTCAACATTGTTCAAGTCGATGCCTACTCCACTTCCTGAACCCTGCATCCTCCAGTTGTTTCCGAGGAAGACTATGTTGCTTCTCTCGATGTAAATAGAGTCAAACGTCTGGTTGGTAAGAATGTACGTTACGTTGTCGGAAGTCGAAATAGGGGCTCCCGGCGGCTCAATGGCGCCGTTAGCTCTGATGTAGTATGGGCCAGCGGCCCTGACGGGGCGAATAATGAATGCCGAGGTGATTATGCTGAAAACCAACATTGGCAGCACCACGGCTGGAATCAATTTCCTATCCAATGTCGCTCCCCCTTCAACTAGTAGTGACCCATCGGCAAATATTAAGTTTTCAGAAACAATCTTCTGTTGAATCAAAATTCATGTCGCAGGGAGGACGTTCGTGTCCTTTGCGTCTTTTCTCGACTGAGAGCGGATTTGAGAACAGAAGCATTCATAAAAGCGTGGCCTCTCAATTCTTATATTCAAGAATCACCAAAGAAATACTGCATCACTGCCACTAGTGACTAAGTTGAAAACTAATAAAAAGATCCTTCTCTGTTTGCTAATGTCCTTGTGCATAATGCAACTGCTTTTGAATCTGAGCAAACAGACCGTTGGACCTGATTTACCTAAAGATGAGACATCCAGAGTTGAAGAGGCCACCGCAGGTGCAAACTCGAGCTACACAACCGCTCCAGAGAATTATGCTTCGTCTCGAACTGACATTCCTAAGGCCATCGAAGGAGGACAAGACCTGATGCGTTTTTCCTCTACTTTTGTTTCTCCATCATTCACTCAACACATGATGTGTAAAAACCACGATCTATTTTACAATCCCATCGAGCCGACGACAACATTCAGACCCAGCGATAAAAAGGCAGAATGCCTCATCACAGTTTCAGTCAACAACACAATCGAATACGAATGGTACTACAGAAGCGATTCGTCAAAAACATGGGTTTCCTGCTGGAACTGGAGTGCGCAAGCGAATGGAGGCTTCTACTATGCAGGATATCTTCTGATAGACGGATATTGGCCAGGAGTCAACTATCCGAAGGCATATAAAGTCGACGTCTACTTGGATGGTCTGTACTCCTTTTCCGACTTCTTCGAAGTAACCAACGGCGGGCTGAACAGCCCACGAATGTGTGAAAACATCACTGCAGATGGATCCATGGTAAACATGAAATCACGCTTCACGAGTAGGCACCGATACGAAAGCTTACCACTACATGAAGTTTGACAAGATGGCATATTTCAACGAGGAAACTGGATACAGTCACAACTTCACGACCATCTGGGTTCAACCTGATGGCACTGCATACAAGATACATTCATCCAGCTTTGATGATTACAAAAGCAGTAATACGAGCTTGAACTATTGGGAATATGGCCTAGTCTCTGACGACTACATTGTCGTCGATTCTAGCACCCCCGTGGGAAACTGGAAAGTGGAAGTCTACGCCGACAGCTTTTTCAACGGCACGTTGATCCCGTACGGGCCGATTGCAACTACACCTTTCGTCGTGGGAAACGAAACCGTGCCAAAGTGGACGTTCATGGTCTACCTTGACGGAGACAATAGCCTCGTGAACCAAAGCATCGACGTATTTCTAAAGCTCGCAGCTGTCACCTCATCCCCCGACGTGAACGTTATTGTACAAATGGACAAGTCGTCTGACCAAAACGAAACCTACGGAAACTGGACAACATGCAAACGTTTTGTAGTCCAAAAAAACATGACGCCAACAGCTGAATCTGCAGTTCAGAGACGTGGGAGAGGTTGACATGGGCGATCCAAACACGTTGAGAGATTTTCTAAACTGGACAATCACGAACTATCCTGCAGACCATTTCTTCCTAGTGCTGTGGGATCACGGAGCGGGGTGTATGGGTCTGTGTTTTGATGAAACGTCTGGAAATGACAATCTAACCCTTCCAAGACTTACGCAGGCATTCACTGGGCTCCCCGTAATCGTAGACGACGTTCTGATAGATGCCTGCGGCATGAGCATGGCAGAAGTGGCCTATCAAATTACAGATTTCGCAAACATCTTGATTGGCCCTGAAGGTCTTGGGTGGTCTCCCGGACCATACGACGATTACGTGACGAGTCTCGTTGACAACGTGTCAACGTCTCCGAGGGACTTTGCAGGAGAGATAGTCATTGACTACATACGGTGGAGCTATCGCGCCATGGACATACCTAACGCCACAATGTTCGCAACAGACCTGAACATGCAGGCGAATTTGGTCACTGCAATCGACGATTTTGCTGCAATTCTGAAGCATGATGAAAGTCTCTATCATGATGAGATAAGCTTGGCTAGGAGTCAGTCTCTGGGTTATACGGGACCTTTTGAAATCGCAGGCAAGCAACAATTTGGCTACTATATCGATTTGCAGAATTTCACACAGCTGGCAAATGAGCACATCCCCGACCAAAAACTTAGAAACGCCGCTCTAGAGCTAACCAGAGCAGTGGACAGCGCGATTATCGCGGGGCAGAACAAGAACGATCCAGAATCCGAGGGCTTGGCAATATTCTATCCGGATACCAAAGGCAAGTATGACGAATTTTCAGATCAGTACGAGAAAAATGGATTTGCAGAAGACACACAGTGGAGCAGTTTTCTCAAATACGACCTTTCCGAATGGCACGCCCTTACCGTTGAAACGGATCATCTGAACATTCCTGTTAATGTTGACGGAGACAATTACACGGCAGATGGTAACGGAAGAGTCCAAGTATTTCTTCAAGATGGCTTTCACAACGTCACCGTTCCAGCAGTTTTCGCAACTGCGCCAGACTCACGCGAAGTATTCCTCCAATGGAACGATAGTAACACGTCGAATCCCCGGACTCTTTTGGTAAACGGGGAATTGAACCTTGAAGCCGAATATATGGCCCAGTACCGGCTTATCATAAGCACGAACTTTGGCACGACAGAACCGCCCGTTGGCAAGTACTGGGTCAACAATGGCTCGACCATGGAGATCAGTGCAATATCTCCAGATGTCGTTTCTGATGAAAGCTACAATTGGAGCGGATGGATTCAGAGAGGGTTCAGCAACCTAACCATCGTCGAAAACTCAACCAGTATAAGATTGGACGGACCGCTGAACGTGACTGCGGATTTGAAGCACATGTATTATTTGAAAGTCAACTCTGAACATAGTTCCCCCATGCCTCCTGAAGGATGGTATGAAGCAGGAGAAGTAATCAATGAATCGATCACTTCACCCGATTCTGGAACTGAAGGCACGCGATATATATGCACAGGATGGACGGGGACTGGAAGCGTTACAGCCATTGGGAACGCTTCGGGAACAACTTTCACCTTGAACGCCCCGTCAACCATTCAGTGGCAATGGAAAACTCAGTACTACTTGGCAGCAACCACCGACCCAGCAGGATTAGCCCCGCAGCCAATCATCTCTCCACAAACGGCATGGTGCGATGAGCAAACCATGGTTACCTTCACAGCCCAGCAAATAAACGGATACGTGTTTCGGTACTGGAGTGCTGGAAGCACGACGTGGGACATCGGGGTTAATCCGATCAATTTCACCATTGACAAACCCTACGACGTCGTAGCTCATTATGACCATGCCCATGCGTGGTGGGAAGTACTTGCGCGTACCGATGTTCTGCAGTCCCTACTCGCCCTAGTTGGGACATTTCTGACAGTCGGCCTACTCAGCGGGGCATGGCTGAGATCCCGTAGAAGGCGAAACGTTTTGAAGACTTTTCTTGCCGAGATTGATGATGTGTACTTCAAGTTCAAGACCCAGAGGCAGAAATGTGAAGAAGAGCTTTTCAGGTTGAGGAACACGATCCTGGAAGGATTCACTGAGGGCAAGATAACTGAAGACAACTACGGAATTATAGATAAAAGAATAGACAAATACATGAAAGAACTTTTGGAAGCCGATGGCAAGGAGAAAGCACACAGCGACGCACATGTCGACGGGCAGTGACAGGCCAGGCGCGCTCGAACGTTTTTCATTGTTTTGTGTTGGAAATAACGAACATGAAAATCCTATGCGGGTGCGAGAAGAGAAGGTAGTAGCGCGCGGACACAGTTGAAACCAAAAGAGTTGCAGAGGTATGTTGTCTAGCCGCTGCAAATTGCAAGTGCAAACTGTTGACTTGTCACTGAGGTTGAGGGCTATCTCCTTTTTTCAAAGGCACGCGCCGTTTATTAGTCAGACCTACGGATCACTGACTATTTTCTTGCCCAAGTTCTGAGCGAACAGGATCGCATCGATAATGTCGACTGTGCCATCTCCTTTCAGGTCAGCGGCCTGGTTGTAGCCAAGTTGTCCTGAGCTCTTGCCGAAACAATTCATGAAAGCGATAGAGTCTAGGATATTGACGATGCCGTCACCGTTTATGTCACCTGGTATCAGATAATACGCCTTGGCCGTTGCGTTCCAACACGTCAACGCTGTCGAATTGAACCCTGAGTCAGCAAAGTTGTTGGCAGTGTTGCCGTCTTCCGCAGTGGTTGGCCCAACGAGTGCTACGAAAGCTGCTATCTCCCATGTTGCGTTGGCTTGGCACGTGCTTGTCACGCCGTCCTCGTACCACGTAAGCATCCCTGTCCACTCCTCCCCTGGTGCTAAGAACACAATTGTGGAGGCAAGGTACGCTGGAGTTGATGGGGTGATCACAGGTACAGCTGCACCCAGGGCAGTCAGGTTGAACCTCTCCAAACCGACCGCTACGGTCAGCGAGGTCACGTTTGTGTTGGCATCGTTTCTTTTGACGTGAACTTGGAAGGTCATCGTTGCTGCTGCGCCGCCTCCGTGAAGCTGTTTCATTTGACCCGCGCAAATGTAGACATTTGGGTATGCCGTGATCGGCGTGATCTCTATGACATCTATGTCAACTGGTTGGTAGCTCGTTGGCGCAGACTTGTACAGGTCGTATGCGTACAATCCTGGATATAGTGCGTTGAAGTACCAGCCTTGTACCCAGTCTCTTGCGAACCTTCTGCCCACGGGTTGAACCAGCGGCAGCGTTATCGCGTCGTTGTAGAATCTTGCCTGCAAGTCTAGGTAGTCTAGTCCACGTTGAGTGACGTTCGTCTCAACTAGTGCTGCGTTGATTTCGGCATCGATCGTGGCTTGGTCAGCTGGGAACGGAGGTCCCTGAGAATATAACCAGTTGCCTGTGGACTGCATATACGGCTGCGCGAAGTCGTGTGGGTCAGCATAGTCTGCGAGCCAGCCCAGACAGTAGCCTGGCATCTGAAAGCTGTCCATAGCATCCAAGAATACTGGCCAGTCTAAGTTGAAACGGCGAATAGGGTTATGTGGTGTTGCATAGTTCTACTTTGTCACATTATCCATCCGAATCCTGCCGCCTATATGCCGAGTCTATTGAGGCTTTTCTTTGTCGATGCCTCACCTCCATCTGGCGGAGGACTTCTTCGGGGGTAATATCGCGGCGGGGAAGAAAATGTGCGAGCAATCCGGCAATGTCGGGACAACTGAGCAATGGGTGGGACTCCTCCTGTTCTCTTCTGGTTTCCAGCAGAAAGAGCATGGACATCATCACCATGGCCATATGATGATGCCAGGCCAGCCAGCCTCGAATCTGGTAATGATCCATTCCGGCTGTTGTTTTGGCATCCTGGAAGGAACGTTCAACAAAAAAACGCTGCCCCTGCATGTAGGCGAGCCGTTCAGGAGTGGTTTCTGCCGGGGCATTGGAGAAGCTGTATTTGATGGTTTTCGGGGAGTCAATCTCTCGCCTGACCACAAGGTGCCATTGGCGGACGGACTGTTTTTGGTCAAGCCAAACCCAGACTCGCTGCGTGAGGATATCAACCTGCAACTGACCTTTGGTGGAGTCACGGGTAGTTATTCGTTGCCAGGCCTCTTCGGGTTGACGAGCAACCCATTGTTCCACCACCATCCTGGTGCTCTCTGTCTTGTACACGGAAGGCGTTCTTCCTTTCGCGGAGTGTCGATCAGGAATATATGGCGCCGGATCTTCAAGATAAAAGGACTGATCCTTGTGGACATCGGCAACAAATTGTTCGCCCTCGTCATCAAGGGTTTTGAGAAAAAGCGGTTCTTTGCCGTAGCCACCATCAAAACCGACCCAGGCATATCGTACGCCTATTGACCTGGCATGGTGAACGATAGCAAGGGCCAGTTGCGATTTGGTGGTGAAGGTGACGTCCTCTGGGATACCGGCAGCTTTGCAACGATTGCGGTCATCGGTCCACTCCTTCGGCAGATACAGCCGGCAGTCGATGATCGTTGCCGAGGCACCATGAACCAACGAGGCATACACGCCGGTTTGACAGTTATCGACCTTGCCGAGGCGGCCGCACCATTGGCGGGCAACTCCGACAGACTTCTTCCCTTTTTTGGGCAGGGAGCTTTCGTCGAGAATAAGACCGGTGTCAGGGGAGCCTCCCAAAAGACGATCGGCGTCCAAAGCCACCTGATCCATCACCGGGCGGTGCTCCCAGGGAGAATGCGTCGTGAAATGCTGCAATGATTGATACTCCGTTTCCGGCACGACTTCGGTCATCCGTTCCACATTTTTACGAACAGCCTGCATGAGTCCGCTCAAGTATTGGCGCGACTGTGCAACCACTGATCGAGTCTTGGTGACAAAGAATTGTTTATAACGCTCATGAAAAAGACAAAACGCGGCCGACAACTCCAGCAGTGGCCGTTGACAAGTATTTTCTCTCTTGCCGCTCTGGATTTTTTGGGGTTAGGCTGTGCATTTTTCCTCCTGGTAATTGATTAATCTTACACAGCCTTTATAGCATAAATAGTGAATTAATACGATAATTTGTGATATTTTTGTAATGTGACAAAGTAAGACTACCCCGAAAGGATGCTTTCGGAGAACACCATGCTCTATGCATTGTATAGGGTGGGCTATCACTCCAAGATGACTATGCACGGCTTCCGTGCGCTCTTTTCCACCATTACCAACGAAGCCGGATTCAACCCGGATGCTGTTGAGCGCCAACTTGCTCATAAAGAAAAAAATGCTGTCAGGGGGCACACCATCGGGCGGCGTATATGCCGGAAAGAATCAAGATGATGCAGTGGTGGGCTGACCACCTGCACCATCTCGAATACGGGACTGAGGTTGTGCCGGTAGATAATAATACGGCCTGTTGATTCACCTATGGGAATCTTGAAATATAGCTCGGTAAGCCCTTTCTAAAAGACAAGGTTGAGATTCTCCCGGCATTAAAGCGGTTGGTAAGCGTCGTCCAAGATGTCCCCGCATTTTGCTTTGCTCTATATTGCTATTTTTCCAGTATCTCCGGTGCTGAACCTGACGACTTCTTCGAACTTTGAAATCAAAATCTTACCATCCCCAATTTTACCAGTTCTTGCGGTTTTTACGATTGCAGCGATCACTTTATCGGCGTCATCATCTGACACGACTGTTTCAATTTTTATTTTTGGAACAAAGGATATCTCTTATTCAGCACCGCGATACATTTCTACGTGCCCCCCTGCCTACCATAACCCTTCGCCTCAGTAACAGTCATGCCCTTCACGCCGAGAGAATCAAGTGCCTCTCTGACTACATCTAGCTTAAATAGTTTTATGTGGGCCAGATTGGCAGTAAATTTGAATCCTAAAAGGAAAATTTTCTAGCGAGTAACTGATCGACCCGAACGCCACGCAAGCTGTAATCCGAGCAGGGTACTGCAGGAAATCAGCGGAGTAGACAGGGCACCAGTTACTCAAGCAAACTCACGTTTCCAGCGCCACCGGGTGACACAAAAATAGAAGTCTACCGTATCGAAGAAAAAGAGGTTAAGGGCCTACTCCTTGAAGAACGGAGGCGTGGCGACACTTTCTTACTGGTATTATTAAATAAAAAACAACACCTCGAGCTGAAAATATTTATTCCCGATCCTGGTTTTCTGAAATCATGGAGTGAAAAGGGGTTAAAGAATTCCGTCGACTGCTAAGATAAATATTGAGCATGAGCGAGTATTCATCAGCAAATCGTAGGAAAATAGGGATATCATCTTGTTGGCAACTTGTTGATAACTTTTTAATTATTGATCCAACATACTGTTATAGCTACGAATCACTTGTCTTTGTCGAAATATCGAATCGTTATAAAGAGTTAATCTTTTCCAGCTCAAATCGACCCAGCTGCCAGCAGGGACTTTCCCAATGTGGACATCCTCTTGATTGGAGCAGTAAATCAGCTCATACTGCCTTTGACCGGTTTCCGATTCTTCAGTAGATCAGACCCCATTCAGACTATCGGGAAGAACTTTTGAAGAATAAAGGAAACGAGTTATGCTGTGGAATGCGATCAAAACATCTCTGCGTGGCACCTTGTCGGACAGTGAATTTGGTCTGTGGATCAAACCGCTGGAATGTCGGCTGCAGGAAGGACGAGTGCTTGAGCTTGTCGGGCCTGACCGATTTTTTTGCGCTTGGGTTGAAGATCGCTACCTGGACCTCATCCGCCATACAGCAGAAAAGATGGGTGAGATTGCCGATGTCCAGCTGAAAGTCGCCGAAAATCGACCGATGCATTTTGAAAGCGACAGCCACGGACAACTGCGGCTTCCCGGGATCGCCAGTGGGGGTGCCCCGTCTGCGCTCGCTCCACCCCGCCTTTACCTTTGAGCAGTTCATGGTCGGCGAATCGAATCTGTTGGCCCGTTCTGCCTGCAAGGCCCTGGCCACCGGCGATGCCACCTTCGGCAATTGCCTGTTCATGAACAGCACCACCGGGCTGGGTAAAAGCCACCTGACCCAGGCCGTGGTCCATCAGGTGTTGCACTCCGCTCCCTCCACCCGGTTGCACTATCTGACCGCCCAGCAATTTTCTGCAGAGATGGTCAAGAACATCCGCACCAATTCCATGGAGCAGTTTTCAAAAAAATATGTCAACAACTGCGACATGTTGCTGGTGGAGGACGTCCACACCCTGACCGGCAAGAACAAAACCCAGGAGGAGCTCAACACCATCCTTGACTACCTGATCAAGTCCGGGCGGCGGGTTATCCTGACCTCGGCCCTGGCCCCGGGCAAACTGGCGGGCATTGACGACGATTTCCGCAGCCGCATGACTTCCGGCCTGGTAACCGGCATCGAATCGCCCGACTACGAGACCAGGGCCCGGATCATCCGCCATAAAATGCGCCAGCACGGCTTGGGAAGGGACGAGGATCTGGTGGGCTTTATGGCGGAGAACCTGCGCGGTGACATCCGGCGGATGGAGAGCGCCATCCTCGGCATCAAGGCCAAATCCAGCCTCCGCAACACCCCGCCTGACCTTGCCATGGTCCGGGAGGTGATTTTCGGACTGATCGGTGATTCAGCCGGAGATAACCGGCGAATCCATCCGCGATCTCATCGGCAGTCAGTTCCGGGTCAGTGCCGAAGATCTCCGGTCTCGGTCACGCAAACGGGCCATCTCCTTCCCCCGTCAGGTGGCCATGTTCCTCACCCGCAAATACACCGACAAATCCCTGGCCGACATCGGCAGCATCTACAACCGCGACCATTCCACGGTCCTCCACGCCATCAAGACCATCACCAAAGACATGTCCCACCAGACTTCGGTACGGGAACAGGTGGAGCGGCTTTGCACCAAGCTTAAAAAATAATCAATACCTCTGCCCTCCCCGCGCGATACACCCTGCATCTTCGAGTAGTCCGGAGCCTTTCGCCGCCTCTGTGACAAGCTGGTCGCATCGAGAGTCAGATGGTAATCTGATTACATTTCCTATTTGAGTGAGCAATATGTAAACCCTCTCTTCCATCAATCAAGCGTTCATAGACCAGTGTGGACGAGATCCTAATTCAACCGGCTGATTCGCCCCTCAATATCAGCGTTGATTGGCTGGGGCTGGGTGCTGACATACTGGATCAGGGCCTCGGCGATGAAGGGACCGACTACCGGATTGACACCCTTGGTCAGTGCGGTGAAGTTACCACCGCCACCCGCCAGATATTCATTGACGGCCACCGAGTATCTTGCTTTCGCTTTGATCGGCGCACCGTCCTTCATCACCGCGACGACCCGCTGACCGTCCGGTCGATCGGCATCCCAGGTATAGCTCAGGCCCGAGACTTGGAGAAACCGGCCCCGTCCGTTGTCCCCGCTCCATTGCTGATTGAGCAGTTCGTAGATCTGCTGGCCGGTCATCTCCAGTTTCACCAGATTGAGTTTGGCCGGCTGCACCGTGAAGTGATCCCCCTTAGTAATGATGCCGGAGGCGATATCGGCTTCGATGCCTTCAGGATGCATGAAGGCGAAATCCGTGCCCATAATCTGGCGCTGAGCATCGGCAACTAAATCACCAACGCTGATTCACCGGCCTCGTTGCTTGTCCGGGTAATGGGCTTAGCGGCACGGGCGATCACCTCAGCTGCAATAGCATTGCCCATCTTATCCACCCGGTTGGCCAGAACGGCTACCTGGGGATCAGGTTGCAGTCCCGGTCCACTGTCGGCCCAGGTGGTCACAATAGACGACGACATCGCCACCACGTCGCCGCTGACCCGGCTGATTTCCAGATTGATATCGGCATAACCGGTGCCCTTGGGCCAGGCCTGGACCACAAGCATAGGGCGGCCGGCGGCATTGTTAACCAGAATGTTGTGATAGGTGTGGGTGTGGCCGCTGAGCACCACATCGACCTCGCTGTCGAGCCGCTCGACAATGGGTGCGATGTCACCGACCAAGGGGCTGGTCCGATTTACGCTTTCAATTGCTGGTCCCTGATATCCCCCCTGGTGGAGGACAACGATGAGGGTACGGATCCCCTCGGCCTTGAGTTGGCGCGCATAGCGGTTGATGGTTGCCGCCTCGTCCAGCACCTGTAATTTTTCGAGGCTTTCCGGAGGGAGGAAGGTGGAGGCGTGATGGAGGACCGCGCCGATGAACCCGACAGGCACACCATCGACCATGCGGACCACGTAGGGCTGGAACAGCGGCTGACCAGTTGAGGCTTGCACCAGATTGGCACAGATATATGGAAAAGCGGCCCCCTGGTAGGGATTTTGTAAGTAGGGCCCCTGGCTGTGGTTTCCGCCGTGGACGAGACGGAGCATCTCCTGCAGCCCCTCATCCAGTTCATGATTGCCGGGGATACCAATCAAATTGCAGTCCGGCCCGAAATGGCCGCCGGTACGGCATTGCTCGTTGCCCAGCATATTGAAAAACATGATGCCGGGCTCATCCTGAAGCAATGACGATTGCGGCTGTGAGGCGCCGACATGATCTCCGGCATGGAGAATAAACGTCTTACCCCTTGCCATGGCGGCGGCCGCTTTGAGATGGGCTGCAAGAACCGGGGCGCTTCCCACTGGCCGACCATCAACCGTCGGGCCTGCGGTGATTTGGCTGTGAAAATCGTTAATGGATAACAACTGCAGGGGGATGGTCGCGCCATCAGATTTAGGGCTGCGCCAAGCTATCTTCCGATTAGCCAATTCCCTCATTTCGGTTTCATTGGCAGCCTGGCCCTGAACGGCCGCCAGTCCAACCAGGGTAACGATCACCGCAGCGCCCAGCAATCGCCACATTTTTTTCTTCATCTCTTGCTGCATCTCTTCCTCCCTTTTTTGCATACCCCCAGACCGGAGTATCGAACCAGCAACGTCGCCAAATTGGTGGACGTTTTCCGTTTTTCATCAGGGAGGACAAAAACATATCCATGTTAGGGCAGGATCAGTGAAAGATGAGAAGGCTGTATGGATATTTTTCGGATTTGCTTAGGGAAAGTAAGGGCAGGAGTGATTACCATAGTTGGCAAGTGAAGAAATGGAGCGTTCTGGGAAAGGGAACGTTACATTTACATTTCCCTTTCGATAAACATTTGTTATTTTAATGTAATTTTGCGGAAAATCGATGACCAACATCAACGTGGTCGCAAGGGGCTTTGTGGCTGCGAAATGAATCAGATACAATCAAACTCTCTGGGCAGCAACATGCGTTTATCTAGTGCAAACACACTCTGCCGCAATTTCCCCTCTCCTGAAAAATGTGGCTCGCCAGCTGCCGGCATCCGCTTGTTTCTTCTGCTGTTGATCAACTGTTATGCGCCTGTTTTTTTGATATGGTCAGGTGCAATCCCTTTCGCCTACCGTTTTCATGTACTGGCTGTTGTTTTATTGAGTTTCATTTTGCATAGTGTTCACCGCGGCTACCGCCTGCACGATTTGGGATTCACCCTGGAA
>CAVTZU010000003.1:0-11032 GCA_963739305.1 Candidatus Bathyarchaeota archaeon | reverse complement strand
GATAAAATCCAGTCTCTTTTCTTCAGTCTGCGTCTATATTTCGGATTCATAAATTGTTTATCATCTCACTATCATCTTAGTCAGAAGGGAGCCTATGGATGACAAAGCTCAAGCAGGAAAGCGTTGTAGACTTTCTGCGCTGCGCTAGCATTCTTGGAGAAAGGGCATATCTACTCTACAAGAGTCTAGCCGAAACAGAGTGAATCTCCCGCTAATCAATTCTCTCCTGCTCTACATCGCATTCGACAGTCGCAAACATTCCATACTCCTCAAAGGAATAAGCGAAAGCATAGTTAAGCAAAAAAAGCAACCCAGAGGCCGCGAAAAGAAACTCTTTTTCGGGAACCTGGACGACAATTGAGCGTCTTGCAGGAGAGATCGCCACAAAAGAGAGAGTACCCAAAGCGTACATGGCATCGTTGATTGAAAAGCTGATGCTCCTAGAGAGCACTGTTGCCGAAGAGTACTACATTCTGACTCAGCTGAAGACCCTTGAATACATGACAAGAGAAATCCGCGAGATCTACAATGTGGACTTACAAGACCTAAAGGACATTCTCGAAACCATCATCAGAGATGAGGAGACCACAGAGAACTCTTGTCAAAAATGAAAAAAATCCTTGTCGGAGAAGAAAAACAGACAGAAGATATAGCGCCAGCAGTCAAGTACAAAAATCCGAACGCATGGTCAAGGTCAGTGCCTGGTTCAATCTGCGAAAACGCTCGCTAGCTTGAATCGCATGATTAATTGCAGGCCCGTTTCGGGCGAAAAGTATGCCTGAAGCTTAAATATGGCCTGAATGATAAAGGATGACGGTGAAAAAGTAAGATGGTTGGGCCTCCGGTATTTTTACCTGCAGAGTGGGAACAGTTTCTGAAGAATTTGCCAAAGATCATGAGATCGATCTCAACGCCGTCGTCAGTCAACTGTGTGAGTGGGCCTTTTCCGATCCTGAGAGCAAAGAACAGTTCAGGATTTGGTTAGATGACACTTATCCTGCAGAAGGAGACGCTGAAGAAGAAGCAAGAGCCGTAGGAGAAGAAGCTACTGAGGACGAAGAAGAGACCGAAGAAAAATCTGAAGAGGAATCCCACGAACACAGAGATTAACCGAGTATCACAACACCTCAAAAGGCCTCTGCGTTAATTTTCTTTTTGAGAATTTCACAAAAACTGAAGTTGTTACTCATTGCTGCAGCAAAATTGTTACAAAAGCATGGGATTTCACGCTGTTCCTTCCATTGCGCGCATAACGAGTTTTCATGATTTCCCGATTGACCGCGGACCTGGCTCCTTTATTCGAATGAGTATCAACGTCGCCAACACAAAGATCGGTGTCGAGGCGATGAACGGAGACAGCGGACCCAGAGTCTGAAACAAGTAACCTCCCACTATCTGCGCCGGAACAGCCGTGATCAGCGAGAACACACTGAACATAGCCATTATTCTCCCACGCATCTCCTGCGGCGAAAGATTCGCCTGAAGCGCCGTCAACGATGGGCCTAATAAAGCACCGCTCGCGCCGCCTATCGCAGTCCACGTTACAAAGTCGTCCGTTCCTCTAGCCCTCACGAATATAAGCTGATTCACAGGAACTGAAAGCGAAGCGTAAACCGCACTCTTCCTCAACCCCACTCTTTCAATTATTCTCGCAGCAGGCAGCAAGAGCAAGACGCTGATCAATCCAGCAACATTCGTCAGAAGACCATAGAATTCCGGCGGCAGATTTACTATGTTAACCAAATAAATCGACGTGTAAGGCACAGTCATGGCCGTTCCAACACTCGCCAAAACAGCGTAAATTAGAAGCTTCTTCGCCCCGTCCGTGGCGTTCCGCAGAACAAACAAATTGTCCGCGAAAAAGTCTGAAACAAGACGCCGAACTCGCTTTTTCTCCTTCCCCATAACCCCCACGTAGGTCTCTTTGAGCCTGAGAGCCCTATACGATACTCCGATGACGCCCAAGAGTCCACTGAAGAAAAAGGCTACGCGCAACCCTTCGAGCGTTCCAAGCGTCTGCATCAGCATTCCTCCAACATACGGAAAGAAAACCGAGGGCAGTGAAGTAACAAGTGTGAAGGAAACCAAGCCCCGTGCTCTCAGCTCCGGCTCCATCGAATCAGTCAAAGTCGCATTGAACGCAGGACCATAAATGCCTGAAATCGCCCCAATCACTATAGGAATCATCAAAAGAGCCGGCCCCGAAACAAAAATGAAGATAAACGCTGTTCCAGCGCTCAGAAAACTGAAGATGACGATGACTTTTCTTCTACCCCAAGCATCCGCAACATATCCGCCTACCAACTGCATCAAGGCTGTGACAGCCGAGTTGACACCTAAGAGAAAGCCGATGAACACCGAATCTGCTCCTAAGCCCGTAAAATAAACAGACTGGTACGGGTTGATCATCGCACCTCCGATATTCCAGACAGTGGCGCTCAGAGCAAGCACCCACGTGTTGCCTGGAAGATAGAATCTTCCTCGCCAATTCTTCAGAATCTTTTTTGACTCACTGGAACCAGCCACTGAAATGGACCTCTTAGCCTACGGTACAAGAAAGCATATAAAAACTTTGAACAGTCCACCTGCAAGAAAACAAGAACCTTCTCAGCGCGCGCACTACTATCATATTAATGCGTTCTCAAACGTCGAGTGTGTGGCTGAAAAATAGAAAAAGATGGAAGCTCAAGATGAGGGTACTTGTACGCCCGATTTGTTAGGCAGCATTCTTCGATTTTTCCTCGTGTCAAGCAGCGCCACTATCAAAACGGCTGAGCCCACAATAGATGCTCCGATGACCAGCATCACAGGCGGGCCTATTTCAGGTATAGCAACCAGAGCCACATAGGCGATGTAGGTTGGATCGTGTTCAAGTGCGTAGCCGTCCCATTGTGGATAGCACACTCTGTAAAGAAAAGATGAAAAACCGTAGTCAAGGTTGATGGTTGTCAGTACACTGCTTATTTTCGGAAACACACCCGACAGCACATTCTCAAAGAATGAGAGTGCACTTTCAACGGATCTGTACACGCCTCCAGGCACGCTATGGTCAGAAACAGCGGCAGACTTGGACGGATAAGTCGCGTTCTCTGAATCTCTAGAGAGCGTGTAGTTTTGCCCAAACACACACTCGTAAGCCTTGGCGTCTTCAATCCTGATTTCACCTGATCGCGTAGGTATCGCAGAGCTTTGCGTTGTCGTTGAGTTGTAGGGTTCCCCGTTCACAACCGTCGTGTAAGCGTTTGAAGCAATGACGCTTGTTCCGTACAGCAAAGAGAGACTCAACCCTTCCAGCGTAAAGTTGAGGTCTGCGTAGGATGTGACGTTCAATATCTTGCCGATTTCGAAGCTTGTCTTCAAATAGGAAGCATTGCTTTTGACGTAAAAATCATATGACGAAGCTAGATAGTCAAGAAGGACATTCGCGCCTGTAGCTTGGTTCTCGGTGAGCAGGAAACCATCTATAGTATTGTATCGCAAGCCCCAAGTGTAATGAACCTCTCCGCCTATCAGAGTCTTCTGAACAGGCGTAATCACGAAGCTTTGTGAACTGTTGACAGCGAAGTTATACAACAATTCACTTGTCCCATTGCTCAGATCTGCATCTGGTATTCCGTTTCGATTAGTGTCGTTGTAAACTTCCATCGCAGTCAACGTGTTGCCCACGAACACTTCTGTGCCGTTTCCAGTCACGTAATGCTGACCGAAGAACGTGAGAACCGGGGGCGGAACCGTCGAAGAGACGTAGGCCAGATAGATCACTTGAGTGGAGTTAGTGTTTATCCAAACGTACCATATCGCCAACCCTTCTATGGGCGATCCTATGGTTGCATTGGAATACTCAGCGCCCGTGTTCACTGTCTCATCATCTGAAGAACTAGCCCCCATTGCGGGAGGTGTGCGCCAAACAAAGCCGGCGCTTGCCAAGCTGGTGAGCAACAGTCCGAGCGTGATCACAGTCAAGATTTTTTTCTTCATTCTGATAACCATGAATCAAATTCTAATTGATGCCTTTCAATCTATAGATTCGAACAGTCATCAAAACTTATCGAACACCCTCCTCGAAAGACGGGAGACTCAGCCACAACTTCACTGTTTCATACCAAAAGATTATGCAAGCCAAGATTCCAGGAGTCAAGGCGAGAACGACTATCAAGGTCACAAACCCCCAGAAAAACGATAGGAAGAAAACGTTCATGACAGTCGTCGCAAGGGCGTAAAACAGCTGTCTTGGAAATATGAAGCCGTGAACGAGGATGAAGGGGCTGATGCTTCCTGTTTTCACTTTGGTGTTCACTTGATAGCTTCCATACTTGTCCTTGATTAGAAAACCCTTGTCAGCGAGTTTCTCAAGATGGTAGTGAGCACTGCTTGAGCTAGAAAAGCCAAGGGCTCTTTGAACTTCCCTAACACCGCAGTTCTCTCTTTTCTTGAGGATGTACCAGTAGACACGCAGGGTGTTTCCTGAAATCTCTTCTTTGTCTTCATTGGTCATGGACAAATGAGGTCGCCTAGACCCGTGCCCCAACAGTTGTAGTTGTTGCGAGACGATTTAATGTTATTCTCTGAAGCAGACTGTTCGAGATTGCCGAACGCTTCCAAAGCGTGCATAGCGTGTGCGCCCGTCTTTCGAAGTTGGTTGGGCAATGTTTTGTCTCAAGCTATGGACCGATTATTGCTTTTGCTTGGATGGCGAGGGTGGCTATTTGCTGCAACAAAGCTTCGTCGGGTGGTGAGGGCCCGAAATACCAGAACGGAGGTCCAGTCTCGCTGTTTATACTTGTGGTGTTGAGAGGGTTCCAATATGCTAGAGGAAGGTTCTCTGCAATAGCGTGAAGAGTGTCGCTCAAGTTCTGAAACTGAGAGTCCCTCAGCTGTAATTGTAACCCACTTGTCCCCGACTCCTGTAAAGTCATGATTAAATCTTCAATTCTGAAGAGTTCACTTGCATGTGCACTATCCAAACTGACCAATTGGTTCATCGTCCACGACGCATAACTTATCTCATTCGAGAAAATCTCATGTGAAAGGGGATCCATGGTCTCGTTTTCCGTCAGGCTATACAGACGCAGGTAAACCTCAGTGAAGTGAACTCGGAAACGCTGCGACATCTCTATCATCGAAGCCCAACGCTTATGAGCTCCAATTCTGTCAGATGCCCACGCAAATGACGCAAAAACTACTGCGATAACCAGAATCAAGACGAGAAGCTGTTTGAGGCTTATTCGAAAGACTCTGTTCAATCGTGACTTATCCCGTGTCTGGTGTTCAATCACGCTTATAACGTGATTTGACATGTTAACCCCTATGACTCTTCTACTGCAGACGTAATAATTTTTGGGTTTCGGATAAAACTTTACTCCCAAACACGCGCACAACAAGAAGCAACTATAGACGCACACTAAACCCACTTCTCCCAACCGAGAACTCAAAGACACCTGTATCGCGCGCTCTTCAATACTATTCTATTCATCCAATCTTTTGTATGCTATCCGCGCTGCTATCAGTATTGCCACCATGCCGAACAAACCCAAAAGCACAAAGCCGATTATTATCAGAGGTGCCGAAGTCTCGTTCCAAGATCCTGTACGCGGAAAATTGGCGACCAATAAATATGCGACAACAAACTCGTACAAAACTAGGATGAACAAAGTGGAAAGTGCGACGAAAGCTTGCATTGCGTTCATATGATCACTAGATGGCATTTCCGAAGTTCCCTAAAGACTGTCTCCTAGACTTGATGAACATATCGATTGAACCAACCATCTAGCACGCTGAAAGTGTGTGTCGGGCTGAAGCCTTATCCCAAACCCATACCCGCATGCTTTCGCTCTCAAACGCGGTCTTACTCTCTCGCACGTATCCTCACTCAGCGCGCTTATCGCTAGCTCAACTGAACGATAGCGATATATCTCGGTGATAGAGCATCTAGCTTAAGATGGAAAATAAAAGCGCAAGTTTAACCTTCGGTTCTTGGAAGAAAATCTCAGTGTTTATGCTGCGCTCTGCATACTAGACTTTCTTCTAGCCCTGTATTTGCATGCGCTTTTCGTGGATGTACTGTTTGTGGAGGGAATACTGATCTTCGCTTTTGGTGCGTACGTCGCTGCAGGGATGGGAAACCCTAGAACTGTTGACATGAAAAATACAATCGCTGACCCTGAATTCTACAGAGAATACCTGGAAGACCAAAGGCCGAAGCAGGTGTCAGAGGGAGTCATCCTGATGATAATTGGAGCCGTTCTCATGATCCTATCCGTAGCTATCGGCCTATCCACAATTGCTCGCTAGATAATGATAGAATGCTCTGCCCAGCGCGCGCTACACGTATTTCTTGTCTCTGTCACACCACCATCTCTGGTACTGCGTAATGTATCTCAATGGTCCACCACACGTAGGGCACGCCTGCACAGTGGCTTGAGGTTGCTGAGCTTCTGGTGGCTTCAGGACTACGAAGTCGCCAATTGCTTGAACCTCAGCCCAACTTACATTACGGCTATCGCCCTTCTTTCCCTCAACATACAACGACAGCCCCATCTTCCCGATGACGAAAGCAACGTCTCTGACCTTTCCAACAGCTTTGCCATCTGAGTCAACAACCCGCAGTCCAACCAGCATGTCCTTCGTGACTGCTTTCTCTTGCTTTGCCATACCGCATCCTCCAATTCAATCCATACTCGGCTTATCCGACTTAATTGTTTTCTTAAGTTCTCCTTAACATTCCAAAAAAGTTAAGAATCGCTCGGAGTTCATTTGCCTCTAATGCAGAAGCTGGAGTTTCCCGTTTTCAACGATTTTCTAGGGCAAGCCGCGGATAAAAACCGCCCAATCAGCCAGAGCTTCGCTCTCTCGGTGGGAACCAGCTGATGAAGATCTACTTCGCTCCATGCGGAATCGGCTTGGGACACGTCGGGCGAGTTGTACCTGTTGCAAGAAAACTCTCCGAAAAGGGAGCTGAATTGGTCTTTTCAACCTACAGCGAAGGAGTAGACTACGTCAAACGCGAAAGGTTTCCGTTGATAGAATCCCCTCCGGTCGGTTTTCAGGTCAAGCTTGACGGAAGCATCGACTTCCGACAGACCGCAATCAACCCTGGACCCTTTCTGGCCTCTTTCATGCTCCTAAAACAAATAGACGCTGAAGTGTCAGCGATACAGGGCTACGGACCAGACGTTGTTGTCTCAGATTCTCGTGCATCATCGCTGCTGGCCGCAAGGTTGCTGAGGATCCCCAGGATTTGCATGTTGAATCAGTTTCAACCGCTAGTACCTAGGAGAACACACAACCTAAGGTTGGCAAGGTTTGCAGACGTGGTCACGCTCACATTGATCGGCAAAATCTGGACGAGCGTAAACGCGGTTCTTATTCCCGATTTTCCCCCGCCGTACACGATTTCAATCGGCAACCTCACCATCCCAAGGTCCTACCGCAAGAACGTAAGGCTCATTGGCCCCATACTTCCCACTAGACCAGGCGATTTGCCCACGAAGCAGGAGCTAGTCAAGAAACTGGGTCTGCCAGTTGACAAGCCAGTTATTTTTGCGCCCCTGAGCGGACCAACCTCTGAAAAAGCCTTCGTCACAGGTGTCCTGAGAAAGATCCTGCTTGAATTTCCAGATGATTACGAAATCGTGATGTCCTACGGGTACCCTGGCGCCGACGACAAACCTATACGCCATGGAAACGTGACCATCTATAAGTGGGTGCCGAACCGTTTCGAGTATCTCAAAGCATGCGACCTCGCGATCGGTCGCGCTGGACATGGAACGATAACTCAATGTATGTGCTACGGCAAACCCATGATACTCATACCGACTCCTGGACACACCGAACAAATCAACAACGCAAAACAGGCAGGGGACATCGGCGTCGCAAGAATCGCTCTTCAAGACCGCCTAAGCAGAGAGAAACTCCTTGCAGAAGTCAAAGAGACCCTGAGCAGCAGGATGGTTGAGAAAGCTGCAGAGGTGCAACAGGAAGCTTCGAAGCATGACGGACTGGAAAACGCGGTGAACACAATCATTGAAGTTGCTAACAAATAAGAGACTGCAATAAGCGTTTTAAGCTGAAGACCTGAAGTTACAATCATGTTCATACCTCGAAAGATCTTGGAAGCCAAACTTCTGAAGATGTTGGCCGAAGACATTGGTCAAGGTGACGTGACAACATCGCTTCTAATTGAAGCCTCATCACGGGCGCAGGCTCAAATCATCGCAAGACAACCCGGCATCGTGGCTGGAATCGAGGAAGCCACGATTCTGCTGGAAGGACTTGGACTTCGGGTGAAAACCTCTGTGACAGATGGGCAAGAAGTGAGAAAGAACCAAGTTTTACTGAGCATTTCAGGAGATACCCGGACTATTCTGACCGCAGAAAGAACGTTGCTCAATGTTGTTTCACGCATGAGCGGCATCGCCACGGCTACACGGAACCTCGTCGCGAAACTGCACAAGGCCAAGTTCAAAACAAGAGTCGCGTGCACAAGGAAGACAGCACCAGGTCTACTGTACTTCGACAAGAAGGCCGTGCACATCGGCGGAGGAGACCCTCACAGGTTTCATCTGGATGACATGGTCCTGATAAAAGACAATCATATCGCCGTGATCGGAAACGTTCTGAAGGCCGTTGAAACTGCCCGCAACTACGCTTCATTCAGCAAGAAAATTGAGGTTGAGGTGACGACAATTGAGGATGCATTGTGCGCAGCAAGAGCCGAGGCAGACATCATAATGTTGGACAATTTTTCTCCGGAAAAAATCCGAAAAGCGTTCGAAGCGTTGAAAGTGGCGAAGTACGATAAAAAAGTCTTCTTGGAGGCAAGCGGTGGGATCAACGCAAAAAACGTCTTGAAATTCGCTGCAACAGGAGTTGACCTTGTAAGCCTGGGTGAACTTACTCAAAGTCCAAGAGCTTTCAACATGAGCCTTGAAATCATGCCAACGAAGAAGGCTTGATCGTGAGCTTGAGGGCTAGCCGTAAAATGCCTTGATTAATGCTATTTCTATGATTGCGCCAGCCAGCAACAGTAATGCTGATATCGCGATCAGAATGGCAGCATTCTTGATTTCTTTCTTGAACAAACCTTGCGTGGCACGTCTTATGAGCCAGAAACTCTCCGCAAAAGCGATGGAGTACGCGATGAACTCCAGCCATATAACGGGGAGCACAAAGTCCGTGAAAAAGGCAAGTATCGGCGGTATCCCAATCGAAGTGGCTATGACCTGCGCTTCGATGGCGACTCCCGAGTTGTAGAGGGCGTAGAAGCCTAAGATGGGTCCGAATATCGGAATGAACATTGCCAAGCATATGAGCAGGTTGTTTTCGAGAATGCTCTGGGCAGTTGAGTTATTTCGTATGTTTTCGACTTCCGAATTGATTTGATCGGCGTCTTGTTTGCTTAGGGGAGTCAGTACGCCTATGCAGCTTACAAGTATCGATATTAGGAAGAAGATCACGATTGTGATGATTCGTTTCCTTCTTGATGAAGCTGTTCTCCAAAAAGCGAGAGACAGTCACTCTGTCTCCTTTGGGTTTATTTTCAATGCTCGAAAGCCTCTAGCCGAGGGATTTAAAAACTCTGCAATATTAACCTTGTTCAGAATTTCTTCAGTATCCATAGCGTAACCTCTCACATCATGCTCCGCAGGCATCAGCGAATACAGATAAACTCCCTTGCCAACGATTAAGGGTTGGCACCTAGCGGGCAAACCCAGTAAGGTAACTTGCTTCTCCTTTGACGCCTTTGCGCACGCATACAGGATTGCATGCGCGCCAGAAGTCAATTCCGCAATTCTCACGGGCACACTCTCCTTACCGATCGCCAACACCTCAATGCCATACTTCTGCGTGATCTCGTTGCCGATTTTTCTGAGACGAGGCAAAACTCTCAGAAGATGATGACGAGCTTTTGCAGAGATACCCATTTCCGAGAACTGTATAGGGCTCAACTGCTCAAGAGAAACGGAGCCTAAAGACATATCCAAGTGAACGACATCCGCCTTCGTTTTTGCGAGCAGATCTCGACACATCTCTGCTTCATGAACCACAACTTCATGCCCCTTGTCAGCGTCCACGAAAATGGGCTCTGCGAGGAAGGTGCTGGCCTCTCGGTATGGAGGCCCCACGAGCACCGAAGCGGTTGCCACAATGGATAATACGACAAACTTTTCATTAAGTATAGCCGCTGAGGAGTCTGCCGCGATCACCTTCAACGTTTCACACTTCAATCAGTAGGAGGCATTGAGAGAATTTATGTTCTGCTGTCTAAGCTTCCTGCGTCCTTAGACCCCTTGCCAGAAGGAAGATTTCTGCACTCTTGGGTCTGCTGGCCTTTGGCTTTACAACGGTAACGTTTATGAAGTTCTTCTTCACCTTCTGCAAGAAGTCGGAGAACATGTCGCCTTGAAAAACCTTAACGAAAAGACTGCCCGAAGGCCGCAAGATCTGCAACGCAATTTCGAGCGATTGCTGAGCCAGTTCCAGCTGTCGAGCATGGTCAACTTCCCATACTCCTGAGATGTTAGGCGACGCGTCAGAAATGACAGCGTCAGCCCTCCGAGGAATAATCTCTAAGATTTGCTGCACCGTTCCGGGTTCCGTTATGTCACATATCATCGTCTTAACGTAGGGCTGTTGGAAAGGCTCGATGTCTTTGAGGTCGACGCCTAAGACGAAGCCTTTTTTGCACACGGTTTTTCGCGCAGCCTGCATCCAACCGCCCGGTGCAGCACCCAAGTCTACAACGACATCGCCGTATTCTATGAAGTGGTACCTCTTGATGGCTTCAAAAAGCTTGTACGCCGCCCTTGAACGGTACATTTCCTGCTTTGCCTTTTTGTAGTAGTAATCTCTTTTCCTGTCCTGAAGCCACGCCTTCGGCAAAACTAGCTGTCCCCAACAATAGGCGGACCGCTGGATATTCCGTGAAGCCACTCTGTGAGTCTATCACAGTTCTGGGGTGAAACCGTGCTCGAAGGATCACAACGAGGGTCATCCGGGCACATCAAGCATGGACAGTCCGATATAGTGTCTA
>CAVTZU010000002.1:0-19091 GCA_963739305.1 Candidatus Bathyarchaeota archaeon | reverse complement strand
TTAGTGACAAGGCTTGTATGCAAAGGAAGAGACCTGGAAAAAGCAAGAATGTTGACCAAGTCACTTCTCAGGAGCGGCTCTCCTCCTTCAAACGCGATTCCGCAAGCTCCTGAATCATAAATCTCCTTCAGAATTGCTTTTTCCTTCTCCAGACTCGGATCAGCGCTGGATCTTTTCCAGAAGGGGCACATCTTGCATCGGAGATTGCAATTGTATGTTAGCTTGTGCCCACAAAACAGCGGAGCCCTCACTCCAAGGGAGTTCGCGAATAGTCCACGATATAGCCTCAATCCCAGCAACAAGGTTTCCAGATAATAGCCAGTGGTTTTTTCTTCACTGAAACGGTTGGAAACTCGCCTCATCCTTGAGATCACTTGAACATACATTTGCAGATTCATGCTAATAAAAACGAGTTCGTGTCCTATTGCACGCTTTCTCTTCGCACGCGCCAAATAGTCTTAAATATTTCTATTTTGGACATAGACCTGTGATGAACATGACAGAGGTTCAGCGAATACCAGTGACTTTTGACAGAGATCAAATAGAAATAATCAGGTCGCTCAAAGGTCTCGGAACAGAAGACGCCGAGATAGTCCGGTCGATAGTCATAGCCTACCTGAGCGAACACAACTATATCAAGCAAGCATCGATCGATCGCGATCGAGTGACGGAGGAGTCAGACAGAAAATACAAATTTGCCCGCGCTCGCGGCAACTACTGAAAAACCAGATGCATGTAGCAGACTGAAACCTGTCATTCTTAAGTTGGCAGGCGCAATGGCAGATGATAGAGTTTGAAGGGAGGTGAAAAGGTGGAAAAAAGGAAGTTGGAACTCGCATTTATCGATAAGAATGGGAAAGTGTATCCAATAGACGAAGTTACCCGTGCAGAATTAGCCGAGGGTCTTGAAAAAATCTCCAAAGAGACCGCGAAGAGACTGTTGTTGTTAAAAGAACAAAGATAAAATCCAGTCTCTTTTCTTCAGTCTGCGTCTATATTTCGGATTCATAAATTGTTTATCATCTTACTATCATCTTAGTCAGAAGGGAGCCTATGGATGACAAAGCTCAAGCAGGAAAGCGTTGTAGACTTTCTGCGCTGCGCTAGCATTCTGGAAGAAAGGGCATATCTACTCTACAAGAGTCTAGCCGACAAAGTGAATCTCCCGCTAATCAATTCTCTCCTGCTTCACATCGCATTCGACAGTCGCAAACATTCCATACTCCTCAAAGGAATAAGCGAAAGCATAGTTAAGCAAAAAAAGCAACCCAGAGGCCGCGAAAAGAAACTCTTTTTCGGCGCAACCTGGACGACAATTGAGCGTCTTGCAGGAGAGATCGCCACAAAAGAGAGAATACCCAAAGAGCACATGTCATCGTTGATTGAAAAGCTGATGCTCCTAGAGAGCACTGTTGCCGAAGAGTACTATATTCTGACTCAGCTGAAGACCCTTGAATACATGACAAGAGAAATCCGCGAGATCTACAATGTGGACTTACAAGACCTAAAGGACATTCTCGAAACCATCATCAGAGATGAGGAGACTCACAGAGAACTCTTGTCAAAAATGAAAAAAATCCTTGTCGGAGAAGAAAAACAGACAGAAGATATAGCGCCAGCAGTCAAGTACAAAAATCCGAACGCATGGTCAAGGTCAATGCCTGGTTCAATCTGCGAAAACGCTCGCTAGCTTGAATCGCATGCTTAATTGCAGGCCCGTTTCGGGCGAAAAGTATGCCTGAAGCTTAAATATGGCTTGAATGATAAAGGATGACGGTGAAAAAGTAAGATGGTTGGGCCTCCGGTATCTTTACCTGCAAAGTGGGAACAGTTTCTGAAGAATTTGGCCAAAGATCATGAGATCGATCTCAACGCCGTCGTCAGTCAACTGTGTGAGTGGGCCTTTTCCGATCCTGAGAGCAAAGAACAGTTCAGGATTTGGTTAGATGACACTTATCCTGCAGAAGGAGACGCTGAAGAAGAAGCAAGAGCCGTAGGAGAAGAAGCTACTGAGGACGAAGAAGAGACCGAAGAAAAATCTGAAGAGGAATCCCACGAACACAGAGATTAACCGAGTGTCACAACACCCCCAAAAAAAGCCTTCGCGTTAATTTTCTTTTTGAGAACTTCAGAAAAACTGAAGTTGTTACTCATTGCTGCAGCAAAATTGTTACAAAAGCATGGGGATTTCACGCTGTTCCTCCTATTGCGCGCATAATGAGTTTTCATGATTTTTCGATTGACCGCGGACCTGGCTCCTTTATTCGAATGAGTATCAACGTCGCCAACACAAAGATCGGTGTCGAGGCGATGAACGGAGACAGCGGACCCAGAGTCTGAAACAAGTAACCTCCCACTATCTGCGCCGGAACAGCCGTGATCAGCGAGAACACACTGAACATAGCCATTATTCTCCCACGCATCTCCTGCGGCGAAAGATTCGCCTGAAGCGCCGTCAACGATGGACCTAACAAAGCACCGCTCGCGCCGCCTATCGCAGTCCACGTTACAAAGTCGTCCGTTCCTCTAGCCCTCACGAATATAAGCTGATTCACAGGAACTGAAACTGAAGCGTAAACCGCACTCTTCCTCAACCCCACTCTTTCAATTATTCTCGCAGCAGGCAGCAAGAGCAAGACGCTGATCAATCCAGCAACATTCGTCAGAAGACCATAGAATTCCGGGGGCAGATTTACGATGTTAACCAAATAGATCGACGTGTAAGGCACGGTCATGGCCGTTCCAGCACTTGCCAAAACGGCGTAGATTAGAAGCTTCTTCGCCCCGTCCGTGGCGTTCCGCAGAACAAACAAATTGTCCGCGAAAAAGTCTGAAACAAGACGTCGAACTCGCTTTTTCTCCTTCACCATAACCCCCACGTAGGTCTCTTTGAGCCTCAGAGCCCTATACGATACTCCGATGACGCCCAAGAGTCCACTGAAGAAAAAGGCTACGCGCAAGCCCTTCGAGCGTTCCAAGCGTCTGCATCAGCGTTCCTCCAACGTACGGAAAGAAAATCGAGGGCAGTGAAGAAACAAGTGTGAAGGAAACCACCCCTCGCGCCCTCAGCTCCGGCTCCATCGAATCAGTCAAAGTCGCATTGAACGCAGGACCATAAATGCCTGAAATCGCCCCAATCACTATAGGAATCATCAAAAGAGCCGGCCCCGAAACAAAAATGAATATAAACGCTGTTCCAGCGCTCAAAAAACTGAAGATAACGATGACTTTTCTTCTACCCCAAGCATCCGCAACATATCCGCCTACCAACTGCATCAAGGCTGTGACAGCCGAGTTGACGCCTAAGAGAAAGCCGATGAACACCGAATCTGCTCCTAAGCCCGTAAAATAAACAGACTGGTACGGGTTGATCATCGCGCCTCCGATATTCCAGACAGTGGCGCTCAGAGCAAGCACCCACGTGTTGCCTGGAAGATAGAATCTTCCTCGCCAATTCTTCAGAATCTTATTTGACCCACTGGAACCAGCCACTGAAATAGACCTCTTAGCCTACGGTACAAGAAAGCATATAAAAACTTGATGAACAGTCCACCTGCAAGAAAACAAGAACCTTCTCAGCGCGCGCACTCACTATCATATTAATGCGTTCTCAAACGTCGAGTGTGTGGCTGAAAAATAGAAAAAGATGGAAGCTCAAGATGAGGGTACTTGTACGCCCGATTTGTTAGGCAGCATTCTTCGATTTTTCCTCGTGTCAAGCAGCGCCACTATCAAAACGGCTGAGCCCACAATAGATGCTCCGATGACCAGCATCACAGGCGGGCCTATTTCAGGTATAGCTACCAGAGTCACATAGGCTATGTAGGTTGGATCGTGTTCAAGTGCGTAGCCGTCCCATCGTGGATAGCACACTCTGTAAAGAAAAGATGAAAAACCGTAGTCAAGGTTGATGGTTGTCAGTACACTGCTTATTTTCGGAAACACACCCGACAGCACATTCTCAAAGAATGAGAGTGCACTTTCAACGGATCTGTACACGCCTCCAGGCACGCTATGGTCAGAAACAGCGGCAGACTTGGACGGATAAGTCGCGTTCTCTGAATCTCTCGAGAGCGTGTAGTTTTGCCCAAACACACACTCGTAAGCCTTGGCGTCTTCAATCCTGATTTCACCTGATTGCGTAGGTATCGCCGAGCTTTGCGTTGTCGTGGAGTTGTAGGGTTCCCCGTTGACAACCGTCGTGTAAGTGTTTGAAGCAATGACGCTTGTTCCGTACAGCAAAGAGAGACTCAACCCTTCCAGCGTAAAGTTGAGGTCTGAGGAGGATGTGACGTTCAATATCTTGCCGATTTCGAAGCTTGTCTTCAAATAGGAAGCATTGTTTTTGACGTAAAAATCATATGACGAAGCTAGATAGTCAAGAAGGACATTCGCGCCTGTAGCCTGGTTCTCAGTGAGCAGGAAACCATCTATAGTATTGTATCGCAAGCCCCAAGTGTAATGAATATCTCCGTCTATCAGAGTTTTCTGAACAGGTGTTATCACGAAGCTTTGTGAACTGTTGACAGCGAAATTATACAACAATTCACTTGTCCCATTGCTCAGATCTACATCTGGTATTCCGTTTCGATTAGTGTCGTTGTAAACTTCCATCGCAGTCAACGTGTTGCCCACGAACACTTCTGTGCCGTTTCCAGTCACGTAATGCTGACCGAAGAACGTGAGAACCGGGGGCGGAACCGTCGAAGAGACGTAGGCCAGATAGATCACTTGAGTGGAGTTAGTGTTTATCCAAACGTACCATATCGCCAACCCTTCTATGGGCGATCCTATGGTTGCATTGGAATACTCAGCGCCCGTGTTCACTGTCTCATCATCTGAAGAACTAGCCCCCATTGCGGGAGGTGTGCGCCAAACAAAGCCGGCGCTTGCCAAGCTAGTGAGCAACAGTCCGAGCGTGATCACAGTCAAGATTTTTTTCTTCATTCTGATAACCATGAATCAAATTCTAATTGATGCCTTTCAATCTATAGATTCGAACAGCCATCAAAACTTATCGAACACCCTCCTCGAAAGACGGGAGACTCAGCCACAACTTCACTGTTTCATACCAAAAGATTATGCAAGCCAAGATTCCAGGAGTCAAGGCGAGAACGACTATCAAGGTCACAAACCCCCAGAAAAACGATAGGAAGAAAACGTTCATGACAGTCGTCGCAAGGGCATAAAACAGCTGTCTTGGAAATATGAAGCCATGAACGAGGATGAAGGGGCTGATGCTTCCTGTTTTCACTTTGGTGTTCACTTGATAGCTTCCATACTTGTCCTTGATTAGAAAACCTTTGTCAGCGAGTTTCTCAAGATGGTAGTGCGCACTGCTTGAGCTAGAAAAGCCAAGTGCTCTTTGAACTTCCCTAACACCGCAGTTCTCTCTTTTCTTCAGGATGTACCAGTAGACCCGCAGGGTGTTTCCTGAAATCTCTTCTTTGTCTTCATTGGTCATGGACAAATGAGGTCGCCTAGACCCGTGCCCCAACAGTTGTAGTTGTTGCGAGACGATTTAATGTTATTCTCTGAAGCAGACTGTTCGAGATTGCCGAACGCTTCCAAAGCGTGCATAGCGTGTGCGCCCGTCTTTCGAAGTTGGTTGGGCAATGTTTTGTCTCAAGCTATGGACCGATTATTGCTTTTGCTTGGATGGCGAGGGTGGCTATTTGCTGCAACAAAGCTTCGTCGGGTGGTGAGGGCCCGAAATACCAGAACGGAGGTCCAGTCTCGCTGTTTATACTTGTGGTGTTGAGAGGGTTCCAATATGCTAGAGGAAGGTTCTCTGCAATAGCGTGAAGAGTGTCGCTCAAGTTCTGAAACTGAGAGTCCCTCAGCTGTAATTGTAACCCACTTGTCCCCGACTCCTGTAAAGTCATGATTAAATCTTCAATTCTGAAGAGTTCACTTGCATGTGCACTATCCAAACTGACCAATTGGTTCATCGTCCACGACGCATAACTTATCTCATTCGAGAAAATCTCATGTGAAAGGGGATCCATGGTCTCGTTTTCCGTCAGGCTATACAGACGCAGGTAAACCTCAGTGAAGTGAACTCGGAAACGCTGCGACATCTCTATCATCGAAGCCCAACGCTTATGAATTTCAATTCTGTCAGATGCCCACGCAAATGACGCAAAAACTACTGCGACAACCAGAATCAAAACGAGAAGCTGTTTGAGGCTTATTCGAAAGACTCTATTCAATCGTGACGGCTTATCCCGTGTCTTGTCTTCAATCACGCTAACAACGTGATTTGACATGTTAACCCCTATGACTCTTCTACTACAGAGGTAATAATTTTTGGGTTTGGGATAAAACTTTACCCCCAACCAACCAATGGCTTTTTCGGTCTATTGTGATTCAAAAAAAGATTTACGCTTAGCATCATTGTTTTGATCAGACCCAGATTTCCGTGCTCGATCTTGGTCAAATTCCATCCAATTGCTGACATGTTCAGCAGTCTCCCTTTTCAGATGCTTTCTGATCATCTCCAGCAATTTCTGCACGTCGAAAGGTTTCAAAATGTATCCATCGGCACCCTCGTTAACTGTCTCCATAGCATTCTCTAATGTCGGAAAACCCGTGATGATTATCTTGACCATGTGGGGCTGGTTTTGCTTCAGCCTTTGGAGAAGCTCAGTTCCCTCCATGTCAGGCAGCTTAATGTCAATCAGGGCCATGTCAAAACGCGATTTTTCGGAGATCTTAGTCGCCTGTTTGCCATTCTCCGCAGTTACAACTGAGTATCCCTCCTCGGATAGGATTGAAGAAAGGGTCTTTCTCACTTCTGCGTCGTCGTCAACAACTAGGATGTTTTCATTCAATCACTGCATCTCCGCTTTCTCAGCTGGGCAATCTTTAATTTTCACTATAGGCGGCATAAGTCTTTTATGAAGCAGAAATATGAAGCGCACGCTAGCAGGTAAGTTTTTGGTTGGTTGGATAAAACTTTACCCCCAAAACACACAACAAGAAACAACTATAGACGCACAGCTAAACCCAACTCTCCCAACCGCGAACTCAAAGACACCTATATCGCGCGCGCTTCAATACTATTCTATTCATCCAATCTTTTGTATACTATCCGCGCTGCTATCAGTATTGCCACCATACCAAACAAACCCAAAAGCACAAAGCCGATTATTATCAGAGGCGCCGAAGTCTCGTTTATGAATTCCAGTAGTTGGGAAATTGGCGGCCAATAAATATACGACAACAAACTCGTACAAAACTAGGATGAACAACGTGGAAAGTGCGACGAAAGCTTGCATTGCGTTCATAAGATCACTAGATGGCATTTCCAAAGTTCCCTAAAAACTGTCTCCTAGACTTGATGAACATATCGATTGAACCAAGCATCAAGCACGCTGAAAGTGTGTGTCGGGCTAAAGCCTTATCCCGAACCAAAATTACTCTTTTTTGGCTGTTTTGGAGAAGCAAGCTTCTATTTGCTCTTTCGTCATTATACCCTCAAATGTCTCCCCAGAATCAGTAACCATACTTGGAAACGTCTTCATCTTCTTAGAACGCTCAAGCTCAAACCTTGAAAAAACATTCATCTTCTCCAAGTCAACGACTTCCACGTTAAAACCGTATTTTAGGCCCAACTCCTTGACATCTTCCAGCATTCTTTGCTGATCTTCTGGAAGCACGTAATCATAATGAGAAATGTTCTCCACATCATAATACTGATATGCGCGAGGATTGCCAGCCCCCCATAAGGGCACCCTCCATGATACAACAGTTTTTTCACGACCTACTTGTCCATCTTCAACTTTCGTTTTCGTGCTTTTCACGTAAAGAGTGACTTGACGACCCATACCCTCACTCAATTTACACTACCCGTTACACCCTTAAACGGTTTGGGATAAAACTTTACGCCGACCAACCTTGACTGACTACCAAACTCGGGCCGCTATCTTATTGCTCTTTTCAGAATTCTCCATCCAACCAGAAACAGAACAGCGACCGTCAGCGACACCAACAGGGTTATGCTCAGCAAATAAGAATTGTAGCCTATCACTTGAAAAACGAAATAGAAAATGACCTGCAATGCAATTGCTACGCAAATGCCCCAAACAGCGAGTTTGAGAACAGTAGCCATACTCATGTTTCTTGTCCTCTATTGTCCAGCTTCTTGTCATACTATGTGATTTGTGAATTCAGCCTACTAGGCCTGTAGGATAAAACTTTACCTCCTCCACGCACTAACCAAATAGGCTATAGGAAAAGTGTACGATAGTTGTCATCGGTGTCTGGAGTGGCAGAACAACAGGAAGTTCGTCCACCAGCTCGAAGAAGAGTCCAGAAATTCGGTTTTATCTTATGTCTTCTCCTAGTCGTTATTGGCGTTGCGTTCAACGTCGCAGAGATGTTTGGTCCTCCGTCCTATCCCTACTATTACGCCAGTGCTGCTCCATTGTACATTTCAACATTGGTTCTTTGCCTCGCAGTCATAGTAGGACTGCTCGCACTCATGGCAGAAGAGTAGTAATGCGCGCGCAAGAAGCCAGAAGATTATTGTGGAGCTGAGGGCAGGGTTTGAGACTCTGAAGCATGCGGGTTTAAGTTTGGGGGCAAAGTCTAATCCTGAAACCAGATGTTTACGCTCTCAAACGCGCTCTTACTCTCTCGCACGTATCCTCACTCAGCGCGCTTATCGCTAGCTCAACTGAACGATAGCGATATATCTCGGTGATAGAGCATCTAGCTTAAGATGGAAAATAAAAGCACAAGTTTAACCTTCGGTTCTTGGAAGAAAATCTCAGTTTCTCTGCTAGCGCTCTGCATACTAGACTTTCTTCTAGCCTTGTATTTGCATGTGCTTTTCGTGGATGTACTGTTTGTGGAGGGAGTACTGATCTTCGCTTTTGGTGCGTACGTCGCTGCAGGGATGGGAAACCCTAGGACTGTCGACATGAAAAATACAATCGCTGACCCTGAATTCTACAGGGAATACCTGGAAGACCAAAGGCCGAAGCAGGTGTCAGAGGGAGTCATCCTGATGATAATTGGAGCCGTTCTCATTATCCTATCCGTAGCTATCGGCCTATCCACAATTGCTCAATAGATAGTGATAGAATGCTCTGCCCAGCGCGCGCTAATGTTCTTGGAAAACGTGCTTATCTTGTGATTGCGCCGTGTTCCGCAGAATTTATCTCTCTGTTTAACGTAGTAATCTAAGGGGAGGCTAATTGTCGAGGAGTCTGTTTGATCAAAACAAGCAGAGACTCTTCACCGCGTTATTGATAGCTTGTCTCATAATCAGTTCATTTGCAGCTTCTGCAGGATCGTCAACTCAACCACCAATCGACCCAACCATATACAACGTTGCCACAATCGGTCAACCTTCTAGGCTTGATCCGGCTCGTGCCTACGACACAGCAAGCGGCGAGCTGATACAGAACGTCGCGCAAACGTTGATATGGTGGAACGACACGCACCCAATCACTTTCACGCTTGGTGTTGGACACAACCTTACCCTTTCAGAGTACGCTGACCTTTACAGCTACACGCCGGTTTTGGCTACGGCATTGCCGACGATAGTGCTCAACGCTTCTGGAGAATACTACACTTTCACGATCAGGACGTCAGCCGCATTCCAACCGTGGACTGCAGCAAACGGCAGCATCATTCCGTCACGCAACCTCAAAGCGTCGGACGTTATCTACTCGTTCCAGAGACAAATGGTCTACGACTCATACTACGCACCAACATGGATGTGGTTCAAATCGGTCTTCACAGGAGCCGCATCAGTAGGCTTATGGTATGCGTTCCCGCAATACGGTAACGGCACGTTCAAAAACCCCGCTGACGAAGCCTCCGCCGCCAACATGATTCAGAGTTGGTGTTACCTCGGACCTGGTGCCAACGACGTGAGTTTCCACTTCCAGAACCCATGGGCTCAAGGCGTGCTCAACCAGATTTTCGCACAAACCTGGGGCTGCATAGTCGAGCCAGAATGGGTCATGGAACGCGGTGGATGGAACGGGCAGTTTGCAGCTGGCTGGACTAACCTGTGGCACTGGAAACCAACAGTCACACGCAGCGAAATTGACCAATGGAAAGACCCAGCAGTCTACGGCTCAGTTGCAGGCTCAAAGTTTCCGAGCAACAACAAGCACGTGAACGAAATCATGGGCACGGGTCCATACGTGTTCACGTCATGGGATCAGTCGAGCCTGATCTGGAGAATCGACGCGTGGCAAACCAGCACATCGCTCGATGGATCCCAATACTGGATTCCGACGAACTGGAGTGTCAACCACGTGACAACCGTAATCGAAAAAGGCGTTAACACGTGGCCGACGAGAAAAATGTTGTTTCTTGAAGGTGAATTCGATGTTGCTGCGGTTCCTCAAGCCAACATGCACGACCTCTTGACGACTGACGCCTATACCCCTGTTCCTGGAATCAACCTTGTCTACAACATTCCTGCTTTAAGCAACGACATGGAAATTTTCGGCATGAACATTTCGGGAGCAAGCTCCTACCAATCCTATGTAGGGTACCCAACTCACCGGACGCCAGCTGAACCTTTGTTCTTCGCCAACGAGCACATAAGGAGAGCGTTCGCATGGGCACTCAACTACACACAGTACATACAACAAGCGTACTTCGGCGAAGGCATTCCGCAACGATCATGGTGGGTCGAAGGGTTATCACCGGCATCATACAAGAACATGAACGCAAGCATGCCGCAACGCGACCTTAACTACACAGAAATGCAGAACGAGTTGAACCAAGCAATCGTTGACGGCTTCAACGTCAGCCAAGAAGGCTTCGAAACAACCATCGCGTACTACCTTGGCAGCGACCCCCCTCGGAGAAAGATCGCTGCAGACTTGATCGCAGATGCCTTCCACAGTCTGAACCCCAAGTACAAGTGCAATGTGGTAGGTTATGAATTCTACCTTCCTTCGATGGCCTGGGAAGAAGCATTTCCCCTTACAGCATATGGTTGGCTTGCGGACTTCGCTGACCCCGACAACTTCTGCGAGCCTTATCAGGCATCTTGGGGTAATTTCATGGTGGCACAGGGGCCTCCGTTCCCCGGGGATCAAGCCTTCGTCGACCAAGAGATCAATGCCGCATTGGTTGAGCCAGACTCTGCAAAGCGTGGAGCCATGTACCAAGACCTGCAGTACAGGTACTGGCTGGACGTTCCAAGCTTTCCGCTGGTTCAGCCCGTAGGCAGGAGATGGGCGAGATATTGGGTTCAAGGCTGGTACTTCAACGCTCTGTTCCCGGGCTTGTATGCTTACGACCTTTACAAGACGACGACGCCGCTTGAGAACGTAGACGTGGACATGACCGCCACGGTTACGCCGGCGTCGCCGACGTACAACCCAGTTTACATCTTCCGTAACCAGATGAGAAAAGGAAACGGCGACACATCGCCGGCAAACATGACCTACAACCTGCATGTTACAAGGAACGACAACAACAACGCTATCGCGATTCTGTACGTGGCAGTCGGTTTAACATACACGTTTGCCGGCAACAAGCAGTTCGCAAACGGCACCTACGTGGCCCTTGCACCAGGCGGCAGCGCAAGCGCTAGCATGATCTGGTGGTGTGACGGCACAAACGTCGTATTGGCTGGCAACAGCACAGGCATCCCATACGCGGTGGCAGGCGAAACGCAACCCATTAACAACAACGCGCAGGACACCAACACAGCAAACAACGTGCAAGCAGCCGGCACCCTCACGGCCAAGACGCTCCCAGGCGACACGACTGGAAACGGCTTGATAGACATCTACGACGCCATTCAGCTGGCAAACGCCTTCGGAGCATCGACGGGCCAAGCGAGGTTCAACGCAGACGCTGACATAAATGCTGACGGATACGTGGACATCTACGACGCCATCATACTGGCAGACAACTTCAACATTCACGTACCGTGAGTCGCTGAAACCGCGCGCTAAACAGCACGGTTCATCTTGTATGTCCAAAGCAGCGGCATAACGCTATCGCATCATAAACATCAACGCTACCATCACCGTTGATATCAGCATCTTCACTCCAATTCATGTCTAAAGGCCGAGTTCCAAAGGATTTTGCCAGCAATATGGCGTCGAACAAGTTGACAGCATTGTCGCAGTTCACGTCACCGTTCAACGTGTTGGCGAAGTATCCGTCCATCGTTGCATAAAGCAGTACGCTGAGGCTCGGGGGACTGGCCGCCCTAAAATTGAACAGATGGAGCAAGCATTTGCCATAGTCCTTCACTTGGAACGTGATGACTGCGATAGTGTGATTTCCAAAGATAGGTCCGTATCCTCCTGACTGAGCGCGCAGGTAATTGGAGAAATCGCCGAGATAGTAAAGAACGCCTTGCGTGTTGTCCCAACCCACGGTCAGTTCTATGTTGTCCGACTCATTCTGAGGAGTGACTTCATGCATGATCACATCTGTCACGCTGAGACAGTCCAGTAGAGTTGAGTTCCACGACAAGCTAAATTCAACGTAGATCATTCCTGAATGATTCGCGATACTGTCCACCTTCACCGCTATGGAGAAGGTCGTTTGGGGTCCTAGACTTTCGTTTCTCACTCGATGCGGATCAAGATACACCAGTACGTCTGCGGATTCTATCGGCGACGGAGGCAGCGGTGGAGGCGCAACGCTGTTGCTGAAGAATCCGTTGCCATTTTCATGATTAATGGGCTCGGCATTCATGTCACCCAGCTTCGATCCGATGAGATCCAAGCTGCAATTGCCAACGCCTGTGACTTGGAACTCGATGATTGCCATCGTGTGGTTGCCCGAGATCGGCAGATAACCCCTCTCTTTGGCTTTGACACCGTTAGTGTAGTCGTAAGCGTACTTGGCCACGCCGAGAACGTTGTCAGTCTCCAGCCAGAGTCTCTGAATATTGTCCCAATCACTCTGCGGAGTTACCTCATGAAACATTACCTCGGTGATGTTCACTGCCCTCAGGACAGTCGGATTCCACTTAAGCTGCCACTCAGCACCTGCCAGGTCCGCAACGTTCTCCAGTTTCACGGACACATTAAAGAACACTGGAGGATCCACAACGCTGGGCGGATCAACGTAAACACGGACAGGCTCAACAGCCTTGGACGCTGGAAGCAGCATCATGAACGAAGACGAAACCAAAACAAAGAACAGGATCAACGATAAAATCTTACCATTCATGCAAACCCCACGCGACTGGATAACCTTAAGTGTATCCAGCTATTAATTGTTTTAGTACGCGCTTAGCTTTTGCCTCAGGCACCTCCGGGCTCGCAATAATGGGCGGTCGTGCCGGGTTCCGGCGTGCAGCGTTTTCCGCGCGCGCTACGCGTATTTCTTGTCTCTGTCACACCACCATCTCTGGTACTGCGCGATGTATCTCAATGGTCCACCACACGTAGGGCACGCCTGCACAGTGGCTTGAGGTTGCTGAGCTTCTGGTGGCTTCAGGACTACGAAGTCGCCAATTGCTTGAACCTCAGCCCAACTTACATTACGGCTATCGCCCTTCTTTCCCTCAACATACAACGACAGCCCCATCTTCCCGATGACGAAAGCAACGTCTCTGACCTTTCCAACAGCTTTGCCATCTGAGTCAACAACCCGCAGTCCAACCAGCATGTCCTTCGTGACTGCTTTCTCTTGCTTTGCCATACCGCGTCCTCCAATTCAATCCATACTCGGCTTATCCGACTTAATTGTTTTCTTAAGTTCTCCTTAACATTCCAAAAAAGTTAAGAATCGCTCGGAGTTCATTTGCCTCTAATGCAGAAGCTGGAGTTTCCCGTTTTCAACGATTTTCTAGGGCAAGCCGCGGATAAAAACCGCCCAATCAGCCAGAGCTTCGCTCTCTCGGTGGGAACCAGCTGATGAAGATCTACTTCGCTCCATGCGGAATCGGCTTGGGACACGTCGGGCGAGTTGTACCTGTTGCAAGAAAACTCTCCGAAAAGGGAGCTGAATTGGTCTTTTCAACTTACAGCGAAGGAATAGACTACGTCAGACGCGAAAGGTTTCCGTTGATAGAATCCCCCCCGGTCGGTTTTCAGGTCAAGCTTGACGGAAGCATCGACTTCCGACAGACCGCAATCAACCCTGGACCATTTCTGGCTTCTTTCATGCTCTTAAAACAGATCGATGCTGAAGTGTCAGCGATACAGGGCTCTGGACCAGACGTTGTTGTCTCAGATTCTCGTGCTTCATCGCTGCTTGCCGCAAGGTTGCTAAGGATTCCTAGGATTTGTATTTTGAATCAGTTTCAGCCGCTAGTACCTCGGAGAACACACAACCTAAGGTTGGCAAGGTTTGCAGACGTGGTCACGCTCACATTGATCGGAAAAATCTGGACGAGCGTAAACGCGGTTCTTATCCCGGATTTTCCGCCGCCCTACACGATTTCAATCGGCAACCTCACCATCCCAAGGTCCTACCGAAAGAACGTAAGGCTCATCGGCCCCATACTGCCCACTAGACCAGACGATTTGCCCACGAAGCAGGAGCTAGTCAAGAAGCTAGGTCTGCCAGTTGACAAACCAGTTATCTTTGCGCCCCTGAGCGGACCAACCTCTGAAAAAGCCTTCGTCACAGGTGTCCTGAGAAGGATCCTGCTTGAATTTCCAGATGATTACGAAATCGTGATGTCCTACGGGTACCCGAGCGCCGACGACAAACCCATACGCCATGGAAACGTGACCATCTACAAGTGGGTGCCGAACCGTTTCGAGTATCTCAAAGCATGCGACCTCATGATCGGCCGCGCTGGACATGGAACGATAACTCAGTGCATGTGCTACGGCAAACCCATGATACTCATACCGACTCCTGGACACACCGAACAAATCAACAACGCAAAACAGGCAGAGGACATCGGCGTCGCAAGAATCGCTCTTCAAGACCGCCTAAGCAGAGAGAAACTCCTCGCAGAAGTCAAAGAGACCCTGAGCAGTAGGATGGTTGAGAAAGCCGCAGAGGTGCAACAGGAAGCTTCGAAGCATGACGGACTGGAAAACGCCGTGAACACAATCATTGAAGTTGCTAACAAATAAGAGACTGCAATAAGCGTTTTAAGCTGAAGACCTGAAGTTACAAGCATGTTCATACCTCGAAAGATCCTGGAAGCCAAACTTCTGAAGATGTTGGCCGAAGACATTGGTCAAGGTGACGTGACAACATCGCTTCTAATTGAAGCCTCATCACGGGCGCAGGCTCAAATCATCGCAAGACAACCCGGCATCGTGGCTGGAATCGAGGAAGCCACGATTCTGCTGGAAGGACTTGGACTTCGGGTGAAAACCTCTGTGACAGATGGGCAAGAAGTGAAAAAGAACCAAGTTTTACTGAGCATTTCAGGAGATACCCGGACTATTCTGACCGCAGAAAGAACGTTGCTCAATGTTGTTTCACGCATGAGCGGCATCGCCACGGCTACACGGAACCTCGTCGCGAAACTGCACAAGGCCAAGTTCAAAACAAGAGTCGCGTGCACAAGGAAGACAGCACCAGGTCTACTGTACTTCGACAAGAAGGCCGTGCACATCGGCGGAGGAGACCCTCACAGGTTTCATCTGGATGACATGGTCCTGATAAAAGACAATCATATCGCCGTGATCGGAAACGTTCTGAAGGCCGTTGAAACTGCCCGCAACTACGCTTCATTCAGCAAGAAAATTGAGGTTGAGGTGACGACAATTGAGGATGCATTGTGCGCAGCAAGAGCCGAGGCAGACATCATAATGTTGGACAATTTTTCTCCGGAAAAAGTCCGAAAAGCGTTAGAGGCGTTGAAAAACGCGAAGTGCGACAAGAAAATCTTGTTGGAGGCGAGCGGGGGGATCAACGCAGAAAACGTCTTGAAGTTCGCTTCAACAGGAGTTGACCTTGTGAGTCTCGGTGAACTTACTCAAAGTCCAAGAGCTTTCGACGTGAGCCTCGAAATCAAGCCAACGAAGAAGGCCGGATCGTGAGCTTGAGGGCTAGCCGTAAAAAGCCTTGATTAACGCTATTTCTATGATTGCACCAACCAGCAACAGTAATGCTGATATCGCGATCAGAATGGCGGCATTCTTGATTTCTTTCTTGAGCAAACCTTGCGTCGCACGTTTTATGATCCAGAAGCTCTCTGCAAAAGCGATGGAGTACGCGATGAACTCCAGCCATATAACAGGCAAAATAAAATCCGTGAAGAAGACGAGTATCGGCGGTATCCCCATCGAAGTGGCTATGACCTGCGCCTCGATGGCGACTCCCGAGTTGTACATGGCGTAGAAGCCAAATACGGGTCCGAATATCGGAATGAACATTGCCAAGCATATGAGCAGATTGTTTACGAGAATGCTCTGAGCAGTTGAATTACTTCGTATGTTCTCGACGTCCTGATTGATTTGATCGGCGTCTTGTTTGCTTAGAGGAGTCAGTACACCTATGCAGCTTACAAGTATCGATATGAGGAAGAAGATCACGATTGTGACGATTCGCTTCCTTCTTGATGAAGCTGTTCTCCAAAAGGCGAGAGACAGCTACTCTGTCTCCTTTGGGTTTATTTTCAAAGCTCGAAAGCCCCTAGCGGAGGGATTTAAAAACTCTGAAATATTAACCTTGTTCAGAATCTCTTCATTATCCTGGGCGTAACCTCTTACGTCGTGCTCTGCAGGCATCAGCGAATACAGATAAACTCCCTTGCCAACGATTAGGGGTTGGCACCTAGAGGGCAAACCCAGTAAGGTAACTTGCTTCTCCTTTGACGCCTTTGCGCACGCGTACAGGATTGCATGCGCGCCAGATGTCAATTCCGCAATTCTCACGGGCACACTCTCCTTACCGATCGCCAACACCTCAATGCCATACTTCTGCGTGATCTCATTGCCGATTTTTCTGAGACGAGGCAAAACTCTCAGAAGATGATGACGAGCTTTCGCAGAGATACCCATTTCAGAGAACTGTATAGGGCTCAACTGCTCAAGAGAAACAGAGCCTAAAGACATATCCAAGTGAACGACGTCCGCCTTCGTCTTCGCGAGCAGATCTCGACACATCTCTGCTTCATGAATCACAACTTCATGCCCCTTTTCAGCATCCACAAAAATGGGCTCTGCCAGGAAGGCGCTGGCCTCCCGGTATGGAGGCCCAACGAGGACTGAAGCGGTCGCTACTATGGATAATACGACAAACTTCTCGTTAAGTATGGCTGCTGAGGAGTCTGCCGCAATCACCTTCAACGTCTCACCCTGCAATCAGTAGGAAGCATTGACAGGATTTATGTTCTGCTGTCTAAGCTTCCTGCGTCCTTAAACCTCTTGCCAGAAGGAAGATTTCTGCACTCTTGGGTCTGCTGGCTTTTGGCTTTACAACGGTAACGTTTACGAAGTTCTTCTTCACCTTCTGCAAGAAGTCGGAAAACATGTCGCCTTGAAAAACCTTAACGAAAAGGCTGCCCGAAGGCCGTAAAATCTGCAAAGCAATTTCGAGCGCTTGCTGAGCCAATTCCAGCTGCCGAGCATGGTCAACTTCCCATACTCCTGAGATGTTAGGCGACGCGTCAGAAATGACAGCGTCAGCCCTCCGGGGAATAATCTCCAAGATTTGCTCCACCGTTCCAGGTTCCGTTATGTCACATATCATCGTCTTAACGTAGGGCTGTTGGAAAGGTTCGATGTCTTTGAGGTCGACGCCCAAGACGAAGCCTTTGTTGCACACGGTTTTTCGCGCAGCCTGCATCCAACCGCCCGGCGCAGCGCCCAAGTCTACAACGACATCGCCGTATTCTATGAAGTGGTACCTCTTGATGGCTTCAAAAAGCTTGTACGCCGCCCTTGAACGGTACATTTCCTGCTTTGCCTTTTTGTAGTAGTAATCTCTTTTCCTGTCCTGAAGCCACGCCTTCGGCAAAACTAGCTGTCCCCAACAATAGGCGGACCGCTGGATATTCCGTGAAGCCACTCTGTGAGTCTATCACAGTTCTGGGGTGAAACCGTGCTCGAAGGATCACAACGAGGGTCATCCGGGCACATCAAGCATGGACAGTCCGATATAGTGTCTATCGAAGCCGGCAGCCTCTTTGGAAAGATTCTGTATGTCCACCTTCCCTCACGGAGTTCCTTCTCCCTTCGGATCAGTCCCTTTGTCTCAAGCTTCAAAGCTATGCGTGAACCTTCTCGACTGCTGGCATCAAGTTCATGCCACAAGTCTGACTGGAGCACGCCTTCAAAGCCGGTGGTCATTATGAACTGTAAAGCTCTCTGTTCAAGGTCATTGCGTTTCGGCATTTTCTCCAATTCCAATTTCGTCCTCTTTATAATGCGCAACTTAATAATAAAAAGGTGTATGCTGAAACCTGGAAAAACTCATGTTCAAAGATGAAGAAAATGAAGGGCAAGAAGGCAGAAAAGTACTGTTTGGGAATTGAATCAACGGCAGACGACTTCAGCGTTGGCATATCAACCTTCGCCGGCAAGATATTGGCCAACGTGATAGATGCTTACGTACCGTCTAAGGGTGGTATACACCCTCGGGAAGCGGCTAGACATCATGCTGACGTCGCCGACAAAGTACTAAACGAAGCCTTCACCAAATCAGGCATGAAGCCTGCCAACATATCACTGGTCGCGTTTTCTCAGGGTCCAGGCTTGGGGCCATGTCTTCGGACAGGAGCAACCGTGGCCCGAGCCTTGTCATCTTACCTGAATGTTCCACTCGTCGGCGTCAACCATTGCATAGCACACATAGAAATAGGCAAGCTGAGAACTGGTGCCAAAGACCCGGTGACACTGTACGTTTCAGGAGGAAACACCATGGTTGCAGCCTACGACGCTGGACGCTACCGAGTCTTCGGCGAAACACTTGACATCGCATTAGGAAACTGTCTTGACGTTTTTGCAAGAGAAGCAGGATTAAGCCAGACACCGGGAATGCCGTTTGGAGCAGTGATCGAGAAGCTCGCTTTGAAGGGAAAGGATTTGATTCCTCTCCCGTACACCGTGAAAGGAATGGATCTCTCTTTGAGCGGGCTACTGACTGCCGCCACAGCTCTGTTAGAGAAAAAGCATCTCAAACTTGAAGACGTGTGTTACAGCCTTCAGGAAACCGCGTTTTCCATGGTCACG
>CAVTZU010000001.1:0-75370 GCA_963739305.1 Candidatus Bathyarchaeota archaeon | reverse complement strand
AATGCTAAACGACGTAAAATGGATTAGTGAATGCCTGTTGATATAAACGTCGCTCTGATGCAGAATTCAACGTGTACTTGAGATTCATAACAGAATTAAACACGTGCTTGCACACTACCTGTGTGGAATAGTTTGTTTTTCAGTGAGTACCTCCACGAGAAAGCAGAAGAATCGAGACACAATGAGACCATAGGCTACTTCACGCTGATGATCGGATCAGTATTCTTCATCGGAGGGCTTCTTGTAACGGTAGCGACCGTCCAGAACCCTGAATGGTTCCTCATAATTCCATATCACCTCACGCCACACCCCTACAGTCTTCTGAGCCTTTCACTGACGTCTGCAGGAATGACCTTGATGATCGTTGGAATTGCCTTGGGAATCCACTATGCTAGAGAAAGAAAGTGGTACATGCAAGAACTTCACAAAGCCCACTTCATGGATGAACGAAAACTGCGAGAAGGGAAGAAGACTGAAACGGAGAAGAACAGCGGAGTGGAAGCTGACATCGGATATTCCGAACTCATAGATAGGAAAAACGGAGAATACAGATAGAACAGTCTAACCTTTTACGACAGCCATCGGAACAAACCTCGCCACTTTGGTCGCGATTCCAACCTTGTCACTCACTTCAACGACAACGTCAACGTTCTTGTAGGCAAGATCAGCCTCTTCAGCTAGGACGACAGCACTTGCAGCACGCACGTAGATGCCGCGCTTTTCCAAGGCCTGCTTTATGTTACTGCCCCAATAATTTCGTTTGGCTGCACTCCTGCTCATCATTCGTCCTGCACCGTGTGCAGTCGAGCCGAACGTGGTTTGCATAGCTTTGTCCCTGCCCACCAAGAGCCAACTGCTCGTTCCCATGCTTCCAGGAATCAGAACAGGCTGCCCAGCAGAACGGTAGTCAGCCGGAATCTCTGCATGTCCAGGTGGAAATGCTCGGGTCGCACCCTTTCTGTGAACCCAAACCTTCTTTCTAATACCTTCGATGTCATGGTTTTCTATCTTGGCAATGTTGTGAGCCACGTCATAAACGAGCTTCAGCCCGAAGTTTTCGGCGTCCTTCTTGAACACTTGGCGAAAGCTTTGGCGAACCCAGTGAAGAATCGTCTGTCGGTTAACGAAAGCGTAGTTCACCGCGCACGCCATCGCCGTGTAATAGTCTTCGGCCTCTTGGCTTTTTCCAGGCGCGCACGCAAGCTCCCTGTCAGGCAGGACAATCTTGTACTTTTGAACCGCGTGTTCCATGACCCGCAGGTAATCCGAGCATATCTGATGACCAAAGCCTCTTGAACCACAGTGAATCATCAGCGTCGCCTGCCCTTCCTGTTCGATTCCGAACGTTTTGGCTGTTGCAGGGTCAAAGATCTTGTCCACCTTCTGAATCTCCAGAAAATGGTTGCCCGACCCCAACGTGCCTATCTGGGTTAACCCTCTGTTCTTGGCGTTTGACGAAACCATATCGGGATCTGCATTCTTCATGCACCCGTTCTCTTCGCAGTGGTCAGCATCGCCAGCCCAACCGAGTCCCTTGTTGATAGCCCACTGAACACCTTCAGTGCTCAGCCTATCCAAGTCTTGCATAGACACCTTGAGGTCTTTTCTTCGACTTCCCAGCCCACTGGGAACATTGTCGAAAATGGTCTCTGCGAGTTGGGGAAGCCAGGGCCTGATTTCCTTCTCCAGAAGGTTCGTCGTAACGAGGCGGACGCCACAATTAATGTCGTAGCCGACGCCGCCTGGGCTTATAACGCCTTCATCATAGTCGGTTGCAGCGACTCCTCCGATCGGGAAACCGTATCCTTCATGTCCATCAGGCAACGTTATGGCGTGCCGATAGATCCCTGGAAGATGCGCCACGTTAGCGCATTGCTGAAGCGTTCGATCGGTCCTCATCTTCTCAAGCAGGTCTTTGTTTGCGAAGACCAGTCCAGGAACGCGCATGCCCGGCTTGTACTTTGGAATAGCCCACGAGTAATCGTCTATCTTTTGAATTGGAACTGTCTCTCTTGGAGCCCGACTTCCTTCTTCCCCCAATGTCTCACCTGGTTGTTATAGGAAAACGTGACTAAGCAGAAATATAAACGATGTTGAGGAAAACAGGGGAGACAACTACTTTTTCGGAGCGGTTCGGATTCTTTCCACGTATTTTACGACGCCCTCAACGCTGTTGTTAAGCACAGTCATCCTCAAGATCGGATGATCCTTGATCAGCCGCAAAACTTTCTGAACAGACTCATCTCTACGCACGATTTCGTCGCGAACAGCATCAAAATCCTGATGATTCTGGAATCCTTGCTCAGCGATTGAAACCCACAGTTTGAGTTGCTCCCCGTATGTCTTGAGCTTTTCAACCGCGTCCGTGGCTCTGCCAAAATGGCTGTAGTACAGGTTCTTTGGGTTAAGATTGACCAGTTTCTCCAAGGAAGCTAACTGGCTTTCTAGGTAAAAAGGTGCAGGCGTAGTTGGCACAACAACATCTAGACTTTTGAAGTAGATGCCCGCTGCATCTCCTGGAAAAAGCCCAAGACTACTCGTTTCAATGTAGCTCTGATGATGAGAAGCGTGTCCCAGTGTTTCAACAACCTTGATTCTAACGTTATTTCCTAAATCAAAAATCATGCCGTCTTTGGCCGGAACGATTCTTTCAGCCGGAACAGGCTCAGGTTCATCGTACAAGTCTGCAATCTGTTGTCCTTGAACTTGCATCGACTGCTGCCACAGTTTCTGAGGGTTCGCAAGATGCGGCGCACCCGCCGGATGAACAATGACTCTCGCGTTAGGCAAACTCTTCAAGAGGGTTCCAACGCCTCCCGCGTGATCCAGATGGATATGCGTCACTGCAACATAGGCGACCTCTTCCAGCCTGACGTCGAGTTCTTTCAAACCAGCAAGAAGGTTAGGCACGGATGAAGTTGGACCTGTCTCAACAATTGCGGCCTGCTTGCCCTTCAACACGTAGCTCGCAATGAAGTTTTCAATTCCACCCGTTTCGACATCTATCAAATTGACGTGCTCTTCAAGTTTTGTTACGTGCATATTTCCCTAGACCGCCGAGCTCCAATAGAGACTTAGAGCCGCCGCTCACTATTCTTAACGTTTTCGTTCGCACCGTACGCTGACAGCTTAGAAACTCAGTTTACTTGCGTAAGGGCTTCTTTTTCAACTCAGGTTCAGGCTCAGCGTCGCTTGGGCTAAGAATCATCCTCAGCGACCTCACTTCCTCCCTGAGCATGCTGACCTCGCTCTCAAGAGCCTTCGCCTTCGAATCAGCCATCTTTTTCAGCTCTTCAATCTCCAACAGAAGGTTTCTGCGTTCATTGTCTAACTGTCTGATTCGCTCTGCTGTGCTCTTGAAGTTGCTCATACCTAAACTCCCTATGTCTCCCAATCCGATAATCGATGGATTTGGAACATTTAAGACTTCTGCAAGAGCTTTCTATGGAAAAGTTCTAGATATCCAGGATGAACTTCAACGTGACCTTTCCTGGAGCTTTGTTTATCTCCATCCGATGGTAGGTCACGGCTTTGACGCCCACCTTCTGCAAGTGTCTCTTCGCGTCAAACTCTTCTCCCCATATTCTTGCTCTCAGCTTAAACCCATCGGAATCTCGATTGAGCTCTGAAATCCTGAACTTGGAGTAAAGCATTCTTTGTGTCTCGGATTTCACGAGCAAAGCCTCAAGCCAACTGTACAGAAGCGCATACTCATCATCACCTTTCGCCTCAACTTGATCCTCAACATTTGGATGCACCGACTCAACCTCAGTCATAACGTCGAACATGGCCACCGCAGCATTTTCGAAAGCTTCAACGAAATCCTTTCCATAAGCGGCAACGTAAGCATCTGCCGTGTGCTCCAGAAACTCGTACCTCTTCCTCTTCGTGCTCATCCAACGATCACAAATGTATTGAACAGATCGTCTAAAAACGGTTTGTCCTCAATCGTCCTTTGCAGACAACCTGCCTGAAAAACTGCTTATAGCGCGCGCTTCTTATCTACGTCCTCGCCTTTGTCATCGGTGTGTGAACGTGTTTGCTTAAAGAAGCTTGGACGCTTGCCATTGAAACTCTGAGCTGGATGGAAATGCGAAGATTAAGTGAGCCTTTAGCTTTCGCGAGAACGGTTAAACAGCTAGGCATAGAAGACCATGATTCTTTAAGATTAGCTCATATGCTTGTTTCTGAAACTGTTCGCCGACAAAACTTCATAGACAAATTCATAAATGACATCATGAAACCTGCGACAATCGACGAATACAGTTTGGGCGTGCAGGCGTTCCTGCGACTTTATGTTTATCAAATGCGAATGGCTAAAAACTGGTCCAGTCCGAACCTCAAAGAAGCTGCGGGCATAGCTAAACTGGCACGCAGCGTTCTAGGATGGAAAACGCTAACAGAAGTAGAACCTTTCCTGGGCGTGCTACTGACTCAACAGCGTGCAACGGTGTTTGCAGGTGCAGGTGACGAGGAACAGGTTGGGCTTCAAACTTTCCATCCAACATGGTTCGTAAGATACTGCTTCAAACTATTCGGCAGAAACCAAACCATTGCCATGCTAGAAGCAAATGCGCAGCCGCCGCCAACTTATCTTAGACTGAACACGCTCAAAGCTGAGGAAAAGCAAATTCTTGAAAGACTCTCTGAAGAAGGCGTTAGACTTGAGAAGGTTGAACAGTTACTCTACACGTACCAAGTCGCAACAGCAAAACAACCTGTAACCAGAACATCAAGCTTCAAGGAAGGCCTATTCTACGTTCAAGACAAGGCAAGCTGCTTCACAGTAGAAGCCGCAAACCCACAACCTAGAATGACCGTCTTAGATGTTTGTGCGGCCCCAGGAGCAAAAACCACCTATCTGGCCCAGTTGATGCAGAACCGCGGCAGCATCCTCTCCATAGATTACTCAAAGCGCAGAATCACCGTCTGGAAAAGCCAAATTGCACACATGGGTGTAGAGATCGCCGAACCAATCATTGCAGATGCACGCACCCCATTACCGTTCACGGAAGAGGCAGACATCATAGTTTTAGATCCACCATGCACAGGCACAGGCACCTTTGGAAAAGTGCCTTCGGCCAAATGGCGGCTTACCCCCCAGTCGATTGAGCGAATGTCTGAAATTCAATGGCAAATGCTGAACAACTACGCAGACAAGGTAAAGTCAGGAGGCACATTAATCTATTCCACATGCAGTGTAACAACCGAAGAAAATGAAATGCTCATTGAAAAATTCCTGAAATGGCATCCAGAGCTTTCACTGAGCGAAATAACGCCGAGAATAGGCTCGCCCGGACTGAGAGGATTAGAAAAATGTCAAAGGCTCTATCCTCACACTCACAAATGCAACGGCTTCTTTATCGCAAAACTATCAAAGGACAAAATCTAAACAGAAATCAAGAGCGAGGATGGACACCTAGAGATGTTGAAAAGGCCCTTTTCATTTATGGCGAATATGAAGGTAATAGTTCCAAACACTTGAAGCGCACTAAATTGGCAGAAAACAAGAGACGAGAATTATGCAACCAGTACGATACACAAGCAGGTAGTGAGTTCTATAGACTGTTTGAACTTGACCTGAAAGAAGCAGTCAAATAGAGTTAGTTTTTAGGCAAACCCCTTTTTCTAACTCCTATAGGCTTAACCGTGAAAAGTCTTAAGACCTACATAGGGTAACATCATTGATTGTAAGTATTGCTTTGAGGGAATTAGCGTATGCCTTCATTGAAAAAAAAGAATAAGCAAAAGAAGGAAAAACACTCAGCCAAAGTTGGGAAATAGCGCGAATTTCATAATCGTTTGTGCCTGATTCATCGTGTATTTGCCGCGCCGTTAGCGCGCGCTCTACTTCATTGACGCATAAAATGTCTTGACTTTGTTTGCTGCTTCAGGTCTCAGTGGATCACCGTGTCCGCTCAACATCACGTCAAAATCGAGCATGGAAATCTTCTGAATAGACTGTTTCGCTTTTATGCTGTCTTGGGTAAATCGCTCAGGCGGTCCAGCCAGTTTCCCATCACTGAACCTTAACGCATCCCCCACGAACAACACCTTAAGCACAGGATCAAGGAGGGAGATGCTTCCAGCCGTGTGTCCGGGCGTATGGATCACGATAAGCCTTCCTGCTCTGTCGTTCTCTCTGAGTCGCACGTCAGGTTCAACAGGCGTGGGTTTGACCACTGATGACAACGCTCTGAACAATATGTTCTTGGGCTTCGGCGCGGATTTTTTCCCTGCGACAAAGTCTGCGTCTTCTTCATGTACAGCCACTTTGGCATTCGTCGCTTTCTTAAGTTGGTAAGCGCTTCCAACGTGGTCTAAGTGGAAATGGGTCAAAACTATCTGTGAAACATCTGAGGGTTGTCGGTCCATTTTGCGGATGGAGTTTAGTATCTTCTTAGAATTGTTTGGCATTCCGGTGTCGATGACTGTGAGCTCTCTTTCGTCGACAACCACGTAAACATTCGCGTTGACACCATCTACTTGGTGGATTCCTTGAACTATTTCCATTATGCGAACCTCTTTTCAGATTCTAAGGCTTGCCTTATTGGATGAATCGCAGAGGGTCTTCTAAAAATACTTCGGAATCTTGATTACCGCGGCAACGGTGAGCTTCACGACATCTTCTGTGTCTGCCAAGCTGAGCAAGGATGTTGGGCTGTGAATGTAACGCGTTGGTATAGAAACCACGCCGCTGGGCACTCCTTCCTTAGTCAGTGCAATGCGACTCGCATCCGTGGTTCCTCCTAGACCAGTTTCAAGCTGGTATGGGACTTTATTCTCTTCAGCTACGTCAACGAGCAATCGCAGAACCTTCGGGTGAGTCATCAACCCTCCATCAGCGACGCAAATCGAGGGTCCTTTTCCTAGCTTCACCGGCGCATCAACTTCTCTCACGCCAGGTATGTCGCCCGCCACCGTCACATCAAGCGCTATGCCGACGTCTGGGTAGATGCCGAACGCGGAGGTCATCGCGCCTCTGCAACCCACTTCTTCTTGGACGGTTCCGACCGCATAAACCGTGCAATCTGATTTTTCCAAGCGCTTCATGGCTTCGATCATGGCAACGCAGCCGACACGGTCATCTAACGCCTTTCCGATGACAATGTCTTTCCCGATCTTTGCGAATCTGACGTCAAACTCGATCGGGTCACCGATGCGGACGCCCATTTTGCGTGCTTCCTCTTGGCTTCCCGCGCCGACATCGATGAAAAGTTCGTCGTATGTTATCACTCTTTTGCGTTCCTCCTCTTTTTGGATGTGCGGCGGTTTGGAGCCTATTATGCCCTGCAACAATCCCTTTTCCGTGCAAATCCGCACTTTCTGGGCGAGTAGGACACGGTCATCGATGCCCCCGATCTTCATGAACTGCAAGAACCCTTCTTTCGCAATAGTTTTGACCAGCAACCCAATCTCATCCATGTGGGCGGCCAGCATCACTTTTGGAGCGTTCTTCTTCCCTTCCTTGATGGCTATCACGTTTCCAAGCTTGTCCTCTCTAACCTCATCAGCATAAGGTTTCAAGTACTTCTGCATCAAGCTTCTAACTTCATCTTCTTTTCCGGCAACTCCACAAGCGTTCGATAACTTCTCCAACATTTCAGCAAGCGTCATCACAAACCCTCTTCGCGACTAACGATTGTCTACTGTTTCATATTAAACAATTGCGTTGTACTCAGGCTTGAACACACGTTGTTTCTCAAGTTTCAATCGTGAAACATTGCGCAGCAAATGTTTTTGAACAGACCTGTAACATTTAAGAGTGTGATCTCATGCGCAGGACGGTGAAGTTAGCCCTCATCTCAGTTTTCGGGGCACTCCATGCCGTGCTCTTTCTTGTTTCCTTTGGTCTCTGGCGGAATTGGGCTATCTACCTCGCTCCGATTGAGGGAATCCTTCTTGGGCCAAGCGCGGGTTTTTTCGCTGCGTTTTTGGGCAGTTCGATTGCGCGAATTGCAAAGTTTGACCCACTCTGGATGTTCGGTATATTCGCTGAGTCTACCAGCGTTTTATGCGCAGGTTTTCTTTCGAGGGGAAAATGGAAGCCTGTTCTGGCAGTCTTCGGGATAATGCTCTCAGCATATTTCATCGATCCGGTCGGAAGGCAGCTTCCTCTCTGGACGATTCTTGACATTTTGCTTGCGCTGTTTATTGTTTATCCGTCGGCAAGGTTGGCTAAATCTCTGCATGGCACGGATCTGCGACGACTTTCAGCCGTTGTGATCTTGATTTCTTTTGTGTGCACTGCCACGGACGCGCTTTCCAGAATCTTCATGCTGGTTCCCGTCGGTCTTTACGTTCCATTTTTTGCAAGTTACGGAGTTCTTGAGCAGGTATTCGTCGGAGCTGCCGTCAGTTCCTACATCGAAGACGCGGTCGTGGTGGTTGTTTCCATAGTAGTGGGCGTGCCATTGCTGATTGCCGCTTCGAAGTTGCAGATCTTTCCATGGAACAACTCCGACAAGAAACAATAGGTACATAGCCCCTTCACTAATTCAGATTCAATATTGAAAAACGACAATTCTTAAACACCCCACGCGTATAACAACTACGTTAGGTGCAACTTTGCCAGAAACAGAGTTGAAGACGGTCATCATTTTCATGGATACCGACAAACATGCAAGCCCATTTGACATACTGACCGCAATAGATCTTTTCCCCGAGGCTGAAATGTTGAAGTACGAGAACGTTGCTGTCGAAGACGTTGAAAAAATCGTCTATGACGCCTTGTTCCCAAGAGGACCAGAAGGAGCCAAGCACACGAAAATCTTCATAAACGGAAAAGACTTCAAGAAAACCAACGAAATCCTCGAAAAAGCCAAAAACTGCATGGTTCCGCCATCTGAAATTTCGATCATAATCGACCCGAAAGGCGCCTACACCACGGCAACAGCAGCGGTTGCGAAAACGCTCGAACTTTCACTTGAAAAACGGCTAGGAAACTTCGAGAACAAGGTAATCACTATACTTGCTGGAACAGGACCAGTTGGACAAACCGCAGCAAGACTGTACGCGTCTGAAAAGGCCGAGGTTATCCTGACTTCTAGGTCGCTTCAAAAAGCGTCTTCAGTTGTGACGAGGATAAACGAGGACTGTGAGATCGATAGAGTCAGAGGTATAGAAGCTCAGACGCCTAGAGACATCGGAGAAGCCCTCGAAAAAGCGGACATAGTTCTTTCTGCGGGAGCCGCCGGCACGGAACTTCTTCCTCTGGATGTGTTGAAGAGATGTGGCAAGAAAGTCAGAATAGTCGCGGACATAAACGCAGTTCCGCCTTTAGGTGTTGAAGGATTATTCTCAAACGCGGACGGAACAGAAATCCTTCCCAACGTATACGGTATCGGCGCCTTGACGATCTGCAAATTGAAGAATAAAGTTGAAGCTGGACTGATGAAAAAGGCAGTTGAGGCTCCGAAGGGGATCTTCGACTTCAAGATAGCCTATGAAATAGCCAAGAAAGCAGTGACCAGCAAAGAAGAAAAGATTGCTGCGCAGGTCGAAATGCCAAAGTTCTGGTTGCCTTCTTAGCGCAAGACGTTTCGTATTTTCGCTGCAATCATATCCAGTTCGGTTCTTCCAGGTCTTACGCCGTACTTGCGTCCGAAGCTGATGCGCAGATTATCGCCTTCAAACCTAGGAATCACGTGCAAATGAACGTGAAATATCTCTTGAAACGCTGCTCTGCCATCAGAAAGCAACAGATTCACGCCTTCGCACTTGATGCCGCGCGCGCTACCCTAAATGCGCCTGCACCACGCGCGTTTATAGCATCTAGCATGCGGCACCTCTATATTGCCATGTTCAAAACTTTCTTTTGAAGACTCTTAAATCTAAGTTGAACTTGGTGCTTACAAAGCCGTTCGGATGATTTTCAATGTTCCAGCGATTCGAGATCAACGACAAACAACACAATTCTTAAGCGTTCCCAAAGTGTGTTACAATAAACGGAGGCTTTGAGTTGCCAGAACAGCAGTTCAAGAAAGTCGGAGTGTTCAAGTGTGGCAATATTGCATCCTCACCGCTTTTCGAACTCCTCTTGGATGAACTAGCCGACAGGCAAGATATCAAAACTCGTTCGGTAACCACTGGTTCAAAGATGGCGGTTGAGGATATAGAAGAGGCTCTGCCCAAAATTCTTGAGTTTCATCCTGATCTTTTAGTTTTCATATCTCCTAATCCAGCCATACCTGGTCCAACAAAGGTCAGAGAAAAATTCTCAAGCTGCGGCGTGCCCTGTGTGGTGATTTCGGATGCTCCAGCAAAACGTGTCAAAGCAGAGCTTGAAAAACAATGCTTAGGCTACATAATTATTATGGGCGACCCCCTGATTGGGGCACGAAGAGAATTCTTAGATCCCACGGAGATGGCGATCTTTAATGCCAACGTCATCAAGGTGCTCGCAATCACAGGTGTATTCCGGATAATTCATCAAGAAATCGATAAGCTGATAGATGCAATCAAGACAGGCACCTCTCTACTCTTGCCCAAGTTGATAGTTGATGCAAACACTATTCGAGATCATTCTGACTTCCAAAACCCCTATGCACGGGCGAAAGCTATGGCCGCCTATGAACTCACCGAGAAAATTGCCGAGATCAATTTGCAGGCATGTTTCGTTGAGAAAGAAAGTGCCAAGTATATTCCGCTTGTGGCTTGTGCACATGAAATAGCTCAGGTAGCCGCTGGACTGGCAGAGGAAGCCAGAGAAATCGAAAAATGTGGCGACACCTTAGTAAGGAAACCTCACTCGAAAGAAGGCAAACTCAAGATCAAAACTAGACTAATGGCAGCCCCCGTTCTTGATGAGGAATTTCACAGGAAAACTGCGTGAAGAGACATGCTGGTTCATTAGAGAACAGGGTTTTGCCTTTTCTTTTTGGACAGCTTTTGCAGCAGATTCCCTGGCCAAAATCATGATGTGACCCAACCTAATCCCAAAGCTGTCGCCCCTAAACCTAGGGAATAATGTGCAAGTGAAATGTGAAAAACGTCCTGCGACGCTGCTTCGCCATTCGTCGCGCGCGCTTGATGGCGTTGGCAACTCGCATTCCAACTTTGAAAACATGCGCGCCCGTTTCTTCATCCAGATCCGACAGGCCTGCTGCGTGCGCTTTCGGAATGACCAGGACATGTTCAGTGTTCACGGGTTGGATGTCCATGAAAGCGATAGTTTTCTCATCGGAATAAACGAGGCTCTCTGCACCCTCTCCTTTGACTATGTTGCAGAAAACGCAGTCTTCCATCTTGAGTCACTTTGAGGCTTTTCCTTTCGTATCGCGTATTCCCTTGCCGACGCCTCTGTAAGTCAGTCCGGCTTTAATTGCGGCCTCGCGGTCGAAGGCGTTTCTGCCGTCAACAAGGACTGGAGTGTTGAGCTTCTTTTTCATTTTCTTCAGGTCGAGATTAAGATAATCCTTGTGCTTTGTTGAAAGCACAACTGCATCCGCGTTTTCCAATGCTTTGTCCAGATTGTTGGTAAAGGGAAGCTCGAACTCGCGCACGATCGGATCGTGGAGAACGGGTTCGGCTCCCCGCCTCTTCAATTCCGCATATATCGCGGCTGACGGCGTGTTCCTCGTGTCATCCGAATTTTCAAGGAAGGCAACACCGAGCACCGCCACTTTTGCACCTTTCAACTTTTTTCCACGTTCCCTCAAGGCGTCTTCAACCAAGTCGACAACGTGTACTGGCATGTAATCGTTAATCTCTCTGCTGCCAATGATGATTTTCGGGTTGAACTTTCGACTGCCATAAGTGTCCAAACCATACTTAAGCAACCAAGGATCCTTCGGAAGACAGTGTCCACCTGTGCCGGCTCCTGGGAAATGCATGTTTCTAACCGGGTTCGAAGTGGGGTTTTTCGGGTCGTTGGGTAGCGTGTTTACAAGTTCACGAACCTTGAACACGTCGACGCCGAGGTTTTCACATATCAGCGCCATCTCGTTTGCGAAGGCAATATTAACGTCTCTATACGTGTTTTCAACAACCTTCGCTACCTCAGCAGTGGCGATGTCTGTTGGGCACAGCTGCGCTTTCACAACGTGACCATACAGTTCCATCGCCCGTCTTGTGCTTTCTTCATCGATGCCGCCTATCACGCGGGGAAGATCCACGATGTTCTTGATCAAGCGTCCCACCATGACCCTCTCGTAGCAGAAGGCCAGACAGAAGTCTCTGCTAGCTTTCATTCCTGAAGCCTTCTCAAGAATCGGTCTTACAAAGTTCTCAGTTGTGCCTGGCGCGACGGTGGATTCGACGACGATCAGAGTGCCAGGTTTCATGTGTTTTCCGACGTTCGCGCTGACTTCTTTCAAGGAATCATAGTTAGGGACTCTGTTCGCGTCCGTCGGAGTCTGCACATCAATCAAGACGGCTTCTGCATCGCTTACAGTTGCGATGTCCTCTACAACCTTAAACGTGGCCTTCTTGACCACGCGAGCGATAAGTTCAGACAGGCCGGGCTCGTCTCCTCCGATCGGGTTCTTGCCCTTGTTCAGCCAATCAATCTTCCACCCTGAACGCTTTGACAGGCGCTGTACGCCTACAACCGTGAAGCCTTGAACGTCTGCAAAAAGTGCTGCAATGGGTATACCGACGTACCCCATTCCGACGACCACGATTTTTCTTGCCATGGGATTATGCGAACATGCGTCGGGTATATCATGTTTTCGTCAAGCAGAAACTGACAAACTGAACTTTAGGGCCTTAGTCTTGCTTGTTGAACCATTCTATCGCGTGTTCGAAAGCGTCAACCCAAACTCCAAGTTTCTCCTTACACTCGACAGCCACGATCCTTCCGTGAGAGTCAACTGTCATCTCGACAACTTTCTTCAAAATGACCATGGGCTTCTCGGTTGGTCTTCCATCGTCGCCTTTGCGTGAAGCTATCCTCACATCGGCATCGTCAGCTTTCAAAAAAGTGCTAGCGTCTAGGAAGAAGCCGTTTAAATAGCAACTCTTGAATTTATCCTTCAAACGACGCAGCTCACTCATCACGGCGCCTTCAAGTACCCATTGCTGAAGATTACCTTTAAGGCTTTAATAGCTGAATCGTGCAAAACCTTGTTTGCGAGCTGTCCAGTTTTTCAGGTTTTGTTTAACCAACGCTTAAATTCGAAAAAGTCGAAATGGACTGCGCAGCCTGCTCAAGCAGGGGACTATGTCAATGAGCGCTGAAAGAAAGATAATATCGTACCTTGAGCGATACGGAAACACTCGTGAAAGTGATCTGGTAAACTACGGGGTTAAGAACTTTGGAAAGTCGCCTGAAACAGTGAAGAAGGCAATTGACCGGTTAGCCATTGAAGGCAAAGTGCACCGCATCGTTCATAATAAGTTGAAGCCGCCTGAAGTGTACGTGACGGTCGAAGAGCCTCTGCCTCCTGAAGCCGCGCTTGAAAGGCAGATTACAAACAGAGAAGTGGAGAAAATCCTCGGAGAGGCATCTTCACTCGCAGAGCGAACAAAAGGAAACAGACAACTCTAAGGCTTGAAAGCTTCATTTTCGTTAAGAGCTTTCGATCTCGGGCTAGCTTATGTGGGTACAGTGGTAAAATCCTTAAAGGAGGCTGCAAACTACTTGCAGAGGGCTTCAAAATGCCATCAGACGAAATTAACCTGAAGGTCCTCAGCCACGATGAGAAAGATCAGAGCTTCGTTATATCTGCTCCAAGTGGCAACACTGTGGTTATCGTAGACACATTCGCCGAAATGTTTCCCATGTGGGTTGGAAGAGTCTTGATCACCGCCGACAGTGAGAAGTGGGCCTTGACGGCTGCCACGAATGCGACTGGCCTTGCGACAAGCGTGATAATGTCTCCGGCTGAAGCAGGAATAGAAGGAATAGTTGCGTCCAGCGAGACCCCTGACGGACGAATCGGCGTTGTCATCCAGATATACAACCGGGGCAGGTTTGAACTCAACGGGCAAATGATCCTTCGCATAGGTCAGTGCGTCATGACCTGCCCGACGACTTCGGCCTTCGACGCTTTGCCAAACGCCAAAAGAAGGCTGAAGGTTGGACGAAGCCTTCGTTATTTCGGAGATGGGTACGAGAGGAAAAGAATTGTCGCGGACAGAAAAGTCTGGAAGATCCCCGTTATGGAAGGCGACTTTGTCGTAGAAGACAAATTCGGTGTGGCTGAAGCCGTGGCCGGTGGCAACTTCCTCATAATGGCAAGAGACATAGCATCAGGGCTGAAAGCTGCAGAAGAAGCGGTGAAAGCGATTAAGGCAAACGCAACCGATGTGATTCTTCCGTTTCCAGGGGGAATATGTCGGTCGGGCTCCAAAGCGGGTTCATTGAAGTACAAGCTTAAGGCGTCCACGAACCACCCGTTGTGTCCAAGGCTGAGAGACCTCGTTCCAGAGACGCAGGTTCCCGAGGGCGTCGACTGCGTGTACGAGATCGTCGTGAACGGTTTAAGTTTGGAAGCCGTCAAAAAAGCCGTTGTCGAAGGTGTCAGAGGTGCCTCGAACGTTCAGGGCGTTGTGAGGATCTCGGCGGGCAACTACGGAGGCAAGCTCGGTCCGTACAAAGCCTACCTGAGGGAAGCTTTCCAGACAAGCTGAATCATGTTCCCAAAATCTTATCTTATTCGTTGTAGATGTAGCTTTAAACCGAAAAAGAATTTGTGAGAACCGTTGAGTACACCAAAGAAGACTTCTCTAGAACTGTTCAGACTGAAAAAGACATTGACGACTCTCGCCAGCAAAGAAGGACGCGGAACGGAGCTTATTACTCTCTACGTGCCCCCTGGCAAAAGGATCAGTGATGCAATAACTAACCTGAGAGACGAGTATGGGACAGCGTCCAACATAAAATCAACGACTACCCGCAAGAATGTCATGGACGCCATCGTCAAGGTTCAGCAACGCCTCAAACTTTTCAAAGAGCCCCCTGAAAACGGGCTCGTAATATTCTGCGGGGCCATACCTCAAAATGGCGCTGGAAGCGAAAGAATAGAGACCTACGTCATTGAACCCCCAGAACCCATTCGCATATACCTTTACAGGTGCGACGCGAGGTTCCACACCGAATACCTCCAAGAGATGCTGCGCGAGAAGGAAACCTACGGCATCCTCCTAGTAGACTCTTCAGGCGCCACAATAGCTACTCTACAGGGCAGAAGGCTTGAAATAGTCCAGGAATTGACGTCGGGCGTGCCTGGTAAGACACGGGCTGGAGGTCAGTCAGCAAGACGATACGAACGACTGCGAGAGATGAGGCTCCAAGAGTACTTCACACGCGTAGGGGAACACGCTAACAGTATATTCCTTCCAATAGAGAGTTTGAAGGGAATAATACTCGCTGGGCCAGGCCCGACTAAATACGATTTTGAAAAAGGCGAATACCTGAATTACATGTTGAAAAACAAGATCCTCGATACCGTTGACACGGCTTACGTTGAAGAACAAGGCGTCAAAGAAGTTGTTGAAAAAGCCCCTGAAGTAATGCGCAAAGTGCGTTACATCGAAGAGAGGAAGCTGGTGCAACAGTTTCTTTACGAGGTCGGGCACGACACTGGGAAGATCACGTACGGCGAGGAACAAGTCAGAAAAGCGCTCGAAAGCGGCGCAGTAAGTACGTTGCTTTTGTCAGAAGGGCTCGAAATGAGCCGGGTCACGATCAAGTGTGGCGCCTGTAACTATCAAGAGCAAAACACCGTGAAAAACAAGGTCTTGACCGAGTTTGAACAAAGCCTCGTCGGAAAACAATGCCCCAAATGCGGCGCAGCATCTTTAAGCACAGCTGAAAAAGAGGATCTGATCGACGACTTTGCCAGACTGGCCGAGTACACAAACGCCCAAGTCGAAGTCATATCAACAGAAACAGAAGAAGGACAAATGCTCAAGAACTCCTTCGGTGGCGTAGCAGCCATCCTCCGATTCAAAGTCCATGAACAATGAGCTACTGCAGGCTTTTCAACAATCGTTCAACTTCGCTTTTCTCAACGCCCTTCAGGAGCAGCATCTTCCTTTTCGAGGTCGAGCCAGACACGATTTCCACTTGCCCACCAAAAAGTCTTGACAATTCCCTGATGAGCTCCTTATTGACCCTGCCACCAATCGGCTCTTCTCGGCTCCTGATTATGATTTCATCAGCTTCAAACAGAATGCTGAACTCTCTCGAACGGGGCTTCACCGAAACCTCTAGAATGCATCCGTCTTTAGTTTGAGTAATCTTCATGGATCGTCCCTCAAGGCATAAAAGCACAAGCTGACGGAAAAAGATAACCGTGTGTCAAACTTGATTTGAGGGATCAAAGATGAAGCATCCTTCGGTCTACCTGGATTGGTACGTCCATGTGCATAAAGTGAAGTACGATTTCCGCTCCAGCGGCGTAGCTTTCTTCAAACACAAATTGGACTTGGGCAGCGTTAACTTGAGCGTCAACTATGAATATGGAAATCCCGAAGCCCTTAGACAGGTAGGACGATGGTACGACGTCAAATCTGAGAACGTTTTCATCTCAAGCGAGGGGGCTTCAGGCCAGAACGCCCGAATAATCAGGTACTTGGCGGAGAGAAACCCTGAGAAGCGAGAGGCTATCGTGGAATTTCCAACGTACGAGCCTCTGTTGAGGACGACTCAAGAACATTTTCCAGCCGTAAAGAGACTCGAAAGAAGGGAAAAAGAGGAGTACAGACTTGATGCCGAGCGACTTGAAAGAATCGTTTCCAAAAAGACAGGGCTACTAGTTCTGACGAATCCTCACGCTCCAAGCGGTGCAATATCCAATAGGAACGAGCTGAAAGAAATCATGGATGTTGCGAATCAACACGGTTTCTACGTGTTGTGTGACGAAATCTACGCCGAATTTGACAGAAAAACTGTTCCATCCCTCTTCTCTGTTGATCCAGACCTGAGCATAGTGACGACTAGCTTCACTAAAGCGTATGGACTTGGAGGTGTAAAACTGGGAATAGCCTTGACCAAGAAAGACTTGGTGAAAGAACTATTCACAGACGTGCTGAACACCGTCGGCAACAGCCCGAACATCGTGCAGGTTATCGCTGCTGAACTTCTTAACAAAGCGGTCAGACACCTTCAAGAACACAAGGCAAAGTGGATTCGACTGAAAAAAGAAACTGAAAAATGGCTAACCGAGAACAAGCTTGAGTATTTCCCGAACAAGGTCAGCGTTGCGTACTGGGTTAAAACGCCCGTCACCGACACCTACAAGTGGATAAATAACACGGCTATACCCAAACACGATTTGGCTCCGGTTCCAGGAGCTTTCTTCCTGTTCAAGAACGACTACGATCTTGCAAGTTCGAACATGATAAGGTTGGGAATCGGACTCATGGACCCTGAGACTACTATTCTGACCGAAGCGCTTGATGCACTGAAGGCGTCGTTGAAGAAATAGAAGCCGAGAAAACAGCAACGGAAACTCAGTAAAAGCGACAAAGAATAAAGGGTTCGTTTCACTTTCTATTTCGAAATCTACCCATACTGAATGATCTTTCAATGGCAAACTACAAGCGCTTCTTGTCAAGTGCGTTTCCTTCGGATGTTCTGACACGAGACGTCTTGCTGATTTGCCTCTCAAACGTCATAGGCGCCTTTGGCGAAGGACTATACTTCTGGGTTTTCCCGCTGTACGTCAGATCCTTGAACGCAGAAATCGTCCAGCTTGGCATCGTGCTCTCGGCTTTGATGGGATTCGCCGCGCTAGTTCCTCTAATAGGAGGCTTCTTGGCTGACCGATTTGACCGCAAAAAGATCCTGATCCTATCTTGGACACCATGGGTGTTCGCGCCACTGATCTATTCGTTCGCCGACAACTGGGTCCAGCTTATTCCAGGAACCTTTTGTTGGGGAGTATCGATGATTGGGCTTCCAGCAGTGACTGCTTACGTGATCACTTCCCTCAAAGACAAGAGCAAGATTGCATCAGTCCTTGCAGTCGTTTGGGGTTCGTATTCCTTCAGCTACATATTCGCCCCTGCCATCGGCGGATATTTTGCAACGATGATTGGAATGCGCTGGGTCCTGCGAGCTTCAACCGTTCTCTCAGCGGTTTCCACGGCGGTATTCTTTTTCCTTCGCAGTCAACATCCACGAAAGGAAACGACAGAAAGTCAGAAGGAGCAGTTGCCCCTCTCTGAGGAGCGTAAACTGTGGCGAAAAATCATCGTTTGGTCAGCGTTCCTTGCTGTCGCTTCCTTCTTCATAAGCATAGGTAGACCCTACGTGCAGACGTTCCTTTCGGAAAACATCAAGATGACCGAATTTCAGGTCGGACTTTTTGGCTCAATAAACTACGCGGGAATCACGTTTATAGGAATCGCCATGGGCCGAATGGGGGACAGATGGCGAAAGTCTTGGGCCATCGGCGTATGCCTTATCCTCTACATGGCCTCAATGCTTCCCATGATGTTAATCAACCAGCCAACTTCACTAATGTTCATCGCATTTACGCTCGGCGGCTCGGCGGCCCTTGGTTCGCTGGTTAGCTCCTTCGTCGGCGCAATCGCACCTCGGGCAAAACAGGGTCTATGGATTTCGGTTCCGCAGACTTGCAGTATGGTAGCATCGTTTGTTGCCCCTTACTTAGGAGGTTATCTCTACACTTCTTCGCCAAGTTATGCGTTCCTTGTTTCTGTCAGTGCGTTGCCGTTTCTAGCGATCTATGCTTTCATCAAGCTCAAGGACTGACCGTTATTTGATTTTTAGCCGCAATCGAGAAAGACCTATTAGAATAGTCAGCACACCCTTAGTTGATCAGGTTTGGCACGAAAAGAAGCCAGAGATATCATTTGTCCGTTTTGTGGCGCGCCATATAAAAAGTTCGTCCCATCCGATGCTCTTCAGTTGAAGTGCGATTATTGTGGAGCGACGTTTCACCTTCCTCCGAAAATCGGTGTGGAAATCCCTCAGTGCGTCAATCACCCCGAAAGGTTCGCATCTGGCATCTGCAATGATTGCGGTCGAAGCTTCTGCAAGGAATGTCTTCATGCGTTTCCACTCGCCACTCAGAGCGAGAGAGCTATCCTCTATCTGTGTCCGAGCTGTCTCAGGAAGCGAAATCTCGAAAAAGCCAACGCTCAATTGCTCTTCGGCAGTGTCTTGTTGATCATTGGGCTCTTCATCTTCGGCTCCATCTTGGCGTTTGCATCTCTAGCGTGGCTAGTCGGAGTACCTATGGTCGTTCTAGGCGTTATCTCGATTGGTTACGCGTTCAGTCAAAGAAGCCGGGTTACTGAAGAACCCGAAGGTGAAGCAGGCAACGTTGAAAAGCAGACTGGTGGCGTCGTCGCTGAAGAGGCTGATGCTGAAGAGGCCGAACGGATTTATGATCAGTTGTTTGCAGAGTACGTCGCGCACTGGGGGCTCCAGACTGGAACACAGTTGCTCGACAATGAAATCAGGGCGTACACTTGGGCGGGTGACAGCTTTGCGGATGCGGTGAGAAAAATCGCGCAACGCGAGAAGAGAAAAACTTCTCGTTGAAATTAATCTTCAGATACCTCGTTTTCAGCACTATTGCTTAGTTAATGCTATGACAATCCTTCCAGAAAAGCCTATTAGCAGATGGAATACATCAATTCTTGATATCGATTGGCAGGCAAAGAGACGAAGGAGATCCGATGTCCCTTCTGCGGTGCGCCGTACAGAAGGCCGGTTTCTTCTGATGTTTTGCAGCTGAAGTGCGACTATTGCGGAGCAATGTACCGTGTTCCGCCTCGAATAGGAGTCGATATCCCTCAGTGTGCGAATCACTGTGACCGGTTTGCTGTTGGCATGTGTGACGATTGCGGCAGGAGCTTTTGTAGAGAATGTCTCCAGATCTTCGATCTCAAGACCAGGGGAGCCAGTGCAACTATGCACTTGTGTCCCGACTGTCTTCGCAAAAGAGAAGTTGACAAAGCCAACTCCTTCATCTACACTGGGATACTTGTATTGATGTTTGGAGTCTTTGGAATCGTCGTCTCTCTGTCAGTGGGCGTGGTCATTCTGATTTTGGGCATCGTGGAGATTGCATATGGCGCTTCAACAAGACCCAAAGAAGAGGCTGAAGCAGGCGAGGTTGGGGAATCAGAAACGCCCGCTAAGGAGGAAGAAGCAACGTTCGCAATTCCGAAGGGACTTAGCCAGCCCGACGTAATGTATGATGAGCTATTGAACAAATACACGGAGCGCTTTGGTCTCCCTGGTGGGCCCAAGATTCTAGATGATGAGATAAGAGCGTATACTTGGCAAGGCGACACTTTTGAGCAAGCCGTCACAAAAGTGTACAAGAGTCAGCAGAACAAGCGATAACGAAGTGACAGAGTAGCGACTGAAACATTGTTCCGTTAACGTTTTAGGTTCTAGCCTGGCAATAGATGTTTGGAGGTCAGAAAGTGCAAACTTGTAGATTCTTCACAATCGATTTGACAAAAATCAAGGGGAAAGGTGATTTTGGCTGTCCGAAGTGCGGCGTGAGGATTTCCCCCGACGACGAGACGGAGAAGACCTACAAAATTCTTGATGCTGTAATGGAACACGATGAACTAGATGGCATAACACTTCAGTGCAACACGTGTGAATGCCAAATTCGTCTGACCGGGTTTCGATCACTAAATACTTCGTAAACCATCTGCTATTGACGAATAGCAATCGAGCCTGTTGTCGTCTCTACGATCAGCTTTCCAGTTCCTGACCCAAAATGACCTACGTATTGCCCTCGCTCATAACGCCAATCCGCCGGCTCAGGAATGCACGTCACTGATCCAAGCCTTGAATAGGCTTCAACGGCAAGGTCCGGTTTTCCTGTCAGGCTGAGTTCTACCGATCCAGTGGTCGTTCTGAACCAGTTTTCACCTGATAGCCCTCCGGAGAATCGAATTGGACCCGTCGTGTTGTGGACCGAGATGGTCCCGTTGACGTTCTCCATTATTACTGGCCCAGTCGTGTTATCGGCAGTAATCGTTCCGTTGACGTTCAGCAATTCTATCGTGCCCGTTCTTCCCTTAACGTCAACTTTTCCTTCTACATTTTCAAGATTGATTCTTGCCACTGATGTTTCGACTTTTGACTCGCCCTTTATTCCTGTTACATTGACCTGGTCGAGGCTGACCTCGAGGTCGAGATCCGTTTCTTTGGGAACAAGAACGGAGATGTTGGCTCTTGGTCCTCCTGAGGTGAAGTAGTGCGTCCACCTAAACGGGTGAACCAGAGCGCGGCATCGAACCGTAACCGTATTGGCGTCCTGTGAAATACTCCACTCCAAGTCTTCGGGCTCTCGCAGATCCAAGTCAACAGTGACTTCGCCTTCAACCGACGGTTTGACATCAACCCTTCCCGGTGCCCGGTTGACCACGACCACTTTAGGTTTCCCCACGATCTTGAAAGTCTGGCGTTGATTCGCAGACATCGCTTCTTCCTTGGCCACAGGCGTTCCGCATCTAGCGCAGAAATTGGCGTCTTTCTGCAACTCTGCTCCACACTTTCTGCAGTAAGACATTATTCGACCGAACTCCCTTGCTCTCTAATTCGCGGCGACAGTCCAATAAGTGTTTTTGTCTGCCCGCGTGTTTCTCACTCTTAAGTCTCTATCATATGACGTTGCGCGGCAGTTTTAAGCATAAAGTGCCCAAATATAGAGAACAAGAGAGTGCAACGTTAGAATGAAGGTTCTTTTCGTTGAGCCCCCGAAGGACATCTGGTTCGTGATGGGCGAATATCTTCCCCCACCGTACGGCATGATTCAGCTGGCTGCTTACCTCGAAAAGTACAGCAAAGACGTTGAGGCTGAAGTTCTGGACTGCAACGCCAAGCATATCGACTGGCAAAGCCTCAAGAAGCATGTAGAATCCTCTAATCCTGACGTTGTGGCTTCAAGCTCGTTGTCAACATGCAACACGTACGTAGTGGCCAGAACGCTTGAAACCGCGAAAGAAGTAAATCCAAACATCCTCACGGTCACGGGAGGACAGCATTTCACAGCCACCGCCGACGAAAGTCTGCATGAGTATCCAAGCATTGACGTCATCGTGCGTGGAGAGGGAGAGGAAACTCTTGGCGAACTCGTGGCTAACGCCGATAAGAAAGCCTCTTTTCCGCAGATAAGAGGAATATCGTTCAGAAGAGAAGGAAGGATATTCCACAACCCTTCAAGACCGCTGATTGAAGACTTGGAAACTCTCCCGTACCCAGGGTATCATCTTGTGAAAGACACTGTTGACAAGTATCACTTCGCTGCGATGGCTGGACGAGACGTTGCCTATGCGCTCGTCGAGGGTTCGCGTGGCTGTCCGTGCGAGTGCACTTTTTGCACCCAGTGGCGACACTGGCAAGGCAAGTGGCGGCTGAAATCCCCCAAACGCATCGCGGACGAAATAGAGTTCTGCTACCGCAATTACGGAAGCCGGTTCATCTGGCTGACTGACGACAACTTCGGCGCAGGTTCCAGAGCTAACGATCTGGCTGACGAAATCCTCAAACGCGGAATAACGAAAGACCTGACGTGGTTTATCCAATCCAGATGCGACGACATCATAAGAAACAAAGAGTCCCTCCCGAAACTCCGAAAATCAGGGTTAAACTGGGTTCTTCTCGGAGTAGAAAACTCTGAGCCGTCGACGCTTCAAGCTTTCAAGAAAGGCCTAGAACCACAGCAGTCAAGAGAGGCCGTAAAGTTGCTGAAACAGAACGGGATATTCGCGCATGCAATGTTCATAACTGGTCAAAGAAAAGACACAGTTCAGTCGATTGCTCGTCTACGGGAATTTGCCAACGAATTAGACCCCGATTTCGCGCTTTTTGCGGTCCTCACACCCTTTCCGGGAACAGAAATCTTCGATGAAGCACAACGGAACGGATGGATAGAAGACAAGAACTGGTCGCACTATGACATGGTCCATGCCATAATGCCGACTGAAACACTCTCAGTCAAGCAAGTGCAAGAGGAACTCTACGAATGCTACAGAAGCTTCTACGGTTCTTGGAATCGCAGGCTCCAAGGACTGTTTTCGCGGAATGAGCTGAAAAGAAGGATATACATGTACATGGCAAGAAGAGGAATAATCGCGCAAATGAAACAACTGTATTGAACGGGCTGGAACTACACATGCGCATTCACAAATTCTTTTATTTCCCCCTCAACCATTCCAAAGCTGTGGCCGCAAGTAGAACCTGGACATTAGGATTGGGGCATTGATCTTCGGCTCAGAAGGGTGACGTGGCTGGTTTAGATGACGGAACAAGCAAGCATGACAATTCCGGTTCACAAACCGAAGCTGAAAGAGAAGCTTTTCTTTCTTCTTTCCGGAGTCACTGTGAGCATCCCCTTAACGTTGTTTATAACCGGTTTTTCAGGTTTCTTGCCAGTCACTATGTCCTCAACCTACGGCACGATAGTTTCAGTGGTCCTCCTGGCGCCTGTTATTGAAGAGTTTTCCAAGGCATATCCTTTGTTTTACCGTCACGCTGAGACTGAGAGATCCATCTTCACGTTGGGTTTCCTGGTCGGTTTGGGGTTCGGCATCGCCGAGTTCGTAGAGTACGTAGTTCTCCTGAATGTTCCTTTCATCGTGAGGTTGCCCGGAATATTCTTTCATGCCTCGTCGACTTCTATAATCGCCTACGGGATCGGAAGGAAACAGACTTTTCCTTTTTACTTGGTTGCTGTGGCATTACACTTGTCAAACAACCTGTTTTCAGTGTTGAGTCAGTATGTGTTTCTCAGCTTCGCTGTTTCTTTGCTGACGTACTTTGTAGCCTGGAGTCTGTACAACAGAACCAGACAGCGCATGATTCCAATGTAGAATTGAAACAAGACACGGCTTCTGAGGAAAGTTACACGTACAGAACTGACTATCTTTTTTCTTTCCGCTATTGGAACTTCGATTGGAAATTCCATGGGAGTCTCTGAAAGTAATGTAGTATCAATCTAAGGCGGACAACAAATCAGACAATGCTGGGATGTAGACAAGAAAGCATAGGACTCAGTTGCTTTGTCTATTCTCAGAGTACCTTTTCCATATTGTCAATAGGATTAGGCAAATAACGAAGAGAGGGATGCCAAAGATGAAGCAATCCCTGCTTAGATCCACACCGCTTTGTTGAGAATTCATTGACAACACGATCCCAGCTGCAATCAAAGTCATTCCAATCAATACTTCCATTACTACCCCCTGAAATCTGAATTCCAAAATCATGAAAAATGTTTTAACCTGATCTGATGTAACTCTGTAAAAAGGGAATGTTATGGCTAAATGTCCCAAGTGTAAGAAAGAAGTCAGTACTCCTAAGAAGACCTGGAAGATGGCTGGCAGAAAAGACAAGAGTGGCAAGAGAACTGAACTCACAATCGGACTCTTTGTCTGTTGTGGAAAAAGCTTCAGATCCGTACTGAACAAGAGAAAAATCTAAACTCACAAAACACCAGTCCCCGCCTTTTTTCTTTTTCGTATCTACGAAGACACAGACATTCTAAGGAGTCCCTGAAATCTTTGGAGAAGTCGATTTGATTTTGAGGTTTCTTTGGTCTTCTCAGTTTTCTGATCTTCTTCAATCAGCCAGTTTATTGCTTCTCCTATTGCAGTTATGATTATGAACATTGACACTACTCCCCAGACTAGGTCAAAAGAGATGTCTCTTGGTCCTTGACCAGGAACTGGACCACCTATGGCAGAAAAGGCAATGAGCAAGAAGTAGAGATTTTAAGCAATCAGAAATGCCCAAGACACCCAATTGGAAGAAGGGTTCATTGGGATATCCAGAGCTGTACAGTACCAAGATAGAGGGCACTTCAATCATTGCAGTGACCAGAGCATAAACTGCCAATCTATGCAAGAACTTCATAGCTATAACAACGTCATGTATGGCAGGTCTATTATGTTTTGACGTTCACAAAAATGCTGAAGAGCCCCTGAATTTCGAAACGTAGACAATGCAAGGCTCAGGGATTCTTCTTCAACGGGAGACAGAAAACATACTCCTTCAGTCCTGCTAGGTATCCTCCTTCTTTGTATCCATGTTTGCGGCATATGGCTAGTGCAGCAGGATGATTAGCATAGAAGACAATATCAGAATAGCCTTTGTCTTTCATGAATTTCTCAAAGAAATCATGGAACATTTCTCCATAGCCTTTTCCTCTGTACTCCTTGATCAGCCAGATTTCATGAAGCTCAACGAAGTTCTTCTTTCCACCCAAGAGTTTCTTTAGTGCTTTAGTATCTTCTTTTTCTCTGGGATCACCTTTTCTGTGTTCTTCAGTATTGCTTTCATGCCAGACTGCGTGGCCCACAACCTTGTTGTCTTCCCTCCAGACAATGAGTTGAGAAGAATCTTTGATCACAACGTTCAGTAGATAGTTGAGATTTTCATCATAGCCATCAGTGACTCCTGTTGACTTCAGAAATTTGTGAATATCACTGTTCCTGTGGTATCTTCTAAACTCATCCAAATCACAGCCAACATCAAATCTCACAGGTCTATCTACTCTCCCTTCACACCTGATTGCTGAAGCTTCTGTTCTCTCTTCTTCGCTTCATTGTACAAGTATTCGAACCACACAAGGAGCTGTGGGTTGTTAAATTGTTTTCTCGTGCCTTCAACCAATGGCTTCCATTTTAGCCAGAACATCTCAACTGCGAAGAGTTCAGTGACAAGGTCTATCTCAACGAGTTTTCTTTTCAGAAGAACACCAATTCCTTCAAAGAAATTTCCCACCATAACGAAGACTGTTTGGACTGGTCCTTCAGCAAAGGGTGAGCCGTATTTCTCTACGAAATCATCGTAATCTTTGTATTCTATGGACATGTACTTGAGGACTGCTTCGGAAGTTTCTTTTGTGCTGAAGGCTAAGTGCAGTCTCATTAGAAGGTCCGATTTCCTCTGCTTAACCAGATTTCTAAGCTCCAATACTGCAAGGACAACACCTATCAAAACACCTATTACTGCTACGATTGCTGAAATAGATGGTATGTCCAACATCTGAGTCACTCAAGAAATCAAATCTAGTGGAATTAGTATTAAAGACTGCATCATTGGCTATAAATAGAACTTCAGATAGAAAAGAAGCTCAATTCTAGCTCTATATGTTAATAACAGACAGATTCTTTGAAGCTCTTGTCTTGTGTAATATGTTCACTAATTTCATTGTAGCAATACTTACAAAGAAAGTGATGGCAATCCAGAATGCAGCATCCAGTAGAAGTGATTCTAATGAGAACCAATTTGTCATAGAAAAGGGAATGCCTCCTCATGTGTCTGAATGTCCATACCAACCGAGTGGAAAACCATGAGATATTTTGACCGTGAATTTGCTTACTGTTATATCCGCAGAGTATTCATTCTGCATATAAAATGCTGAAAGCCCTGTTCCAACCAGACCAAGCGCAAGAATTACCAGAGCAATTAGAGCAGGCTTCTTTCTCATATACACCTTTAGCAACTATGACAACTGCAACTAATAATTCTGTTCCTTGGTACAATCAGACACGATGACACAAAACAATGCCAGACAGTTCCAGGATAGTTCCTCAAAAATCAACATTACCGGCAACAGCTTTGATGAATGTAGGCTAGCGCCCGCTTGCAAGTAAAGCAATGCAAGTAAATGAGCCTAACGCAAGCCTTATTTCTAGAATGGAGTGGCCCGATGGGGATTTGAACCCCAGACCTCCTGAGTGCAAGAGGATTAAAGATGTTCAATGGGAGAACTTTGCATCTTGGCTAATCAATACTCACAGAAGGAAACATGTGAAAGAGATTCTGAGATATGCAAAAAGATACTCTGTCATACTAGAGAACCCTAGTTTTGCTTCTCAGCTTCCAATGCTCAGCAAAGACATGAGAAGAATGGTGATGTCCTCACTTAGCAATCTGTCCAAATACTTGGGAATCTATGATGGATGGAAACAGATCATCAGAAACTATGGGTTGAAATGGGAAAACACCACTGGCTTAGAGATTTTCCTAAGTATTCTCAACAGTAACCTTGAAGAATCAGAACAGTGGCTGAAAAAGGTCATTCAGAAGCTTCCAAGAGAATATTCAACAGTGCTTGTCTTCACTGTCTTGACTGGTCTGAGACCTACTGAAGCAGCTGTTTCATGCAGCTTAATCACTGAACTCTCAGAAAAGAACATGCTAGACGGGTATCTTGACAGGGACTTGATGATGCTCCAGCACTTCAGGTTTCCAGACTTGTTTCTCAGAAGATCAAAGAACGCCTACATCTCAATCATCACTCCTCAGCTTCTAGCCCTAGTACAAGAAACAAAACCAAGAATCCAGTACAGTGCCATTGACACAAAGCTTGGCAGAGAAGGCTTCGACACCCAAACAAAACAGTTAAGAAAACTCTTTGCAACAAAACTGAGAACAACTCTACCGCAAGAACTCATAGATCTGCTCCAAGGAAGAGTAAGCCAAACAATCTTCATGAAATTCTACTACAGACCCCTACTAGAAGACACAAAAACAAAGGTAATCAAAGCAATAGAACCCACACAAAAAGAACTAATTGAAACACTCTCAACAAACCAAACAACAACCAAACCCTGTGAAACCAGCAATTAGAACTACGATGAAAAACTTCCAGAGGGTCCTTAGAAAGAAAGGTTCTGAAATAAGAGAATTCTGAAGACCCTCAAGCAAATTAACCACTTGCCTCGTAACTATCTTCAAATGGTTGGTGACCTGAAGATGAGCATAGCCAAGACTGTGTTTAGTGTTTTCATGATAATTCTTAGTATTCTTGAATTCTATCTGACTTATGAAGTGTATTCTGTATTCAATGAGTGGAGTAACTTGTCTGCATTCATGGCAATCTCCAGTTTGATGTTCCTGCTGATTGGGGTGTACCTCTTGCTAGAAGAACTAAATACTCTTGATTGAGTCTCAGGCTTTGATAAGGCTACATATATTGTGCACATGAACAGAAGGATTTCTCCATAAGTCATAATTACTGATATGACCAGTATGATTAATGGTGTACCTTGAGCAGAAGGTTAGTTCTCATTCTTGCTTTTCTGCTTCTTCTTGTTTGTCTGCAGTATCCAAGATTTCAACAAAACAGTGTGAGAGCTTCTGATGGCTACCACGTTCATAACCTCAACACTGGGTTGAATTATAGCACTATCCAAGAGTCAATAGATGCCAGTGAAACTTTGAATGGGCATACAATACTTGTTGATGCTGGAACCTATTATGGAACGATCATCTTGAACAAATCCCTACATCTTACTGGACAAGACAAGGAGACCACAATCATTGATGGAAATGGAACTGAGAAAGTCATCGTTGTCATGGTAGACAATACAAGCGTAGGCAATTTCACAATTCAGGGAGGAGGGTTTTTCCCATACCATGAGAACAGTGCAATCTACGTTAACAGTTCAAACAACGTAGTAGCTAACAACATCCTCCAAAACAACAATGGCACCACTGTATTTCTGGATTCTTTTTCAAGAAAGAACACCATTGAAAACAACGTTATGATCAATAATTGGGTAAATTGCGTACTCAATGATTCAACAGAAAATAAAGTGATAGGAAACAGAATTGAAGGAGGCCATCAGGAACGTATTGGATTGTTTTACAGCTCTTACAACGAGATATATTCAAATGTAATGTCTGAAGGAATTTGTGGGATTGAACTTTCTGAAGCATATAACAATGTTATGATTGACAACATGATCAACGACACAGTCTGGAGTATCATGATGGACAGGTCTTACTACAACTCGATGTACCACAACAATTTCATCAACAACTGGGAAGGTCAAGTGTACTTATTTTCATCTCCAGGAAGCAACTACTTTGACAACTATTTGGAAGGCAACTATTGGAGTGACTACAATGGCACAGACAGCAATCAGGATGGAATAGGCGATACACCGTATGTCATTGATGCAAACAACACAGACCACTATCCCTTGATGGGTACATTTCAGAGTTTTATTGTACATGCAAACACGCCTCCATTCTCTAGGCTTGAAGAAATAGAAGTAATCAGCAATTCAACAATTGGAAATGTGAATGTCTCGCAGGCTTTTGAGCCTACAGACTATGGATGGTTTCTAGAGCTCACTGGAGTTACTGGTTTGGAAGGAACTACTGGTTTCTGCAGAATTACCTTTCCAAACGACATAATCAACGCTTCATACTATCAGGTTTTGATAAATGGCACTTTCACCAGTAGTAGCAGAATTGTTGGATCAAATGGCACATACACTACTGTGTACTTCACATATGTTCATCCAGTCTCTGGCTCAATAATAGAAGTGTTTCCAGAGTTTCCATCCTTCTTAGTTCCATTATTCATGATAGCAGCATCACTAGCAGTCATAGTCTACAAGAGAAGACATTCAACCTGAGCCCTTAGAGCCTTTAGCAATTTTCAGAACAGAAAAAGAAGGGAAGGAAACTTTGCTTATTTTCGTTTCCTGAACAGCTTTACACCATCTATTTCTGTGACGTACTCAAAGCCCTGTTCAATGAGAGATTTGGCTTCATCTATTGATGTGGCTACTTTGCAGAAGAATTCTTCAGAGCAATAGTTGACTAGGTGAGTGTAGACTAGAGTGTTTCGAATGTTGACTTGTCCTAGAATGTTTCCAACGTATAGTATATCTTTGGTTCTTTGATATTCTATTGTGTAAGAATTTCTTTTACTATTTCTGATTCTTCCACAAGTTCTAACAATAGTGCAGGGCTTTTGTTGAAGTAGAAGAGAGTCTATAATGAGAATAGATGACTCGTGAAGGAAATCCTGGAACAGCCAGCTTTGAGGCTCTGAGAACTGGCTTCATTTTTTCTCTTTTAAGCCTTTGTCTTCTTCTGCTCATTGGAACTGGATTTCGTTTCTCCTATGCATTTGCATTGCCTGCCTCCTATAACTTCTTCGTCTTCCTAGAATACATCTTTCCCTTTGTGATTTTGTTTTTTTGGGTGTATGGTGCTCACAAGAGAGTTGAAGGTTGGAACCAGCTCGGACAGAAGACAATAGCAGACAAACTGAGCTTGTCGTGGAAGATAAACCTCTTTTTTATTCTTCCATTGCCATTCTTTGTATTTTTTCTGGCAGGCTTTGGGGGAGGGCTGTACTTCTTGTTATCTCCTTTTAGTCCTCTGCTATGGGCAGTTGAAACTTGTTTAGTATGGGGCTATTCCACTGTCTATGAAGCCAACGGATTGAAGAAAATGAATGAAGAAAAGAAAATCAGATTAGGTCTTTCCAGAACCTGCAGCTTGGCTGCCATCTTTGCCTATGCCCTATTCATAGTTGTTGGTTATGTAGCTCTAGCAACTCAGCCCTCGTTTCCTGGTTTCCTAGTATTTGCGTTCTTGCCATTTTACTTCTCTGTACTAAGTAACGCAATAGTTCTTGCTTCTCCTCTCCTGATCATATCTTGCATTAATGTAATAGTTCAATTGAAGGGTTTGAGTGATAGGCAAACTCGGATTTCAGACACTAGTTCTGGCTAGTTGTCATATTCCAAGCCATATTTCATTTGAACTCTACTCTCTAGAGCCTATACTTGTCTTTTGACCAATCTCTTTTTATCATGTGCCCTGTGAGAGCCTTTCAAGATTGGTGAAAAGTTGAAAGTCAAATGCCCTGTATGTGGTGTTGAAGGCTTCATGGAGCAAAGAGGCAACAGCTACAGAGTCAAGCACTATCTAGGGTAAAATGGGAATCAGAGAGAATACTCAATTCACAAAGTTAGCACAGATTGCATTGGTGCTCTGGGAATCAATGGGAATCAAAACATGGGAATAAAATTGCTCAATTTGACCCCTATTTCTAGAATGGAGTGGACCGATGGGGATTTGAACCCCAGACCTCCTGAGTGCAAGTCAGGCGTTCATACCAACTGAACTACCGGCCCGCTTGGTTCTTTTCACAAAACAACCGACTGTACGGGATTTAGAGCTTTCGGTAAGCTAACAGCGTGTTTCCAACGTATATTGCTGCATTTCAAAATCAAATGATCTCAAAGAATGAAGCAGAATAATGTAAGAAAAAAAGAATAATCAGACTCTGGTCGCGATCGTCAGCTATGTCTAGAATCTTCTTCTTGTGGTTCTTTTCTTGGACCAGCACTCTCGGCAGTAAACAGGTCTGCTCGGGTCAGGCTTGAAGGGGACTTCACATTCCTTTCCGCATTCAGCGCAAACTGCCTTGTGCATTTCTTTCTCTGCCATCTTACTATTTCAACTCCTTTGATCGATTTGTGCAAAAATCGCTTCTTGCACGAAGCACAGATCAAGCTAACGTGTCTTATAAAACTTGTCGTCACCAAAAAGATGACGGTAATCCGCTTTCTCGACAAATTTCCCCAGATTCTCACGCCGGAAAACCTGCAACAACTCAACTTTTTTGGTACAGCTGGACCTGTAGAGGACAGCAAGGTTTTTAGCCAGATAAATCTACTACCATGTTTCTCAACGGTGAAACAGATGGTCGACCAACGAATCGAAAAACTCGCACAACTCTGCGTCCACTACAGCGTAAACGTGAAACCTAACGAGCAAGTAATCATACAGGGAACTTCTGCTGCGTATCCATTGATCAATGAAATCTACAAAGAATGCTTGCTGAGCGATGCTCATCCGCTTGTTCTCGCAAACCTCGACACCGAATACACTTTCTACAAGTACGCGAAGGAACACCAGCTCACGTTCGTCTCGCCGGTTATAAAATTCGTTGCTGAGAACGCTGACGTCAACATAGGAATATTCTGTGAACCGAGCCCCAAAGGGCTGTCAACTGTCGACCCAGTGAAGATGAGGACTCGCGCGGCTGCCAGACGAGAACTAATGGAAATCTTTATGAAACGAGTGGGGGAGGGCAAGCTCAGATGGACAGGTTTACCGTTTCCGATAAACGCAGAGGCTCAAGAGGCCTCAATGGCCTTGGAAGAGTACGAGAATTTCGTGTACAGCAGCTGTCTAGTGGACAGAGAAGACCCGATCGCTGAATGGAAACGCGTCAGTCAACAGCAGCAGAAGACGTGCGACTTCTTGAACCAAGCCAAAGAAATCCACGTCCTAGGCGAAGATACAGATCTGACGTTCAACGTTCAAGGAAGGAAATGGATCAACTGCAGCGGAAAAGAAAATATGCCAGACGGAGAAGTGTTCACAGGACCTGTAGAGAACTCGGTCAACGGCACAGTAAGATTCACCTACCCAGGCATCTATGCAGGTAGAGAAGTTGAAGACATCAAGCTCGCATTCAAAGACGGCAGAGTTGTCAAAGCCTCGGCAGCGAAGGGCGACGATTTCCTCCAGCAAATACTGAAGGTGGAAGGCGCAGATCGTCTGGGCGAGGCGTCAATCGGAACAAACTACGGAATAAACAGGTTCACAAAGAACATGCTGTTTGACGAAAAAATGGGCGGCACAATCCACATGGCACTCGGCAACTCCTATCCAGAATCTCTCGCTCAAAACAAGTCAGCAATCCACTGGGACATACTCAAAGATATGAAGAAAGACGGAGAAATCTACGCAGACGACAAACTGTTCTACAAGAACGGGAAGTTTCTGATCTAGAAATCCTTTAATTCTCTGTTATCCATTTTTCCAAATCAATATCAACTCTGACAAGAGTGTTTCTTTGGAGAACACTGAAACCGAAAACACATCCTTCAGGAAGACATACTTCAACCTCAGCGTTTTCGAGTTTCTCACGTTTCTCAGAAGAGGCGTATTTTACACATTCATGATCAACTACCTCTTCACCTTGATGGGCACTGTTACCTCTACCGCGGCTCTCGGAACCCTCAACATGATATTTTCTTCCCTGGGCCAGAATCTGCTATGGGGAAAACTGTGTGACAGACGAAAGATCCGAACAACCTTGATAGTTGCAGGAGAAACGATCGCCGCATTTGCTTATATAATAGTGTTCCTAGTGCACACGGCCTTGGTGAACGCTGGAACAAACTACCTTGCTGGTCTGGCAATAATTTTCGGGCTATCGATACTCGAGTTCTTCTGGTCGATGTCCGATGTAGGCTGGGCAGCAACCTTGACCGACGTTACGACTCCAGCGAATCGAGGAAAAGTCATAGGCGCAATGAACTTCATTGCTTCCCTCGGAAGGATGGGCGGAATTCTGTTCGCAGGTTTGTTATACGCCGAAGGCGAAGGTTTCAGAAGTGGCAGAATCTTCTACATCGTAACAGCCTTGCTGTTGGTTGGCGCAGCCATAATGGCATTTACTTCTCGTACCATGAAAAAGAATCAAGTGACGACGCAACAAAGATCGCTCACTGATGAGAACTGCAAGAGTGAACCCAAACCCGGCCCTGGAAATCAGAAGACGTACATGTTTTTCCTGTTGTCCTTGATTGTCGTCGTCTTGGGAGCAGCCTGCATAAACCAAATATTCCTTCTCTTCATAAACCTGCCTTCAGGATTAAACTTCAACGACTCTCAAATGAGTCTGGTCCTTTCAGCGTGGACAGTAGGCGGGATGGTTGCAAGCCTAGCCGCAGGACGGCTTTCAGACCGCTTCGGGCGAATTAGAATTCTCCTGATGGGACTAAGCTTTGCCATAATAACACCTTTGCTTTATCCTCTTGCTTCCAGTGAATTTCTGATGGCTCTAGTCTACGGACTAAACGGGGTGTCCTTCTGGACCATCCAGACAGTAGGACTGGTGTTTGCAGGCGACCTTATCCCGAAAGATCGCAGAGGAAGACTTCTAAGCAGATACAACACCGTCATGGCTTTGAGCTGGGGGCCCGCTGGATTCCTCATCGGTGGACCACTTGCAGACTTGCAGGTCAACGTGTATGGAAGATCATCTTACGCCGCCTATGTGAATGTCTTCTACATTTCGTCCTTCATAGTGCTGGTTGGCACAATTCTATTCGTACTAAGAGTCGCCAGAACTGCACGCAGATGACGAAGTCTTAAATTCGCGGTTAGACGAATGCAGATGGGGGGCGATCATGCTCGAGTTCAAAACAGTTAGAATCGATGCTCCAGAAGGAGGAAACATAGTTTTAGGAATGGCTCATTTCATCAAAACAGTCGAGGACATCCACGAGGCATTGGTGAACGCTGTTCCGAACATACGGTTCGGCATCGGCTTTTGCGAAAGCTCTGGCCCATGCCTCGTAAGACACGAAGGAAATGATGAAGAATTGCGACAGTTGGCAGCGAAAAAAGCCTTTGAAATCAGCTGCGGTCACAGCTTCATAATTTTCCTCAAGAATGCTTTTCCAATAAACGTTCTCGATAAAGTCAAAAACGTCCCTGAAGTCTGCATGATCTACGCTGCCACGGCCAACCCTCTTGAAGTGATCATCGCTCAGACCAATCAAGGCCGGGGCATAATCGGCGTGGTAGATGGCTCACCAAGCAAAGGCATCGAAACAGAGCCCGACATCAAACAGCGCAAAGAGTTTCTGAGAAAGATCGGTTACAAACTCTGCTGAAAGATGCTTCGGCAAGAAAATAAGTGGCGCAGGGTGAAGGTGCCCTGCAATGGCTCACGCTACGGTTTAAGTTTCGAAAACAAATTGCTTATCTGTTCCAAGCCAGCTCCTGTTCACGCACTTCGAGAGGCATCTCTTCCCGCATTCGTTGGGCCGCGTATGCGGCAAGTCTCCTGAATTGAAGTTTTGTAAGAACGTGACTCGCTCTCGATAGAATCTCAAGACATATCTCTTTAAAAACCAAATCTGCGCATCCACTCTTGGCGTCATCAATCAATTCCTTGCAAGCTTGATAGATCTGTTCATTCAAATTCCGTTCACCCTGCAAGCAACAACTGACCATTTCACGAAATTAAACACTTATGAAAGCAAAAATCAGATTGCAAATTCATCTAGGAGAAGGGAATTCTGCCAAAAGAAGCTTCCCTTTCTTCTTCGGTCTACTTACACTCCGTTGAACTGGTTCTCTCTTGCTACGCGTTAACCTTTTAAATATCAGTTTTGAATAAGGTACTCGAACGGAAGGATGAAATCATGACAAATGAAGTCTTAGAAACAATCATGAATAGACGTAGCGTCTTGAGGTTCGAAAGCACCCCCGTAGAAGACGACAAACTGGAAGCAATTCTTGAGTCAGGAAGATGGGCTCCATCCTGGATTAACAAGCAGCCATGGAACTTCATAGTCATAAAGGACACGAAGACAAAGAACATGCTGAGCGAGGTTGTCCCAACAACTTTCGTCCAAGGACTGAAGGAAGCTCCACTGTGCATCGTGGTAGCCGTCAACGCAATGGAAGATCCGTATCACTACGTAGAAGACGGCGCAACAGCTGCACAAAACATGTCGTTGGCAGCCTACAGCGTGGGACTGAACTCTTCGTGGATCGGTGTATTTGACCGTAAGGATGACAAAAAATCCTCTGAAGCGGCAGTACGAAAGATTCTGGAAGTTCCAAGGGACGTGAGAGTCATCGCAATCATTCCCATCGGCAAAATGAAGGGCGAACTTCCAAAAAAAGACCGAAAACCGCTTCGGCAACTAGTCTACCAAGAGAAATTCGGCAACCGTTGAACTTCCAAGCTTTTCTTAGGGCAAATCCTAACAAACTTTGCGTTTTTCTTTCCCTTGACAATAATCACTATATACTGTGATTTCAGTAAGACATGACCAGCGGCGAATCCAACTTGGGTTACGTTTCAGTATGGAGAGTTCTAGACGAAATGGTCGCAGAATTTCGAGGCAAGGGAATGGCGATTCCGCCGCAAGTCATGAGCGACCTGAAGAGCGCAAAGACCACAATAAGGATTTTAGGCGTTGACACTCAAGGTGAGGAAGGTCTTAGAAAAGTCGATCAGTACCTGATGAATGTCGAATCTTATCTGGTTACTGAAGGTCAGAAAAAGCTCGGGCAAAGATATATTGATGAATGGCTCAAACGGCTAGATAATGCCACTAGGGAAAAAACCGACGGCGAGCAAAGGGTGTTGAGGTTTGTCCCAGGGATGCCAAGGCAGCAAAAGTGGATTCGCGTCACTCCCACGACAGGAATATCCATTGAGAGTCTAGAGGCGATCGCGGTCAAAATGAAATTGTCCAAGGAAATTCGTGAGGACGGTTCGCTCCTCGTTTGGGGAGACGACCGAGCAATCAAAGATTTTGTTAAAAACCTGGCTTCAAAATACGAGGGGCAAGGCGAGAAATACCGCAAAAAAGTACATAACGGTTAAAGCTTCAGAACAGTAAATGCTTTTTATAGAAAGTCCACAAGACTGTTTACACGAAACAGATGTCCATGTCAGGGAGCATGAGGACTTAAACTGGATGCCGTACATCAAGAAAATCGAACTTAAAGGTTTCAAGTCGTTCGGACCACAAGTCGTGAAAATAGTTCTAGACAAGGGTTTCACTGCGGTCACCGGGCCGAACGGAAGCGGAAAGACAAACGTGCTAGACGCACTGCTTTTTGCGTTGGGCGAACTGAGCACAAGAAGACTCCGTGCAGAAACGGCTGCAAAGCTAATTTTCCACGGAACAGACAAGGTGGGCTTCGAAAAAGTAAAGATGGCCAAAGTCGTCATTCAATTCGACAACACAGACGGACGCATGCCCGTCGACACAACTACCGTGACGATTTCTCGAGAAGTCTACAGAAACGGGCAAAGCGTCTACAGACTTAACGGAAGAAGAATCTCAAGAACTCACATAATGGAAATCCTTTCAATGGCCGGAATAAGCTCAACGAGCCAAAACATAATCCTGCAAGGCACTATAACCCGCCTGACCGACATTTCTCCCATGGAACGTAGAAAAATCATCGAAGACCTCATAGGAATAGGTCAATACGACGCTGAAAAAGCCGAGGCTGAAGAAAAGCTGAGAACCGCAGACATTTCAATCCGCACGGCCATGGGCAGAATCGATGAAGTGCAGAAGCGACTTGACGACCTCGAAAGAGAACGCAACGAACTTCTTAAAGTCAACTTTATCCATGTCGAACTCAAACAGCTCGAAGCCATCAAGATCTCAAGCGAAATGCAACGAATACAGAAGAAAGTCGAAGAAGTCTCGTCCGAAGCAGAAAAAGTCAAAGCTAGAGTCGACAAACTGCGACATATCAGGGACGATTACAGATCCAAAAGAAGAGAAGTTGAAGGCGAATGGAGAAAACTCAGCTCAGAAATCGTCGAAGAAGGCGGTTCACAGGTACTGAGAGTACAAATCAAAATCGGCGAATTGAAATCGAAGCTTACGGAGCTAGCAACAAAAATCAGCTCCAACAAGACAAGCGTTGAAGGACTAACCAGAATCCGAGAAAACGATCAACAGCAACACCAAGCCATCCAGAAAGAAATCCGCGAAAACCGCCTGAAAATCAGGCACCTTAGAACCGAGCACGACAAGATCCTCAATCAGATAAACGAGAAACAGACCGAGCATGACACCCTTGCCCAAGGAGCAGCGTTACTCTGGGAAAACCTCGGAGAAAACAGCAAGAGAATACGGGAAATAGAGCTCAAACTCGACAGCGACAACAAGCGACTGGCATTCTTAAGATCAGAATACCTGAAAAACCAGACGGCCATAAACGTGCGAACAAGAAGACTCAGGGACCTGAACGAGCGGAAAGAAAGATTTGCCGCTACGTTCACGGAGCTTGACAGATCCTATCAAGAGTTAGAAAAAGTCCAGAAAGAACAAAGGGCTCAGCAGAAGAACCTTGAAAGAACCTTGGAAAGAAGAATCGCACAAAGAGAAGCGGCCGGGAAAGAAATAGCTGAAGCCGGCAAGATAGCAGATTCAGCCCACGAAGCGGTAGTAGAATTTGCCACCCAAAGGGAACTCGCCGAAACGGTGGCTTCCGAAGAAAAAGCCCTGCGAAGCATAGAGGAACTTGGCGATCTAGGCGTAATCCCAGGGGTCTATGGCCGACTTCGCAGCTTGGCAAAGATAGACAAGAGCTACCAAAACGCGATAGAAGCCGCCGCCGTAGGCTGGCTCGACGCCGTCGTCGTGAAAAACTTCGAGGCAGCGTTCACTTGCACAGAAACTCTGCGAAAAATGAAGCTTGGAAGGATCAAGATAATTCCTCTTGAAGGCGCTGCAACAGCTAAACCGTTGAAGATTCCTCAGAAAGAAGGCGTTCAAGGATCAGCTGAAGGTTTCATAAAATCTGAAAAAAGCTATGAACCTGCGGTCCGGTTCGTTTTCGGGGACACGCTCGTCGTCACCGACGATAAAACCGCCTTCAACATGGCTGGTGAAGGTTTTCGCACGGTGACGGTTGATGGAGACCTGTACGAGGTCGGAGGCGCCTTCGAGTCAGGATACTACCGTGCTCCGATAGATTTTTCCACGATAATACCCAGCGACACCGCCATCAAGAGCCTGGATGAAGCGGTCAGCGCGCTGCAGCAGCACCTCTCGAGAAGAGGCGACGACATAAACGGTTTCATAGAAGAAATCGAGAGGACTCGCGTCGAAATTGCACGCTTGTCTGACGCCATCATTACTTTGGACAGAGAAATAGTTAGAGTGAGAAGGAGCGTCAGGAGAACAAGAGCCAACGTAAAACGTGTGGACCACTACATCGGAAAAATGACCAAGGAAGTTGAGGTCGAAAAATCACAAATATGGGTTCACAGGGCCGAAAGAAGCTCAATCGCCAAAGAAATGCGAAAGCTTCAGAACGAACTCGTGACCCTGAGAAGGAAGACAGATCCGGGTCACATACAAGAGATGGAGGTCAAGCGAGAGAGGCTCTCAGAGGAAGTGATCACTCTGAGACAGAAGCTTGGAACAAGTCAGACTGAAATATCGACCCTTCAGTCACTGTTCGACAATGTTTTGAGAGTCGGATATCAAAACTCAAAGATTCAAACTTCAAAAGTCGAGACGCAACTTCGAAGGGTGGAGAAGGAGGTTGAAGAAGCCCTTCGGGAAAGGGAGGCCTTGAAACAGGAACTTCAACAACTTGAGAAGAGCCGTATTGAACTTTCGCAGTCGGTTTTCTCGGCAAGAGAAGGAGCGAAGAAGTTCACTGGTCAAATAGATGACATTGACAAGGAACTGCGGAAGCTTGATGCTGAATATGAACAAGTAGATCGTTTGAACAACCAGCTTCAACTGGGCAGTCAAACCTCAGCGCTTCAACTCGAACAGTACAAGAGCCAACTGAGACTCTCGGGCTACGAGCAACCGTTGGTTGTGACTCCCAAACAGGTTGAGGAAGCGGAAACGTCAATGAAGATGATGCAGCTCGAACTCGAGCGAATAGGCGGCGTCAACCAGCTTGCACTCTCTCATTATGCAGACCAGATCTCGCGGTACCGAGAATTATCCATGAGAATGAACGAGCTCGAGAAAGAAAAACAGGCAATCCTCATATTTATGGACGAAATCGACCATAAGAAACGCAAGGTCTTCATAGAAGCCTTCGAGAAAATCAACGAGAAACTGAAAATATACTTCTCGAAAGTTACGGGCGGTGGCGTCGCCACTTTGACGATTGAGAAAATCGATGACCCCTTCTCGGGAGGCATAGACATGATCGTGCAGTTTCCGAACAAGCCGTCAATCGTCGTCAGTGGGGCGAGCGGCGGAGAACGCTCAGTGTCAGCCGTGGCATTCCTCTTTGCGCTGAGAGAGTTCACGCCCGCATCCTTCTACATTCTGGACGAGATCGATGCTCACTTGGATGCCTTCCACGTTTCAAAACTAGCGGACCTTCTGGTGGAAGAATCTGATAAGACACAGTTCATAGCCATCACGCTGAAGCCAGAAATGGTGAATAAGGCCCAAAAAGTCTATGGCGCCTACATGCGAGACGGAGTGTCGAACATTATTTCAGCGAAACTGTTAGAGGCGTCGGGCTGATGTCGTCAATGAACACGAAGAAGCCGTTCTATCTTTTTCCTCCATGGAACATACTTTTCGAATTTAACAAGCTTGAAAAACTCGTGCCTTGGAACATTAACATAGCGTTCTTGTTGAGATCCTTCCTTGAAAACATGGACAAGACGGGACAGGTAGATTTTCGGGCATCTGGCGTTGCGCTGGATTCCTCGGCCCTGATATATCTGATGAAGTCGAAGCTGCTTCTTAAACTTGAGGAACCGCCTCCGCCGCCGAAACCTCCTATGGACTATCTGCCTCCACCAATGTTTCTGCCGTTGAGACACGAACTGACCTCCACTACGATCAGGAATCTCCTGGATGTGCTCGACGACGTCTTGAAGGGAGAGCAATTCATCAGGGCGCAACCCCTTGTTGTGGAATCGGTTCTTCCAACGCGTTCAGAAATATTTCCTGAACTCGACCTTTTTCTGATGGAAATCGAGGTTCAGATGGAGAAACTCCTCTCATTGCTGTCCGACAAGGTCAAAGGAGCTGGCATTGTCGAGTTCTCAACTCTTATCAAAGGAGTCGGTCGCCTTGAAGCCATTCGAACGTTCCTTCTTTTGCTATTCCTTGCTCAAGAAGGCAAGATAGGCCTGTGGCAGAACGAGGAAACTGAAGAAGTTTACATTGCTATAGGGGATTTGAAGCTTGGAGCAAATGGAGAATCAGACGTCTAGCCTAGATTCAGAAGAAAAACAAGATCAGCTTCTAGAAGGGACACGCGCTGACGCTTGTTTGACAGAGGCTGCACTGTACGTTGCAGGGAGACCGCTGGATCTGAACGATTTGTGCTCGGTTCTGAAAACGCGTTCAAAGAAGAGAGCCAGAAGAACCGTTGACAGGCTGATTGAAGAATACAAAACAAGGAATACTGCGCTCGAAGTCCTAGAATTGAAAGACGAAAGATTCGTTCTGCAGCTGAAAGCCGACTTCACACCTCACGTCAAGAAATTTGTGAACAGACCCCTTCTTTCAATAGGTCCATTGAAAACTCTCTCCTACATCGCGTACAGACAACCAGTGTCGCAGAAGAGGGTAATCGACGTTCGAGGTCGTCACGCCTACGGCCACATAAAGACTTTGAAGGACATGGGACTTGTTGGAAGCGAAAGAAGTGGCCGATCGATGGTTCTCAGAACGACCGAGTACTTCGCGGACTACTTCGGCTTGAGCCTAGATACCGCCTCAATGAAGAAAGAGTTGAAACATGTTTTCGAAGAACCAACAAAACAAGAAAACCCGCAAGTCTAAAACGGATACACTTATATTTGAAAGAACGTTGATAGTCACCACCAAAATCCAAATTTAACGGAGAAACAAAGAATGTCATCTTGGCACGGCGACATGGCGAAGCGGGAACAGTCCGGTGGACGACGCATCGCTCACAGGAAGAAGAGAAAATTCGAGCAAGGAACTTTTCCAGTCGAGACCAAGATGGGCGAACAAAAGAGGAAGTTCGTCAGAGGCAGAGGCGGAACCATCAAGATGAAAGCGCTGAGTGAGAAACAGATCTGTGTTACCGACACCAAAACAGGAAAAACCGAAAAAACCGGCGTTGTCCGAGTGATCAAAAACCCCGCAAACATCGATTACAACCGCAGAGGCGTCATCACCAAGGGTGCAATCGTGGAAACTCCACTTGGTCAGGCGAGAGTTACTTCGCGTCCTGGACAGCACGGAATACTGAACGGCATTCTGATAAGCTCGGAAAAAAGTTAGTTTACTTGTTCCTTCACGGTTGACCGTGTCTTCGCAAGCTGTTTTGCAATCGTCATAATGGTCTGATTCTTACTTTCCTTCTTCTCAACCAACACCATGCCCATTTTTAGCCATGGAGTCTTTGGGTATCCCACGTCAGGGACCAATTCGCACTTCAAGCCTGCCTTTTCAGCAGCGTCTTTCAGTTCGGCGACTCTTGGGACGGAAACCGCAATGTTCTTGGGAACTCGCCTGCCATCGCACCTGCTTTTTGACGAATCAAGGTACACGGGCCACACGATTATCCTTTCCTGCTTTCTCATTTGCTCTTCCTCACACATCATTTTTGGGCAAAGTAAGCTGTCAATTCCTTATTAATTTGGTCTATCCGCACAAACCCAAACCTTTCGAACTGAACGATCTCGCCTGGCTTCAATTGTTTGCAGGCGCTCTCGGCCACTCCTTCAGTCACAGATGCGTCAGGCATGACCACTCGACCCGCCACGTCATTTCCAACCGGAACCCAGTGGATTAGTTGCGCCTTTGCATTCCTTGCATCCTCGTAGGCTTCGCTAACGAAGGTTCCCTCAGCAGAATATATGTTAGCCTTCTCGATCTTCACGTTGAAAAGCTCCATAAGCCGAAGCATGTTCCCCACTTTTGAAGAGTCCACGTCTTTGCTGGACACCCACAGGATGACGGATTGATCTTTTCCTTGCGGTTTTACGATGTACTCTCTGAACCCCCTTTCTGGCTGGTCAGGATGCAGATCTAGCTTCACTGCAAATGTCTTGGGGACATTCTTCACTGTGAGCTCAATTGGATTCTGCACGAAGAAATACCTGTTCACTTTTTGGTCCAGAATCTTACGGTTGTAAGCGTAAAGGTTCTCCCAACTCAAAATCACGTCAGATGTCTTGGGACCCACGTCAATTATCATCTTCTTGACTGCATCTGGCATTATTCCACGTCTGCGCAAAGCTGCAAAAGTCGCCAAACGAGGGTCATCCCAGCTCTTGTAAATTCCCTCTCTCATTCCTTGAACGATTTTCGATTTGCTCAGGGTGGCTCCTGTTATCTTCAGTCTTCCGTAATGGATGGCTTCGGGGTACTTCCAGCCAAAATGCTTGTACATGTATGTCTGGCGAACCTCGTTAGTGAGGTGTTCCTTGCCACGAATAATATGGGTCACATCCATAAGATGATCATCCACACCGGAAGCAAGATTGTACAGCGGCCAAACTCTATATTTACTCCCGACTCTGGGGTGAGGAAACTTCTGCGTATCAAGGATTCTAAGTGCAGGCCAATCACGAACCGCAGGGTTAGGATGATCAAGGTCGGTTTTGACCCTTACAACGGCTTCCCCTTCTTTGTATCCGCCGTTAAGCATCAGTTTCCATCGATGGAGATTTTCTTTCACTGGGAGATCTCGACAGTCACAGGGCTGCTGGGCAAGGATTCTCTGCCGAAAAACCTCAGGTTTGCAAGTGCACACGTATGCATTTCCATCTCTAAGTAGCCTTTCAGCGTGCTCATAGTATATCGAAATCCTGTCGCTCTGGATGTATTCTTGATCCGGCTTGCACTCAAGCCAAGCCAAATCTTCCCTGATCAAGTCGTAGAATTCCAGAGCAGGTCGTTTCAGCTTCGGGTCAGTGTCTTCAAAGCGGAGTATGAAAGAACCATTATACATCTTTGCGTATTCATAGCACAGCACTATTGCTCTCGCTGAACCCAAGTGCAGTACGCAGTCGGGGTTTGGCGCGTAGCGCGTGACCACACGCTGATATTTTTCAGCATTCGACAGTGGAGGAAGCCGTTTTTCTTCAACTTTTTCCTTCACTAAAGCCTCGGGCCAATTCTTCTCCACGATGCGTTTTTGTTCATCGACCGAAAGCTTGTTGATTTCATTAACGATTTCATTTATGACCGTGGACAGTTCTTTTACATTGCTTCGGTACTCTGGTTTTTCGCCCAGTATTTTCCCAACAACTGGGCCCGCTTGAGCTCTGCCTTCGTGTTTAACAGCATTAAGCAAGGCAGACTTGCGAATAAGCTCCCTAAGCTCCACGTCATCCTTGAGTTTCAACGGTTCTACGCTCTAGATTTTTCTCTCAATCAAAAACACTGCGAAGGTCTTTAGTTTTTCCTTTCCTTCTGATGCCGGCAACAGGGAATCAACTTCTTTCCAGCACTTTTCGACCATTCTTTTCGCTGTCTTCTTGGCGTACTCTGCCGACCCGTACTTCTGCATGATCGAAATTGCTTCAGCCCTAAGCTTCTTTCTCGTGGTATGCATCCCCAGAATTTCCACGAGTCTTTCTTTGTCATTCGTGCTGGCGACCCTCAAAGCGTGAATCACCGGTAAGCTCCGTTTTCCTTCAGTGATGTCCTGTCCTCGTCCTCCTTTCTTCTCGGCGAATTCCTCACTCGTTAGGTCCAACACGTCATCCTGTATCTGAAATCCGACACCGATGCTCTCAGCGTAACGCCCAAGCTTTTCCGTTAACACGTCGTCTGCACCGACTAACACACTTGCCATCTTCGCGGACATTCTTGCCAGAGTTCCCGTCTTGTACGCGCACATCTGTAGATAATCATTCTCACTGATTTTGTCTGCGTTTGCTAACCCTCTGTGCCACGCAATATCCATCGCCTGACCAATGCTTATATTGATCATTTCCTGGACGTATGTCTCGAGGATTCTGCTGACCTTCTGTGCGCCAAGGTCTTTTCGCTTTTCAAGTATGGGGAGCAGAGGCAGGAAGTACATGGCGTTTCCGGCGTTTATGGCTATATCTTCGCCGTAAATTCTGTACGTGCACGGTTTTCCCCTTCGATATTCGGAAGCATCCTCTATGTCATCAACCATCAGAGTTCCGTTGTGGATGACCTCGGGTACGATTGCGAAATCAACATAGTCTGCTGGGTCTTTGCCCAAAGCTTCACAAACGATCAAAAATAGTGTTGGACGCCACCTCTTGCCGCCTCTATCAAGAAACTCCCAAATAGGATGCGCGATTGTTTTGTTCAAAGCTTCAAGATTGTATGAGTAGTTCGGTTTAATCGTCTTGAACAGGATTGAACTCTTTGTAAAGGTCCTAGGGATATACCTCTCAATAGCCTCGTTGATCATTGGAGCCTTCTCTCGAAGAATCGTTTCAATATCTATCATCGAACACCATGCCTTCGCGCGAACTTTTCCATGGCGAAACCGCGCATGCGTAACCGCTCTGATGTTTTGCCAGTTATCACTACGTTCGATTTCCTCAGCTTTTCAACTGAACTTGCTCCGACCAGAAACATAACATTTCTCAACTCATCTGCAAGAGTCTTTAACGCGTCAACAGTCTCCTTCGTTCCCCTTACGGCTGACTTGAGTATCGGTTGAGAGAGGCTTCCTAGGCTTGCTCCAAGTGCCAGGCTTTTCGCGAGGTCTACTCCATTTCGTATTCCGCCTGACGCGATCACGGGTATCTTGACTGTTTCGGAGACCTCGACGATGCTTTCGGCGGTGGGGATGCCCCAATCCCAAAAAACAGCGCCTGGTCCATGTTGCAGATCCGTGTTTCCTGATCCAGCACGGTAGCATTCGACGGCCGCGAAACTTGTCCCTCCTGCACCGCTCACATCAATCCCTTTGACTCCTGCATCTTCGAGCAACTTTGCTTCCTCAGCCGCTATTCCCGCGCCCGTTTCTTTGACTATGACGGGTTCATCCAGTTCTTGGGTTAACTCCCTGATTCGACGAAGGATTCCTTGAAAATTTGTCTGCCCCTCCGGCTGAGCCATCTCCTGTAGAGCATTTAGATGGATTGCCAACGCATCTGCTTCTATCATGTCGATAGCTTTCTTCACTTCTTTCAACCCGTAGCCGTGAACGAGCTGTACTCCACCGATGTTGGCAACAAGAAATGCCGTCGGAGCCTTCTTTCTAGCGACCGCAAAGGATCTCTCAAGTTTGCTATTCTCTAATGCTGCCCGTTGGCTTCCCACTCCCATTCCCAAACCCAACTCTTCAACGGCCTGCGCTATCGCTGCGTTGATTTTTTCTGCCTCATCCGTTCCTCCCGTGATCGCACCAACAATCAAAGGTGCGCTGAACCTGTGCCCAAAAACTCTTGTCGACAGGTCTACTCTGTTCCTGTCGATCTCGGGCAAAGTGTTGTGGATGAAACTCACATCTTCAAAACCGGTCTTTATGTTTCTTGCTTGCACATCCTGGTTCAAAGAGATCTTGATGTGGTCTGACTTACGCCTAACGGTTTCATCTGACAAGATTTCTATACCTTCTCTATTAGAGTGCCTCTGATTTTCTCTCCTTGAAGGACTCTGCAAACATTCCGAGGCTGAGTTGCGTTGACGATCGTCACTGGAATTTCATGCTCGATTGCTGGGATGAGTTCGGACATCTTGCCAAACATCCCGCCCGTCACGTCACACGCCGTGGCCTTGCCTAGTTTTCCCTGCAGCTTCTTCAATTCTCCCAGCGTTAAATGCTCGAACATCTTCGCGGTTTTGTCAAGCTTAGGGTCTGCCTCAAACACTCCGTCTTCATCAATACCTATGACTATGCGTTCAGCATCAAATTTCATCGCAAGGTATGAAACCAGCTGGTCGCCAGACAAAATTGTGAATCCGATTTCAGTGTCCAGAACTGCGTCTCCGTATAGCACTGGCGTGAAACCCATATTCAGCAGGCCTCCAACTGCGCCGTCTTCAAATCGTTCAATTCGACCATTCTTTGTGATGACGCAAGAGGATGGTGTAATACTGACTGCTGCAACATTGTGCCAAACGAGCGCGTCCATCAAAAGACCATTAAGCACGGTCATAACATGATGAGTTTCAGAAAATCCTATTTTCTGCAATTCTTCTTTGTATCCTTCCTTTATCTTGTACTTCTCCGCCAATGGGTGGCCGAAGCTTCCGCCGCCATGAACAATGATCAGATTCTCAACCGCCGCGTTCTGTATTTCTCCGGCCAGGCGGTCTATATCCTGGGTCTTTGCAGCAAGCTCTCCGTTCTTGTTCGTGATCACCGAACCGCCAATCTTCAGGACGATAGACTTAGCTCTTTTCAATCCTTACGCCTTCGTCAGTTTTTCTAGCGGTGAAGGGTCTGCCGCCCGCCCTCATTATCGCTTCGAGAACGCCTTGAAGATTATCATCAGTTGCTAATGCAATCATACATCCTCCGCCGCCCGCACCCGTCAATTTTGCTCCCAAGGCCCCTGCCTTCTTCGCAGCATTTATCAACCATTCAAGCGACTCATCCGAGACCCCTAGTCCGTAGAGTAGGGCTTGATTAACATTCATCAAGTCTCCGAGAGTTTTTAAATCATTGTGTTTGAATGCATCCATTGCTCTCAAAACGATCTCCCTGGCAGCTCTCCTAATCGGCTCAACGATCTGTGGATAGTTTTCCGTTATTAAGCGCACCTTATCAACTTGAACTTTCGTCGACCTCTGCACGCCAGTATCGCCAATCACCAGCGGAATCTCCGACTTCACTTCAAGGGGCTTGAACCCAGTATCACTTTGAAATAGCATTGCTCCTCCGAAAGTGGCGATGGCCGGGTCAACACCGGAAGGCGTTCCGTGCACTACTCGCTCCGCGTCCAGAGAGATTCGGAAAACGTCTTCTTTCTGCATCTTCACATTCAAGAGTGCACTTGCAGCCAAAGTCACTGCAGCCACGACGGCCGCCGATGACCCAAGCCCGGCGCCGACTGGGACAGTTGAGTTGATTTCGATGTTCAAGCCGACTTTGTCTTTATAAGACGCCATGACCTTTTCGACAGCGACTCGCACAGGCTCGAACTTCACTCTTGCCTCCCTCGCGTCACCTCGTTCAACTTTGAAAACCCCGTCATCAAAGTAGCCTTTCAAGTTCAGATTCACGGAGCGACAGTGCAGAAACTTGTCATCGCTGTGGTCCACAGTTGCGTATGCTCTCTTGTCTATGGCTAAAACAATGGCCGGCTCACCGTAAACGACAAAGTGTTCTCCGAAAAGGATGATTTTCCCGGGAGCTGAGGCAACGACCCCCATCGTACACCACTATTTTCTGAAACACACGGCGGCGTATCCAACGACGCTTGAATAGTCGCCAATTATATCTCCACTGGTCTTATAGCATAATAATTTTGCCTCTTTTGCTCCAAGCGTTTTTGCAGCGACCATTAGGGCCGCAATCGGCCCATAGCCACAAGCGGTTATGTGATTGGTCTCAACGATTGAGTAGAAACGAGCTTCATCCAAAGCCTGCACTGCTTCGAGAGCTTTTCTGTCCTTCCTTTCAGCGCTTTGTTGCGCCTCGTAATGTGTCATGTCCGAAGATGCTATAATGACCGAGTTTGTTTTGGTCGCAACCTTTGCAACCGCCTCTCCAATTTCCTTGGCCGAGGGCAAATCCTGCATCAGGAAGCAAACTGGCACGATCTTGAAGTCTGAGCCATACAGATATTGGAGGAAGGGCAGCTGAACTTCGATTGAATGTTCAAGCGTGTGGGCGGATTCGTCAATATCGATGATTTTCGCTTCTTTTACAAGTCGATCGGCAGCGTCGCGGTCTATTTCAACGTCGCCAAATGGCGTTCGCCAGAAGCCTTCGTCCATGACGGCTAAGCCGCTGCCTAGGCCAGTGTGGTTTGGGCCAAATAGAAATACCGTATCAGGCCTGCCGTCAACGCCCAACTGGTAATACGAATGGGCAGCAACGGGACCTGAAAACATGTAACCCGCATGCGGACAAACAAGTCCAACAACTTTTCTAAGAGGGTTTGAGGCTATTTCTGGAAGTTTCCCCGGTCCAAGCCTGCTCAGAAAGCATTCCTTTATCTGTCGTTCAAGCGACTTCGCATTTCCTTCGTAGAAGGCTCCGGCTTGGCAAGGCTGCCGAACCTTCGCCATTTAGTTAAGCTTCCCCCTCTTCCTCCCTTGCGATCTTGGCTTCAAAATCGTCAATGGTGAGCGTGGGATCCTTGTCAGCGGCCAATTCGCCTCGTTCGCGCATAACTTGTCTCGATAATAGCCAGTAAATAACGGCCAAAGCCCTGCGACCCTTGTTGTTGGTGGGAATGACGAGATCGACTCCCACGAACTCGTTGTCCGTGCTGCACAAAGCTACTACTGGTATGCCGACTGAAGAAGCTTCCTTGACTGCTTGAAAGTCGGCTCTGGGGTCCGAGACTATTAGCACGTCTGGTTCGATGCGGTTGGGATACAATGGGTTTGACAGGAGTCCCGGGATGAACCTTCCAACAATTGGAGTTGCGCCGGTCACCTCGCAGAATTTTGTCACCGGTTCCTGCGCATAAAGTCTAGCCGCTGCCGCTGCAACCTTTGCAGGTTCAAACCTGGACAAGAACTTCGCTGCCGCTCTTATTCTTTCATCAGTTTTCTTTACGTCAAGAACGAAAAGACCATCAGGCCTGACACGGTAAATGAACTGTTCCATGTCTCCCGTTTTCATCCTTGTCCCGATGTGTATGCCGGCAGACAGCAACGTGTCCTGAGGGAGCAGAAGCTCTTCGCCAGGAGCAACAGTCGCTGTTGGCTCTGCTGTTTCAGTCTTCTCTTGTGATTCTGTAACTTTTACCTCTTCAATTTCTTCCTCAATCTCTTCTTCTTTGCTTTCTTCCTCAACTTCTTCTTCAGTTTCTTCCTTGATTTCATCGTCTTCTGACATTGTCCTATTCTCCTTTCAATATTCCAAGGTTGGCCATTTTTGCCCTGTCCCCCAGGAACTCCTCTATTCTTATGAGTTCGTTCATCTTTGCAGTGCGCGCAGCTTCAACGATTCCGGCCTTGATAACCGGGCATCTAAACGCTACGGCGAGTTGGGCAATGTGCCAGTCGCACGTGTCACCCGAGCGATGGGAGATTACCGGAACGTACATGTTTTCATGAGCTATTTCGATTGTTTCCAATGCATCTGACAGTGTGCCGACCTGGTTGACTTTGATTATAACGGCGTTCCCCGCGTGCATCTTTGCTCCGCGACTCAGTCGTTCACTGTTGGTCGTGAAAAGATCGTCGCCGCAGACAAGACAATTCCTTGCCTTTCTAGAGAGTTCTGCGAAACTCTTGAAGTCTTCCTCGTGAAATGGGTCTTCTACGTACGCAAGGTGATATTTCTTGATCAGTTCAATCACGTATTCGAGCTGCTCGCTGGAATCGCGTTTCTTTCCTTCACGCGAATAGTTGTATTTTTTCTCTTTGCTGCTCCAGAGCGAAGAAGAAGCAAGATCGATGCCCATGCCGCAGACGAACCCCAGTTCACTGCTGACTTCTTCACAGGCTTTTTGCAGGATATCAAACGCATCAGCGTTTCCCACGTTAGCCACCCAAGCTCCTTCATCACTTCTTCCGCTGTTGAAAAGCCTGTCCTTCTTGCTCAGCATTTCACCTATTCTTCTGTGAACTTGAACGTTTGCTGAAACGGCTTCCAGAAATGTTTCGGCGCCGTAAGGAAGAACCAGGAACTCCTGTATGTCTGGTGATTTTCCGCTTGTATGTTGCCCGCCGCTAATCGTGTTTCCAAGCGGGTATGGAAGCTCACGTGCCACGTGGCCTGCCAAGTACTGAAAAAGGAGAAGGCCATTCGAGTTTGCGGCTGCCTCTGCGCAGGCTAAGGAAATAGCGAAAGCGGTATTCCCACCTATCGATCTGAAGTCTTTTGACCCGTCAATCTCGTGCAGTGTCTTGTCGATTTCTTCCTGACAATCCGCGTTTAGACCCATTATTTCTGGCGCTATGAGCTCATCGACTTTTCTTATTGCTTGCTCGACTCCACCCTGTGGGTAATAGACAACTTCTGTTTTCCCGCGACTTTTTCCAGCTGGTGCGGCAATTCTTCCAAAACCCTGGGCAGTGACTATGTCGACCTCTATGGTTTCTTCGCCGCGGTTGTTGAAGACTTTTCGGGCTATTATGTCTTCAATTACTGCAGCCAACGTTCCCCACCCGTTCTCCTCAATAAATGCTTCTTGCCTCTTTTCGTTTTTCCGCTTCTTCGTAGAAGCGGAGGACCTCGTCCAAGATTTCTACGTGGGATAGAAGCATTCGTCTGCAACAGTACCTCTTTACGCCCAGGCTGTCGAGTATCTCACCCGGGTTTTCACCTGCTTTTACTCTTTGGGTAAATTCTTCCCATTTGTCTCCAATCAGTTTGCCACACGTGAAACATCTTACTGGGATGATCAACCACTTTCAACCTTCTTTACCGATAGCTCTTCTGATCTCTCGCCCGAGCACCTGGGCCTCCGAATTTCTTAGGCTCTTTTTTCCTCGAATCTCCTGCGATCATCGTTCTGTCATATTCAGAGTAGACAGAGCGCAAGTGAGAGCTCTTGGTCCACTTCAAAATGGCATTCGAGATTGCCATTCGCGCAGCTTCCGCTTGCCCCATGTACCCGCCGCCTGAGGTTTTCACGTCCAGATCCAACTCCTTCCAGACTTCATCTCCCGATTGAATAAGGGGTTCCATCATTTTTTCACGTGCAATTTCAGGCTCATAGATTTCCACCGGAATCTTGTTTATGTACACTCTTCCCACGCCAGGTCTCACGACTGCTCGTGAAAAGGCCGTTTTTCTTTTTCCACTAACAACTAGTGTTTTCTTGGTTGGCATTTCTATTCACCTTGATTCCATCCTATCTCTCTCGACAATTGGCCGACCGTGAAGTATGAGCATTTCAGCTTCTTCGCGTCTGCATGGCTGACGGTCTCCATCTTCATGTTCTTGAGATCTTCCGGTACTCCAATGTACACCTGAAGTCGTTTGTAAGCATCTTTCCCTTTTGGTTTTCTTGCCGGAAGCATCCCTTTTACAGTTTTTCTGACTATTCTGTCAGGTCTTCTGTAATGGAAAGGTCCACGTCCCACGCCGCCCACTGCCAAAAACTCTTTCGCTTCTGTGACTTTGTTCCCTTTTCTCCCTGAAATCACAGCTTTTTCAGCATTCACGACTGCTATTTCTTCGCCCTCCAACAGCCGCTTAGCAATCGAGGTTGCCATTCTGCCCAGAATAAGCCCATCAGCGTTAACAACAGTGATTGGTTTGATTTCTGTTTCCATTTCTTTCACCCTATTATTTTGACTTTGGAGCCTTTTGGATCTTTCTTGACTAGGTCAAGGAAAGACAAGCACTTTCCTCTTGCAGCTTCTATTTTCTGCTTCGCTTTTGCTGAGAAGGCAAATGCAGCTACGGTGACGGGGTGACCAATTTCGCCTGTTCCAAGGACTTTGCCAGGAACGATGATTGTTTCACTCTTGTGCGTGAATCTGTTCAGGCGGCTCACGTTCACTGAAATGCTTCTTCTTCTGGGCTTGGTCAAGCGTTCAGCAACATTCCGCCATATTTCCACGTTGTTTTCCGTGCTTTTTTTCCGCAAAAACGTTGTCAACTTGAGGAGCTCAGGGTTTGTTGATTTACTCTTCTTCACTCTTTTTCACCTTGATATCAGTTTCAAGTTCTTTCAGTTGTTTGTCTAGTATCTTGATGGCTTCCGTGATTATTCTCTCGGGTGGAAGCGCTCTTGTAGATTCCAGGCTGAATATGAAAGCATCCTCTTCCCCAGAAACCTCTATTGCAGAAGGCTTCTCAGGGCAGGCCTCTGCACAATCTTGGCAAAGAATGCATGCCATGAGATCACGGACCTCGACCTTGTTGTCAACCTTGACAAGAACTTTTTTGGGGCACATTTCAACGCATTTGCCGCAGACGGTACACTTCTTGCTGATCATGATTTTCGGGAAGTACTTGTAAGCACACATCGAGACCGGTTGCCATTTGGCATGATTTTTACCTCTTCCAAGCCTCGCATAAGCCTCAAGTCTGATCTTCTGTTCCTTTGCCAGCTTCACGATGGGGATTTTGGGGCTCACGGGTACAACGGATTCGCTTTCAGATTTGAGGTCGCCAGAATAGATCGGTCTTGTTCCTTCCTTGGACTCAACGTCAAGTGCGAGTGTTACTCTGCACAGGTTGCATCCGAATTCGCTCTTGCACGGGCACTCCTCAGGCAGGTTGTACATGTCCAGATCGGTCTTGAGCGGAACAAGTCCAAGCCTATGCGCAATTATCTCGTCCTGCAGGACAGAAGAGTTCTCAACCATAACGATCTCATCTATAGCCATACATGGAACTTCAGAAACCACAATTCTTCTCAGTGCGTTCATGTATGGAACTTCCACTCCTTGAATTAGCAAACGCAAGTTTTCATCGTCTTTTTCAAGCACTTTTATTTCCACTTGTTTGGACACTCCATGCTAACCAGTGTGCCGTTCAATAGAACATTGGTGCATTATTTCAATTTTTCTATCAGGACAAGGACGCCTTGAACCTGCTAGACTCTTCTTCCCCTTCTGCCGCCAGGTCTTCTTGTACCGTCATGCGGAATAGGCGTAACTTCTTCTATGCGTTCAATGCGGAACCCTGCACGTGCAAGAGCCCTAATGGCTGCTTGGGCACCTGGTCCAGGTGTTCTCGGTCCAGCTCCTCCTGGGGCCCTTACTCTAATGTGTATCGCGGTTATCCCCTTGTCTTTGGCTACATCCGCTGCCAACGATGCGGCGCGCATAGCAGCGTACGGTGAAGACTCCATTCTGGACGCCTTCACAACCATGCCGCCGGATGTTCTAGCGATCGTTTCAGCGCCAGATAGGTCGGTCATGTGGATTATAGTGTTGTTGTAGGAACTGTAAATATGAACAACTGCCCATTTCTCAGTCTTCTTACTTGAGCTCACGACTCATCTCCTCCATCCTCTCCCGTTTTCTCAGGACTAGTCGGTGCCTGCGGTGCAACAGATATAGTCTGCCGTAATGGATGATTAGGGTTAGCCAAGGAACTCTGAGCAACGTACTCGATTCGAGCTTCTTCAGGTTTCGTGACCAGATATCCCGGTATTTTGATCCTTTGCCCTCCGATCGATACGTGCCCGTGGGTTATCAATTGTCGAGATTGCTGAGGTGTCTTCGCAAGATTCTTTCGTACAACGATAGTTTGAAGTCTACGTTCAAGCAAGTCTTCAATCGTCAAGTCCAAGACGTCGTCCAGGACGGCTGTTTCCGGAAGAATACCCATTTTCTTCAGTCGCGCCAACAGTTCTTCTTCCATCTTCTTGCGTTCCTCAGTTGTCTGTCCTATCAGGGAACGCGCGTTGCCCCTGAACTTTGACAGCATCGTTTCAAATCGCCAGAGCTCATGCTTATTCCGCAAACCGTACTGGCCTAGAAGTTTGAGCTCTCCCTGCATTATGTCCGTCCGCCAGGGAAACCGTGGAGTATCGTATTTTTTTCTCTGTTTTTTCGGGTCGCCCATTACTTCTTACCTTCCGCTGCTGGTCCGCCTGGTCTCTGCATGAGTGTTTTCTTCTTGACTCCTAAGGCTTTGCCTGCCCTACCCGTAGTCTTCGTTCGCTGTCCACGAACCTTCAGTCCGTAGGCGTGTCTGTACCCTCGCCAAGACTTGATTACCTTCATCTGTTCTATATCCGTCTTTGTTCGAAGGACAAGGTCGGCGCTTATTAGATGCCCATCCTTTCCCGTCTCAACGTCCTTTCTCCTATTCAGAAGCCAACTCGGTATACCGTGTCGAATAGGGTCCTTTATGACCTCTTCCATTTTTTCAATTTCGGTTTCTGTGAGAAACCCCGCTCTTTTTTCAGCGTTCACTCCCGCCTTGTTGAGAACGGCGTTTGCAAGGCTCACACCGATTCCTTTGACTTTTGACAGAGCAAGAGAAACTTTCAGCGTGCCGTCAACGTCCGTATCGATTATTCTGAGCCTGTACCTGAATTCTTGCGACATTGATTAACGTCCATTATAGGTTGAAGCTAACTACGAGATAAACCGTAGTATATTTGAACATTTCGGCATGTCTTCGAAGAGAATTGAGGCTTGTTGTCAATTTGGGTGCAGATGCGTGGATGAGGATGTTGGAAAGGTTGATAGCAGTCGGATACGAGTTCATCGATGAATAAGGGATGTCATGGTCTATCGAAAACGCAAGTAGCCGGAGGAAAACAAGGCATATGTCCTCAGTAATAAGTCACGAATCGTAATATAGGTTAAATCTTTTAAGGGTGTACGGTATACTCAGAAAGCATAGAAAAGACAAATGGGTGTAAAGATGAAGACAGATCGAGAAATGGAGAAGGCCAAACATATCCTCACTGACTCCAAGCTGGCAGCGATTAAGGCTATGCTTGAGAAGGACCATGCAATAGACTGCATTCTGCTGCTCCACATGGATCGTGGAAAATGGAAAGAAGCCAAGGATTTCATGCGCGAGAACAAGTTGACGTTGAGCGACGGAACTTTCAGAGCTAGAATGATTGAAATTGAACTGCTGGGCTTAGCCAGGAGTGAGAAGATAGACCCGCTTAAGAAGCTTTACAAGAAAACGGAGTTGGGCGAAAAAGTCGCGAAGCTTCTGATTGACTTTTTCGATAAGCTGGAAGACTAAGCTCTTAACCATACGTTGCCGCTGCTGTTGCACACTTTCTTTTTTCACGTTCTTTTAGTCGTAACGTTGGTTGTCGGGCTTCAAGTCGGAGTATTCTTGTTCTACAAATGCCGAATATGGTATAGTGAGTCGTAAGATTTAAATGTCCGTGTTCACACCACGATACATACTAGTCCCAAAAGGAGGGATGAAAAGAAAAATGAACACAAGGAAAAGAAAAGCCCTAAGCCCCGTCGTAGCATCAATCATACTGATCGCAGTCACAGTCGCAGTCAGCATCGCCGTCGCAGCATGGATGGGAGCCCTAACATTCAACTTCATGGCAACAGAACAACTCAAAATCACAAATGTGCAGTTTCCTGCAGGGAATGTAGTCATTACAACGCAGAACACTGGCACTACCCCAGTTACGATGACAGAGATACACGTAAACAATCGCGCAGCCAACTTGATTCCATCTGCATACGTTACTCTTCCCGGCAAACAGTCAGAACGTGACGACAGTCGTATTCGCGTGGACCCAGGGTTCTCAGTACGAGATCGAAATGAGATCATCGAAGGGCAACCAATTCACGTACACTGCAACAGCACCTAGCTAGTTTCCCCTTTGCAAATTAGAAATCGGGGGTAGGGTGAGGAAAATTTCCCCAATTTCCCTTTGTTTCGAATCTGGAGGTGTAATGAATGGCAATTGAAATAAAAGAGTATGGTTCAGCAACAGATATCGCCGAAACGTTAGATAAGGAAATCTCTGAAACAAAAAGTTCGCTAGGAGAATACCTGCGTCGATTAGATGACATCAGAGCTTTGGCTGAAAAATCAAAGAAAATCCATGAAGTGGTCATGAAACTCGCGGGAAAGAAGGCAACTTCCGAAAGCTTGGGTGAAATCTCGATCGGCAGTTTGAGCATAGTTCTGGACGCCAACCCATTCCACGAGTTGACAGCGATAGAGCAGGTTGTCCGCAGCCATCAGGAAAGGCTCCTGGTTCTGCAGAAAGCTCGTGAAGCTTTGAAATGGCTGGATCAACTGGGAGACACTGAAGGTCTAAAGTATCTTGTGGTTGAGAACGACGGAGTCCCTGAGCGAATACTCTTCAGAATATCATAGGCCACGATGCGAAGTGAAAAGCAGATGGACAGCGAATTCCTATCTTTTACTTTACAGAATACTTTGGACGAGATCCAGAAAACCTGTCCAGAGGTTAAGGCTGCGTTCGCGCTCGATGGAAATCGTGAGTTGATAACGCGAGGAGCGAATACTCCTGAGGACACTCTTGCTCGCGCAGTAGAACTTTTTCGAGAAGTGCTAGAGAAGGCTGAAGTCTTAGGCGGAGCTGAAGACTTTACGATTGAAGGCGTCGATGGAGTGGTAAACGTTTCCTACGTACAGGAAATCTATCTTGTAACGGTCGCATCAAAGAAAGTCAACATGAACACCTTGAACGTTTTGACTCATGTCCTTTTTCCGACAGTCTTCAACATCGTCGAGAAACTCGGCCCTGTCTCTAATCGCAGAGACCCAAGTAGGCTCGAGTCAGAACTGGAAACTTCCGTGGTCGAAGAGACAGAAAAGGCGATGGAGACTTCTGCCGAGGAGATTGAGGCTGAAAAGCCTGAAGACAAATCGGAACCTGAGCAAAAGGTAGAGACTTCACTTCCGGAACCACCAGTCAATCAGTTCATTGTGGAAGACATCAAGGGGCTGCTTACGCCTTCGGATACCGTGCGCATTGACAACAGCGTGATGGATCAATGGAAGGAACTGTATGAAGGTCGAAATCTTGAAGAGGCTGACGTTGAAACGTTTACTGGCAAATCGCTTCGGTGCAAGGTCAAGCCTATAAAGGATGGAAAGCTTGAGGGACAAGGAAAAATCCAGATACCAGGAAAGTTGCAGCTTGTCTTGGACATCAAGAAAGGCGAGCTTGTGAGGGTCAAGCCAGCAGTCGAATAATGGAGGTTTACGTATTTATGGTCAAGAAAAGAAAAGAAACTGAAGAAACCGTGATTACGGAAGAACCTGTCGCCGTCGAGTCGGTCGTTTCGGACGACAGACTTCGCACAAGCTTGGAAGAAATCAAGAACTACGACGGCGTAATGGGCTACATTATGAGGAACACTACTTCGGCGTCAATTGACTTGAAGGATCCTGCGAAAATAATAGATTACGCTATTCTGTCCTCGACTGTATTCGATGCAACTGAAGAATTCTCGCAGCTCTTCGAGTTGGGTAACCTCAAAAACATAACCGTGAACGGAAAAAACCTCACAATGTTGTCTGTGGCTGTTGACGAAAATAAGATAAGTGTCTTCATGGAAAAGAACGCCGACGTCGAAAAAGTCAGAAAGAGAATCCATGCGGTTTAGGATTCAATCGCCCCTTTTTTTACGCATTTGATTCAATATTCTCCAAGCTTCGCTTTTTTCAGAACGTTTAAATTGATCTATTCCTATTACTATCTGGGAGAAAGGGGTTCGAATAGCCTTCAGCCAGAAAGGCTGCATGGTGAGTCAATTGATGGTCAGCAGGGTCGACAATACTAATAACCATCGAGGCAACTTTGACATAATCGCAGATATTTTAGATGCTTCTCATGGAGGCGTCAAGAAGACCTATCTGATGTATCGCTGCAATTTGAGTTTCAAGCAGTTGAAGAACTATTCGCATTTTCTGCTTGACAGTGGGCTTCTTCATATGGTTACGATAAAAGAGCGGTCCGATGGTAGACTTTTTGAGCTTACTCCCAAGGGAAGGGAGTTTTTGCGAGCGTACAGGGGCTTGAAGGACCTTATGAGGTAGCGCTTTGAGTTAGGAACTTTCGAGCGGTTTCTTTGAGTTTCACTTTTTTCTTTTCTTCGTCCAACTTTATGAAATCATAGAAGCTGAGGAATTTGGTTATTGCCTTGGACTGTGAGTCATTTAGTTTCGCGGCAAGATTTATGTCTTTAATGGAATGCCATTGCCCGTCATCTAAGATGTCAAGTATCTTAGCTATTTTTGTTCGCGTTGTATTTCCCCGCTGGAGGATAGTGGTTTTGTTCAAATCTTGTTTATAGCATTTCTGATATGTTGTTTCAGAACGTAGTTCTAGAAAATTGTTATCGATGACAAAGCCTTTATCAAAAACAATAGTTAGGAAACAACGGAGAACACTGAAGAATGCGTGGCGACATGGACTGGGTCAAAATCCTGATTGAGTGCAAGGATAACGTGCAAAGGAAAATCAATCCACTTCTCAGAACTCTTGATAGTCAGCAGCCAGATCTTGGCATTGGAGCAGGTGGCGATCCCATTAAAATGATAGATCTGACCGCGGAAAAAGCGATCGTAGACACTCTGAAAAGAAAAGGAATCAAGTTCACTTTGATAAGTGAAGAATCTGGAATCGTGGAGTATGGTGTTTCCTCTCCTAAATGGTACGTCACAACGGATCCTATAGATGGAACCACCAACCTGATGAGGGGTGCACCTTTCTACGCGACTTCAATCGCGGTTTCCTCTGAACCTTTTCTCACAGCGATACACGCTAGTCTTGTTGCAGACCTATCGCACGGGACGACGTACACCGCGCAAAAGGGATGCGGGGCTTTTCGCAACGATCGTAGAATAGTGCCTTCGCGAAACCTTTCAGTGGAAGAAGGAGTCATAGGCATCGATCTCAACAGCTTCAGGATCGAGAAGCTCGTTCCAAAACTCACTGCCTTAATGTCGGTCGCAATGCACCTTCGCCATTTCGGAGCCAATGCTCTTGAATTGTGCTACGTGGCAGATGGTACGATTGACGCCTTCGTGGACATTAGAGGAAAACTTAGGACGACGGATATTGCGGCTTCATATTTAATTATACTCGAAGCGGGCGGGATAATGTCTACGCCCGATGGATCTCCTGTGAGCGCTGAGCTTGATCCGAAAAGGAAGGTGGAGTTCATAGCAGCTGCAAACGAAGGGATCTTCAAGAGGATAATGAAGCTAATAAACTTCGAAAAGGAAGCAGCATGATAACACCTCTTCCACCATACGCGGCGGCACTCATGAGGTTCACTGGTGAAAGGATTCTGGTCATCACTGATCTTCACATAGGATGGGAAATCGCGCTTTCAAACGAAGGCATACACGTTCCAACCCAAACGCCGAAACTCTTGAGTAAATTGAAGACTCTGCTGTCAACTTACAAGCCAGAAAAGCTAATGATTCTGGGAGACATCAAGCACACTGTTGCCACGGCGGAGAAAACTGAATGGCAAGATGTGCCAGAGTTTTTTAATGAAATAAGAAAACACGTCCCCGAAATCCTGGTGATTCGCGGCAATCATGATGGAAACTTGGATCCCCTGCTTCCCGAAAACGTGAAGACACTGCCGGCTACAGGCGTCGCGGTGAATGATACTGGTTTCTTCCATGGACATCAATGGCCGTCCCCAGGTCTTCTCGGGTGCAGAACTATCGTGATGGGGCATGTTCATCCAGTCGTGGTTTTTCGTGACCCAGCTGGTTTCAGAGTCTCCAGGCAGGTCTGGGTCAAGATGAACTGCAACGCAGCAGAGCTCACCAGGGTGCTTCTCAGAAAAAACAGGGTCAAGATATCGAGCACTGCCGAGGACGCTTTGTACAAGAATTACCACGTCAAGCCAAGGACGTCTCAGCTTTTCATAATGCCGTCTTTCAATGATTTCCTCGGAGGCAGACCCTTGAATGAAAAAAGATCAGCGCACAAGCTGGATTCAAAAATGGTGACAGGTCCAATACTTCGCTCTGAGGCCGTCGACATCAAGAACGCGGAAACATATCTTTTGGACGGAACATTTCTTGGAACGATCGAGCAGCTTAGAGCACTTAGTTGACGGATATCGCTTAACGCAAAACTTATAGAAAGCCGTTATTCACAAATAGCTTGGTGGGTTTATGTCGTCAGAAGATGATTTTCCAGAATGGTCAAAGAAGAGACGTTTCCCATTTTTCAAAAGTTGGGGTTTTGATGAAGTCGACAAGATGTTTGAGGACATGGAGAAGATGATGGAGGAGCAATTGAAGGAGTTCACGTCTCGAATTCCTAAAGACTACGTCAAGGAACGCAAGCTGCCAGACGGCTCGACGGCTCGTGAATGGGGACCGTTTGTGTACGGGCAGAGCGTCAAGATAGGCCCAGATGGGAAGCCGGAGATTCGGGAGTTTGGAAACGTTAAGCCGATGCGGGGTGGGCTTCCCCAGGTTCAGGAAGAGCGCGAACCATTGGTGGACCTTGTTGAGACCGACGGCGAGGTGCATGTCGTTGCCGAGTTACCAGGTGTTGAAAAGAAGGATATACAGCTGATTGGAACGGAAGACTCTTTGACAATAGAGGTCGACACGTCTGAAAGAAAGTACTACAAGGAGGTCAAGTTACCAGCGAAAGTGAAAGTCAGGGAAGCAAAGACGGGGTACAAGAACGGCGTGTTGGAAGTAACCTTCCCGAAGCTGGAGAGCGACTCAAGCTCGAAGGGGCAACCGATACACTTAGACTGAGTCATTACTTCTTCCGCTTTCCTCTTGATTATGAAGGTAGTCTGATCACATGGACGAAAAGTCGGAGATTGACGTTCTGAACACGATATGCAAGAAAGCAAAAGCCGATGGCAAGTTGACGGGGAAAGGGTTGACAGAGCTCTACGAGATCTTTGGTCAAAGGTTCACGAGAGCTTTCGAAGCTCTGAAAGAAAACCGCGTCAAGAAGTACACTTTTAAGCCCAGCGGTCGAACCGTCTGGATCGTGGTCGGACGCGAACGGGACTATCTGATAATGCCTGAAGCTGAATTCTGCATGTGTGATGATTTCTACTTTCGAGTTCTCGACAGAAAAGTCCATCTGTGCTATCATCTCATTGCTCAGAAACTTGCAAAGAATCTGGACTGGCATGACTCAGTCGAAGAACACGACGAATTGTTCGATTCATTGATGAATGAATGGAGAAAGGCTACTGCTTAAATACTTCAATTCTGTTAGGATTGCGAAAGGAGAACGTTTCATGGACATAGGACCGTACTTCCAGCTCATCCAGTACACTCTGATGGGCATCACGTTCATCGTGCTGGTATTGATATTCCTGCACGTTTTCTATGGCAAAGAAGAAGACGCGCCGGATTAAACGGTTGTCCTGCTCTTATTCGTTCTCATGAAATAGAAAATAATTATGCTCAGGGCCACCAGTAAGGTTGAGATCAAGATCAGCCAACCTGCCCCCGGTCCACTACCGAAAACAATCGGGAAAGGACCGATAAAGATCACTATGCCTGAACTTGTCGAACTGCTGCTCGAGAAAACTGCAGCAATCGTCAGGATCACCACGCCCGAGATAGCGACTGCGAATCCGAAAGTCAACAGAACAAAGAGCCTATTCACTCTTTTTAACTGGTTTTCTGAATCCGCCGCGCGATCATTCTCTGATGGCATGTAAATCCCTTACTTGGACATGAAATGAATTATGATCGTCAAAATGATCATGATAACACTGAGAGTTATCGCTAATATGAGAATCTTTTTTACGGATTCTTTGTCGGTTCCGAAAACTATCGGAATTGGACCGATGATTATCACGCCTGCTCCTCTCGTCTGCGCTCTTCGTTTGGTGCCTGAGAGGAGAATTAGAAGTCCGGCGACCACTATGATGATTATTCCGGTGGCTGCAAGGAAAAAGCCAACATCATACAGTGTGCTCATGTCCATCTGGTTTGAGCTCCTCTCAAGTGCAAAAGAATCGGGGGTTTTAATAAGCCTTATAGGATCATTTGTTTTCGACTTTAACGATGTCTGAGAAAGAAGTGAAAGAGGATACGATTAATCGGATTTTGACGGATTGTCCGATGGTTTCGAGAGACGAGATTCTAAAGAGGCTTGAAAAAGAGAAGCAAAAGACCGGGGGGTTGATCTCGGAGGAAACGCTTCTCAGAATGATCGCGGCAGAGTTCGGCTGTGAATTGCCCAACGGCAAGGTGGAGGTGCCGCTTCTCATGATAAGAGACTTGGTTCCAGGCCTGAATGACGTTGCCGTCATTGGGCGCATCGTCGCCATTTTCTCCACGAAGACCTTTTCGGGAGCAAAACAAGGAAAGTTTGCGAGTCTTCTTCTCGCGGACAAGGGCGATCTTTTGAGAATCGTTCTATGGAACGATAAGACAGATCTGATAGAATCCGGAATTGTGAAGGTTGGCCAAATCGTTCGTTTCTCCCATGGATACACACGTGAAGATTCCGGCGGAAAAGCAGAACTTCACCTGGGAGAAAAAAGCATGATTGAAACTAACCTTGAGGGCTTGAATGACAGAGATTATCCAAATATCTTGCGGTTCTCAAAGAAAATTGCCGATCTTACTCCGAAATTGAGAAACAAGCGGGTGAACATCGTAGCGACGGTGCGAAAGATTTTTCCGTCGTCTGTTTTCGAAAGGGAGAATTCAACTCAAGGAAAAGTGATGCGGTTCTCGGTGGATGATGGAAGCGGCGAGATTGCTGTGGTCGCGTGGGATGAAAAAGTGGACGAACTGGAGAAGTCGATGAACGTCGGTGACAAGATTCAAGTCGTGAATGGAAAGGTCAGGAAAGCTCTTGGAGAGGGTTCTGAGATCAATGTTGACGGATCCAGCTACGTCGGACTCTTGACTGAGGTTGAGGAGATCTGCAGTGTTGCCGGTCTGAAAGAGAGTATGAATCAAGTCAACGTCGAAGGAGAAGTAGTCACACGTCCTGTTCTGAGAGACGTGAAGACCCGCAAGGGAGAGAACCTGAAGTTGACAACCTTTGAACTCAAGGATGAGACCGGCAGCATTCAGGTGTCCGTTTGGCGACAACACGCAGAATTTGCAGGAAACATGACCGTTGGAGATAGGATAGTTATTCGGAACGCTTACGTGAAAAAAGGGTTCGGTGATCAGCTTGAGCTGTCAACGAGGAACGGTACGGTGTTTGAGAGGGCTTAGTGGGCGTTTAGGTTCGCGCGCGCGTGGTCGATCCTGGCTCAAGGTGAGTGAGCGTTCAGAAAACGTCGTGGAGTTGGTTTCGGAGCGACTGAACCGGTGTTTTTGCTTTCTACCGTTGGTCCTCGGTTAGGGACTGGTCAACATGGATTATGATTGAAAAGCAGTCTAAAAGACCCTACCCCCCGGTCTTTTTTTCTTGCAGAGCCCCGCTTGTGGAGCTTTTGCTAGGGTGATTGTTCGTCCTTGCGGTGGTTTCTGATTGATTTTGCATGTTGAAAGTGACAGAACTAATCGGTTTGTTCTTGATCAGCGGTGGCAGACGGGGCAGTTGATATCTGCGAGGCACTGATTGCAGCAGGTCACTTTGGACAAACACTACCCTGGTCCCTCGCCAATGCTGTATCTGAGCGCACGCTTGTGCAAGTTGGTTGGTGCCGGGGGCGGGATTCGAGCCCGCGACTTCTGGACATCAGGCGCCATTGTGGCCCGTTTTTGTTCTCCAGATTATGAGTCTGGCGCCCTGGCCAGGCTAGGCTACCCCGGCTACTTTGTTTGGGCAATTTGGATTAGGAGAAGCTTGATTTAAGGTTAATTGGTTTCGGTCAACTTCCAAGAACAGTTGTGGGTTCATGATTTTGAGCATTTGGTTTTCTAGTGCGCGCTACTTTTTCTCATGTTCCTCTTTCAAATTGACTAGAGCCTTTTGTACGGCATGACTTAGACTGTAGAAACTATTGCTCATAAATAGAAAAATCGATGACTAAGGGAGCAAATCAAGCTCTTCTACTGTCATTGTCCAGTTACCTGCAAAGCTACCCGTTGGAAACTCGATATAGTGACTCGAAGGAGTTGTGACGCTGCATGCGAAATAGTAGACTGAACCATGGTCAATTTCTCCCGTATAAGTGGCCTGATACGTTCCCGTAACTATTATTTCTGACCCAACAACCTGAATGATATTGAACCATAGGTCTTGCTGAACGGTAAAGTTAAAACGCCACAAGCCATATGCACTGAAAATCTGAAAATTCGACGTGTTCCCTCCTGAAACAGTACTTTCGTTGAAAGTCGCCACAAGATTCCATGTCCCCAACCAATTACCATCCGTGTCGTATGCCATATGCATACTAAGAATTTGGTCGGTAAGATTTTGCAATTTCTTAAGCCTATCTATCGTTGACTGCAGGTTGATGATGGTGGTATTCTGTTGTGCAATTTGGTTTGACATAGTGTTGTTCAGACTTGATAATTGAGAATTCTGCAAGGATATTGTGTTGTTTTTATCGAATATTGTTATTGTGTAATACACCATTGCTGCACCTAAACCAGCTATCAGTATGATACATGTTATTCCCAATCCAATAGCTACGTTTCTGCTCACAAGCTTTCTTTCGCTCATTTTTGAACCCCTGCTATTATGACGTTCAACGCAGGACATGAGTCCAAGCCTTAGAACGTGAGATGCTAAAACTTTACGATCTAAGCGCGCGCTAAGGGGATATTGGGCTGATGTTAAAGTGCGATCTATCGCTCTTTGTCCCGGACTGAAACAAAACCACCTGCAGCTATTAGCAGGAATGCCGCAATAAGAAGCGTCTCCCCAACCCAAGATCCAGGCTGCACAATCTTCGCAAAATAGAAGATATACATCAAAAAGCATAACAATACTATTGCAGCTATCAATAGTGCCCTAGCTACCATCAGTCGTCTTGCCATTTATATGACCTCAACCAACCAATTGCACGCTGGCTTACACTTAAAATGGTCGAAAGTGGCATTTATTCCTTTGTAGGCACGCCAGCCTGTTGCTAAATCGATTTCTCCGCGCGCGCTTCTTCTTTCTCTATTCGGTATTTTTGGTCCTGTTGTTTTGATTATACTCCTACTCTGAGAAACTTAGACATTCTCTTTCATTTCGGGTTTTCCACTTAGGACAATTAGCCAAAGACCAATGCCTACAAACAAAAAACCTATAAAACCCATAATGTCTGGGCCGAAACTTGGAGAGCCAAAGCTTGAAGTGCTATTCCACTTGTACACTTCTAATAAATCATATAGTGCTTCAAATGAGATTGCTCCACCAATTGCTAAAACGAATGCACCTAGCGCGCCTGAGTTCATGCCTTCACCGAATTTGTATTTGTTTTGACTTGCTTAAAAAACTTTGAACAAGACATAAGAGGCATTGCAGACGAAGGGAAACACAATGTCGTTTTGAGATAAGTTTTCCCTTCTTTCTCATATTCTTTTCTAAAGCTTGACTAAAGCCTTTTTGTTCAGCATAGTTTGAACTAGAAAAAAGAAATGGTGCTAGTAGTGGTATGTTATTGTTAGGGTTTGGTTATGGCCAGTGATAAGATCTGTGTTGCCGACCCTGACCTCGATGCTTCCAGAGGGTAGAATTGGGAAGACTGCTGTGCCACCTGTTCCGACGGTTATTTGATTGTCATAATTGACACCGTTTGAAGAATAAATCACTCGAACATAGGTGGTCGTAGTCGAGGAATTCTGAACCAAAACAGAAACATACCCTGCATAGTTAGCTGCAAAATTCGATGCAATATATGAATTTGCGGGTTCACTTATGGTTTGGTTGTTGACCCAAATCGTAGATTTATCTAAATTAAGAGTATTGTTAAGGTCATTTACTTGATTTTGAAGATTCGTAGTTTGGTTTTGAAGATTTGTGTTTTGCGAACTCAAAGAATTGTATTCTTCATCAGTATGGCTATGGTCACCAACATAAGCGTTGTATTGGTTCTGAAGATTCTGGTATTCCTCGTTAGTATAGTTGTGGTCACCAACGTAGGTGTCGTATTGATTCTGTAGATTCGCATTCTGTGAACTCAAAGAGTTGAATTCGTCATTTGTGTGACTGTGGGTAGACTTGTAGCTGTTGTAAGTTGAATTAAGGTCATTGATTTGGCTTTGAAGACTTGTAGTTGAAGTGCTCGCTGTGGGAGAATAAGCCATGTATATCACCACGGCTAGACCTGCTACAAGAACTATGCAGATTATTCCGAGTGCGATGGCAATATTTCTTCCAACAACTTTTCCTCGTTTCGGCTCAAACGTTAGCGTTCCACTTGGCTTCGTCCCGTTCGGTTTTGTATCAACCATTTTTACATCACTAGGTTGTCTTCTGTTATCGTGCAGATTTAAGATTTCTGTCTTTTTCAAAAGTGATCTTCTGTTAGTTTTCAAGGGTAGTAAAGGAAAAGATAAGGCTCTACTCAGGTCACATGTCTTCTCTTGCAGACTATTTCTGCCAGTGATGCCGCCATCATGAATAATGGTAGAACCAGGAATGATGGAAACTCTGGAACTATGATTATTCCTTCAAGGGCAGAGGAGTTGAAAGTGAAATACAGAGTGGTATGTGTGTCGTTTGATATAGCCAGTTTGCTAGCATTGATTGGAGTCAGGTCAATCAAGACTGTGTAGGATGATCCGTTCAGTATGCCGCTTGGCAATGTAATTCTGCAGAAGCCTGCAGTCATGTTCTGTTCTTGAACTGGTACTAATCTGAGAAATGGCTGTCCTGCTTGGAGATACTGGTTTGGAGTAGTCAACCACTCATACAAGTCAAGACTTGAGATGGTGATGTTGCTGATTACATCCGCTTCTTCAAATCCATCATTAGGATGATTCCAAGTTGAAACATTGAAACTCTGAAATGTACCCATCAGAGGATAGCGGTCTGTGTTGTTTTCATCAATAATGTATGGTATATCACCTATGCCATCCCGATTGCTGTCTGTTCCATTGTAGTCACTCCAGTAGTTACCTTCCAAACCATTGTCCCAAAAGTTGTTACCATAAGATTGAGAGTCGAAATTCGCTTTGTTATTAACTATATTGTTGTGATAGAAAGAATTGTCGGTTGATTCTCCAAAGTCTATTCCATAACCGCCACTGAATGAGAATTCATTGTTAACTATTATGTTCCTGCCTGAGGAGTAAAGGTAGATTCCGTCTCCATTCGATGTTGATGTATCGCCAAAGACACGGTTTTCATAAGACCATCGCAACGAGATGCCCTCAGTGTTGTTGAATACTTGGTTGTTGACGATTGTGTTGTTGCAAGAATAGAAAAGGTCAATGCCATAGGTGCAATTGCGGACCGTGCTGTTTTCCACGGAAGAAGAATTGGTGAATCGGAACATCGCTCCCATGTCTTCGTTCATCACGTTCAGATTCTTGACTGTGATATTCGTACAATTCACAACTATTGCGAGTCCAGCATTATTAGTAATCTGTTTGTTGTATTGATTGACTAGGTAGTAGATTGGCTTTCCGTCGACGATATTTGAGTTATCAACGTCGTTAACAAAAGGAGCCAGCGAAATACCCCAGACCCCAAAGTTTTCAACGTTGTTCGCCATTTGGTTTTCCCTCAGAATATTGTTTGTGGAGTCGGCAAGCAGCATTCCCAGAAAAGTGTTGTTTTCAACAATATTCCTTGTAACTCTACATTCGCTAGACTCGTCAAGCCGTATGCCATAAAATGCTTTGATAACTTCGTTATCTTCAATCGTGACGTTATTTGATGCTGAGACATCGATACCAAACCAATTGGTATTTTCAATTGTAAACCCCTTTATCGTCGTGTCGTTTGCGGTTATCGAAACAACTGTACCAGTCTCGTTTCCATCAATGGTGGTTGTGCTTTTGTTTTCTCCGAGGAGCGTTATTGACTTGTGTATTGCTATGTGTTCATAGTATGTTCTAGCATCTACGTGTATTACGTGTCCATCCAAAGTCTCGTTAGCATTGATAGCCTCCTGAATTGTCGTGTAGTTCAAACCTGTGTTGAGGTTATGAACAGGGTAGCCATCAGAGGCTCTCACCCTATTTTGTTCAAATCTTGGATACCCCAGACTAACAAGAAGCATCAGAAAAACAAGAATGAGAACCAACCTTGTACTCAAGGTGTGCCCCCCTAATCATACTGGTTGTATCAGTAATTATGACTTATGGATGAATCTTAACTCTTTGTGTTGGCATGGCTAGCAAAAAGCAAAATCTCCTTTTCGACTTTTTCTTTCCTACGCAGACTTTTCTACACTTACTACGTAATCTTTGGTATGGACAAAACCTAGGTTGTTTGCCTTAGGATGAATCTTGGCTTTAGCTCTCAATTCCAGTTCTACATGTCGGTACAGTAACAGTCTCTAACTACGATGAAAAACTTCTCGAGACCATCTGAAATCCATGTGAGAAAGGGTTTGATCAGAAGAATTAAAAGTTCAATCTTGTCTATTGTTTTCTGATGAAGATGGGCTATTTATCTACGGGTTACTATACGTATCTGTCTAAGTCCTATTCTTTCTTTTGTCTTGCTTCTGATTCTCAGTACTCGCTCTCCGTGGGAACAGCGCTCTTTGTGTGGGACCAAACTTTCTGCAGGCGTTGCTCTTCAGGACTAGTCATTCCGATCATAGTCATTCAAGTCTGTGGCATTGCTCTGTGTCTCTTGGGATACAGGAAAAATGAGTCAATGTCTTTCAGACCGATCTTCAACATTTTTCTAATTCTATGGGGAAGTTTAGCTACATTGTGGGCAATGGTCGGGTATGACATGTTGCTGGAGTGAGCAACCTTGTGGAGCCAAGTATTACGATCTGGGATCATCCAGAAATTCCAACTTATGCAGCTTCAGCACTAATGGGGCTTCTATGGATTGCCTCAGATCGTTAGTCTTCACAATCATATCATTGTTGAAGAAGCTCAAAGAACGAGCAATTAACCATTAAAACAGCCAAAACTAAGCTCATTTCTAGCTCTATATGTTAATAACAGACAGTTTCTTTGAAACTCTTGTCTTGTGCAACATGTTTACTGATTTAATTATGGCAATAAGCCCCTGTGCCACGAAGAAACTGATGGCAAACCAGAATGCAGCATCCATTAGAAGTGATTCTGATGAGAACCAATACAACTTAGAAATTGATTGAGGGTTATTATGGTTAAAGTACCATGTGTTGTCTGTGTATGTCCATACCAACTGAGTGGAAAGCCACAAGATATCTTGGATGTGTCACCACTTCCTGCTGTTATTTCTGTAGGTTGCCATTCTTGTTTCATAAATTGCTGAAAGACCTGTTCCAACCACACCAATTACAAGAATCACCAGAACAATTAGAACAGACTTCTTTCTCAAACGCAACCCTTAACCACTGTGACAACTGCAACTAATAATTCTGTTTCTTGGTACGATCAGACACAATGACACAACACATTCTCTATGGTCTTGTCTGATTCTGGTATTGCTATAGAGGAAAACTTGGTTGTTCTCTGTTATCCTTTTTTCTTTTTCTAGAACAAACTTGGAAATATTCCAAGAACGTCGCGGGTCCATGATTTTGAGTGTTTGGTTTTCTATTTTGGAATATTGCGGTACGAGAATAAACTATTATATATTAAGATACCATTTATGAATCGTCGAAGAAGGAAAGGCAGGATGTTGGAAAAAATGGAGATAGGGGAGCACGTCCACGAAGAACCATACGAGATAAAGGAGAAAATAGAAAACACTCTTTGCAAACTGCAAGAATTGAAGGGAAGAGTCGCAGAGCTGAAGCGCAAGTGTGAGGAACTGAGAAGGATGGAGTCTGAGCGCATTGAATGCATCGCCGAAAAGATGTCTCTTTGCGACAAGTGCGGTCACGCATTGAACCCGGATGAGCAAGTCATCGTTAGAGATTCCAACGGAGAAGAGAGAAGACACTACCACCAGGAATGCTTCCAGACACTTTTCAAGTAGGGCACGTGCTCCATTCGAGAACGGAAACTTTACTTTCTCATGAGTTTCTCTGTTCCGGAGTTCGTTCCGATGTAAACGACGTTGGCAATTTCAATAAATAGCCCTGTTTCCACGACTCCGGAAAGAGTTTTCAGCCTTTTCTCCAACTCGCCAGGTTTGTGTATTACTCCGAAGTCCACGTCCAAGATTACGTTCCCGTTGTCTGTGATGACTGGTCCAACCTTTCCTTTTCCTTCTCTGAGAACAGGTTTTCCTTTCATGTCCCTTAACTTGCGGTCTACGAGTGAAACTGCGAAAGGTAAGACTTCTACTGGGACGGGTTGGTTGTTTTCGCCGAGGAAACTGACTTTTTTATTCTCGTCAGCAACGATTACGTTGTATCTGGAGGCGAAGGCAACGACTTTCTCTCTTGCAAGAGCTCCGCCCATTCCTTTTATTAGGTTCAGATCTTTGTCCACTTGATCTGCGCCGTCAATCGTCAGATCCAAAACAGGATGCTCCTCGAGAGTCGTAATGGGGATTCCGTTTCTAAGGGCAACCATGAAAGCTTGATACGACGTTGGGACACCCGTAACGTGAATTCGTTCTTTTTTGATCTTTCTTCCGATTTCTTCTATTGCGTAGGCCGCCGTGCTTCCGCTTCCTAAGCCTATGAAGAGGCCATCTTTGACGTGCTTTGCAGCTTCTGCCGCCGCGTTTCTTTTCGCTTTTTCAATGTTGCCTCGATTAGGAGTCAATTTCCATCTGCCCCAATCGGTCTAGAACCTTTTCAACTTCAGAACGGATTTCCTCTATTCTTTTTTCAGCTTCAGTTCGAGGACTGGATTTTGGTGTAGGCGGCTTTCTCTTCTTCTTTGATTTTTCTTCACCAGAAGTTTTTTCGTCTGATGGGGCTCCGGCCTCGGCTTCCTCCAGCTTGGGCATCACAGTTATCTCTTTTATCGGCTTCAAGTCTGTTTTCGACCGAAGTTCCCCAATCTTCGTGTTCAATTCATCGAAACGTTCGCTGAAAAGTTTCATAAGATCTTCTTGCATCGTCTCAAGCTCGTGCAAAGCAACAAGAGACTCATCTTTTGAGATTGCATCTTTGATCGTCATCATTCTGGTTTTGTACATCTGTGCCAGTCGTTCTCTTTCCTGCTCCGTGATTTTTCCTTCAGCTTGGGCCTCGTACAATCGTCTTATGGCGTCGCTGAGAATCTCCCTTTCCAGGTCTAATATTCGAAGCTCGTCCTTCGCGTGAGTGGCATCGTCTGAGGGAACACTCTTCGTGACTTTGAATGGAGAGATTCTTGGTTCGAGTGGAATTTCTGGGTTTTTCGAGGTTTTCTTCTTGCCACGCCTCGTCATGCCAAAAACTACGATTGCAACGACGATGATTGCCCCTATCACGATGATTATGATCTCTGGGAGGTCAAGGGGCAATAACCAGTTCCCTCTGTATCCTCATTGCTTGCTGTCCATATATAAATTATTTAACTGTGTCTTAGCATGAGTATTATCTTGTGACGACGCGTTTTAGTCTAGATCGATTTGGGCTTTTTGCAGTTTTCCCGAGTAATCAATATACACTGTCTTTGTCTCTGAGAACTCGTTTATTCCCTCGATTCCTCCTTCTCGTGCTCCGACACCCGTGTGTTTGACTCCGCCGAAGGGAAGATGGACTTCTGATCCGATCGTGCTTGAGTTGATGTAGGTCAGCCCTGCCTCAATCTTCATGGCTGCTTCCAAGGCTTTGTTCAGGTCTCTCGTGTAGATTGCCGAGCTTAAACCGTACTCGGTCGAGTTGATTGTTTCGATTGCCTCGTCAAAGTCGTTCACCGGAATAAGTGAGACGACTGGACCGAAGATTTCTTCCTGGGTGATTCGCATGTCGATTGAGCAGTCTGTGAACAATGTCGGCTCAAAAAAGAACCCTTCCATTTTCGGTATCTTTCCGCCCACTAGGAGTTTTGCGCCTTCTCGTTTTCCGATTTCCACGTAATCGGCGCTTTTCAGCTGCGCGGCCTTGTTTATCAATGGACCCACATCTGTGTCAGGTTTGAGTCCGTCTCCCAACTTCAGTTTTCTTATTCTTCCTACGAGCATGTTCTCAAATTCTTTCCTGACCTTTTCGTGAACTATTACGCGTGAAGCCGCGGTGCATCTCTGTCCTGTTGTCCCGAACCCGCCCCAGATGACGCCGTCCAATGCAAGCTGCAGGTCAGCATCATCCATTACTATGATTCCGTTTTTGCCTCCCATCTCCAGGCCTACCCGCTTCAGCCCAGCTTCCTTCAAGATTGCAGCTCCGGTGTCCTTGTGTCCGGTAAACGAAATGGCCCTGACTTTTTCATTTCTGACGACGTTCATGCCTACGTCTTCACCGGAACCCGTGACCATGTTTAACACACCTCGCGGCAATCCTGCTTTCTCGAGCACCTCAACAAGTCGAGCTGCACATAGTGGAGTGTCCGATGATGGTTTGAAAACCACGGTGTTTCCACAGATGAGTGCGGTCATTATCTTCCACGCGGGAATCGCTATAGGAAAGTTCCATGGCGTTATGATGCCACACACGCCGACCGGTCGCCTCACCGTCATGCAGAGTTTCTTCCTCAGTTCCGAAGGTGTCGTTTGTCCGAAGAGTCTTCTGCCCTCACCGGCCATGTATTCCGTTATGTCAATTGCCTCCTGAACATCGCCTCTTGCTTCACTGATGACCTTTCCCATTTCCATGGTCATCTCCCTCGCCAGTTTCTCCTTGTGCAAGCGCAGCAGGTGGGCGGCTCTGAGGAGAATTAAACCTCTCTTCGGTGCAGGCATTTCACTCCAGTTCTCAAATCTAGCTTCGGCTGCTTCGATGGCGCGGTGACGTCTTCCTTGTTTCCCTTCTGAAAAGTGCCTAGAACTTGTTTCGGCTTTGCTGGATTGTCGGTGGGAAAAGTCTCTCCCGAGACGGATTCAACCCATTTTCCGTCTATGTAAAGGCCAAAACAATTCCTTTTCTTTCATGTTCTCACAAGAACACTTTCCTAGTCTATTTTCTTTTAATGTTTTGTCGTGCTACGAATTTGACGAAATAAGAATCTACTCAAAAACAAGGCGGATTTCTTTTTTCTTTTCCTACTTTGTCAGAACTCCGATCAGTTTGACCCTTTCAAGCACGTCTTCCAAGTGAGGGGCACGCGACATTTCTTCGGTAAGGTCTACGCCAGCAGTAGTGTTCCCCTTGATGGTCACCTTCGACCCAAAGAAAATCATCGGTGACGTCATAGACCTTGCCTTTGTAGGCAATGTAAGCTGGTTTTCCATCCTTTCCATTGTATTGTTTCAATTCTTCGGCAGTGAATTGTCTCTCGGAACTCACAGCAACACCGCTTGGCGAATTAGATGCCTTAAGTTATATGATTTTCGGGTCTTCCACGAAGTCTGTCTTAAAGCTAGGTGGAGCCTCGGGCGGGATTCGAACCCGCGACCCCCGCCTTACCAAGGCGGAGCCCCACCGGGCTAGGCTACCGAGGCACTTCGTGTTTACTAGTTACGGAAATGTTTCTTATGTTTTAAGCGTTCCTAAGGTTGTGGGCTAAACATATAAAAGAAGACGGTGAAATTCAACACCTAGCTGGTTGATGAGCGGGGGTTTCCGAGCTTGGTCAAAGGAGCAAGGCTTAGGACCTTGTCGCGCAGGCGTTCATGGGTTCAAGTCCCATCCCCCGCACCAAAACGAGACCTGTTTGCGGTAGTTTGTCACTTGAAGAAACTGACCTGACTAGGAAAATGCGATTGTCTCAAGACTTAAATGTTCTTGTTCCCAGATGTTATCGTGGCATTTGTTGCGTTGCCTGGGGAACGAAGAGCATGAACGTTAGAACGCTTGCTTTTGTCTACATCTTATTTGGACTGTTTTTCTTGGTGTGTGGGATATCATTGGTCGGGCATATCGAGCACGTTAGATGATACCCTTACCTACATGTCACGGCTGCATAGTCCGTCTTTCTACCTAGCGGTTGTAGGAATAGGTCTCTCACTGGTTTCCCTTTTCTTTATAGTTTTCACTCTTCACTATTTTCGAGACGTATTCTTTGGAGAAAAGCCCGCAATCAGCTGACAACCGTCCTTCGCACCGCAAGTTTGGATGGAGATGGTGGAGAATCGGACCGAGGTGTTCGTAAAGTCTTCAACACAACTTCAACCGCAATGAATCCCACCGAGAAGGCTCTTCATCTTCAGATTATTCGGCTAAACTTGCACCAGACATTGTTTCTGGAGGGAATGAATAGAAGAGCATGAAGAAGAAACAGTTGACGTTGCAGAGGAATTTGTGAGATGGACAAGCGAGTCTTGCAGACGGCTAGAATGGTTTCTCGGAAGCTCATAGATCAAGGTGCCGAGGCAGTAGTTCTCTTTGGAAGCTGGGCGAGAGGTGACGCCTATAAGGAATCAGACATCGACATCCACGCGATAGGAAGAGGATCCGCTATGAGCTCGAACGATTTCAGGGATTCTTGTTCTCCGTGTCTTGGGAAACCGCCAGAAATCACCATGCGGCTTTCAGAAGCCCGCAAGGTTGGAGGAATCGTCCCCGCATGGCGCAGCGCAAAGATAATCTATGATCCCAAGGGCATCGCGGAGGCATTGAAGCGAGAAGCCCGTGAATGGCGCTGGGAGCTTCTAGGCATACGAGCAGACAAATGGGTTGCCGAAGAGCTGACAGGCTGGGCTGAAGAAGTTCATAAATTGATCGGGAACCTGGAATTAGGGCAAAAAAATTCCGCAGCAGTTCAACGGTCTCTGCTGGCAATTCACCTGGCGCAAATCTTAGCGGTGCATCACCGAATCTTATATGATTCTGAAAACCAGTTGTGGGACCTTGTTTCGGCAGAAATGGGACAAAATGGACAGCGGTTTAGAGCGCTGCGTTGAGCGAAGGTGATGAGAACTTCATGGATACTTGCGATGCAGCGCTTCAGCTTTTCGCATTGGCAGCTCATGATGTGAGACGTGTGCTGGATGAGCGACAGTATAGGGTCGTTGCTCATGCCTGCGAAATAGCAGGACATCCTCTGAAAGATGATTTAGACAATGATTTCAGGAGTGCGAGACCGCGACGAATTGGGGAGAAAGGAAGGAGAACTTGACAACGGGGGGAAGTTTCCGCGGTTTTTCGTACTCCTTCATCTGAGTATGCTCTGAATCAGCGTAGATAGATAAGGTCTTGTGACTGTGCCCCACAGTACATCCTGATTAGGCGACGGCGATAGAACATGTCTTCCGAAAACGGTCTCGTGAAAGAAGTTGCGAATGAAGCTCTAAGGATGATGAAGGACGCGGGTTTTGAAATTCCGGATAAACTGGACGTTCTGGTTGACCCTAAACTGCCCTTCATGGGATACTCAACGAAAAGAGGCGGCAGCAACATCATCGTTGTTGCCGGAGAAGCTCTGAGGTCCGGAATGATCGAAGGGCTTCTTGTGCACGAGATGTCCCCATCTACAGGACGAATATACATCATCCATCGCACAATCGCCGTCTACTGGATAAGGTTGGGAAACAAATTGGACGTGAAAACCATTTGACGCGGAGCTATGAGATCTCTGCTATTCAAGAGGCTATCAACCACGTGCAGGATTTGTATGCGGACGACATCGCATTCCGATTTTTCAGGGGAACTTTTCCGACCAACCGAATAT